>JAZNRC010000020.1:0-2465 GCA_045590555.1 Lachnospiraceae bacterium | reverse complement strand
TAAATGCCTTGTTCCGTAAATGCATACGGAAGCTTTCTTTTTCCACCCCAACTTGAAGTCGCAATTTGCGACTTCAAGATCTCATCTTCTTCTGTTGTCTGCTGAAACATAAAATCTTCCGGAAATCTTGTGATATTACGTTTTACCTGCTCATTCAAACGTTTTACTTCATATCCATAAATCTCAGCCAAATCATAATCCAGCATCACCTGCTGGCCTCTTATGAAATAAACTCTATTACATATATTATCTACCGTCATTAATTCCGTATTTTCTGCCATAGCATTCCTCCCACAAATTGTGCAACAGCTGTGGCACAATTACCTATACATTATTCTTTAGTCGCTTCATCTTCCTGAGCATTGTCTTTTTTCTTGTTAGCCAACTTCTCTATTTCAATCTTATATGCCATCAACCGCAAAAGATACTGCGGAACCCTTCTATTCCCTAATTCCCAATCTGTTACCGTCATATACGGAATTTCAAAATACTCACAAAATTCTTTTCGATTCATACCGGTACTTTCTCTTAATTTTCTTAATTCTTCTCTTGCTTCCATAAGTCCACCTCTTTATGCATTGCATAAATTTATTATATATCCAATCATTCACACGGTCAACAACTTGTCGCAAAAAAATAAACCTCAGCAAAAAAATTACCGAAGCTTACTATTCTTGTATTCATTCTTACTTGTAGCCTGTAAGGATATCTTCTACGGAATGTATAAAACAAACTCCATCCCTTCCGCATCTTTCATATATCGCCCAAACACATCTCCCGACAAACGCAACGCAATTTGTTTGGCTTCATACAAACCGATACCGCTTCCTTCTTTCATTTCTGCATTAGAGCCTCTCCAAAAGCTGTTAAAAAGATAAGGAAGTTCACTCTCAGACACAATACCTCCTTTATTTCTTACCGTAAAATAATGTCCTTCTTCCTGCTTCTCAATCACAACAGAAATTCCGGTGCCGTCACCGTACTTAATCGCATTTTCAAGAAACTGCGATAAAATCCGCAGAATACCTATTTTATCCGAATCCACCAAAGTATTATTGACGCATTCCACTTCGCAGGGAATTTTAAGTACTTTTAATCGATTGGTGTACTCTTCTTCTATGTACTCCTCAATCTCCTTGGAATAAAAAGATTGCGGGTTGGGTTCAAAATCCACCAACCCTTCCATAGAGGTTTGAATCATCTCCTGTACAAGGATGGTGATATCATCTGCGTTTTTATTAATCTTGACTGCAATTTCCGCATCCTTTTCATTGGGCATGCCATCCGGCTGGTACAATCCCGTCTCCACTGCATTTGCGTACAGTTTAATATTCGACACCGGTGTTTTGATTCCGTGAGCTATGGTTGCAAGAAGCGTCTGACGTTCTTCAATCAGACGATTGATATGCTTTTTATCATAGGTCATTTTATCACCCAGCATATTAACACTCCATACGAACTTACCAAAATACCGGTTCTTCGTTTCCGGTAACTTATCCGTAAAAGAACCTTTGGACAAACGCTCCGGATACTGGGAAAGTGTTTGGAAAGGTTTTAAAATTTTAAAATGGATATATGCAATTATCCCTATCGTCAGTACAAAAGATGCAATGATACACGCATTCATAATCACTGCTTTTTGCCCATAAGATTCATCCCCAAAAGAAAAGACAAGAAAGCCCGCAAGCCGTTCCTCTTCATAGAGGACCCAGACACTTTGCGAACTTGTCAAATCCGTTACATTATTCACACCGCTTTGCTCCGTATCTGCAGGAAGATAAACAATGTCCAAGGGCAACATACATTCATTATACGCCTGCTGCCATTCATCTTTTTTATCATAAAAACACAACTGCACAATCTCCTCCGGATTCGCACCTGAGGCTTTCATCTCTGTTTCCACCAGGCCGGCAATACGGTTCATTACCACATTACGCCCCTGATTGGACTTCTCCTCCCGATTCTTCTGCAGTATATTAGCAATTACAAGCAGTAAAGCAAAAAGCAGAAACGTTCCCGCATACAAATACTTTAAGCGTTTCATTTATCGCTCCCTCCTCCGAATCGGTACCCCACCTTCCATACTGTCTGGATCAGCATGGGATTCTTAGGGTCTTCCTCCAATTTCTCACGAAGCCATCGTACATACACATTCAAGGTATTGATTTCACTAAAACAATCGCTCCCCCAAACCGCATTAAAAAGTGTTTCTTTATGAATCACCTGTTCAGGATGTTTCATAAAATAGCATAAAATATCATATTCCTTGCCGGTTATGGAAATCTCTTTACCGGCTTTCGTTACCGTTCTTGATGCAACATCCACGGTAATATCCTTATACACAAGCAGTTCCTTATCTTCCGCCATCCCATAGGTTCTGCGGAGAATTGCCTTTACCTTGGAAGATAAAACAGGGAAAGAAAAGGGCTTATCCAAATAATCATCCGCCCCTACATCAAGGCCCA
>JAZNRC010000019.1:0-11036 GCA_045590555.1 Lachnospiraceae bacterium | reverse complement strand
TTCATCTACTACGAAATAATAAATAAAATAATCTTCCTCAAAGGAAAGTTCTCTTTCTTCATTCTCATAATTATATTCAGGGTCTAATGGATTGAAGAAATAAATAGAATCAACAAAATACCAAGTCAGAAAATTTAATGTCTCTAAATTTGTACCTTTAGACGATGCACTATTAAAGGAATATAAATATCCTAACGATTCATCAGGGTATTCCATATCCTCAAAATATGCATAATATGCACCTTTCATATCTTCAATTTCATTCTGTATTTCCGTAAGCTGATTAAACTTTTCTTCATTGTCTGCCAAAAACGCTTCAAATTCAGGTATGCTGCTTTCTAAAAATGCCTTTTGACTTTCGCTTGTATATTTTTCATAATTCTGAATATCATAAAAATAAAACGGTAAATCGTAATATTCATAACCGTAGTAAAAATCCTCTCGGATATCTTCCGGAATTACAATTTCAGGCATCTGCGCCATAATATCATAAGTAATGCACGCCATTTCCAGTCTTTTATCTACATATTCGTACAGCATATTATCTGTCACCATTGCTTGCTGTTTTAAGTTCTCATCTACAACATATTCACTTAATTTGGGATATATAGTCATGAATTCATCAAGAGAAGAACATCTACCTTCAGATACATAATTAATGATATCTGCTTCCACCGTTTCCGCAAAAACATCTTCTTCATAATCTGAATTTATATTATCTTCTACTGAAATAATTTCATCCTCTACTTTTTCAGCCACACTTAATATCTCGGTATTATATGATAAAATACCATAAACTTCACCATAATACGTTTCTTCAAGCTCATATTTATCGCATAACTTATCAATCGTTTCTTCTGATAAGGAATAGTAATTCAAATCAATAAAATATTCAACATGAACAATTTCATATTTTTCGTACAATGAATCCATATATGCACAAGCTTCTTCATATGTAATTTCTGTTGTACTAATCTGTGGCTCATTCCATTGAATGGATACCAATTCTTTCCCTTGTAACGATTCAGACGTTACCGGCACACTATCTAATTCCTCCGACGTCACCACGTTTCCTTCCGTGCTACTATTTCCTGTCTCTGTAGAATCATATAAAGCATTTTCTGAATTGGTTGTATTACAAGCCGAAAACAAAAATGTTGCAAAAATTATAAACATTATACAAAATGTAATACTTTTCTTAAAACAAATACGTTTATTTTTTTTCATAAACACTCTCCTTCCTTCGGTACTCACCATACCGACATTTTAGTCCAAAACGGTCTATATGTCAATAGTCTGCTTTGGTCTATAGTAATATATGATTAAATCAGTTTTTGGAGATACAACGTATGATATACACAAGAATCCGTGACCTACGCGAAGACAAAGACCTACGACAACAAGACTTAGCCGACTACATCGGCATTACCCAGAGAACATACAGCCGCTACGAATGCGGTGAACGAATGATTCCCCCGGAAGTTCTATGTAAAATTGCTGATTTTCATAATGTTTCCGTAGACTATCTTTTGAATCGCACAAACAAAAAGACCATATAAAAAGACGACAGTTAAAGTACTCTTCAACCGTCGTCTTTTATATTCGTCATATTATTCTATTATCTTTTCTTTATGTCTTCTAAAAAGCAACACACCAATTCCCGTACACACAACTCCAACCACAAGAAGAATTATCATATCTCCGGCTGAGTAAGTTTCCTTCCCCAGAATAGGGATTTTTGCAATCACCTCAGGATTATATTGCAGAATTACCGACAATCCGTTATTGATAAAATGCATCACTGCACCAATCCAGATACTGCCGGACATATATGCCGCATATGCTAAACCGATACCCATCATAGTACCGCCAACAAACTGTAAAAGATTCATATGATAAGCACCAAAAAGCACTGCCGAAAGCACAATAGCAAGCCAGGGTTTCCACTTATCTTTCAAGGTGCCAAACAGGAACCCACGGAAAGCAAACTCTTCCGCTATGGCAGGACAAATACCAACCACAATAAAGGCAGATAAGAAACCTGCATCCGTTATAATGGAATTCAACGCCTCCGATGTTTCCGCAAGTCCCGGGAACCATTGAGACAGACTTACCAATACAACCTGTTCCAAAAGCCAAATGCCAAACCACATACAAATTCCACCAAGCACATGGCTAATCTTCGGCACTTTCAATGAAAACAGCTTCTTAAAATCTGCCTTCATATACCATGCATAGAAAACAGGTACCGCAAGAATTATCAGCTGCACAAGCCCTGTACCCCAGATTCCAAGACGAAATACCAGGGAAGAACTCAAATAAATCATTAACAATAAAAGCAATCCAAACATCAGAATCGTATCGCCGATTCCCGGCATCTGCTTTTCTTTCATATTAGAACGTTTTTCAAGGAATTTAATCCCACGGAAACCTTCCCCAAACAACACATCTTCACTGGAAAACAGTTTTGACATCAGCATAACCGCTGCAATACTGTACACCACATTGGACAGGAAAACCAACGCAATATTCCCCCATTCAAACTGTAGCTCAAATACCGCTTTTATAAATAATGCCACATTCACAATGGGAATCAATGCCGTTTTCGTGGTTAATGTAAGATTGGGTAACATTCCTGCCATGGATGCAAACATAAATATCAGTAAAATCGGAGTACTGTAGTTGTTTGCTTCTTTAAAGCTTTTGGCAAAAATACAGATACTTAAGCAAACCGCTGATGCAAACATGGCAAAAATCGGCATACAGATAAGCAATGCAATCACGGAAGGCACAAACTGCCAGATATTCATATCGCCAAATGCCGTATTAACCAGTTGCATGGAATCAAACATATATAAGCCCACAAGAAACATGGATAAAAGATTCAAAAGTGCCGACATCACCGCGATGGTAGAAACAGCCATAAACTTACTAAACATCATTTCACTGCTTTTTACCGGCAGTGTCATCATGGTTTCCAATGTGCCGCGCTCACGCTCTCCGGCGGTTACGTCAATGGCAGGATATACCGCACCCATAAGAATACTGGTAATCAGCATAAAAGGAATAATATAGCCGAAGATGGAGCCGGTGGATTCTTCAATGGTTGCAATATTGCGGCTGGATACCACAACAGGATTCAAAACCATATCATAGTCGCCGAACTGCTCTTCAATTATTTCATTGCGCAACTCTTTTCTGTAAGCATCCAGTATCGTTTCCACATAGGAGCTTGCAGATACGGAATCTGCCGCTGATGAGAAATATTCCACCTCATACTGTACTCTGCCGTCTTCCGTTTGATTTACATTGATAAACGCATCAATAGCCTGCTGATTCAGTGCCGCTTCACCGGATTCCAAGCCATCAAAACTTTCCGTTTCAAAAAAATACTCAAATTCGTCTTCTTCATCCAATAAAAGTGCCTCTATCTGCGCAGTTTCCTCACATTGTAAAATACCAATCTGATAAGTCTTTTCCAGACTTTCCTTGGATATATTGCTCATGATTAACATCATACCAAGCATCATACAGGGGTACAGAAACAAAGGTACCAGCACCATAATAATCATGGTCTTTTTATCACGAAAAATATCCAGCATTTCCTTTTTATAGAGAGAAAAAATTGTTTGCTTATTCATCTGCCAATTCCTCCTCTTTGATAAGACTGCGGAAAGTATCTCTCAGATTATCCGTGTCGGTGGCCTCCATCAACTCTTTCGGCGTTCCCGTGGCAATCACCTTACCCTGATACATCATTACAATCCGATCGCACAGATACTGGGCCTCCTCCATATAATGGGTGGAATAAAGTACGGTTTTACCCTTCTCCTTTTCCTTCTTCATAAAAGATACAATGGCCTCGCTGCTGATAATATCAAGGCCTAAGGTAGGCTCGTCAAAAATATACACTTCCGGATTATGAATCAGACATCTTGCAATATTGGCACGCTGGGTCTGTCCGGTAGATAACTTCTCAATACGGTTATCGCCGAAGCTCTCCATGTCCAGCACTTGAAAAATCTCATTGATGCGTTCCTCGCATGTCTCTTTATCAAGACCGTAAATATCACCGAATACCCTTAACATCTCTCTGATACTCAGACGTTGATAGAGCTTAGTATTTCCCGACAAATAGCCAATCTTCTGCTTTTTATCAATAACGGATGTTACTTCATTGCCATCCAAATCCACAAGGCAGACTTCCCCTTCCGTAGGTGTCATCAGATTTCCAAGCATACGAAGAACCGTAGTTTTGCCCGCACCGTTCGGTCCCAAAAGTCCCAGAATCTCTCCCGGCTTCGCCTCAAAACTCACATGATCCACCGCATAGAACTCTTCTTTGGTGGCACTGTTTCTTTTCATTCCCTTTTTCTTTGCAATATTACGTACAAAGACCTTACACAAACTTTTTGCAGCTATCATTTTTTACTCCGTCAAAGTAACTTCCTTTCGCTCTTGCCTGTTACAAGATTATTCTTCCATAGAAGTCACATTCTTTCCTTCATCACATACTGATTTTTTCCTACGTTTCTTCTTGGGCGGATGCTCTCTTAGATATGCTTCCAGTTCCTCCATGTACTTCTCGTACATATCCGGTCTTTTTACTCTGGTACGCTCCACCGCCTGCTCAAGACGCCACTTGGCAATATTGGCATGATGTCCGCTTAAAAGCACCTCAGGTACTTTCTTTTCATGCCATACTTCCGGTCTGGTATACTGAGGATATTCCAAAAGATTTCCTGCAAAGGACTCATCATTGGCAGACTCATCATTATTCAACACCCCCGGAATCAATCTTGCCACGGTATCAATTACCACCATAGCAGGCAATTCACCGCCGGTTAAAACATAATCACCGATAGACAACTCATCCGTTACAATCTCTTCCAGAACTCTTTCATCAATTCCTTCATAATGACCACAGAGAAAAATCAATTCCTCTTCTTTCGCCAGTTCCTGAGCAATCTCTTGTCTGAAAGTCCTACCCTGCGGCGTCATAAAAACCACTCTGGGCGTAGGCTTTCCCGCATCCTCATGAGACTTTACCAATGACTTATATGCATCATACACAGGTTGGGCCTGCATCAGCATACCGGCCCCGCCCCCGTAGGGATAATCATCCACTTTATTGTGCTTATCCAGGGTATAGTCACGGATATTTACGGCATTTACAGATAAATGCCCGGCATCAATGCCTCTTTTTATGATACTGTTATTCAATCCCTGTTCAATCATCTCCGGGAACAGGGTCAGTATGTGAAATTTCATACTTTTATCCCTCAATATCGTCCGCACCTAATCCATATGTGCTTTCATATTCTTTCATCCTAATTCCAACGCATTAATCCAACAATCCCGGCATAACATGCACCAATACTTCGCCGGCTTCCACATCTACATTCAGCACGCATTCTTTGATTGCCGGTAATAACACTTCCTTGCCGTCTTCCGTTTCTACAATGTACACATCATTGGCTCCTGTCTGCAAAACATCTTTAAGCACTCCCAATTGGCTATTCTCGTCCGTCATGACTTTAAGACCGATTAAATCTGCTATAAAATATTCATCTTTGCGTAATTTTACCGCATTCTGACGGTCAACCAGCAGACTTTTTTGACGATACTGCTCAATCTCATTGATGTTATTAAATTCCTTAAACTTCAGGATTACAAACTGTTTAAAAAACTTAACGGATTCCGGATGCAATATTAACCGTTCCTTGCCCGTATCCAAATATACTTCTTTTAGCTTCTTAAAACGATTCACATCGTCAGTGGTCGGATAAACCTTTACTTCCCCTTTGATTCCGTGGGTTGAAGAAATTACCCCAATCTGCAAAAAATCTTCCATTTTAACTCCTTAATTCCTTTTATAAAATCAAACCAAACAAAGCTGCAAAAGCAATGGTTATAACAGCTGCTACTGCTGTCGCCCAATATAAAACTTTTAATTTCTTCTCTACCTCTGCCTCTTTTCCGGTTTTCCAGAAAAACAACAAATATATCAATGACATGATACTGCCAAGCCAGAACATTACAGACGCTGTTTTTACAATTGTAGCAGGCGCATAAGACATGCTCATAATTGCCATATATGCAAAATACACACCGAATATACTTGTATTGATACATTGTATTACATGATATTTGGTAAACTTATTGGGTGTAGTTTTCTTCTTGTTTACTTTCGCCATTATCCAATCAAACAAGGCCAGAATCAAAGCAATATTTGAATAAAAATAGGCGAAAAGCATGGCAAGAAAAATACCAATCTGCGCGAAATACAAAAACGTGGAATAGGTTACGTAATCCTGATTCGGGGTCATTATTACAGTAGTTCCGTCCGGATAATCATGTATATTTACCAAAGTACCGTTACTCAGCAAACCGTGTTCTTCATCCACAAAGTTCATAAATACTTCGTCGGCAAACATTGGCAGCACCAATTCCCTGCTGTCATTTAATGTAACATACATTGCGCTGAGTACGGAAGTAAAACGTAATTTTCCGTCTACAATAGCGTTGCCGGGCACATAGGTCCCTTCAAACACACGTAATCCGCTTAAATCTTCTTTTACAATATACTGCGGTGTTCCGAATACTGCGGTTTCCAACGCACTTATCATTGACAGTTCATTATATGCATTAGACATATAAGTAAAACAGGTCTTGCTTTCGGGCTCCATATATACAACCGCCATCTGCGTCATGGAATTCCCCTTCATACCATATACAGGAACCTGAAAACGATAGATAAACATACCATGTGCAATTCTGTCTTCTTCCGATTCCGCATATTGCAATGTAGCCTCAAACATACTCTTCGCTGTTTCTTCCTTATCAAACAAACGTGAATCAGCATCCTGTACTAATAATTCATTCGCAAAAATATGCAAATCTCCAATGGTTCCCGTTACCATTCCCGCAGGATACAAGGGCATATGATAAAAGTTATTTACAATCAGCATATCACCCTGATAGGACTGCACAGACTGTCTGGCATTTTTCACCCATTCATTATCGGACAAATCCGGTGCCAAAGCAGTATGCTCCATTTCCAAAGGAGTAAAAATGTTCTCTTTTACATATTCAGCATAACTGACACCGGACATATACTCCACAATATAAGCCGCCAATGCACATGGCCAATCCGACTGCGAAACCACACTTCCGGGGTTATAAATCTGCTCCGGAATGGTATTATTTAAAGTTTCCTCAAAGGAAGAATAAGTCATTCCCTCCGGTATCATTCTTTCTGCAAGGTTATCCTGCAAACCGGAATTATAATTCATAAGATTCTCCATGCTGATGCACATTGGCTCCAACTCATCCTTTAAATCCCCTTCCGGCAGATAATTTGCAATGTTTTCCTGCATATTAACGATTCCGTCTTCTTCCAGTTGTAAAACACTAACCCAGATTAACAGTTGAGATACGGTTCCCCATTCAAAAACGGTTTCTTCCCCTACTGCAATATTATTTTCTTTATCTGCATAACCAAAATCTCTTCTAAATACATTTTCACCATCTATTGAAATACGAACTGCTCCGCCGGCTGTTGCTTCAGCCACACTCTCATCTGTCATTGTATCAATCAATTTTGAAATTTCCGATATGCTTTGACCGGAAGGTAACAGGGCATCTCCTTGTGCATTTACACTTAAAGGACTGGTCAAAAGAACCATTGACAACAAAATACCAATTCCCATACCTGTCCATTTTCTTATTTTATTACTTTGCATTGCTTATCCTCTTTCATATCTTTTATCCTTTAACATCTGCTTTTTGCCAAAGTCTTATGATATTAATTCACTAACGCTCATTTTATCATAAACTTAAGTTGTGGTAAATATATGAAACTACCAAAAAAATCTTACATGATAAATAATTATAAATACATATTCCTCGACGTTATTTTATGCATTAAAAAAGCGGCACCCTTACGGATACCGCCATTTTAACTAAATGATATCTACATCCACACGAATGTCATCTTTGGTTGATGCAGCTTTCACCACGCAACGGATTGCTTTTGCAATACGTCCCTGTTTACCGATTACCTTACCCATATCAGAAGGTGCCACATGAAGTTCAAGCTTAATATTCTTGCCTTCCGTTTTTTCTTCTACGGTTACTTCATCGGGATTATCAACGAGAGCTTTTGCAATTACCTCTACTAATTCTTTCATAATCCACCTCCAAAAGTGTTATGAGAAGTCTTATTTCTCAATACCTGCAAGTTTGAAAATCTTTGCAACAACTTCTGTAGGCTGAGCACCGTTTGCAAGCCACTTCTTTGCAAGTTCTTCATTTACCTTGAATTCGCTGGGATCTGTGTTAGGGTTGTATGTGCCGATTTCTTCGATGCACTTTCCGTCTCTGGGTGATCTTGAATCTGCTACAACGATTCTGTAAATAGGGTTTCTCTTGTATCCCATTCTTCTTAATCTGATTTTTACTGCCATTTCTCTTTACCTCCAAATGTGTAACTATAAAATTATTTGTTTATTGAGTTCTGTGAACTCTTTAAATGCATATGTGCCTTAAACACAATTTGCAATTTATGTTAAAAAGGAAAACGCATTCTTCCTCTTTTACCACATCCGCCCATCATACCGGGAAGCTGTTTCATCATCTTCTGCGACTGTTCAAACTGCTTGATAAAACGATTCACCACCGCAATATCAACGCCGGCTCCCTTTGCAATACGATGTTTTCTCTTGGGATTTAAAATCTTCGGATTCGCACGTTCCTGCGGTGTCATTGATAAAACAATGGCTTCCATCCTTGCCATCTGCTTCTCATCAATCTGTCCTTCCAAATCCGCTGCAGATACTCCCATATTGGGCATCATTCCGAGAATCGCGGAAAGACCACCCATCTTTTTCATCTGCTTCATTGACTCAAGATAATCATTGAAATCAAATTTGCCCTTCTTCATACGGGACATCATTTCTTTCTCTTTATCTTCGTCTATATCAATGTTTTCCTGTGCCTTTTCGATAAACGTAAGCACATCGCCCATTCCGAGAATTCTGTTAGCCATACGGTCCGGATAAAACTGTTCCAAATCGGAAAGTTTCTCTCCCATACCGACATACAGAATGGGCTTACCTGTTACAGCTCTGACAGAAAGTGCGGCACCACCTCTGGCATCACCGTCCATCTTGGAAAGGATAACACCGTCAATACCAATCTGATCATTAAACTCGCTTGCAACATTTACCGCATCCTGACCGGTCATGGCATCCACAACCAAAAGGGTCTGATGCACATCCACATTAGCTTTGATTGCCTTTAACTCTTCCATCATTTCGCTGTCTACATGAAGACGACCTGCGGTATCAAGAATTACGATGTTGTGACCGTTTTTATTGGCATGCTCAATTGCCGCCTTCGCTATATTCACAGGACTGTGACCGTCTCCCATTGAGAAAAAATCAACACCCTGATTCTCGGCATTTAACTGTAACTGCTTGATTGCTGCGGGACGATATACGTCGCAGGCTACAAGCAATGATTTCTTACCTTTTAACTTCATCTTACCGGCAATCTTCGCGGTAGTGGTTGTTTTACCGGCACCCTGCAGACCGCACATCATAATAACGGTTACTGCTTTACCGGGCTGTAAGGCAATTTCGGTGGTTTCACTACCCATCAAGGCAATCATTTCTTCATTAACGATTTTGATTACCATCTGTCCGGGATTCAAGCCGTTTAAAACTTCTTCACCAACTGCACGTTCTTCCACAGCTTTTACAAACTGTTTTACTACGCGAAAGGATACGTCAGCTTCCAAAAGTGCCATTTTTACTTCTTTTAAGGCTTTCTTTACATCCTCTTCAGTAAGACGACCTTTTTTACGTAAGCCTTTGAAGACATTTTGAAGTTTATCGGTTAAGCTTTCAAAAGCCATCTTTTATAACTCCTCTAAAATTTCATTGGATATCTTGCGAATTTCTCCGCTTTTTACTTTCATCTGCCCTATATCTTCCAGAGCATCCATCTCATCCAGCACCTCATGAATCTCACCGGCACTTGATTTTATCTTCATAAACTTCTCTACCAAATGAAGCTTATTCTCATAATCGTTCAAAATCTTATCACAGCGTTTTAATAAGTCATGTACACCCTGTCGACTGATTTCATACTGCTCTGCAATCTCACTTAAAGACATATCATTAAAAACCGCTTCTTCATAGATTGCTTTCTGATGCTCTGTTAGAAGTTCACCATAAAAGTCGTATAACATGCCTCTTTCCACGATTTTTTCCATGATAGTTCTCCTTGTTGTGGTTGACATATACCGTGATAACATTTAAAAAAGCTTTCAAAAGTCTTGATTTTCAATACTTTATAGGCATAATAACCCCACAACCTTGCTTATCATACAACAAAGCAAACAGACTGTCAAGTATTTTTTCTTGACAGTTCGAAAAATATTGTTCATCACACAAACAATAATCACAGTCGTCCCTTTCCCATCTTTTTCAATGCAGTAAATGGCTAAGAATTATATATATCCTTCGAAGGGCGTTTGTACTCGCCGGTACTTAGGTTGCATATTTTGCAACCTTATGTACCGCTGCGTAGGACAACCGAGCGAGAGCGTCCCAGAAAAGGATATATATAATTCTTAGCCCCTACTCACTCAACAAAAAAGGGACGAATTACATTCGTCCCGCTAAAATCTCCGCAATCATATCCCAATCCGCTGTCCTGGGAATCTCATGCACTCCCGTCTGAAGAATTTTATCGTACCCATTGGCACATAAGAAATCATCATACATCTGTGCATCTTCTACCATACCGGCAGCTTCCAGTTTTACACTGACTGTATCGGAACCGTCTCCGGCTCCCACTTCGATAATTACATATTCATCAATCACTTCGCTTGTAGGATTCTGGGAAGGTTCTTCCGACACTTCTTCAGATACTTCTTCCGAAGGTTCTGTTTCGGAAACTTCTTCACCGGCTTCTTCGGAAGTATTCTCCTCAGAACTTACTTGCGATTCTTCTTCGCTTATCGCTTC
>JAZNRC010000018.1:0-19559 GCA_045590555.1 Lachnospiraceae bacterium | reverse complement strand
CATTACCGGTATTATCTTAAAAAAATCCAATGAGCACGGCAACAGTAAAGGAGACTTATTTGATTTTAACGGAACGCAAATGCATTATCTCAGAAGAGAACAGCTTTAAAATTGCGGTTTGAGATATTATTTAAGCAGTTATATACAGATAAAATATAGAATTAGGAGAGAAACATTATGATTTGTAAATGTCCGAAATGTGATGGCGCGTTGGAATACAATCCGGCGTATGACAAAATGGAATGCCCCTATTGTGGCAGTACTTTTAGTACCCATGAAGCCATGGAAAATCAGCGCATGCAGGATGATGCAGTGAAAATGGTTGCGCCTTCTGCTCACCCCGGTGGAGCAGGAATGACTTTGGGAGCCAATGTAGGCACGCAGACTGCCGTAATGAACGGAAGTAATCAGGTGAGTTCTTCGGCAGTTGCAGACGGGAATACCATGGAGTGTAACATTTATACCTGTACAGCCTGCGGCGCGGAATTGGCGGTAAACGGTGTGGAAGCATCTACATTCTGTGCATATTGCGGTCAGCCTACCATTGTGTTCAGCCGTGTATCTCAGGAATTGATGCCGAAATGGATTTTGCCCTTCCGTATTCAGAAGGACCAGGCAGTAAACGGCATTCGTGAAAAATTAAATAAGGGCTTATTTGTTCCCAGAGAAATTAAAAATTTTGAAGTGGAGAAGGTAAGAGGTATTTATGTGCCGTACTTCCTTTTTGACGTATATTATTATGACTGGCAGCGTTTACGAGGTACTGTAGGTTCGGGTAAACATAGAAGAACGAAATACTTTGTCCGTGAGGCAGAGTGTAATTTTAACCGGTTAACCTGTGATGCATCCGTTCAGTTGAATGATGAATCTTCACAGCGTTTGGAACCCTTCGATTTGCGTTGTTTAAAACCTTTTGAAGCCGGCTATCTTTCAGGTTTTTATGCGGACCGTTATGATTTGTCGGATAAGCAGTTGACAGGTGTTGCCATCGGCAGAACAAAGGCGCTGTTTGATGAGCAAATCAGGAAGACTGTCAGTGCAAGTAATATTAGTATTGTCGAAAATAGACCAAAATATCAGGTTAAGAATGCAGAGTATGCTTTATTACCTGCCTGGTTTCTTACCTTCCGTTATAAAAACGAACCTTATACCATGCTTGTAAACGGCCAGACCGGTAAGGTGGTAGGTGCAGTTCCTTTTGATAAGGCTAAGTTCTCCGGTATGTTTGTAGCTTTGGCAGTTGTTGCAACCATAATTTTTACGGCGATTGGTATGCTGTTTATTCATGATGATATGGACGGTGACATTATTAAGGTAGTTCTTGTTTTGGCATTTGTTTTTTATGGTACGGGCTGGAGAGCTTTCGTTTCCGTTAAGAATAATATCGCCTTAACGAAGGCAAGCAAAACAGCGAAGTTTGTAAGAGAAAGGCAGGATGATAACTAATGGGCGTATATTTTGTAATGTCTTTGATTTTAGGTGTTGTTTTAGGATGTGGATTTGCTTTTATGGTCGTTGGTCTGATTTTAAAATCTTCCAATAAGATGGGTGACAGTAAAGGTGATTTTACCAATTTCGCAGGCTCAGAAATGCATTTTATGACAAAGCGTAATTTGTAAAGAAATTTAGATTCAATAATAATACATATTTATAAGGTGTGTGTTTGCGAGGAGAAGTATAATGATTTATAAATGCCCAAATTGTCATGGTGCATTGGAATATGACCCGATTACGGATAAGATGCAGTGTGCACATTGCGGAAATGGATTCACGGTAGCAGAGATTGAACATATTGAGAAGAAGGATAAGTTAGATTATCGGCTTGAATATACGGATATACAACAGGTTACGGACGAGGAATCCGGTGCTGATGATTGTACAAAAACTGACGTAGAAAAAGAAGAAAATAAAGCCATTTCATCTGAAGTATTTAAGGCGTTGGGTACCATGGAATGCAGAATTTATACCTGTACTTCCTGTGGCGCAGAACTTGTGATTAATGAAAACGAGGCTGCCTCCTTCTGCGCGTATTGCGGTCAACCTACGGTTGTTTTCAGCAGGGTGTCCAACGAGTTGAAACCGGAATCCATCATTCCTTTTAAAATCAGTCAGGAACAGGCCGTGGGACTTCTCAGAGAGCGTCTGAAAAAGAGCTATTTTATTCCAAAAGAAGTCAAAGATGTTAAGATGGAGAATATCAAAGGGATTTACATACCATACTGGCTGTTTGATGTGTATTATTATGATATACAGTATTGGGAAGTGAATCCGCAGAGAGCAAAAACCAAGGATGATAAGCCTTTGATATATTCAAGAGAAGCGGAATGCAATTTGAGAGCATTAACCGTGGATGCATCGGATAATTTGGATGATGAGACATCACAACGCTTGGAACCTTACAATTTGCGGGATAGAAAGCCTTTTGATTCTGCATATTTATCGGGTTATTATGCGGATAAATATGATTTGGGAGATCAGGAACTGTATGATTTTGCCGTGGCACGGGCAAAAGAAATTTTTGATACGGAAATCAGAAAGACAATTCCGGAACGTACTGTGGAAATGATTTCTTCGTTGCCGAAACGCAGGGTGGATAAGGCGGAATACACTATGTTGCCGGCGTGGTTTCTTACCTTCCGTTATCAGAATGAACCATATACTATGGTAATCAATGGGCAAACGGGCAAGGTTGTGGGAACATTACCGTATGACCGGAATAAAATAATCCTATTATTTATTATTGTATCTGTTATAACAGGAATACTTGCATTCATTCCGGGAATTTTTATGGCCAATGGAGTTATATCGTTGGTTGTTTTGATGGCATTAGCTATTTTTGTGCCTCTTGTTGAATTGATAATTGCCATACCGATTTTTAGCAAAATTAAAAAGACCGGAAAATTAACAAGAGCACGTAAAACAGCACGGTTTGCAAGAGAAAGGCAGGATAGGGACTGATGGATTTAATGGGATTATTTACGTTAATTATATTTGTATTCGGTACTGCTGTCGGAACCGGTCTTTTAGTTGTGGCATTAACCTTGTCACACAATATCAAATTGGGGGACAGTAAGGGAGAGTTTAGGGACTTTTCAGGTCGTAGATTACGTATGTTAAAAGAAAATTACGACCCGGGGCTTGGCGATTTATTTATTAGTACGTTTTCTTCATCAAAATAGTGATGAGATTTGGAGGAGTTAATAATGACTTACAAATGCCCAAATTGTAACGGTGCATTGGAATATAATCCGATATCCGATGAAATGGAATGCGCCCATTGCGGTAGTGGTTTTACCATGCAGGAGATGGAAGCAGGCAAACAGAAAGCATATGATTATGTGACAGAAATTGATGCTTCAGCAGCTACCTGTGAAAAAGACATGGTATCAGAATCTTCTTTGGAAACGGATGAAGAAGAGTATTCTTTCTACGATTCCAAAGAGAGGATGCAGTTTAAAATCTATACCTGTACCTCCTGCGGTGCGGAATTGGCGGTAAGTGATACGGAAGTATCTACATACTGCGCGTATTGCGGACAGCCGGCCATTGTTTACAGTCGTGTGTCCGAGGAATTGAAGCCGGATTATATTATTCCTTTTAAAATTACCAGAGAGCAGGCCATTGAACAGATTCGTAAAAAAATAAAAAGAGGTATGCTGCTTCCCAAATCTGTGAAACATTTTGAGGTTGAAAAGGTTCGAGGTATATATATTCCTTATTTCCTTTTTGATGTGTATTATCGTAACAATCAAAAACTTTATATTCATGAAAGCACAAAACAGAACGGTAAAAGTGGAATAATGCTAAACGGCTATTGGTTTACCGGAGAATGTGAATTTGAGAAATTATGTTGCGATGCGTCGTCATATGTTAGTGATGAATTGTCTCAATGCTTGGAACCTTTTGATTACAAGGAACTTACGGCGTTTAATGCTGCGTATTTATCAGGCTTTTATGCGGAGCGGAATAATGTATCTGAGAAAGATTTGATGAATATTGTTCAAAAGCGTTGTGGGGAAATGTACGATGCCAGGGTAGATCAAGAATTGCATGCAATTACCAGTTATACCAGAGACGTTAGGATTACACACCCTAAATGCCGTGTTTTGAATACCGATTATGTTTTGCTTCCTGTGTGGTTTCTTACCTTTCGGTATAGAAATCAACCTTATACAATTGTAATGAATGGTCAAAGTGGTAAAGTGATAGGTACAGCACCCTTTGACAGGAAAAAAGCTTTGATTTTATTGTTGTCGATTTATGCGGTGTTAGGAGCTTTGGTATTAATCATGTATATCCTTGATCAAATGTTTTTTTTCGCACCAATTTCTTTTTATTATCTTACTTCGCCGATTATTATGTTTTTATTTGGGTTTATAGCTTTTTACAAATATAATAAAACTTTGTTACGTACTAAATTAAAACAGACTGTAGAATTTGTAAAAGACAGACAGGAGAGTGACGAATGGAGATATTAGCAAGAGTAATATTGGGTTTTGTTATATATTTCGGAAGTTCATTTTGGGTATTTATCGTTGGCCTTGGCTTGTACAGCTATAATCGTATCGGAGATTCGAAAGGAAACGAGCGCGATTTTATGAAACCCGATTCATTTCATGTGATTGATAAACAAAAAGTGAAAGATCCTTTTACTATGTGAGCGGAGGTAAATTATGATTTACAAATGTCCGAATTGTAATGGTGCGTTGGAATATAATCCCGCAGAAGATAAAATGCAGTGTTCTCATTGCGGTAATGCTTATTTTGTGTGGGAACTGGATGAAAATACAGTTGAATATCACGAAAATGTACCGTCACAGAGTGAAATTGAAGAAGAAAAAAAGATTGATTTTACAAAGGAACATACCATCTATGATGAGCCGGAGTTTATCGAATGTAAGATATACACCTGCTCTACCTGTGGAGCGGAATTGTCGGTAAGTGATAGAGAAGTGTCTACATACTGCGCATATTGCGGACAGCCTACCATTGTATATAACCGAGTGGATAAGACACAAAAACCGAAATATATATTGCCTTTTAAAATTACAAAAGAAGAGGCGGAAGAAGCAATTCGTAAGAAATTAAAGAAAGGTTTCTTTGTTCCCAAAGCGGTTAAAAAGTTTGAAGCGGAGCGTATTACGGGAATTTACATACCGTATTTTTTATACGATATCACATTCTATCAAAAGAAATTTATAAAATATAATAAAACTTCCGATCTTGTAGGAGCTGATTGCAATTTTGTTAACGTGTGTCAAGATGCTTCCAAATCGGTAGCAGATGAATTGTCCTATGGATTGGAACCTTATGATTTGACGGAATTGCAAGAATTTGAGCCCGGATACTTGTCAGGTTTTTATGCGGATCGATTTGATTTATCATCCAGACAGCTCACGCAAACAGTCATCAGGAAATGTCAGCAGATGTTTGATGATGAATTAGGAAGTCGTTGTGAAGGAACGGTGGCGGATTTAAATAATGCCCCACCCGAATATGCAATTACCAATGCGGAATATGCTTTTTTGCCTGTTTGGTTTATGACTTTCCAATATAAGGACAGACCTTACACCATGATGGTAAACGGACAAACCGGTAAGGTGGTGGGAACGGTTCCTTTTCAGAAGGTTAAGGTTGCAATGTTATTTTTGCTTTGTCTTTGTGTTTTAAGTGTTCCTTTTGTTGCATTGGGATGGTGGATTTATGAAGCCGTGGATTTTGGTTCCGGTGGTGTTTTAACATGGCTCATTTGGATGTATGCATTTTTTGTGCCGTTTTTTGGGGTCGCTACAGTTAAAAAATATAAAAAATTTAAGGCCAGTCTTGCGTATACACGCAATCAAAATACAGAGAATTTTGTGAAAGAGAGACAGGAGAAGAACTAATGGCAACGTTTACTATTTATATATGTGCGTCGGTACTTTTTGCCGGATTAATTGCTTTTTATATTATGTTGTGTATTTTGCAAAAATCAAATATGGCCGGTGATAGCAAAGGTGATTTTTACCAAAATACAAAACAACCTATGCGCATTCATTATTTTTCCGCAGAAGAAAGATTTAATGATATATTGGAAAATCCGGAGCAATATAAAGCAAAAGAGAATAAAACAAATTTTTATATTAATGGGAGAAAATTATGATTTACAAATGTCCGAATTGTGACGGAGCATTGGAATATAATCCGGTATCTGATGAGATGGAATGTGCCCATTGCGGTGGTGGTTTTACCCTGCAGGAGATGGAACAAGGAAAACAGAAAGCATATGACTATGTGGTTGAGAGTGATGTTATGACTACTTCTCATGAAGCAGATATGGATTCAGAGTCTTCTTCGGAAAATAAGGAAGAAGAGTACTCAATCTATGACTCCAAGGAGACCATGCAGTTTAAGATTTATACCTGTACCTCCTGCGGTGCGGAATTGGCGGTAAGTGATACGGAAGTATCTACATACTGCGCGTATTGCGGTCAGCCTACCATTGTTTACAGCCGTGTTTCCGAAGAGTTAAAGCCGGACTATATTATTCCTTTTAAAATTACCAGAGAGCAGGCGATTGAGCAGATTCGTAAAAAAATCAAAAGAGGCGGTATTCTTACACCGAAGGCTGTTAAAAATTTCGAGATTGAAAAGGTCAGAGGCATTTATGTTCCGTATTGGTTATTTAATGTTCACTACCGAAATAATCAGAAATTATATGTAACGGAAAAAGGCCGTGATCATTCGACGGGCTATTGGTTAACAGCAGAGTGTGATTTTGTGAGATTAAGTTGCGATGCGTCATCCCGTTTGGCAGATGAATCCACGCAACGTCTGGAACCTTACAATTACAAGGAACTGAAAGAATTTAATGCGGCTTATTTGTCCGGATTTTATGCAGAACGTTATGATATGTCTGCCAATGTATTAAAGAAAACCATGCAAAAACGGTGTGATGAGCTGTATGATGCCCGCGTGAACAGAGAGTTAAATGTAGATAGCAATGCTTATAAAAGTGTAAAAGTGAATCATCCAAAATACGAGGTACAAAAGGCGGAGTATGCTTTACTTCCTGCCTGGTTTCTTACATTTCGCTATAAGGATGAGCCTTATACCATTCTGATGAATGGACAAACGGGAAAGATTGTAGGAGCAGTTCCGTTTTCTTTTTGGAAAGCAGGTATGATTTATGTTGTAGTTGCAGCTATCATTGCAATTCTGTTATTTTTGGTATCCCTGGACGGATTCGGAATAGCAACATTTTATATGTTTTGGATTCTGGGTATGGGCGTAATTGCATCTATTATTTTGCATATTGTGGGAATTAGTGCAATTAATAAGTACAATGATAATCTATTGCTTACCAAGAATGCAGCTACGGCTCAATTTGTAAAAGAGAGGCAGGCGAGTGACGAATGGAGATATTAAACAGATTTGTTATTTTTTTATGTATCATATTAGGCTCGGGAATTTCGATTTTTACACTGGGGATGATATTGCGCTTTTCCAGCCAAATGGGAGACTGTAAAGGAGAAGAGGGCGATTTTATTCGAGGCGGTTCGTTTCATGTTATCAGTAAAGATTATATAGAGAAAATGTATTAGTGTGAGGATAGTATTATGATTTGTAAATGTCCGAATTGTGACGGTGCCTTGGAATATAATCCGTCACATTCCAAAATGGAATGCCCGTATTGCGGGAATACATTTGAACCACAGGCTGTTATGCAAGCTCCCTCGCGGGCGCAGATGCAGACTGAAGAACCACAGATTGTACATAAAGTTTCAAATGATACACAGGAAACTATGGAATGTAAGATCTATGCATGTACCTCCTGTGGCGGTGAGTTGGTGGTAAATGATGTGGAAAGTTCTACTTTCTGCGCATATTGCGGTCAGCCTACTGTAGTTTTTAGCAGGGTTTCCAAAGAACTAAGACCTAAGTATATCCTTCCGTTTCAGATTACGAAGGAGCAGGCGGTTCAAATTATCAGAGAAAAGTTTAGTAAAGGAATGATGGTTCCGGATGAAATCAAAAACTTCCAAGTGGAACGGCTTCGCGGAATCTATATACCTTATTTTCTGTATAACATCTATTGTTATGATTTTCAGATTCTTGAAGGTACTGACAAAAGCGGAAGCAGACGCAGATATTTGCGAGAAGCGCAATGTGAATACAAAGGCATTCCCCTGGAAGCTTCTTATCATTTGAATGATGAAATGTCTAAGTTGTTGGGGTATTTTGATTTTAGCAATCTGAAACCGTTTGAACCGGCTTATTTGTCCGGATTTTATGCGGATAGATATGATATCGATAAACAGAAAGCTGAAGAAACGGCAGTAAAACGTATCATCAAAGATTTTAACCGTAAAATAGCGTATTCTGTCCCGGCGAAGGATTTGCGTATTTTGGAACAACATCCAAGACCTGAGGTTCGTAATCAGGATTATGTGTTAATGCCGGTGTGGTTTATGACCTTCCGCTATAAGAATGAACCCTATACCATGTTGGTAAACGGACAGAACGGAGTGCTGACAGGGGCGGTGCCTTTTAAAAAGAGTTATACGGGATTGGTTTTTGTTTGCTTAACCATTACATTTACTGTTTGTTGTACGATCATTTACGGAGGTATATTGGCTTCATATTTATCTATGGAACTTGAGGAAATGATAGGCTCAATTATAAAAAGTGGTCTTAGTTTTGTGGGTATTAATTTGTTAATATATACCATTGCAGGCGCACTATGGAAAGGTTATCGCAAAAAAGTGAAACTTACCAAGGAAAAGCAAACGGTTCGCTTTGTAAAAGACAGACAGGAGGATACCTAATGGACGGTGTGATTACTTTGATGTTATTTTTAATATTATTATTTGTTGTTTTTTTGTTAAGTGTTGTGACTGCGGTAGGGATCAGTCTGTTGATTTGCGGTATAAATGTAAAAAAATCCAATGAAAATAATACAATTGATTATTATAGCCGTTATATTTCGCAAATTCCCATACAGATTCTAAAAAGTCGTGATTTGAGATAAAACGTATATAAAATAAAAGCCGGGGTAATATCAAAGGATATGCCCCGGTTTTCTTATTGAAAAAGCAATTTAATAACAACAATACTGTAATACAAAGAAGAAGTGACAGATGCTTCCGCCAAGCACAAACAAGTGCCAGATGAAGTGCATATATTTAGGGTTTTTGGCACGATAGAAGATGATGCCAACGGTATAAAAGACACCGCCCAGCAATAACATTGCCCAACCTTCCGGGGTAATCAGTGTAAAGGTTTTCCAACCTGACATCACAATGGACCAACCCATCAGAACATAGAGCCAAAGGGATAATTTGTGCCACTTCGCAAGATTAACTGCATTTAAAACAACTCCGACAACGGTACATGCCATATTAAAGCCCCACACGGTCCAACCCAGCCAGCCACCGATGATGCTGAAGCAGATAGGAGTGTAGGTTCCCGTAATCAATATAAAAATCATGCAATGATCCAGTATCTGAAAGACTTTCTTACCTTTATTCGGTGCAAGAGAGTGATAGAGGCAGGAGGTTAAGTATAAAAGAATTAAGCTCGCACCATAAATGGAAACACCTACAACACTCATAGCTCCCTTGTGATTTAAAGCTGCGCTTACAATCATTACAACAGTACCGGCAATGGAAAGAGCCGCACCTAAGCCATGAGAAATAGCATTTGAAATTTCTTCACCTAATGTCTGATCGTTAAAATTGCATACATCTGTCATATCTTTACACCTTCCTTTATGTTTATGTATTTGAAACAAGACAAACAAAACTCTTACATGTAGTATCTAAAACTACATTAACACATAAAGAATACCTTGTAAAGAGTTATTTTAAATGAAATATGCAATTTTTAATATAATTTTTACATTGTAATATGATTCATAATTATTAAATAATTTTACTTTTTGGTACAGAATTCCACGTCATATTCAATGACACAGTAGTAGTTTGGATTCCAATCACTGATTTTATACGTAATAATATCATGTAAATCTTTGACATCCATTTTCATGGAGTAAGGTTTCACCACATCAAAAATCAAATTTGTGTGCGTAGGACCTTTTACTACGCGAAAATCGTGGATACTTAAGGTTTCGTCAATGGCGGTAATGATTTTGGTGACCTGACGCTTCAAAGACTGAGTTTCTTCGTCCTTATCCAGAACGGGATCCATATGTATGGTGGCAAAACAGCCTAATTTCTGACGGATGTTACGTTCCAAATTATCAATGATATCGTGCATTTCAAGAAAGTCCGAGGACGCGGAAACTTCCGCATGCAGACTTACCATAACCCGGCTGGGGCCGTAATCGTGAATCATTAAGTCGTGTATACCAAGGATGGCTTCTTCGCTCATCATCAACTCTCGAATCTGCTCTACCAGTTCCGGCTCCGGAGCCTGACCAAGCAGGGGCGAAATAGTATCTTTGATTGCCTGAATGCCGGAATATACAATAAAAAGTCCTACCAGAATACCACAGTAACCGTCGATGTTCCATTCAAGAAATACACTTGCCAGGGCAGAAAGCAGAACCACGGAAGTTGCAACGGTGTCGCTGATGGAGTCTGTAGCGGTAGCCCTAAGAGCGGCGGAAGCAATCTTTTTGCTTATGCTTCTTTGATAAAAAAACATATAAAATTTCGTCAAAATGGAAACCACTAAAATAACCACGGTAATCCATGTTGTGGTAATGGGTTCCGGATGAATGATTTTATTGATGGAGGTTTTAATCAGTTCGTATGCCATAAAAAGGATTAAAATAGACACCAGAAGTCCGGAAATATATTCCATACGACCATGTCCGTAGGGATGGTCGGAGTCCGGCTTGGAAGCAGCCATTTTAAAACCAAAGAGCGTAATGATGCTGCTGCCTGCATCGGATAAGTTATTAATGGCATCGGCAATGATGGCGATGGAGCCACTAAGAATTCCGGCCGTTAATTTGCCGGCGAATAATAAAATATTTAAGAATATTCCGAAGGCACCGCAGAGGATACCATACCCTGTGCGGACCTTAGGTGAAGTGTAATTTTGATAATCTTTTATAAAAAGTTTGGAAAGAAGTGTAACCATATGAAATCCTTTCTGAGTAATACTTCTGTGTTAACACTTATACATATATGTTTAAGTTAGTTTTTTGTATAAGAGTTACTATATTTTACAATATATAAGTATTTTTTTCTATAGGTTTGAGGTTGCTAACCGTTTAAAAATTGTGTATAATCAATGTCGGACTGAAAGAATGCCTTATATTCGGGCATTTTTAGTATATTAAAAAAGAGTAGGAGACAGAAAATGAGTAAAAAAACAACAGTTTTAATGATTCTTGACGGCTATGGTCTCAATGAAAAGACAGAAGGCAACTGCGTTGCAGGCGCTAAGACTCCTGTAATGGACAAGCTTATGGCTGAATATCCTTTTGTAAAAGGTTATGCCAGCGGTATGGCAGTAGGTCTTCCCGACGGACAGATGGGTAACTCTGAAGTTGGCCACTTAAACATGGGTGCAGGCCGTATTGTATATCAGGAACTTACCAGAATTACCAAGGAAATCCAGGATGGTACATTCTTTGAGAATCCTGCATTGTTAAACGCAGTAAAGAACTGTAAGGAAAATGATTCCGCACTTCACATGTTCGGACTTTTATCAGACGGTGGTGTACACAGCCACAATACACATCTTTACGGACTTTTGGAACTTGCTAAGAAGAATGATTTAAAGAAAGTATATGTTCACTGCTTCTTGGACGGTCGTGATACACCCCCTGCAAGCGGTAAGGACTATGTAGAGCAGCTGGAAGCTAAAATGGCTGAAATCGGCGTTGGTGAAGTTGCTATGGTAAGCGGTCGTTACTATGCAATGGACAGAGATAACAACTACGACAGAGTTGAAAAGGCATACCTTGCCATGACTAAGGGTGAAGGTTTAACAGCTGACAGTGCAGTAGCTGCAGTAGCTGAGTCTTACGACAGAGACGAGACAGACGAATTCGTTAAGCCTACCGTTGTTCAGAAGAATGGTGCACCTGTTGCTTTGATTCAGGATAAGGACAGTGTTGTATTCTTTAACTTCCGTCCTGACCGTGCAAGAGAAATTACCAGAGCATTCTGTGATGATGATTTCAAGGGCTTTGACCGCAAGAGACTTGACCTTAAATTTGTATGCTTCTCAGAATATGATCCCACAATCCCTAATAAGGAAGTGGCTTTCCATAAAATCAGCGTAACCAATACCTTTGGTGAATGGCTTGCTGCAAACAACATGACTCAGGCGAGAATCGCTGAAACTGAAAAATACGCACACGTTACCTTCTTCTTCAACGGTGGTGTGGAAGAACCCAACGAAGGCGAAACAAGAATCCTTGTGAACTCACCCAAGGAAGTTGCAACTTATGACTTAAAGCCTGAAATGAGTGCTTACGGCGTATGCGATAAGCTTGTGGAAGCTATCAAGAGCGGTTCTTATGACGTAATCGTAATCAACTTTGCAAACCCTGACATGGTTGGTCATACCGGTGTGCAGGAAGCTGCAATCAAGGCTGTGGAAGCGGTTGATGAATGTGTTGGCAAGGCAGTGGATGCTGTAAAAGAAATGGGTGGCGTAATGTTCATCTGTGCGGACCACGGTAATGCAGAACAGCTCGTAGATTATGAGACCGGCGAACCTTTTACCGCACATACCACAAACCCCGTTCCTTTTATCCTTGTAAACTACAAGGAAGGTTACGGCTTACGTGAAGGTGGTTGCCTCGCAGATATCGTTCCTACACTCATCGAAATCATGGGCAAGGAACAGCCTGCTGAAATGACCGGTAAGTCATTGTTGATTCAGAAGTAAGAGGCATCCCGTGCGGATGCAGGGAGGACTTGGGAGACTCTGAGCGGGTATTTTGTATTCGTTTTCAGACACGCTCCCGCTCGGTTCATCTACGCAACGGATGCTAAATTCGTGGATTTGTAATCAAATCCCCTCATTAAGCACCGGCGAGCTGAAACGGTCTTCAAACGAAAAACAAAATACTCGCTCAGAGTAATCAAGTATATGAAGCATCCGTGAGGGATGCCTGATAAGCTGTCATTTGGTTGAAACTGAATGACAGCTTTTTTTATCACTTACTATGATATTAAGTACCATGTATGATATTTCCATATTTAGGACATAATGCAGGTAAATAGATGTCCCAATTTGGTTTTATATCCATATACTTAATTGTTGTGTGGATATTTTCGTTCCATAAAGAACCGTTTGTATACGTCAGCACTTAATGTGCAAGGAATTATTTCCTTGTGAATTTAGTACTGTTACGTAGACAACCGAGCGAGAGCGTGTTCTGTTGGAATGTAAAATAGTCCACACAACTTTAACTTTCCCTTAAAGACCAAATTGGGACATCTAACTCACACATTTTATAAAAGGAGATATCATCATGACCAATATGGGTAAGATTACAGATGTGCATGCGAGAGAGATTCTGGATTCCAGAGGAAATCCTACAGTGGAAGCGGAAGTAACAGTGAATGGTCTTTTTACGGGAAGGGCAAGTGTTCCTTCCGGTGCCAGTACGGGACGTTTTGAGGCGGTAGAGAAGAGAGACGGTGAGAAGCGTTATTTCGGTCTTGGGGTACACAAGGCAGTGGAAAATGTAAATACCGTGATTAAGGAAGCATTGCTTGGAGAGGATGTGTATGATCAGGCTCATATCGACCATCTTCTGGGGCACCTGGACGGGACAGACAATAAGGCTAATCTTGGTGCGAATGCTACTCTGGCGGTGTCTATGGCATGTGCAAGGGCAGGAGCTGAGAGCCTTGGAATTCCTTTATATCGCTATATCGGCGGAAGCAGCGCGGATGTGATGCCGGTTCCTATGATGAATATTTTAAACGGTGGTGTGCATGCCGACAATACCGTGGATTTTCAGGAGTTTATGATTATGCCGGTGTTGGCGGAGAATTTTACGGAAGCTTTGCGTATCGGAGTTGAAATTTATCAGAAGTTAAAACAGCTTTGTAAGGAACAGGGGCTGTCTACGGCTGTGGGTGATGAGGGTGGTTTCGCTCCGGATGTGAAGGATACCTTTGCGGTGCTTCAGCTCATAGTGGATGCGATTCAGAATGCCGGTTATGAACCCGGGATTGATGTTGTAATTGCCATGGATGCGGCATCCAGTGAGTTGTATGAGGCGGATAAAAATGTATACTACTTTCCGGGAGAGAGTAAAGCAAGTGGTGAAAAAATGTACCGCGATACTAATGAAATGATTTCTTACTATGAAATGCTCATTGATCATTTTCCTATTGTATCTATTGAAGATGCCTTGCAGGAGAGCGATTTCGAAGGCTGGCAGCTTCTTACGGAACGACTTGGCAAAAAGGTACAGCTTGTAGGCGACGATCTGTTTGTAACCAATAAGCTTCGTTTGGAGGCCGGTATCAAACTTCATGCAGGCAACGCGATTCTTGTAAAATTAAATCAAATCGGTACGGTAACGGAAGCTACAGAGGCTGTCATGCTTGCAAAAAAAAGCGGTTTTAATACGATTATTTCTCATCGTTCCGGAGAAACGGAGGATTCTTTTATTGCAGATTTTGCGGTAGGGTTAAATGCAGGGCAGATTAAAACCGGTGCTCCGTGCCGTAGTGATCGTAATGCCAAATACAATCAGCTATTGCGTATCGAAGAATGTCTAAAAGGTTGTGGTAAGTACAGCACACCTTTTCAGCCCATTAAGGGATATGAAAAATAACAAATGAAATTATAATAGATATCTGCTGAAATTCAAACTGAAAACTATGAAAAGTCTAATGTAATTCTAATGAAAAGTGCTTGCAATAAATTTCAGTCTATGGTAAGATAATCAAGCTGATGTAAATTTGTCTTTGGGCAAACAAGTCATAGGAGTATTTGAAATGGAAACAGTTAGAATTATTGTTACAGTTGTATTTATCATAGTAAGTATTGCACTTGCGGCAATCGTTTTGATGCAGGAAGGCAAGAATTCCGGGTTATCGGCACTCAGTGGTGTGGCAGACACCTATTGGAGCAAGAACAAGGGACGTTCCATGGAGGGAATGCTGATAAGAATTACCACAATCCTGGGTATTATTTTTGTGGTAATGGCAATTTTGCTTAATATGTCATTTTTCTAAAAGGTTTAGAATGCACTCCTGCAAAGTCGCGGGAGTGTTTTTTTGTAGGGAAAAATATGGGTAAAAAAAGTAAAAAGCAGAAAACAATTACAATTACAGGCGTATTTACGGGAACCTCCCATGAGTTCGGTTTTGTGGAAAGTGAGGAACTGGAGGGGGATGTTTTTATTGCGGGAAAATATGTGAACGGAGCCATGCATTCCGATACGGTACTTGTAGAGTTGTTTCCGGGGAATCCGGGCGACGGCAAGCGCAAAGAAGGTATGGTTGTTAAAATCATAGAGCGCGGTATCCGTCGTGTGGTGGGTACCTATCAGAAGTCTAAAAGTTTTGGCTTTGTAGTACCCGATAACCAGCGTATCGGCGAGGATGTTTTCATTCCGAAGGAGGCTGCGAAAGGTGCCATGGACGGTCACAAGGTTGTGGCTGAGATTACGGAATATCCTCACGGCAGAAAAAGCGCGGAAGGCCGTATTATCGAGATATTAGGGCATGCCATGGATCCCGGCGTGGATATTTTATCCATTGTGGAAGGGTATGAAATTCCTACGAAGTTTCCGGAGAAAGTATTAAATCAGGCAGAAAGAGTAGGCTTGGAAGTATCCGAAGCGGATATGGCAGGGAGACTTGATTTGCGTGACACCGTGATGGTAACCATTGACGGCGAGGATGCCAAGGACTTGGATGATGCGGTAAGCATCTCGAAAAACGGCGACATATACGAATTAGGCGTGCATATTGCGGATGTAACCAATTACGTGCAGGAAAACTCTGCCTTGGACCGCGAAGCTTTAAAGAGAGGCACCAGCGTGTATCTGGCAGACCGTGTAATTCCTATGCTTCCCCACAGATTATGCAACGGTATCTGCTCATTAAATGAGGGCGTAGACCGCCTTGCATTAAGCTGCATTATGCAGATTGATTCTACCGGGGATATTGTTGCTCACAGACTTGCAGAGTCAGTTATAAAAGTAAACCGCAGAATGACTTATACATCCGTAGCTAAGATTCTGGAGCAGAACGATGCGGAAGAAAAAGAAAAGTACGCTGATTTGGTTCCTATGTTTGAACAGATGAAGGAACTGGCGAGGATTTTACGTGAAAAGCGAAGAAAACGAGGTTCCATTGATTTTGACCTGCCGGAAAGTAAGATTATTGTAGATGAAAAAGGCAAAGTCATTGATATCAAGCCTTATGACCGCAATATTGCGACCAAAATCATCGAAGATTTTATGCTGGCAGCAAATGAAACCGTGGCTGGGCATTTTTACTGGCAGGAGTTGCCTTTTGTGTATCGTGTCCATGATGTGCCCGATGCGGATAAAATCGAGAAATTACAGATTCTGATTCGTAACTTCGGCTATTATTTTAAGTCATACAGAGATGAAATCCATCCTAAGGAAGTGCAGAAGCTTTTGGCCAAAATTCAGGATACGCCGGAGGAGGCTTTGATTTCAAGACTAGCTCTCCGCAGTATGAAGCAGGCCCAGTATTCCGTGCTTTGTACAGGACATTTTGGGTTGGCATGTCAGCAGTACTGTCATTTTACTTCGCCAATCCGTCGATATCCGGATTTGCAGATTCACCGTATTATCAAGGATGAATTGCGCGGAAGACTAAACAGTGATAAAATAGAGCATTATAACGGGATTTTACCTAAGGTTACAAGCCAAAGTTCCAAGACGGAACGCCGTGCTGCCGAGGCAGAGCGCGAGACAAATAAGTTAAAGAAAGTTCAGTATATGGCAGAGCGTATCGGAGAGGTGTTCGAGGGCATTATCTCAGGCATTACTTCCTGGGGTATCTACGTGGAACTTCCCAATACGGTGGAAGGAATGATTCGCACCTCCCTTCTGACCGATGACTTTTATGCATATGATGAAAAGAATATGGAATTAAAAGGAACCCACTCCGGCAAGGTTTATCGCCTTGGCGAACCGGTGAAAGTTCTTGTGAATTCCACGGATGAAGTGCTTAGAACCATTGATTTTCTTTTATATGAAGATGAGGAAGAGGACTAAGTTTTACGGCAGAAATGCCGAAATAGTAGTTGAAGGCCGTAGGGCCAATAAGGAGAGTAAAAGATGGCAAACGAAGGAATGAAGTTAATTGCCAATAATAAAAAAGCATACCACGATTATTTTATCGAGGAGAAATACGAAGCTGGGCTTGTGCTTCACGGTACGGAGGTGAAATCTCTTCGCCAGGGGAAGTGCAGCATTAAGGAGTCTTTTATTAGGATTGGAAATGGAGAGATGTTTATCTACGGTATGCACATAAGTCCCTACGAGAAGGGTAATATATTCAATAAGGACCCATTGCGCGCGAAGAAGCTTCTTCTTCATAAAAGAGAGATTATGAAGCTTCTTGGTAAAATCAAAGAAAAAGGCTATACTTTGGTGCCGTTGCAGGTATATTTTACTTCCGGCAGGGCTAAAATTGAAATAGGGCTTGCTAAAGGTAAGAAGCTCTATGATAAGCGAGATGATATTGCCAAAAAGGACCAACGTCGCGAAAGCGAAAGGGATTTCAAAGTAAAGAACCTGTAATCAGAAGTTCTTGACGAAAACGGCATATATCGCATAGAATATAAGTAGAAAGCAATAACTTTCGAAACAAGGGGTAGTCATGGTTTCGACAGGGGTTTTGCAGCTGGAGAAGCTATCCGCAGGTGATGCGTCAAATCACAAACCTAAAATTAAACGCTGACAATAGATTAGCAGTAGCTGCCTAAATGCAGCTTGTCCTTCCCCGTACACCTGCATGCGGGGGTAAGGGCATCATCCTTGCAGGAAACGACTGTCACAAAGCTTTGAGTGCCAGGGCGTAATATGAAGCTACCGATGGTGGAAGGGTGATGGCTCCCGTCCATCGGAGGGAATCCTAAAAAACCATCTATGATAGTAGAAGGACAGGGAATAAGTCTTTGGACACGGGTTCGACTCCCGTCTACTCCATAACTTAACGAGAAAACGAACACCCGTCCAAAGTGTTCGTTTTTACGTTATAAGAGACAAATAAGTCCTTCAGGAACGTTTGGTTCTGAGGGGCTTTTTAATTTATTTGTGTGTAAAAGGACGAAGGTGAGGAATTCATATGAGCAGGGGACAGATTATACGCATGGTAACCATGCTTATAATTGCGTTGTTATTGGTTCTATCGGTGTTGGGTTATGGCAGTGAAATCAGAACTGTGATAAATCCCATTGAATATGCGGATGATGTATATATTGATGGGGCGGACGCTACGTGGTTGGTCAATTTGATGGTTGTAGGCGGAAATGGTGTCATTGGCGTAGTCGCCGGCATAATATATTGTCTAATCCTGTTTATCATAGCGTTGGTGCTCCTTTTGCCATGGTGTTTGGTGGTTGCCATTAAAAAATCTCAAATTGCACCGGTGGAGTTGAAGGTCGCGATTGGTACGTATATCGGAGTGGTGGTTTTATCCTTGATTATGGGGCTGATCGGAGCTCATTTCAAGGGCGTGCTCATTATCCTGGCAATGACCGTTATTGTAGCAATTATGTTTGGATTATTATGTGTTTTACCGTATTGGCTGGCATATAGAAGATGTAAGAAAGCAGAGATGAATTATGAATCGTGAGAATCAGGTAAAGGATTACCTCTTTAGTAACACACAGGATGTGTTGATGGCTCAGGAGGAGTTGGAAAAAATTGAGAAGCTTGAGCCTAAAATCGGTCAGGCTGACATTGAGCTTCTCTACAAACTGTATAATAAAAGCATTGAGAAGCGGTCGTTTCAGACGCCGGTGGGTTTGGAATTCATGCTAAAAGTCAAGAAAATCCTTGATAACAATCCCAATACACCCGGCGAAGTTGTGCCCATTCCTTTGTACACGACTTTTGATTTGACCACGAGACGTGAGCAGGAGGCCATCCAGAAACGCCAGCAGTTTATGGTGAAGAAAAAGAACGATGATGCCAAGAAGTTGAAAACTTCCATTATTGTGAACGTTGTTCTTGCACTTATGGTGATTGCCATGTTCTTCATTGCAACCACCGGAAAGAATCCCAATATCCTTAATTACGAGAATGCAATCATCAACAAGTATGCGGAGTGGGAGCAGGAACTTCGCGAGCGCGAGAATCGTATTGTTTATTATGAGAATGAGTACGGGATAGAGAGACAGCCTATGGCGTCGGAAGAACCGTAAGCGTTGTAAAATGCGTATAGGTACTGAATATTTGCGGTGTAAATTGCGGAATTCACAATTTTAACATAGTTGTCTGCTAGTCTGTTATTTAGATGCTACATAGGGGCAGTGTTCCCGATGTAAAAGGAGGACGAAATGGACAAGTTAAAAATTCTTGTGGTAGATGATGAGACCAGAATGCGAATCCTTGTTAAGGATTTCCTTGTAAAAGCCGGATT
>JAZNRC010000017.1:0-54400 GCA_045590555.1 Lachnospiraceae bacterium | reverse complement strand
CCCTTTTCACACTCACCGTTTGCTACTGCTTCTGCGGCCGGTCTTCCGTGATTGGGATAATCGCAGGAACTTTTGTCGTAGCATCCAAAGTCCTTACAGGTATGTCCCTGTGCTTCCAAATGCTTCTTTACTGCCTCTTTTAAATCGTAACCGCCGTGGTCACATCCTAATGAAATATTCATTTATACTTCCTCCTGAATTTTAATATATTTATGGCCTGCGGCCTTTAATAATCGATTCATAATAGCCTGTCCGATACCGTCCGCAGCAAAACTCTCCGAATAGATTGCATCCACTTCTTCATCATCGAATTCTCTTAAAATGCGATACAAAGATGCCGCGATAGCAGTATCATCGCCACGGTTTCCAACCACTTTTAGCACATCCGCACAATACTTCTCTGCATTCTCCGCAGTGGCAATCACTCCGGTTTTATAGCCTTTTTGACGACTTTCTTTTACCAAAGTATTAATTTCTTCCACTACCTTTTCAGGCTTGCCCTCTATAATCAGCATGTCCCCTTTGGGTGCGTAATGGCGATACCGCATACCCGGTGCCTTGGGTCTTTCCTTACAGTCGCCATCCATAAGTGTAGGGTCCATTGTCACTTCACCCAGCACATCTTTTAACATATCCAGTGTAATATATCCCGGACGCAAAATCATTGGTACGTCGCCCGTCAAATCCACAATGGTAGACTCCAAACCAATGGCAATGTCTCCGCCATCGATAATCATATCAATACGTCCGTCCATATCTTCCAAAACATATTTGGCAAGGGTAGGACTTGGCTTGCCGCTTAAATTCGCACTGGGTGCTGCCACAAAACCGCCTGCGGCTTTAATAAAAGCTAACGCAACCTTGTGGGACGGCATTCTGACTGCCACCGTATCCAGTCCGCCTGTTGTCTCCTTCGGCACAACATCCGCCTTGGGTAAAATCATGGTCAAAGGGCCGGGCCAAAAAGCCTCTGCCAATTTCCGAGCACTTTCAGGAATTTCTTTTACCAGAACTTCCAAATCTTCCATGCGGTAAATGTGTATAATTAAAGGGTTGTCGGAAGGACGTCCCTTTGCCGCATAAATCTTGCAGGAAGAATCCGGATTGAGCCCGTCTCCGCCCAGACCATATACCGTCTCCGTGGGAAAAGCCACCAGCCCACCGTTTCGTATGATTTCACCGGCCTGCATAATCGCCTGTTCATCTATTCTGTTTTCATCCTGTGTGATGACAAGGGTTTGCATACCCGCCTCCTGCTTATGGCTCTGCATTCGGAATGTGCTCTTTTACCGTATATTAATCTTTTACACGGCAAGATCTCGCATACCGATACTCACTCAAGCATATCATAACACATTTTCCGCAGAATACCAAGGGAATTTATATGACAGGTTCTTCCGGTGTTCGTACATCATCGCCTTCATACAAAGTGCCTTCATCATTTTGGGGCATACCTTTTACACCATCCAGATACTCACAGATTCCCTTTCTTAACGCTTCCACAATCCTTTCCTGATAATCATCATCCTTTAACAATGCCTCTTCTTCCGGATTGGAGAGAAAACCACACTCTGCAATAATCATAACTGCTGAACACTTTGTCAGGAGGTAATAATTGTCATTTGCTTTCTGCACTCTGGGGCGGGCAATTCCCAGCTCCGCATTTAAAGCATCCTGCATAAGTTTAGCCGCCTGCTCGCCGTTTTCACTTCCTTCACAATAAAAAACCTGCGGACCGCAAACCGATGCATCCGTGAAACTATTCTGATGAATACTTATCACCAAATCCGGCTTACACTCTTCAATCATGGCAAGTCTTCCGCGCAAATCCTGCATTTTTTTATTACTGCTGTTTTCATCATAAAGCCCCATATCACTCTGTCTGGTCATGACAACAGTCATCCCCTCATCTTCCAACACCTCTCTTAAAAGCATGGCAATTTCCAGATTGATATCTTTCTCCAAAGTTCCGTTCGCACCCACTTTCCCCGGGTCATTCCCGCCGTGTCCGGCATCCACAACCACAATACATCCGCTGTAAGGTTTTTCTTCCAGCTCCGTCTCCGCAAAAGGCATATCCTCTATATCAACCTGCGTATTTTGTGCTCCTTTACTATGCAAAACAATTCCCCTAATCAGTAGTGCAATGGCCATTGCAGCAATCATAACAAGGGTCACTTTTAACATCGTACCTTTTTCCATATATTGTCTCCGTGATTTTTGTTTATTGGTTGTTACAATATATGTTTGTGGGGAGGGGAGTTATGAGTTGTGTAGAAAAATGTTTGAGAGGGAGAACATAAAAAAGATACCCGACATTTTATTGTAAAATTGGGTATCTTTTTATGTAATTATCTCTGCGGGAAACTGAAAGTTTCGCACGTGAAAGATATGCCTATATTATCCGAGCACTCATAATTGTTACTATTTATTATTCAGCTTTAGGAAGTAATAATTCTTCAGTTCCAGCACCAGTACTATACTCTACTTTTATTGCACCGCCAATGGTATCAAGAGCATATAATTTTGCTAACTCTGTTTCATCATTTGTTGTTACTCCAACAACAATATTGTTTGTCATTTCATATACACCAGATGATACAACAAATGGAATTTCCTTATTTACCATAGCATTTGTAATTTTGGTCTGTAATTCTGTGAGATATGCAAGTGTATAAGTTCCTTTTACAAATGAAGTATTGCTTTCGCTTCTACCAAGTTCTCTACAAATAGCTGCTCTGTTTGCTGGAGTATCCTCAGTAAGAACGATTACAAATTTTCCGTTAGCATCTGTATAGGAACCACCAAAAAACTCTGAGGTATCTATGGTCAAATCACTGCTACTTACTTCTTCGTTATATTCTCCATTGCTGTCAGCAGGAACATCTTGAACAGTAGTCTCTGGATCTTCTGTAGCAATATTCTCGGTCACTGTTTCGTCTGGTGCTTCTGTCTCTTGTGTACCTTCGTCTTCTGCAATTTCACTTTCCTGAGTGCTTGAAGATTCTTCTTTGTTGTTCTGCAAATTTTCAATTTTATTATTGTTTTCGATTGGTAATGCCTCAACGGTTGGCATATTGTCATCCTCTACGGGTGTTAAATGGGTTACAATAGGAATACATAAAACCAATAAGGCAAAGCATGCTGCGATTGCTCCCCACTTAACCCATGCATAATTATTTTTTCTCTTGTTCTTCATATGAGCCTCCTTAATATATTGATTGTTAATGTCACCAAGAGTATCAAACAAATCTTCTTTTTTCATAATACATAACCCCTTTCCGATAAGTATTCTTTAAGTTTAGAGCGTAATCGGTTTAATATAACCGATACATTACTTTCAGTCATTTCATACCGCCTTGCAATTGATGAAATGTTGTCAGAATACCAATATCTACAGATGAATATGTTTCTCTTTTTTGGTGGCAAGGTTTCCAGAAAAGAATTAATGGTTGCGACAAGTTCTCGTCTGTCAATTTCTTGCTCTACATCAGCCAAGCCAGATACACACTCTGCAAGTTCGTCAAGAACAACTGCAATTTCTCCGCTTCCGCGTTTCATCACATGATTATGCTTATACTTATTGAAAGCTAAATTTCTTGTGATTTTCCCAAGGAACGCAGATAGTATTGTTGGTATGGTTGGTGGTATAGAGTTCCATGTACTTAAATATGTATCATTGACACATTCTTTTGCATCTTCATTATTACCTAGGATATTTTTTGCAATAGAAGTGCAGTATTTCCCATACTTCTTTGCAGTTGCAGATAATGCTCGCTGGTCTCTATTAATATACAACTGAATAATGTCCTTATCGTTCACTCTCAACTCTCCTTTTCTTTTATCCCTTTCACTTATATAGACAACTTCTAAATCAAAATCTTACACTTTTTAATAAAATTATTTTTCTATTATTTTTCTATAACTTATAGCACATCTATTATAGTTAAGAAAACCGACTGGATTTCTCCAGCCGGCTACAGTCTTTTCTATCTATACACTTCTTAAAATTCAAGTTTTCCTCTCTTATAAACCACACCAATTAACACTTTCATTTAATAAAAAACAGCGGTGTGATAATTATTGAACTTTTGTCTGCTTTATTTCGTTATCTCATTTATCCTTTTCTTCTAAAGTCATAATTTTTCCTGCTTCAGATAATATACTCATTTGATATGATGCAATCTCTTTTAAGATTACAAATCGTTCTTCCTTATCCTTCCCTTCTCGTATCATTTGAGCATTGTGTGTTTCTAAATTAGAGAGAACCGTAAGTTCATTGATTGTTGCATAGTCTCTTACATTACTTATTCCAGCAAATTCCGGATTAGCCTCTCGCCATGCTTTTGCTGTAAAACCAAATAATGCAACATTCAACAAATCAGCCTCTTCAGCATATGTAAGCCACTTTAGGTCGTTCCTGTAATCACATTTTGGTATGATATAATTCTTTACAGCATCCGTTTGGATTAAGTAATTATTTTTACTAAGAAATCTTTTGGCATTCCACTCAATTTTTTGCCTATCATTCTCTGCTTCTTTTAAACGCTGAAATTCTTTAATCAGATATAATTTAAATACCGGACTTATAGCCGAGGCAAATTCAAACGCAATATCTTTATGAGCAAAAGTTCCGCCATAGCGACCTTTTTTAACAAACAGACCTATCGCACCTGTTTGGTCAATCCATTCAGATACACTTGGTGTAAATGTTAAAAGTCCTGCCTGTTTTTTAAAGTGTTCAGATTCGAACACTTTAAAATCCGGATTATATATTTCTTCCCACGTAGATAAAAATTCTAATGTAGTTCTTGTTCTTAACCAATTTCGTACCACATCAGCAGCTCTTGAATTTTCTGACTTTGCCGCCGCCATATCAGTAATACAAATATAATCATCTTTATCTGCATTAGATATTGTAATCGGAATATTCTGCACCGTAATAACTCTATTATTCATTTAATCCCACCTCCATCTTCTTTCTTAACTCCTCATATTTTAATTGGTAGGAAATTAATCTTGGAATATATTCCGGCGGCGTTCTCCGCCCTGCTTCCCAATCCTCAATAGTCCGAAGCGGAATCCCAATGTATGCAGAAAAGTCTTTCCTATTTAATCCTATTTGATTTCGAAGTTCTTTTATTTTATTTTGAGTATCCATACCTATACTCCCTCATATCATTTTTATATAGGATATCATATGATTACAAATAACGCAATGCGTGGTTTTCTATAAACAAAAATAGCCATTACGAAGAAATTCATAATGGCTCATGCATAAATTCAAGTTTTCCTCTCTTATAAACCACACCAATTAACACTTTCATTTAATAAAAAACAGCGGTGTGATAATTATCACACCGCGTCCACTTCTTAAATTAAACTAACTTCACTGTTTCACGTGCAATTGCAAGTTCTTCGTTGGTAGGCACTACCATAACGGTTACCTTGTCACCCTCGTTAGAGATGATTGCTTCTTCGCCGCGAACCTTGTTCTTCTCAGGATCCACAGATGTTCCCAAGTATTCAAAATACTGTCCAACCATACCACGTACACGAGCGTCGTTTTCACCGATACCTGCTGTAAAAGCGATGATATCAACGCCGTTCATAGCAGCTACATAAGAACCGATGTATTTCGCTACTCTGTAGCAGTATGTTTCAAGAGCAGCCTTTGCAAGCAAGTTGCCTTCGTCCATTGCAGCAGACAAATCACGGAAGTCACTGGATACGCCACCTGACAAACCGTAAACGCCTGATTCCTTATTCAAAATCTTAGTAACTTCTTCCAAAGACTTGCCTAATTTCTTACCAAGGAATTCTACGATTGCAGGGTCCATATCACCGGAACGTGTTCCCATGATAAGACCTTCCAGGGGAGTAAGACCCATACTGGTATCTACACACTTGCCATGGTCAACAGCTGAAATACTTGCGCCGTTTCCTAAGTGGCAAACGATAATTTTAACATCTTCACGCTTCTTGCCAAGGATTTCTGCAGCGCGGGCTGATACGAAATCATGGCTGGTTCCGTGGAAGCCATAACGACGTACTTTGTAATCTTCATAATATTTATGAGGAAGTCCGTAAAGGTATGCTTTCTCAGGCATTGTCTGATGGAAAGCGGTATCAAATACACCAACCATAGGTACGTTAGGCATAATTTCCTTACATGCATTAATACCGATTAAGTTTGCAGGATTATGAAGAGGTGCAAGGTCGTTACATTCTTCAATTGCCTTCATAACTTCATCATTAATTACTACAGAGCTTGCAAACTTTTCGCCACCGTGTACGATTCTGTGACCTACAGCGTCGATTTCGTCCAATGATTTTACAACGCCGTGGTTCGCATCTGTCAACGCGTCAATAACCATCTGGATTGCAGTGGTATGTGTAGGCATGGGATTCTCAATCGCTACCTTGTCACCGCCTGTAGGCTGATGCTTTAATACGGAACCGGGTGCACCGATTCTTTCACAAAGACCCTTTGCAAGTACTGCTTCTGTGTCGCTGTTGATAAGCTGGTACTTCAATGATGAACTACCGCAGTTAATAACCAATACGTTCATTTTTTCGTCCTTCTTTCTTTTTTATAAAATAATATAAAATTAAAATGTTTAATCTCTGTACCGTTTTGATTTATGTCAAAATCATTTTAGTACGCCTTACCCCAATATACCATTTTTGAAGCAGGTTTTCCACAACAAATACACTTATCTGACAATTTTTCCTGTTCGAAAGGCATACAACGGCTGGTTGCCGCAGCATCTTCTTTTACCTTATCTTCACAAGCTCTGTCACCACACCACATAGCCTTAACAAATCCGGGCTTATTCTCTAAAATATCGAGGAATTCTGCATAATCCGTAGCAGTATAGGTATGTTCTTCGCGATGTTCACGGGCTCTTTCAAGCATTTCCACCTGAATCTTGTCAAGGAGGTTCGCTACCTCTGTCTCTAAATCATCCAAGTTAATTTCAATCTTTTCGCCTGTATCACGACGGGCAAGAACAGCCTTGTTTGCTTCGATGTCACGGGGACCGATTTCAATACGTACGGGAATACCGCGCATTTCCTGCTCAGAGAACTTCCAGCCGGGAGACTTGTCGGTATCATCTACTTTGACACGGAAGCCTTTTAAGCGTTCTTTTAATTCGTAAGCCTTGTCAAGTACGCCTTCCTTCTTCTGCTGGATAGGAATGTTTGCACCCTGTACGGGTGCTACTTTGGGCGGTAACACAAGACCGGAATTGTCACCGTGTACCATGATGATGGCACCGATTAATCTTGTGGTCATACCCCATGAAGTCTGGTGTACGTACTCGAGTTTATTTTCTTTTGATGTATACTGGATGCCGAATGCTTTCGCAAAACCGTCGCCGAAGTTATGGCTGGTACCTGACTGCAACGCCTTACCGTCATGCATCAATGCTTCGATGGTGTAAGTTGCAATTGCTCCGGCAAATTTTTCTTTATCGGTCTTCTGTCCTTTTACAACAGGGATTGCTAAAACATTCTCAAGGAAGTCTGCGTATACATTCAACATCTGGATTGTACGTGCTTCTGCTTCTTCTGCGGTTGCGTGTGCAGTATGGCCTTCCTGCCATAAGAATTCACGGCTTCTTAAGAAAGGTCTTGTGGTCTTTTCCCAACGTACAACGCTGCACCACTGATTATATACCTTCGGTAAATCACGGTAAGAATGTACTTCGTTTGCGTAGAAATCGCAGAACAAAGTTTCTGATGTGGGACGTACGCACATTCTCTCCTGTAAGGGTTCCAAACCGCCGTGGGTTACCCATGCAACTTCGGGAGCAAAACCTTCTACGTGATCCTTTTCCTTCTGTAAAAGGCTCTCGGGAATGAACATAGGCAAGTATACATTCTCTACTCCCGTCTCCTTAAAACGTGCATCCAACTGGCTCTGAATCAATTCCCAGATTGCATAACCTGCGGGCTTGATTACCATACAGCCTTTTACGCTGGTGTAATCGATTAATTCTGCTTTTTTTACCACATCCGTATACCACTGGGCGAAATCCACGTCCATGGATGTGATGGCTTCTACTAATTTCTTGTCTTCTGCCATGATTTCTCTCTCCTTTTATAAAAATGTATAAAAAAAAGCCCTTCAATCCACAAGGGACCGAAAAGCTCGGCGATACCACCCTAATTAATGCTTACGCATTCACTCATCCTACCGTTAACGCCGGTGCTACGCCTGTGATTAGCAGGAACTCCGAGGCGGGTTTGATAAAAGGGGACGTCGGAATCTCGCAGCCTGACAGGACACCAAACCACCTGTCGGATTCCTTCTCTGAAAACGTACTGATATCTACTATTCCTCATCAACGTTTTTTCACTATACAAACGATTTTAGGCATAAAATCAGGTTTTGTCAATGCCAAAAACAGCATTTTACGGCTTTCTTTCTTCCTTTTTCTTATCCGCATCTTTGCCAACAGTCCACTAAAATAAAAGGGGTGCAAAATTTACACAGAATTTACAATCGTATGAAGCAAACTTTACATACGGGTTTTATGATGGGATTGAAAATGAAAATTTGCCTTTTGTGCATTTCCTTTTGCATGGATAAAATTTTTTGACAAAAAATAAAAATACAAACATATTTTACGGAGGACATTATGGATTTTTTTGACATTTTAGGACTGATTGGCGGACTTGCCATGTTTTTATTCGGTATGCAGGTACTTGGGGACGGACTAACCAAGGCTTCCGGCGGACGAATGGAACGCATTCTGGAAAAATTAACATCCAACCCTATAAAAGGTGTTTTCTTAGGTATGCTGGTAACAGCAGTCATCCAATCTTCTTCAGCCACCACTGTTATGGTTGTGGGTTTTGTTAACGCAGGAATTATGAAGCTGAGACAGGCCGTCGGCGTCATCATGGGTGCCAATATCGGTACAACGGTAACTTCCTGGATTTTAAGTTTAGTCGGTTTAGAAAGTGGTAACTTTTTTATTCAGATGCTAAAACCGCAACACTTTTCACCCATCTTGGCAATCATCGGTATTTTTCTGCTTATGACTGCAAAAAAAGAGAAGTACAAAGATATCGGTAATATTTTAGTTGGCTTTGCCGTGCTCATGTTCGGTATGAACACTATGAGCGATACCGTAAAACCTTTGGCTGACGTTCCCGAATTTGCGGAATTTTTGTTAATGTTTGAAAATCCCTTCTTCGGTGTATTTGCAGGCATGCTGTTAACGGCAGTCATTCAAAGTTCTTCCGCATCCGTAGGTATTTTACAGGCATTGTGCTCCACAGGTGCCGTAAGCTACGCTGTGGCAATTCCCATTATCATGGGTCAGAATATCGGTACCTGTATTACGGCAATTTTATCATCCATCGGGGCAAGCAAAAACGCTCGCCGTGCGGCATTGGTACACTTGTATTTCAACTTAATAGGAACTTTCAGCTTCCTTGCTTTATTTTATATTTTGCACGCACTCATCCACTTTGGATTCATGGGAACAGCCGCAAACGAAATGGGTATTGCAGTGGTTCACTCCTGCTTCAATGTGTTTGCCACTCTTCTTTTACTTCCTTTTGCCAAGGGGCTTGAAAAGCTTGCATGCCTTACCATTAGGGACAACGATGAAAAACCCGCAACCGAGGAAGAAAAAAGCTTCGCTCTTTTGGACGAACGTTTCTTTGAAGCTCCCGGCCTTGCCGTAGAACAATGCCGTAATGCTGCAGCAAACATGGCATCCACTGCCAAGGAAGCCCTCCTGCTTGCACAGAGTCTTTTTGACCAATATGATGAAAACATCTTAAAAGAAGTCATGGAAAAAGAAGACCTCCTTGACCGTTATGAAGACGAGCTGGGCAGTTACCTTGTCAAATTAAGCAGCCGAAGTCTCTCCGAAAAAGATAGCCACATGCTTTCAATTCTGTTACACTGTATAGGAGACTTGGAACGTATTGGTGACCATGCGGTAAACCTTGCACATTCCGCTAAGGAAATGCACGATAAAAACTTACGTTTTTCAAGCAGTGCCGAGAATGAGTTGGCAGTGTTTGTCCGTGCAGTAAATGAAATTCTTGAAACCGCCGTAAACTCTTTCGAAGAACAGGACGAGGCCGTTGCAAGAAGCGTAGAACCTTTGGAAGAAGTAATCGACCAGTTAAACGACGAAATGAAAGATCGTCATATCATCCGCTTGCGTCGCGGTGAATGCACCATTGAGATGGGCTTCATTCTTGCAGATGTTATGAACAATTATGAACGTGTATCCGACCACTGCTCCAACATCGCAATCTGTGCTATTCAGGAAAATGTAGATGTTGATGCCCACGATTATATTTTAAACTTAAAATCAAAAGATAATACCGAATTCCTTTCGGCAGTTAATGCATACAAGAAAAAATATTACCTCCCGCGCTAAGACGTTATATCAAAAAGGAGATGTCATTTATGTCACTCATATATATTGTAGAAGATGATAAAAATATATTGGAAATCGAAAGCTTTGCCCTGAAAAATTCCGGTTTTGATATCCGCGGATTTGGATGTGCCAAGGACTTTTATCAATCGCTGAATGACACTCTGCCCGATTTGATTCTTCTGGACATTATGCTTCCCGATGAAGACGGACTAAATATATTAAAAAGACTTCGCTCCAATAAAAGTACGAAGTTTTTACCCGTTATCATGGTCACTGCCAAAACTACAGAAATTGACAAAGTAAAAGGCCTGGATTTAGGTGCCGATGATTATATGACCAAACCCTTTGGCGTGATGGAATTGATTTCAAGGGTAAAAGCCCTGCTGCGTCGTTCACAAAATGACGATGCCAAGGACAAAGTCTATCGGTTTGACGTCATTATTTTAGACGACGAAAAGCATCTTGTAACGGTTGCCGGCGAAGTCTGCGAACTAACATACAAAGAATACGAACTACTTAAACTTTTTATCACCAACATTGGTATTGTGATTAACCGCGAACGTATCCTGGAACGCATCTGGGGAACCGATTTCGAAGGCGAATCCCGCACCATTGACATGCACATTAAGAATCTGCGCCATAAACTGAAGGATGCAGGCAAATATATCAAAACAATCCGTAATGTCGGATATATGATGAATGCAGATTAATCACATATATTCTTTATACACCTTTTAGAAGGGATGGCAAATTTCCATGAAGAAGAAACTTAACATCCAGCTTATCGGCATTGCCATATTTTCCATGATACTGACCATGGCTTTTATACTGGTCATTTTTTACGAATTATTTCAACAACAGGTATTAGAGGAGTTAAAAACCGCCTCACATATCATTGCCAATATAGAAAGCCTCACGGAATACAGCATAACCGATTCGCAAGCTAAATTTGACAATCTGCGCATTACGTTAATGGACAAAACCGGCAATGTTATCTATGACAGCGATGTAAGCGCAACCGAATTAGACAATCATGCGCGACGTCCTGAAATTTCCGACGCATATGCAAATGGCGAAGGTATGGCAATCCGCAAATCGGATACGCTTGCCCAAAATACATTTTACTATGCCGTCTTGTTGGAGAACGGCAACGTTTTGCGCGTTTCCAAAGAGGCCAGAAGTATTTTCAGCGTCTTCGCCTCTTCGATTCCGTATCTTATCATGATTGCTTTGTCCCTAACTCTTTTATGCACCCTTGTTGCCAGGATTTTGACTAAATCATTGATGAAACCCATCGAAAAAATGGCCAAGGATATTGACCGTATGCACGAGGTCGAAACCTATAACGAATTGGAACCTTTCATTGAAACCATCAACCGACAGCATGAGGACATTTTAAAAAGCGCAAAACTCCGTCAGGAATTTACCGCCAATGTATCTCATGAATTAAAAACTCCTCTAACCGTGATTTCCGGCTATTCCGAATTAATTGAAAATGGCATGACCAACGAAGCGGATACCATTCGTTTTTCAAGGGAAATACATCGTAACGCAACACGCCTGCTGACTCTGATTAATGATATTCTGAGACTTTCCGAGTTAGATTCCGGAGAACAATCATTCTCCTTTGAAGAGGTAGATTTGTATGAAGTTGCGGATAACTGCATTTCCATGTTACAAATGAATGCAGAAAAACACAATATCATTTTACGGCTGCATGGACAGCACACCAATGTAAAAGGCAACAAACAAATGCTGGAGGAATTGCTTTATAACTTATGTGACAATGCCATCCGCTATAACGAACCCTCCGGAAAAGTTGATGTTTATGTAAAAGAAGACGAAGAACATATTATTCTTATGGTGAGCGATACCGGCATTGGCATTTCCCGGGATAATCAAGAACGCATCTTTGAACGTTTTTATCGCGTGGATAAAAGTCGTTCCAAGAAAACCGGCGGCACAGGTCTGGGACTTGCCATTGTAAAACATATTGTTGACCAAATGCACGCGGAATTGCAATTAGACAGCGAGCTCGGTCAAGGAACTACCATTACCGTATTTTTCAAAAAATAGTGTCTGCACATAAAAAGAGACGTTGATTTCTCAACGTCTCTTTCTTTGTTTTTATTAAATTATTTAATAATGTTCCAGCCACCGATTAAAGGTAAGGGTGAATCATCGCCCTGGAATACTTTAATAAGACCCCATACTAAGAATACAACAGAAACAGGGCTTGTGATAATTAAAAGGTATCCAATGTTACAAATTAATACCTGATTAAAGTGCTGCTTGTAACCTTCATCCTGGAAAAGGTCCTTGAATGCCAAACCGATAATAAGAAGTGCGATAGCACCAAAACCGATTAAACTTGCAACATAAAGAATAATTTTAGCTGTTTTTGCGTCCATTTTTCAATAAACTCCTCTCTGATAATTAATGTTGTCCGCATATGTAACTACACATAATACGTTTTCATTATACTAATACCTAGCATTTCTGTCAACAGTTTTGCAAGGTTTTTCCTTTCTTTAATCAAAAAAATTTTATATTTTTTTAATAATTTCGTTATTTTTGTTTCTACAAATTTTATATTCGAATTTACCCCTCCCAACCTCTTTGTGCAGGAATAGTTTTACACAATTACATGATGTGATATAATATAAAAAAACAAGGAGAAAAACGTATGGCACACGAAGAATATATAAATGAAATTCCCGGCAGCGACACCGTCGTCCTATGCATTCACGGCATTCTTGGCACTCCCGACCAATTCACATCTTTGCTGACGCAAATCCCCCAAGAATGGTCTGTCTATAATATTTTACTGGACGGCCACGGCAAAGAAGTACGGGATTTTTCGCACACCTCCATGTCAAGATGGAAAGGCCAGGTGCAGCGTACGCTGAATTACTTAAGCGTACGCTATTCTAAAATCATTATTATTGCCCATTCCATGGGAACGCTGTTTGCGTTACAGGCTGCCGCAGGGAAAAATCCCCGCATCAAAGCACTTTTTTTAATTGATACGCCTCTGGTTCCCTTTTTACGACCGGTTTGTATCGGCAACTCTTTACAAATCATCTGGGACTGTATTCTTGCAGGTAATACCATAGCCCATGCACAAAAGGATGCTTTCAGCATTCATCCGGACAAAAGGCTATGGCTCTATTTAGGATGGATTCCCCGCTACATAGAACTTTTTCGCGAAATCGCCATGACCAGAAAATGTATTAACAAAGTAAAAATACCTTGTCGCGTATTTTTATCCCAGCGAGACGAGTTGGTATCCTTACGTTCTTATCACTATTTAAAAGAAAATCCCCGGATTAAAACTTCCATGCTGGAAGGTGCAACCCACTTTTATTTTTCAGAAGAAAATCAAGCAAGAATGCAACGTTGCCTCGCCTCCCTCTGTCGCAAAATAAAAACAATGCCTCTAAAGAAATAATTACACTTTTTTCTACAAGAATAGTTGCAAAATTCTTTACCATTTCTTATACTTTATACAGAGAGGGAATAAATTGGGAGGGAAACCAAATGCTTTTATCTATATCAGAAGTAAAAGCCGGTATGATTCTTGAAAAACCGGTAATGATGCCGAATACAGACAAATGTCTTATGAATGCCGGTGTCGCCTTAAGTTTAAAAAATATTGCCCGTATGAGGGAACTGCGAATTCCCTCCGTACATATTGCAGACAGAAACACCGTATACATTTCACCGGTGGACAAAATTGCAGAAGCTTTTGTATCGGATTTCCTTCACTATTCAAGAGCCCTATGTCCAAACCAGCCCGAAGCCAACTTAAGCGATGAAATTTGCGACCTGGCGCGTCGCAACGAAAAACTGGCTGTGAAGCTGTCGGCAAACGAGGATATTTTATCATTCCTGTTACAGCAAAAAATCACCGATAACAAAGGCTTATATCAATACAGTATTATGACATGCGTTCTTTCCGGTCTGGTTGCCGCAAGAATGGGAATGAGCTTGGATCAGATTCTTAAATGTATGACCGGCGCCCTTCTAAGTGATATCGGTTTGTGCGAAATGCCTACCTTGATTGGAAAGGAGGATTTCGACGGACAGCAGCTGGCATTGTACATGGAACATCCCACCTACGGTTATCACTTTGCTGTGCAGAGTAACATTGACAGAGAAGCAGCCGAATGCATCCAGTGCCATCACGAACGCTGGAACGGCAGTGGTTATCCCCGCAAGTTAAAGGAAGAAGAAATTCCTTTATCTGCACGCATTGTAGCTGTATGTTCCCATTACGCAGCTCATATTGCCTACAAGAATGACAAGCCCTACGTTGCTATAGAAGAAATTTACGGTGGGAGCGGAATTTTCTTTGACTACGAAGTAGTTAAATGTTTTACAACCACCATCCCCGTCTATCCCCTTGGTGCCTTGGTTCGCTTATCAACCGGCGAAGTTGGTATCGTTGCCAACATTCGTAAGAACGAGGGCGGACGTCCCATCGTCAAAGTACATTACAATCGTTTTAACAGACCGATTACCGAAAGTAAAATTATTGATTTGGGTAAGGAACGAACGATTTTTATTGAAGAAGTATTATAGAATATTTTATATCAAAAGGGAGTATTGCCTTTCGCAACACTCCCTTTTACTATATCTTTAACTTACCATTCTCTGCATTCGCAAGCAGGAGTTTCAAACGATTCTGCTGATTAATCTCGCTGGCACTGGCATCGTAATCAATCGCCACAATGTTAACGTCGGGATTCTTCTCCTTAATCACCTTAGTCACACCTTTACCCACAATATGGTTCGGAAGGCAACCAAAAGGCTGGGTACATACAATGCTCTTGGTTCCGCGGTGAATATGCTCCACCATCTCGGCAACCAGAAGCCATCCTTCTCCCATTTTAACACCAAGACTAATATATTCCCGCGCCAATTCCACAGTCTTCTTAAATTCCGTAGGCGGATCAAAATGACTCTCTTCTTTGATAATTTTGATAATATCATTCTGAATACCTTCCATCAGACGATAGGCGATGCGGAAGGCATGAACAGACTTCTTATGGATGCGATACATCTTGTACTCTTCCATTCGACCATACACATAAAACATGGCGAAATCCACCAATCCTGCCATGGTAGGCTCTGCTCCCTCCTGCAGAAGGTAATCCTCCAGATAACGGTTTGCAAGCGGCGAAAATTTCACATAAATTTCGCCTACGATACCTACTTTTTCCTTCTTCTCACCGGTCTTAGGAATTGCTTCGAATTCTTTTACCATCTGTCGGATGGTTTTCTTAACCTTTTTATAAGAAATATTCTTTTCCGCAAGTTGGGTAACCAATTTGGCAGTCCATTCATCTGCCAGCTTCTCACTGTCGCCTTTATTCACCTCATACGCCTTAGCCTGATTGCAAATACACATAATCACATCGCCGTATACAATGGCATACAGCATACGAAGAATCATGGGGATTGTCAGCTTAAAACCGGAATTCTTCTCAAGCCCTACAAAGTTTAACGAGATAACCGGAACATGACCATAGCCCGCCTTCTTTAGCGCTTTACGCATCAGAGAAATATAGTTAGACGCGCGACATCCGCCGCCTGTCTGGGTAAAAAGCAAAGCCGTTTTATTCAAATCATACTTACCGCTGTTTAATGCATCTACAAACTGTCCTACCACGAGAGTTGCGGGATAACAAGTATCGTTATGTACGTACATCAAACCCGTATCAATTACTTTTTGTCCTGTATTTTCCAGCATTTCCGCATCATAACCGTAAACCTTAAGAAGGGAGGCAATCATTTTCATATGACGTGGCAACATGGTGGGAAGAAGAATTTTGTAATCCTTCTTCATTTCTGCCGTAAACTCCACCCGGCTGATTTTATCATCTTCTTCCGTCCACACGGATATGCCGGGCTCTATATTGTTTGTTACATTGTTGATTGTTTCCATTTTTATTTCTCCGTTTCACGCATTTCAAGAGCACCCATCAAACTTCTCAAGCGGATATTTACCGCACTTAAGTTGTTGATTTCATCAATTTTAATCTGAGTATAGATTTTACCTTTACGCTCTAAAATACTACGCATTTCATCGGTGGTAATGGCATCAATACCGCAACCGAAGGATACCAGCTGCACTAATTCCATATCCGGTTGCTGGGTTACATACTTGGCTGCCGCATACATTCTGGAATGGAAGGTCCACTGATTCAGAACTGCTACACGGGGCATTGTGGTCAAGTGACTGATTCCATCCTCCGAAACCACCGCAAATCCCAAAGACTCTGCCAGCAAATCAATCCCATGTCCGATTTCCGGATCAATATGGTAAGGACGACCGGCAAGAACCATAATTTTCTTGCCTTCCTCACGGGCCTTCCTGATAATGCGGTCTGCTTCCGCATGATTTTCCTCTTGGAATTTATAATACAATGCCCAGCCGGCACGAACGGCCTTACGCAGGGTTTTGGTATCGAACTTACCGAATTCTTCCGGAATATACATTTTTAATTCACGGACAAATTCTTTTTCCTCCTTGATATGAAGGAAAGGCTGTAAAAACTTAACCTCTTTTAATTCATCCATATTGTCTTTCAAAAGTTCGGGATAGTAAGCAACCACTGCGCAGTTATAATGATTGTCACCCCCGTCTTCTTTGACGTTATAAGTCATACAGGGAGCAAAAATTGCATCTACTTTTTCATCTATTAATTTATGAATATGGCCATGCATTAATTTGGCAGGATAACAAACCGTATCGGAAGGAATGCTGTCCTGACCGCGAAGATATAAGTCACGACTGGAAAAACCGGAAAACTTCACATTAAAACCAAGCTCGGTAAAAATGCCGTACCATAACGGTGCCAAATCATACATACCAAGCTGTAAGGGCAAACCGATGGTTATTTTTCTGTCCGGATACTCCTTCATTGATGCCAGACGATTGCGCTTGAATTCGTACATATTCATATCGTGGGTAATGTTTTTGCTGTTATTTCCCATACGCTCGCAACGGTTACCGGAAATATATTTACCACCGTCAGAGAAGGTGTTCACCGTCAGAGAACAGTGATTGGTACAACCCTGACACTGCACCGCTTTAGACGTATGTGTAAAATGCTTTAATGCATCACCCAGCATGGTGGTTGACTTTTGGATATTACTCTGCTTTGCATAAAGAGCAGCGCCATAAGCTCCCATAATTCCTGCAATGGCAGGTCTGATTACCGCATGACCAATTTCCTTCTCAAAAGCACGCAATACTGCATCATTTAAAAAGGTTCCGCCCTGCACCACAATGTGGTCGCCCAATTCTCTGGGAGAATTAGCACGAATTACCTTATAAATTGCATTCTTAATAACGCTGACCGAAATACCTGCAGATATATTCTCAATGCTGACACCATCCTTCTGTGCCTGCTTAATGGAAGAATTCATAAAAACAGTACATCTGGAGCCCAAATCTACCGGTGCATCTCCTTTTAAACCAAGCTGCGCAAATTCCGGTGTCTGATAGCCCAATGACTTTGCAAAAGTCTCAATAAAAGAACCGCAACCGGAAGAACAGGCTTCGTTAAGCATAATACTGTCCACAGCGTCGTTTTTAATCTTAATACACTTTATATCCTGACCACCGATGTCCAGAATAAAATCCACTTCGTCGCAGAAATGCTTTGCCGCCATGAAATGAGCCATGGTCTCTACGATACCTTTATCGATGTGAAAAGCGTTACGGATTAACTGCTCACCATAGCCTGTTACTGCACTGCCGGCAATGGTTATTCGGTCACCACAGAGTTCTGAGACCACTTCCAACTGTTCTTTTACCACATCTACAGGATTTCCCTTATTGGAATTGTAATAAGACCAAAGAAGCTCCTTATCCTCACTCACCAAAGCGAGCTTGGTTGTGGTGGAACCACAGTCAATTCCAAGATACGCTTTACCGGAATATGTATTTACATCTTTGTATACTACGGTCTCTGCCGCGTGACGCTCATTAAATTCTTTTAACTCCTCTTCGCTGTCAAACAACGCAGGCATGCTTACCACTTGCCTCTGCTCAGACAACGTAGCTTCAATCGCACGAAGTAATTCTTCATAAGACAAAGTCTTTTCCACACCGGACGCAAACAGTGCAGCACCCATGGATACAGAATACAATGCATATTCCGGAAAGATTGCATTCTCATCGGATAATTTCAGGGTTTGCTTAAAACTTTTGCGAAGTCCCTGATTATAAAATAACGGGCCACCGAGGAACATCACTTTTCCTTCAATTTTACGTCCTTGGGCAAGTCCGGTAATGGTCTGGTTCACCACAGCAGAATAGATACTTGCTGCAATATCGTTCTTTGATACCCCCTGATTAATCAAAGGCTGGATATCCGTCTTGGCAAACACACCGCAACGGGATGCAATGGGATACTCCTTTTGACACTTTAGACTCATTTCATCCAATTCATCCGGTGTCACATCCAAAAGTGTAGCCATCTGGTCAATAAACGCACCCGTACCGCCGGCACAGGTTCCGTTCATTCGCTCGTCCACGCCACCTTTTAAAAAGATAATCTTGGCATCTTCACCGCCCAATTCAATTACCACATCCGTATCCGGCTCTTTTAGCTGAACAAGGGCATAGGTTGCATAAACCTCCTGCACAAACGTAAGTCCTGCTGCCTCCGCCATACCAAGTCCTGCGGAACCGGAGATGGCAATTTTAACATCTGCATCTTCCAGATACTCTTTGCATTCTTTTAACAACTCCAAAGTTTTGGAGCGCACCTGCGAATAATGTCTTTCATACTTTCTGTATAAAACCTTATCGCCCTCTGTAATTATAATTTTGGCCGTAGTGGAGCCAATATCCACACCAACATTTAATATTTTTTTACCGTCCATGTCGGTCCTCTTTCTGCTTGTACTTCTTTTTATTCTATGTATTATTCTCGACGTTTCATTCCAAAAATGCTCTGACTTCCGCTAAAATACTCTGTCCGTATGCGTATCCGCTGTCATACATTTTTTCCAATAATTTAGGATCCGTTTCCAAATGACTGATAGCCACATCCCCCTGAGGCTGAATCAAAAACAACGTCCCCTGCTTCTGCAAGTCATATATCAAATCCCATTGATTGTAATACAGATTGAGACGATTCTTCATTGCTGCAAGGAAAGGTTTTACTTTCTTTCCGTACAGAATACGCATTGCCCAATTATACTTACTCAAATCGCTGGGATCCATTCCCTCACCCTTAGTGGATATAAGTACAATCCTGTCACAGCCTTTATCCAAGGTATGCTGCACCGGTATCGGATCGGTCATACTGCCATCCATATACCATGTCTCTTCTGTCTTTACCGGGCGTCCCACCAGAGGCAGAGCACAGGAAGCCGTAGCAATGGTTGCCAGTCGCTCTTCATCCTTCTTTTCACTTAAATATTCTGCTTTTCCGGTCAGACAATTGGATACCACAAATTCATTCTCAATCGAACTGGTAAAATAGGTATCAAAATCAAAATATGTTTTTTTATTATAAGGCAATACGCGAAACAGCTTTTTCAGATTCAAAAAAGAACCGTGTAAAAGCAATTCTTTTACACCTGCATAACTCTCTTTCTTGGGTAAAAGCATCATATTCTTAGAACGTCCGATTTGACCGGACACGTAGTTCATTGCATTGCAAACACCGGAAGAACTGCCTATGACATAGTCAAATACAATGCCCTCTTCCATAAAACAATCCAACACTCCGGCAGTAAACATACCGCGCATTCCGCCGCCTTCTAAAATCAATCCATTTTTCATGATAGGTCCTCACATAGAAAGGGAGCTTACGAAAGCTCCCTTTGTAATTATTTCTATCATAACATATCTTTCGCGCATTTTCGACTACAAATTCATGCACCTCTATGCCATGAATATTATCGCTACTTCTGCACGCTTTCAATATAATCACACAACTCCTGAACAGTTGTAAAATTAGTATTATCACCAAACTCGATACCAAATTCATCTTCTACGGAAATTGCAAGAAGCATCATAGACAATGAATCTATACCAAGGTCTGTAATCAGTCTGGATTCCATAGTCACCGTAGAAATATCTACGTTGGGTTTTACTCTCTGTAAAATTGCAATTAACTTATCAAAAATCATTCTTTTGTCCTCTTTTCTTAATACTGTCCGCGCCTTTCGTTCCGGCTTTCAAGATACTTCTTTTTAACCATATACAGGGAATGCCCGTTTCAGGCATCCCCCGGATATTTTATTATATATGTGCTTTACGGTCAATCTTCATTGCACCGGTACGCTTAAAGTCTTCGCTTCTTGTCATAACTTTGGTCACGCGCTTGAAGGTAGGCATGGTAGCATTTACCTTAGCAACCACGTCTTCTGCTTTCTTCTGAATTTCTTCAGGACTCAAGCCTTCCACTTCAGGTCCGTAAGGGAAGATTTCAATTGCAATAACCGATTCACCGTTCATGGTATCTTCTTTAATCAGACAGTCTTTTACGAAGTTTTCTTTGTAGTAAACTTCTTCGATTTCTTCAGGAGAAATATTTTCACCATTGGATAAAATAATTAAGTTCTTGATACGACCAACGATGGTAATGTAACCTTCTTCATCTTCTTCCACAAGGTCACCGGTCTTTAACCAACCATCTTCCAAAACTGCCGCAGTTGCTTCAGGATCGTTATAGTAACCAACCATTACATTATCGCCCTTTAACCAAAGTTCGCCGTTTACAATCTTGTATTCCTGATCGGGATAAATCATACCCATGGAGTGTGGCTTCTTATCTACGTTGTAGTTTGCACTTGAAAGGTTTGCACCTTCTGTCATACCATAGCCTGCAAGAATCTTAATTCCCATTTCTTCGAATGCTTTCATCATACGGGGAGGTACGGGAGCCGCACCAACCAGCATTTCTTCCACACTACCGATAAATTCCTTACCCTTCACACTTGCAAGTCCTAAAATAATTTCCGCAAGACCGGGTACTACTACCAGACAGGTAGGTTTTACAAAAGGAATCATGCCTACAGACTTCTTCATGTCAGGATTTACGTAAATATAAGAACCTGTATAAAGACCTGTCAAAAAGCCTGCCACCGAACCATAGATGTGTGACAACGGAAGGAAAGCAATGTATCTGTGCTGGAATACACGGTTATCTCTCCAACATCCGTTCTGCGCACCACGCATCAATGCACCGTGATTTGTAACAACACCCTTAGGTGCACCTGTAGTTCCGCCGGTAAAATAAATTGCCGCAATGGTTTCTTTTACAATGTTCTTGCCCATAGGAGCTTCACTGTCTGAGATGGAATTCATCGGGAATACCTTGGTATTCAAACCTGCTGCCAGAGGTGCAAATTCATCTGAAATAAACAATGCTTCAATACCAAACTTCATGGTGCAACCTGCAAGAGCCTGTTCATTTAACTGCACGGGAAGCATAATCATAACGTAACCTGCAGATGTAATTGCAAGGAACCACTCCATGGAATCCACGCTGTTACGTGACATGACACCAACTTTGGCACCTTCCGATAATCCTAAATTAAAAAGAAAATCTCTTCTTCTTGCTACACGGCTGTAAAGCTCGTTGTATGTATATTTTACTTCATCATTTCCGACTGCTTCCAGCTCGCCGTAGTCCTTCTTCATCTTCTCCAATAAGTCACAGATGGTTGGCATATAAGCCAATCTCTCTCTGTCCTCTTCCGATACCCTTCCGGGGAAATACTGCCATCTTGTCTCTCTGTCCATTTTCCTACTCGCCGCTTTGGCGGCTCTCCTTTCTGTTTACCGTGCCTCTTATGGCCTTATTGCTGTTTTTATGTATTATTTATGTATGTTGCACTTCTGCTTTCGCAATGTGTTTTTTACCAAAAATTCTTTCGCTTTGCTTCTCCATACCAAGCATATGCTGACGGAATCTTTCACTTTCGGCTTCTAAATAATCCGCTGCCATTCCGTTCTCCGCAGGCATCATGGTCATTGGCTCTCCGAATAGAATCTGCTTGCGTTTACCGATAAACTTGCTGTACTCTCCCGATAAATAAACCGGAATAATCGGTGCGCCCGTCATCTGAGAAAGCAACGTAAATCCCGATTTAAAAGTATCCAACGTATCAATTTTGGAACGATGCCCCTCCGGAAAAATGCAAATGGATTCCCCTTTCTTCACCGCCTTTACGCTGGCACGAAGCCAGTTGGTATCCAATCCGTTTCGATCCAATGGAATACAACGGTTTCCTTCCAGAATCGTTTTGATATATTTCTTCTCGTACCAGTCCTTAGCAATTAAAATATTGGCTTTGTATTTATTCAGTACGGAAAACATTACAATTCCATCATATAAAGTTGTATGATTTACAATAAAAATTGCCGGCTTATTACGATATTCTTTTACGGCTGCCTTGTTGCTGTAACGTATCTTCGGACGAAACACAATCCGCATTCCAACCACAAGAACAACCTTGCATATCCAGCAATAAATTTTCAGAAAAAAAGCTTTCAATTTTTTAACATCTCCCAAATTGTATATGATATCGTGTATCATCATAACATCGAAATATAAACTTAATATAAACTTTTAATATAAAAATACTTTTCTTTTTTTCACTGTTTATGACACTAAAATCTGCGATTCTTTCTTGTATTTCTGCCCACTTTCCGCTATTCTTAATTCAGAGTTACTTTTAATTTATAAAGCATTCTGACATTAATGTTTAGAAAGGTTATTATCATGTTTACAATTTTAATTGCGGAAGACAACCGAAACACGGCCCGATTGATGGAAGTAGTACTTACCCAGAACGGCTATCAGACAATTTGGGCAAAGGACGGCGAAGAAGCCTTAGAACTGTTGGACAAAAAACACATTGATTTGATTCTTCTGGATATTATGATGCCTAAAATTGACGGCTATGAATTCACTCGGATACTTCGGGAAAGCGGAAGCAAAATCCCCATCCTGATGGTAACGGCCAAAGACTCCCCCAATGACATTCACAAAGGCTTTCTCACCGGCACGGACGATTATATGACCAAACCCGTAGATGAATTTGAAATGCTGTTACGCATACAGGCACTATTGCGTCGCGCACAAATCGCCGCCGACAGAGAACTCATTATCGGTGACAGTCGTTTGGTCTACGATTCTTTTAGTTTCTTTTATCAAAAAGAAGAGACGACCTTGCCCAAGAAGGAGTTCCAGCTTCTGTTTAAATTACTCTCCTTCCCCAACAAAACATTTACACGTAACCAACTCATGGAAGAATTCTGGAATGTAGATTCCCAAAGTGAGGAACGAACCGTAGATGTACATATTAACCGTTTGCGTGAGCGTTTTAAAGACAATCCCGATTTCGAAATCATTACAGTCCGCGGACTGGGATATAAAGCCGTCCGCAAAGATATGTAATATATACGATACCCATTTTACCATGGCAGATTGGAGCAACCTATGACTGCACTTATCAAAAAATTAATACCGGAGCGTTTTATTCGCAGTATCTCCACAAGACTTACCTTCCTTATGCTGTTCGCATTGAGTGTATCCAGTCTTTTGGCAGGTACCTTCCTCACCATTATTTATATTACGGATCTCAAAACCACCTGGGATTTGGGTCCCGTAAAAATCACCCTGATTGCACTGGCTATCAGTTACGTTACCAGTGGCATTTTTTCTATTGTATTAAACAAAAATATTTTAAAACCTCTAAAAGAGCTGACAATAGCCACCAAAGAAATTGCTGCCGGAAATTTTAACATTCAAGTAGATAACGTACTGAATCCTTTTAATCAGAACAGTGAGTTGGGAACTCTGGTAGACGGTTTCAACAACATGGCAAGCGAATTAAAAAGTACAGAAATGTTTCGAAACGATTTTATCCATAATTTCTCTCACGAATTCAAAACACCCATCATCTCCATTCGCGGATTTGCCAGACAATTGCATCAGGGAAATCTCACCCCGGAACAGGAGCAGGAATTTGCCAGAATCATTATGGACGAAGCCGAGCAGCTGGCTAACATGTCCTCCAACGTACTTCTTTTAACCAAGTTGGAAAATCAAGGCATTGTAACAGACAAAACCCACTTCTCGCTGGACGAGCAACTGCGCAATTGTCTGATTCTTTTTGAAGAACAATGGTCCGCCAAAAACCTGAATTTGGATTTAGATTTAGAAGAAATCACCATTTATCAGAACTCTGAAATTCTTGCTCATGTATGGAAAAACCTAATATCCAATGCCATAAAATTTTCGAAACAAGACGGTTTTTTGAATATTAAATGTAAAAAAACAACTGACCATATTCACATTTCCATAGAAGATACAGGCACCGGAATGACCGAAGAAACCATGTCACAGATTTTTGAAAAATTTTATCAAGGCGATACTTCTCATGCCACACCCGGAAACGGCCTGGGACTGCCTCTGACCAAACGTATCGTAGAAATTATGGGCGGCCGTATTTTTGTAAAAAGCACATACGGCAAAGGAAGTACTTTTACGGTACATCTGCCTTTGGAATAACTTAGTATATTGCAGATGATAAAAGATAAAAAAGCACCTCTTGACGAGGTGCTTTTCATATTACATTACTTTTTTAATTCCAGTCTTCCCATTGGTATTCATATTCATCCCAGCCGAAATCGTCTTCCTGGTATTCATCCCACTGATCCCAATCTGACCAGTCATAATCGTCTTCTTCGTAACCGTCCCAACCGGTCCAGTCTGACTGTCCCCAATCAAAGCTTTCACCGTCGGCATTAACGAAACTACCTAAAAACTCAATATACTCTGAATCAAATCCGCAATTGGTGTATACTTCTTTCATTTCTTCATAGAAATCCGGGGAGTCATAAGGCAATGTAACAGACAATCCCGTCATTTCCGCATTTCCGGATGTAGAACTGCTGTAAATCAAAGCCATTCCCAATGCAGACTTTAATGCTTGAGCCTCTTCCGTATTCAGTGTATCCGCCAACGCCATCAAATCTACCGCATAATTATATTCCTGTATGACATAGTCAGTACCGCCGGTATTGAACAACGCATCCAGAGGATCTCTCATGAAACGCTCTGCCGGTGTCTGCATCCATAAAAACGCCCTGTCAGAACGATCCATTTCCATACTGTAGTTACATGAGAGTAAATCTGCCTGAGCCGAATATGCGAAATCAATCCATGCTTTAAATAAAAGTCGTGTGTATCGCAAATCAATCAGTGCTAAAATACCTTCCGAATGGGAGCCTTGAGATTCATCCACAAAATCATCGATAATAATCTGAGCAAGATCCTCCATGGGAGTGGATGAGTTGGTTCCCAAAACCGTCAGCCAGTTCTGATATTCCCAGCCCGTTCCGGCTTCAAAATCTTCCGATGCAATCAGATAATCTGCAGAATCATAAAAGGCACAAGCAGTTTCAATTCCACCCATTAAGCAGGCATCGAAACCAATCATTTCAAATTTAACTCCTGAATTACGGATTGCCGTCTGCATCTCATCCAACGTCAAAGTAGCATAGTAATCATCCACATGCTCATCATAACCAAAACCGAATACCGCACCGCCACCGTGATTCCACATAATCAACATATTACGGTCTGCAGGATAATGGGTATCGCAAAATACAATAAAATCTTCCAAAGTCTGAGGGTCCGTAACATCCAACTGATCCAGACTGTCGTCCACCAATGTCAGCGCCCCGTCTTCTACAAGAAAACGTTGGGAATGATCGGAATCAATGGCTTTGGTTTTCCATTTTCTGGTTCCTCCGGTCTGAATTACCACATTCACATTGTCAGACAGGGTAGCACGAAGAATTTCTCTGATATCCTCAGTTGCCATACCTGCATTACTCTCCAAATTGGATCCATTCATATATATCATAACGGTGACAGTATCCTGATTGTCACCTTTCAACGTAACAAAAGGTTCTCGGATGTTATCCAGTACATAACCTTCATCATCCGCAATCGCCACCGTATCGGAATTATCATGTACCACAGTCGTAGTGTCGGCATTGGTATTACTACCATCGGAATTATTCAAAACGATATCATCCGTAGGTCCCATCATGGCACTCGCAATGAGAATACCGCCAAACAATAAAACAATGCAAAGACACGCTGCTGCCAGCACACCACCGGAGATACCCAATGCAATTAACCAGCCCTTTTTCTTCTTTTTGGGCTTTGCATTTTTCATCTGCCGCACCGGCGGCTGACCGGGTCTTCCGGGTTGTTTTTGCATGGGATGAGGAGAGACCCGGTTCTGTGCCGGATTCACTACGCCGGCCACAACCGGACCGGGCGCTGTTGGCTTCTGCATATTAGCCCTCTCATCAGGCGGCATAAATCTTTCATTACCTAACGGTTTCTGCGGTTGCATAGGTCTGCCCTGTGCTTGTACCGGTCTTCCCTGCACCATTCCTCTCTGCGGTTGTGCTCCGGCTTTCCCCGGCACCTGATTCATATAAACTTTCGCCGGACTGCCTTCCACAATCGTAAAATGATATCCGCATTTATCGCATATCAATTCATTTTTTTCAATAGGATCCCCACATTTTACACAATAGAGCATCATACGCCCTCCCTTTGCCACACAAAATGGCTTCTTTCGTAATTACTTTTTATCTTTTAAGGATATCACGCCTGCCATGGTACCTCGTCGTCCCTTAGTGGCGCGATGCGAAAACAATACGTTTCGATTGCAACAGGTACATATTCCCGATATTGTAATATTCTCCGGCAATATCCCCCGATTCGTCAGAGTACACCAGATGACACGCCATAAATCAATATCATAATGTCCGTTCTCTTTCTCGTAATACCAGCCGTCGCCCAAATAGGTTAAATCCGTAAAATCATAAAAAACATCCTCATCCACCTCAAAACAGCACATGCCGATGGACGGACCGATTCCTGCTACAATATCTTTTACATCACATCCATAATCGGATACCATGCGCTCCACCATTTTGCCGGCAATTTCTTTTACGGTACCACGCCAACCCGAATGCGCCATGCCTACCACTTTTTTAACGGGATCATAAAAGTACACCGGCACGCAATCCGCAAAAGTTGCCGTCAGAACAAGTCCCGGTTCATTGGTCAATAACCCGTCAATTCTTTCATAAGTAAAAGGTTTTAATAAACCGCAACCGGCATCATCTGTCGTTACATTACGAATATTTGCTTCATGGCTCAACTGGCCTAATACAATTTTATTCAAATCCAGATCCAAAGTTTCGAAAAATATTTTATAATTCTCCAAAACATTGTCCATGGAATCTTCCGTATTTATACCCAGATTCATAGTGCGATAAAATCCACCGCTGACACCACCCTCTCTGGACGAAAAGGCATGCACAATATCTTCGTATTTCTCGAACTCCGGAAAGGTGTAATACAAAACTTCATTGTTAAAATTCTGTTGCATATCCATCCCCTCACTTACTACAAGTATAACTGATTGAATATCAACTGTAAAGAATAAAGCCTTCTTCCTATAACACAAATGAATCCGGCTAAAAGTTGCATTTCTTCACAATTTAAAATAAAAAAACCGCACTTATCATATCGGTTGACATCACTACACGTTACCCGAACAGTTAGCTGGGCCCAGGTTGCCTTGCGGCACCCGGAAGGTTCCTCTTAGTGCTGCTTTGTTCCCAACCTGACACGGTTCGTGGATTTCCGTCGCGCAAGACCCAAGCTTAAGCGCCACTTATCCGGGGCAGCTGTAGTAATGCCGACCGATATGACAGATACGGCATTACTCAGTATACTCATTTTCAGACCGCTTGTCAATGCATGAATACTCTGTATTTTTCGCACTTTTACGACTCTTTCTCTGATTTAATCCTTATTCTCAGTGCTCTGAAAAATTCCTTCAGCATCAGACTGCACTCCTCTTCCAGTACTCCATCTTCAATCTCTACCTGATGATTAAACGCCGGCATTTGCAAAAGATTAATAATGGTACCCCCGCAACCGGCTTTGACGTTGCGACAAGCTTGTACCACTCTGGGAATCCTGGCTTGGACAATAGCACCGGCACACATTTGACAAGGTTCTAATGTTACATACAAAGTGCATTCCTCCAAGCGCCAGTCTCCCATTTCTTTACTCGCCATGGCAATAGCGTTTAGCTCCGCATGGGATAAAGTATTTTGGTCGGTTTTGCGACGGTTATAGCCTCTGCCGATAATCCTGTCCTGATATACAATTACACAACCAATGGGTACTTCCCCCAATTCATAGGCTTTTCGTGCCTCTACGATTGCTTCACGCATATATGTTTCGTGTTCCATCTTCATTTCTCCATGATATAAGAATAGCCGCAGGTAAATCCCTACGGCTATATCATATATCATATTTTATAATCCTGCAAACTAAACCATTTTCTCTTTTTTGAAAATAACAAGATTTCTTGCAGGCGAATTGCCATTGCGAGGTTCCGGCTGAATTCTGTCAAGCTGCCATCCCGCATGGCTGTATCTGTTAAGCGTTTCCTCAAAGGTTTCAAAATCACCGGTAAGATGTCCTCTGGGTCTGTCCGCTTCCGTATAGATGCGTTCCACAATCTCAACGCGGTATTCGTAAGACATGTTAGCCATACGCTCTAACTTGGCATTCATTGCAGACATGGTGTTCAACATACATACGTTTAACGCATCCCTTAATTCGTTCACACCGGCCTTTTCGAATAAATCCTGTTCTACAACGCTCTTTCTCTTGATAATAACCGTATCATATCCCTCAGAGCATTCCAAAATCATTCTTTTTGCATATTCAAGATTATCCACACGACGACGATACCCCTTTTCATCCAGATAATTCAATGCTGCCGCCTGGATATTTTCGTCTGTCTTTGCTAATCCCGTATCAATATACTCTTCTGTTTCACTAATGGAAGAAGTCTGAATAAAAGAACTTTTACGTATTTCTTCCAACATTACTTTCTTTAAATCTGCCATGTCTTTCCCCTCTTTAACATATATTTTCGTCCTTAGACGAATTCCAATGGTAGTATAGCACAAAAAACATATAACTTGAACGTCAAATGCATATTTTTCCAATAAAATAGGCATTTTGCACAAATTGAGTATTTGTTTTTTAGGCACACATACAAGACAATACTGCATTTTCTTTTATGCAAGGTGATAATTCCGTTCTTTTCTTTTATCTGCAACAAAGCCTTGCTTTTCTCTCCCGGAAAATTCATAATAAAAGAAAAACGTCTTACAGGAAGGATAATCATGCATATACACGGACTGAACAAAACAACCCTCTTAGACTATCCTGAGCATGTGGCTTGTACGGTATTTTGCGGCCACTGTAATTTCCGCTGTCCTTTTTGCCAAAACGCTGACCTGGTTTTGAATCCTTCTTCGCAACCCTGCATTCCCGAGGATGAGTTTTGGTCTTTTTTATCCAAAAGACGAGGAATGTTGGAAGGAGTCTGCATTACGGGCGGCGAACCCACCCTGCACAATGACTTAATTGATTTCATTTCACGCATCAAAGAACAGGGTCTCTTGGTCAAGCTGGACACCAACGGCTACCGCCCCGAAATTCTGCAAACCCTTATGGAGAAAAACCTAATTGATTATGTTGCCATGGACTTAAAATCTTCCAGAGAGGGATACGCCCGCTCTGCCGGACTTCATCACTTTGATATAAAAGCCATTGAAGCATCTGTTGCATTACTGATGCAGAACAATATCCCCTACGAGTTCCGCACCACGGTTGTAAAAGAATTACACTCTATGGAAGACTTTGTTTCGATTGCAAATTGGATTCAGGGATGCAGAGCCTACTTTTTGCAGTCTTATACCGAAAGCAGCTCCATTCTCCAATATGCCCTCGCCGAAGAAGAACGTATATTACAGGCCGCTTCCCTAACGCCGTATACCCCGGAAGAATTAAAATCCATTGTTGCCTTTTTAAAAGAAAAAAATGTACCTGCCAAACTACGCGGAATTGCATAATTACAATAAAAGCCTGTGTCTTTGACGCAGGTTTTTCTGCACCTGCCCCCCCTTTACAATTCAACCCGGAACAGATAATATCCCCTGTCGCCGGAGTATTCATATCCTTCAAACCCAAACATTGCAGCCGTATTCTGCTCTTTTTTTACAAATTCACCGGGCACGCCCACATAAAAGAAGGTCCCCTTCTCCCATGTATACTCACCAAGAATCAAATGCTTATATTGATAAAAATTGTGCATCAAAAAGGTATTGTTACTTAAATGATGATATTTGGAATCCAGCAATTGCAAATCCACCGGTTTAATGGACACATAAGGTCCCTGTCCTTTGAACGGATAAAGAATCGGGTATTTCTTTTTGATAACTTCCCATTTGTCCGGCTGAAACTCTAAACAGTCATCAATTATATCCGGTTCTGTGTCATTCTCCCTGTGTATATCTTCTGCCATGATATCCTCCTCGGTTTCGGCATTCTCCACCGCAACCAACAGACCCTCCTGCGATTTTGCCCCCATCATTTCCGAAATTTCACACAAATCCGCAATTCCGTAGCAATCATTCCCCAAGGCAAAAAATATTTTTGATGCTCTTATTTTATGCAATACTTCCACAGGCAAGTTATATTCGCATTTTCCTTTGCCATTGCATATATCCATCTCAAAAATCGGCTGCCGTTCTTTTGCGCTCCCGACACTCACCTGACAACGCATGCCTTTCCAATCTTCCAAACCAAACAAATCCACGGACAAGTCCAACCCGTCCTGTGTTAGACATTGCTTTACCACACCGATACTCCTGCCTTTAATTCCGTTTATATAATATGTAACAAAACTTGTCTTTCTTTTATAAAAAAACATATCCTTTCCTCCGCATTCCAGACGCCTTCGTTGTTGTTCACTGACAACATCACAGGCTTTTCTAAAATGTATGAAGAAAAGGACATGTTTATGATTCTTTCTTTTGACTTTTTGTTGTCAACGCCACCTGAATACAGTCCGTCGGACAAACCTTTAAACACTTGCCGCATTTGATGCATTCTGCCGAATTCGGCTTTGCATACACCGGTATATCCATGGGACAGGCATTTTTACATTTGCCGCAGGCAATACAGCGCTCATTGTCCATCCGGAAACGGGATAAGGCAATGGGATTAAACCAACCGTAAATTGCACCAAGCGGACATAAGTACTTGCAAAACGGTCTGTATATCCATAAAGACCACACCAAAATTACAATCAACACCGACAACTTCCATATAAACAGGCCTCCCAAGGCCTGCTGCAAACCTTCATTGGCCGCAATTAAAGGTATGCCGCCGAATAAAGTTCCTGAGGGGCATAAATACTTACAGAACCACGGATCGGAAATACCGTAAGCATTTACGGCAAACATAGGAAGGATAATCACAAGCACTGCTAACACCGCGTATTTTATCCACACAAGACCTTTATGTCCCGGCATATTTTTACGTTTGCCCAAAAAAGGAATTTTATAAATTAAATCCTGCACCAGACCAAAAGGACACAAAAATCCGCAGGCGACTCTGCCAAGTATGGCTCCGACAAATAAAAAAAATCCTGCCACATAAAAGGACATCTTAAAGCCATGGTTGCCAATCACCGCCTGCAGGGAACCGATAGGGCAGGAGCCCAACGCCCCCGGACAGGAATAACAGTTCAGCCCCGGCAGACATACTTTTTTACCCGCTCCCTGATAAATCTTTCCTTTTAGAAAACCCACTACATATCCATTGGTCAGCGCAGTAAAAATAATCTGAATTGCCAACCTTATTTTAAAAATAAAATTCTTCCCAAAATTATCCAAGACCGATACACTCCATGCAAATATAAATTGCTTTCCTATACAAAATCATTACTTCCTCGCGCCAAATCCCCAATGCCATAAATATAAGACCGCAGACAAGGCATACCCAAAACACGGGATGTATTTTTCTTTTTTTCATGGTAACCATCTCCACATATCAAAATTGGCGTCACAACGACGCCAATTTATCATCAATTAATTTTTTCCACTCTTCCTTGGTTTTAGAGCCGACAATCGTATCAATAATTTCCCCTTTGCTGTTTATAAAAAAAGTAGTAGGAACGTATTGAATATCACTCAAGCCCCAGTTATACAGCTCTTCTGAAACAAGCAAATGCATGTAATCCGCACCGGTTTCTTCCACAAGAGAAAGTGCATATTCCTGATACTCCTGATTGTAAACATCCGAAGGAATCCCCACAATCTGTACCCGGGCACTGTCATATTCATCTGCCAACTCACCCAGATAAGGCATCTCCATAATACAGGGACCGCAATAAGTGGCCCACACATTCACAACCGTCAAATCCGACTGTGTAAAAATTTCCTGCGTTACCGTATTCCCATTTAAATCCGCTGTAGTAAAATATCCTTGTGCTCCGCCATCATAATCTGTTTTTTCCGTTGCACTTATACTACCTTCATCCGGCTCTGAAACGTCCTGCTTATCCTCCCCGGTTACCGTTTCCGGAATTGTCTGTGTATCCGGCTCCCGACTCCCAAACAAACCGCAACCGTTTAAAACAAATAACAGCACGCACATAAACAATACAACACTTATCTTACTTTTTTTCATTTCACCTCCAGTTTTCGACCCTTCTTCTCATTTTATAAGTACCGGCCGAACCCTATCTTTATCGGAGCTAATCATTATTCTGCTCATCCAGATACTTGGTATAATTCACAACCATTAATGCAATTTTAAGAGTCAGCGCATCATCGAAAGTTCTGATATCAAGCCCTGTTGCTTCCCTCAAACGCTCGATACGGTATACCAATGTATTTCGATGCACGTACATCTGTCTGGCCGTCTCAGATACATTCAGATTGTTATTATAAAATTTATTCACTGTCATAAGCATTTCATCATCCAGCTCTTTGGGAATATCATCCCCAAAAATCTCCTGAATAAACATGCGACACAAATTCACCGGCAACTGATAAATCAACCTGCCGATTCCCAGAGCATCGTAAGCAATTATGTCTCTGTGCTCATAAAAAATCTGACCCACATCCAGTCCCATCTTTGCTTCCTTATATGACTTGGAAATTTCCCGCAGTTCTTTTACAATGGTGCCGTAAGACACTCTGGAATTCACCAGCATCTCTTCATTCATAATTCCCAGAAGGACTCTGGCAATCTGTTCCATATCCTCATAGCTTTCGTCCGCCTCTAAGGTATGCACAAGAATCACACTTTTCTCATCTACTGCCGTAACATAATCATCCATCTTCTCCGCAAAAGCAGAACTGATAATTTCCTGGGCCTCGCGACATTTATCTTCCGAAACCTCCGTCAAAAACACAATTCTTCTCGCCTGAGCCGCAATCCCCAATTTTTTGGCACGATTATAAATATCCACTAACAAAAGATTATCCAAAATCAAATTCTGCATAAAATTTGTGTGATCATACTGCTCTCTGTAAGCCACAAGAAGATGCTGTAACTCATTCACTGCAATTTTACCAAAAATATATCCATCCGACTGGCTGCCGCGAGAAATCAGGACATACACAACTTCTCCGTCTTCTTTTACCTTAAACAGGTAATTTCCGCCTATTATCTGGCTGTCTGCCGGCGAGTCAAAGAAACTTTTCATGTGCCCAATGTCAAGACTATCTTTATTAAAAGTGCTTGCCATCATCACACCCTGTACGTCAATAACGCAAAAATCTACTTTTGTTAAATCCTTTAACTCGTCAATACACGTCTGAATGACTTGTTTTGTAATCATGTATCAAACCCCCGTTTTCTATCTTACGCTTAACGTAAGATTGTTTCCTTAAAAGAACGGGAAACGTTTCTTTTTGGTGTCCTCCGGCTTCTTCTCTTCCGGTTTTATTTCTTCATTCTTACCAAAAAGATCTTCAGCTACCGCCCATGCATCCTTAGGTGCGTTCTCACCCGTCTCTGCATCTGCCGAATCGCTGTCATTCGTCAGCACCCCTGTCTCCGCCTTTTCATCTGATAATTCCGCGGATTCTTTTACGGTATTCTTATCCTGCTCTTCTTGGCCGGATACCCCGGTTTCTTCCTTGTCGGGCTCTGCTTTCTTAGCTGCTTTTAAAACAATGGCAGAGGTAGGCGGAAGGGTAACCTTAATTTTACCGTCTGTTACTTCATATTCAAACTCACCGGTAGTATAGCCCTCGGCGTAGGTAAAAATCAAACGTTGCATTTTGCCGTTCATAGGTACACCGGCTTCCCAAACACTGACTTCTTTGGTAATTTCATTGTAGTTATTATTTACCAGTACCACGATTTGTTCACCGGCCAACATTCTGGCATATGCAATATAATTATAATCAGCTCCCAGATTCATCAAAGAACCTGTAAGAATTTCTTTATTACTTTTGTGAACTTTAATAATCTCTCTGTGGAAATCAATTAACTCCTGATCCTCATTACCCCAAGGATAAGTTCTTCTGTTATCCGGATCCGTAAAACCGCAAACTCCGGCTTCATCACCGTAATAAATGGTGGGGGCACCCGGCCAGGTCATCTGTACGATGACTGCCTCCCGAAGTACAGCCTTGTTTACACCTTCGTTAGCTGCCTGGCAGCCCAAAGTATGCATACGTCCCACCTTATGATTGGTTCTTGTTAAAAATCTTGAATGGTCGTGATTGCTTAACTCATTCATGGATATCTGCAAGGAAGGAGTCGTGAAATTAGTTCCGTGATGCGCCATGGCTCCCCAGAAACTGTCAGCATTACCCAATAAATCTTCACGATAATCATCACTATGCTTTTGCATACCGGTTAAGAACCAGGTCAACGGCTCCATAAAGGCATCATAGTTCATAACCGTATCCCATTCCTTACCATTGAGCCATGCTCTGGGAGAACCGTAATGTTCGGCAAGCACAATAGCGTTGGGATTAGCCTTACGGACTTCTTTGCGAAAATCTGCCCAGAACTTATGGTTAAATTCCGGCGAATGCCCTAAATCCGCTGCCACGTCAAGCCTCCAACCATCAGCATTATAAGGTGCGGATACCCACTTGCGTCCGATATGAAGAATATAATCATATAATTCCTGAGACGCTTCATAATTTAACTTCGGCAAGGTATCATGGCCCCACCAGCCGTCATAAGAATTATTATAAGGCCAAGGGCCTTCCTCATTATGAAAACGAAAATAATCATGATAGACGCTGCCTCTGTCCACATAGGCTCCCTTTTCATAACCCTTCTGATTCTCATAAATACGTTCTTTATCAAGCCACTTGTTAAATGAACCACAGTGATTAAATACACCGTCCAAAATCACCTTCATGCCACGCTTGTGTGCTTCTTCCACCACCTGCGCAAATAAAGCATTGCTGGCCTCCAGATTCTTTTTGTTGGCAACGCGGTTAATATATTTCGTTGCCATGTGATTCTCTCTCTGGCCTTCCTGTAAAAGTTCACCTTCATCTTCCACAATTTTACCAATGTGAGGATCAATGTAATCATAATCCTGAATATCATATTTATGATTGGAGGGCGATACAAACAGCGGATTAAAATAAATAACATCAATGCCAAGACCTTCAAGATAATCCATTTTATCCAGAACACCCTGCAAATCACCGCCATAAAATTCACGAACACCCATCTGGGCAGGATACTTATTCCAATCCTCTACCTTCTGTGAATAATCTCCCAAATACATATATTCTCTGGTTTCCACATCATTAGTAGGATCTCCGTTATAGAAACGATCCACATAAATCTGATACATAACCGCACCCTTAGCCCAATCCGGAGTAGAGAATCCGGGAATAATGCGGAAATTATAGTAATCCTGAAGTTCACGGGTTACACCGCGCATATTATAAAAGCAACAAAGCTTCCCAATCTTAATCTCAAAATAATACTGAAGTTCCTCTTCCCCTACTTTGATTTTACACTCATAAAAATCAAATTGTTCATCCTGAGCAACTTTCTCCATATCATAGATTTCATCACGGATAATCAGGTTCACCATGTCTATATTATTACGACCCGCACGGAAGCGTATAGTAACAATATCTCCTGCTTTCGGTTCTACCGGAGAAACATAATCCGAAGTGGTATCAGAAAAGAGAGCCCTCTTGTTTAAAAGGGGACGCATTGCCGAAATATAGCGACTGGATTTCTCAAGTTCAAAACAACGATCTATATTCATTACAAAATACCTCACTTTACCCTTTATTTTATTATATTTCAAGGGGGTTCGCAAGTGTTTCTTGTATGAGAAAAGAAAGAGATTTTATTCTCGGTTCTTCAGCACCTCTGCCGGCGATATTTTCTTTAACTTCGCCACAAGAACTGTATTTACAATAAAATATGCCATCATTATTCCTGCAAAAATCGCCACATAAAAGCCCGGCGAAAATGTCAGATTTATTCCGCATGACGTGTTCGCTATAAAAGAAGGGAACACATAATTCATAATGCATTTCGCAAGCGGTATGCTGATTAAGGCACCCACCGCCACAATAATTGCATTGCCGTTTAAATAAAGCTTGCGTATTTCACCGGTGCGGAATCCGAAAATCTTTACCAGCGAAATTCCCATAGACGCGCGATCCACCATCACATTTAACATTAAGTACATAACCGCAAAGAAAACAACAACTGAAACCGAAATCAACATAGTTACCATCGGGCGCATCATCTTCGAAAATACGGAAGAAGAACGCTCAATGTCCGCCTTGGTGGTTACGGAATAAATTCGTCCGTCTTCCATATCCAGCTCTTCATCGGATAAAAGCATATTGTAATATTCTTCGTCTGCATCAAACAACTCCCGCATACTGTCGATATCCATAAAAACGGTAAGACCTACGGAATACTCCGCAATTCCTTTTACGGTGAATGCATAGTCCATATCATTGGCACTGTCCGTTAAAATTAGTTTATCGCCAACGGATAAGTTATATTTCTGGGCTACAGAAGAGCTTACGATTACGTTGCTTTTCCCTTTTATGGGTTCTGTGTCATAGTACTTATTATCATTGTCGATTCCGATGACACTAACGTCTAAAGTATAACCCAGATTTGTCTTGGACAGGCTTTCCAGATAGCAAGCTTCCGCGCCTTCCGGCACTTCCTCTTCCGGATATTTTAAGGAATACATATACTCAAACTTCGTATCTTCAACGCTTTCTATTCTTACATTTTCACACAATACGTAACAATTCAGGCCCATCATCAGTATCAACAGAGTAATGAACATACCAAGCACAACGGTAATGCCGGTTCTTGCTTCCCGAAGCATCTGACGAATCTGGAAACGGCGAAGAAAGCCAAGTTTTCCTAAGTTAATGCTGTTACGATAGCTGATTTTCTGCTCGTTTTTAATTAAGGACAACGCTGTCCGCGATAATCTTTTATTGATTACAATATAGTTAACAATTGCTGAAATAACCGGAGGCATAACCACACCATAGACAATCAGCCATGGTGCATAGGCCGGTTCTAAATCCGGTACCGAGAAATACAAATATGTATCCCTCATCTGATGAGGAATCCCCAAATCACTGAAGCCCAGAATTGAACCTGTCAGTCCGCCAACAAAGGAAATAATTGTCGGTAATAAAATGTAATGGCTTACCAAAGTATGCTTCTTTGCGCCCAAAGCATACAGGGTTCCGATCACGCTGCTCTCCTGCTGGATTTGGTGAATTACAAACACCGAAATCACGTAGGTAAAAAGAATCATAATCACAACACCGGCTAGTAATCCGATATTGTGATTGGTCTGCAAATCTCCGGCAGCCGCATGAATTCTTCCGTTATCTTCCGCTTTGATAAAAGAAGTAAGATTATCCAAATCTACGGTCAGATATTCATCCAACAATTCATCGGTTTCATCTTGCAATTCCTGTACACCATCCGAAAGTTCCGCAGTACCGTCAGATAAATCCTTCACGCCATCATACAATTCACCCTGCATAATACCCATAGTCTCCAGCGCATCCACCACATCTTTGGCACCACTTTCCACATCTTCGGCACCATCCGACAATTCCGCAATGCCCTCTCGGATATCATCTTTACGTCCGATGGTGTCTTCAATCATTTCTTGAAAATAGACATCATCCACCTGTTCATAATCGAATTCAAACGATTTAATTTCTTCTTTTAATTCATCATGAGTCATGGCACCGTTCAAACGGTAGGCGTAGCAATACTCCTCAATCCCCGCTTCGCCGGATGCAAGAATCTCTTCATAAGCTTCTTCCGTCACAAAAGCCAGGCCAAACAGACTGCTTTCCACCGCCATATCAGAGAATTTGGCAATGGGCATATCATACTCCGGCACACAGCCGATACCTGTGATGGTATAGGTTTTACCGGCCAATTCAACCGTATCACCCACCGCCAATGCGTGTTCGGCAGCATAACGTTTCTCCAAAACCACTTCATCTTTGGTTTCGGCAAGACGTCCATCATCCACATAAACCAAATTAATTTCCTCACGATTCATAAAAACACGAAGGATTGACTCATCTTCCTGCGTCAAATCCACTGAAAACATTCTCTCAAGGGTTACGCCCTTATCACGAATTATCAATTCCTGATCTTCTGCCAGCGGTATAAAAACACCGAACTGCCCGTCTTCAACCTTGTTTTCTTCCGCCTTAAGCTCCGTTCCTGTAATTATGGTATTGGCTGCGCCCACAATGGCAATTACAATATACATCCCCAGCACAATCAGCAGAAACAAAGCCAGATATCGGAGAAAATTGCTTTTTAAATCCCTGAGAATTCTTTTATTTAAAACCTTGTTCATTATAAATCCTCCAATTCAGCCGCAGGCACGCGAGTTTCATTTTCGTAATCCTTCTTAACCTGACCATCTTTTATGATGATAACTTTGTGTACCATATTTTTGATGGAATTGTTGTGGGTTACAATCAACATTGTGGTGCCGTATTTTTCATTGATTTTTTCTAATAAAATCAATATGTCCCTTGATGTCTTGGAATCCAGCGCGCCTGTAGGTTCATCACAAAGTAAAAGCTTCGGATTCTTAACCAACGCTCTGGCAATGGCACAGCGCTGCTGCTGACCGCCGGAAAGCTGTGAAGGGAATTTATTCTGATGCTCCGTCAAGCCGAGCGTATCCAACAATTCATCAATGTCCAAGGGATTACCGGAAATGTATTCGCAGACCTGGATATTTTCACGAACGGTGAGATTAGGTACCAAATTATAAAACTGGAAAATAAATCCCAGATTTTCTCTTCGATAATTTGATAAGGCGGTGCCTTTTAAACCGAAAACTTCCTTTCCGTCCACTTTAACAGAACCGGAATCCATGGTATCCAATCCGCCGATGCAGTTTAAAAGAGTTGATTTACCGCTGCCGCTGGTGCCTTGGATAACACACATCTGTCCCCGTTCCACGCCGGTGGTCACTCCTTTTAAAACCTGAATATAGCTGGAATCCTTACCGTAGCTTTTCTTCACATCCTTGATTTCTAAATACATATTTGCCTCCTTATTGGTGAATATATTTCAATGTTATATTTACAACTTTGCAACATAACAATGTTATGTATGTGTTATGTTATAAGGAGTCCCGGAAGACTCCCTTCAAATAACCGCATAACATAACGCCGTTATGTTATGTTTAAAAAGTAAACCGCTCCACGCGGCTACTTATTTATCTATCACGGCCGTCCAGCCCTTTGTTATGAAATTCATTACTTTCTTGATATGTGCCAGTGCTTTCTTCTCATCCTTCTCATGGGTAATCATATGAATAAAAGCATCCAAAATCATATGCGTCAACCAATGGACCATAGCCTTGTTTACCTTACCGCCGTAGTGAGAACCCATTTTTGCAGACATCTTTGTATACGTCTCATCCAAAATATCTGCCAAATCATCCACCGCATTCTCATACTTAGACCCCTGTGCCTTGGTAAGAAGCATATGGAAGACATCGTAGTTCTGATACAAATGATGCACCAATTCTTCGACAAATGCATCATGATCACCCTCTTCAGCATCATACGGTTGCTCCATCAAAGCCTCGTCTTCTTCAAAATGACTCTTAAGAATTGCAATTAACTCATTGTACGGCGCATCTGCAATTGCGCCAAGCAAAGCCTCCTTATCCTCAAAGAAGAAATACAATGCACCGGTGGTCACTCCCGCGTCCGCACAAATTTTACGAAGAGAAGCCTTGTTATATCCCTTCTCCATAAACTCCCTGCGGGCACTGTCTATTAACTTTTCTCTGGTTTCTTTATCTGCACCCATTCATTTCACCTTAGATAACATCGTTACGTAACACTGTTATCTTAATATATTTTAGAAAATCTGTCAACACCTTTTTATGAATTGGGGGTCTAAATTGAAAAAGCAGCGTCCCTGAGAACATAGATAATTTCTGCGGCACACTTTTCCATACAAAGAAAAAAAGACAATTCATAAAGAACTGTCCTTTTTAGAGAAGGTATTTCTCTTATGGGGTATAGCAAAAAACTATAATGTATTGGGGGGGTTACATCTAGAAGTATAGCAGAGGGTACCCCTTTGTGCAATCCATGAAATTCACAAATATTACAAATGGATATATTTCTTTTTGGTAGTTTTGCACAAATAAAAGTCGTCAAATTTAACAATGACGACTTTTACTCTCTCAATCAGCTAATTTTTAAGCAATTTGACTATATTGTATTTTTCGTTTTATTTAACTTACTCTTCTGAGTTCTCAGACCCCGTTTTCACGTCGTTCTGCTCTCTTTTTTCAAACAATGCTTCAAACTCTTCTCTGGTAATACGCTCCTTCTCCAGAAGCAATTCGGAAGACGCATGAAGAATATCCATATGTTCTAAGATAATCTCTTTTGCCTTGGCATAGCATTCATCAATAATGGACTTTACTTCCATATCAATGTCGCCGGCAATCTTTTCACTATAAGGTCTGGTTTGTGCCAAATCACGGCCAATAAATACTTCATCGCCGTCACTGTCATAATTAATCACACCCAGGTTTGACATACCATACACGGTAACCATATCACGAGCCACCTGTGTTGCCTTACGAATATCACTGGACGCTCCGGTTGTGATATCATCGAAAATTAACTCTTCTGCAATTCTACCACCCAGAGATACCATAATATGCTGTTTCATCTGTCCTTTGGTATGGAACATTTCATCCTTTTCGGGAAGAGGCATGGTATAACCTGCCGCACTTCCTCCGGTAGGAATAATGGACACGGTATAAACAGGATCCATATCCGGTAACACATGGAAAAGAATTGCATGACCGGATTCATGATAAGCCGTAATTTTACGCTCTTTATCCGATACAACCTTACTCTTTTTCTCCGTACCGATTCCTACTTTTAAGAATGCCTTGGTAATATCCGCATCTTTAATAAAGGCCCTGTCTTCCTTTGCAGCAAGAATTGCTGCTTCGTTTAAAAGATTCTCCAAGTCGGCACCACTGAATCCCGCAGTAGTCTGAGCCACCTTCTTCAAATCCACATCATCGCCCAAAGGCTTATTTTTAGCATGCACATTCAAAATTTCTTCACGGCCGCCAACATCCGGTCTGCCAACCATAATTTTGCGGTCAAAACGTCCGGGACGCAGAATTGCCGGGTCAAGAATATCTACACGGTTGGTTGCTGCCAACACGATAATTCCGCTGTTTTCGCCGAATCCATCCATTTCCACCAATAACTGATTCAAGGTCTGCTCACGTTCATCATGGCCACCACCCATACCGGTACCTCTTCGTCTTGCTACGGCATCGATTTCATCAATAAAAACGATACAGGGCTTATTGGCGTTGGCTTCTTCAAACAAATCTCGCACTCGTGAAGCACCTACACCAACAAACATTTCCACAAAATCAGAACCGGAAATACTGTAAAAAGGCACTCCCGCCTCACCTGCAATTGCCTTAGCAAGTAAAGTTTTACCGGTTCCCGGAGGTCCCTCAAGCAATACGCCCTTGGGAATTCTTGCTCCCACTTTGGTAAAAGCGGAAGGATTTCTCAAAAACTGTATAATTTCTTCCAAATCTTCTTTTTCTTCTTTTAAGCCTGCTACATCTTTTAAAGTAGTTTTAGTATCTTTGGCCATCCTTGCGCGGCTCTTACCAAAATTCATCATCTTGCTTCCGCCACCGGCCGCATCTGCCTGAGCATTCATAAACATTATGAAGAAAAATGCACAAATGCAAAGGATAATCAAAGGAGGTAACATATACGTAAAAAACCAATTATCCTGCGGCACTTCTCCAACAACGGGATCCAGACCGTTACTTCTTAAATACTCCTCCATTGCCTTAACGTCAGTTACATTTAAGGTTTTGGTGGCTCCGTTCGTTGTAACCACTTGAATCTTACCGCCGTCAGATTCTTTCGTCTGCTCAATAATAACAGACTTTACCTCACCTTTTTCCACCGCGGTTTCCAAATCGCCTCTTGTAAAAGAGTAGCTGCCAAAATCAATACTTCCGATCCAAACTGCAATTAAAACCAGAATAATGATCAGGAAAAAAATCGGCCCCACTCCTGCTCTTCTTTCTTTATTCACTGAAAAATCTCCTATCTGTAAAATCTATTTCCATACGCATTAATCGATTTCCACAACCCCGACATAAGGATAATTACGATGTTTCTGGGCACAATCCAAACCATAGCCTACCACAAACAAATCCGGAATCTGAAAACCTGTGTAATCCACATCCACTTCCACAACTCTTCGCTCCGGTTTATCCAACAAGGTACAAAGCGCAAGGCTTGCAGGCTTACGACTATCCAAAAGTTCCATCAGCTTGCTCAACGTTCTTCCGGAATCAATAATATCTTCTACAACCAAAACATCTTTTCCTTCAATGGAATCATCCAAATCTTTTACAATTTTAATCTGTCCACTGGATTCCGTTCCGTCACCATAGCTGGATACGGACATAAAATCTATGGTCACAGGCACGGTAAGACGCTTAGCCAATTCGCACATAAAAAAGGCGCCACCTCTTAAAACACATATCAGGTGTAATGTTTTACCCTCATATCTTTTACTGATTTTTGCTGCCATCTCACGAATTTTTTTATCAACATCTTCTTCTGAAATCAAAACACGAATATTATCCAATTCCTTATCCTCCTATGGTAATTTCCAGAACACGCCCTGTTTCTTCCGTTACTTTATAAAAAGAACTGATTCGATGTCCCGGCACCCACATCACATGGGACTCATCAGCCAGAATCCATATATCATCCCGCTTATAAGCAGGTATTTTCTCCTGAATAAAATATTCCTTCAGCTTTTTATGGCTCCCCCCATCATCAATCGTGAGGTAATCGCCTTCCTTTCGCTTACGAAAAACCGGACATTTAGTTATTTTATCATAATCAAACCATTTCGTATATGTTTTTTGAGGAATATTTTCCAATTTACAGTCAAAAAGCAGCCTTGCCCTCACTCTGCCAAGCTTAGGTAAGTCAATTTCCGTCTCAAGACCGGCTTCCAAATCCGTTGCAGATAAAAGAGTGGTTTCGGAATCCGTTTCGTAAAATCTCTTTCCCACAAAAATTCCGTCAAAAGTTCTGTACGCCCTTATTTCATACGGCAAATCAATACTTCGACCGGACTGCAGCTCACATAAGTTCTCCAGCTCCCGTACATGAATACGCCCTAAATCTTTCGCCATACCTGCCTGTTTTTCCAGAGCCTTATATAAAACGCGACTTTTAAGAACCGGATGCAAGTCCTGCAAAGCTGAAATACGAATAAAAACGCCTTCATCCTTCATTTCACAACAGCTTCTGTACGCATTGTCGGTTTGTATTGCCAGGTAATCCTCTACCAACCTTAATTCTTCCGCAGTCTCAGCAATTTTATCACAGGCGCCTGTACAAATTTGCTCTGCCCCGGGCATAATTTCATGACGAATGCTGTTACGGCTGAATGCAACGGATGCATTCGTCTCATCCTCCATCCACTCGATAGTATTCGCAACAAGATAGTTTTCAATTTCATTTCTGTTCACATTCATAAGCGGCCGGATAATATCTCCGTTAACAGGGGCAATTCCCCCAAGTCCCTTTATATTGCTACCTCTGAAAAGGTGAAACAACATGGTTTCGCTGCAATCCTCCCTGTGGTGGGCTACCGCAATTTTATCCGCTTTATATTGCTTTTTTAACTCATCAAAAAATTCATAACGCACCTGACGCCCGGCTTCCTCAAAAGATATTCCTTTTTCCTCTGCAACAGCCTTTACATCCTTGCACAAACCTTTGTATTCCAGATTCCATTCCCGGCACAATTTTTTTACATAATTCTCATCCCGTTGCGCCGTTTCACGATACATATGATTCACATGAGCCACAACCAGCTTAAGCTCCCAGGCCGGTTGCAGTTTGTGCAACACAGAAAGAAGGCAGACAGAGTCCGCCCCACCGGAAACACCTACAATGACAATGTCCCCCTTCTCCAACATATGATGTTTATGAATATACTCTACTATCTTATTTACCATGTTCTAAATATATCCAAAAATTGTGAAAAATTCAAGTATATTACATATGACGTTTCCCCGGATATTTCATCGGAAACAACTTTTTATCCATAAAAGCAAATTATTGCTCATGGGAAGTAATTTTACCTACCAGTATGGTCATATCATCCCGAATACGACCTGCACATCTGCGGATAGTACACTGCATAAGAAAATTAGCAGCCTCTTTCGCATCATTAATTTCTATTTTAGCAAATGTTTGCAAAAGCGAACGTTCATCTCCGTAACATTCCAACACCCCGTCCGAAATCATCAAAATGCAATCGCCTTCATTCAATTCATACACCATGTCATTTTCGCAATTCTCTTCCTGACTAAAATCCGTTTTATCAGTTCCCGGCTCCCGCCTGCAATTCTCCGAATTTCCCACACAGAAACCAAGAGGATACCCCGTATTCTTAACTCTCTCGACATTTCCTCCTCTTCTGATAAAACTGTCACAGGCTCCGTATTTGCGAAATGCTACCGTTCCCTCAACCAAATCTACCAACCCCACATCCAGAGTCGGCATATTCTGTTCACGACCCTGCGCCACAAACAAGCTGTTTACCATATCAGCGGCATCCTGCATATCAAAGCCGGTATCCATATATTTTTCCACCAATTCCAATACCCGTTCACTATCCCGACAAGCTTCCGCCCCGGAGCCCGCCCCGTCAGAAATCATGCATACCTTTTTGGTTCCCGTGACATCATAGACCAAGGTATTATCTCCGGATGCCACCTCATTTTCTTTTGTTGCCATCGCAATTCCCGTATTAAATGCAAACCGCCCCCGGCTTTCAAATACATATGTATCATATTCATAAGCAACAAAAAACAAATTTTCTTTTGCGGATACCAAAGGAATACCGAACATCTCCGTCAGCACTTCCGCCACATCTTCCGTAGTATAATCCGCATTCCTCTGCCCTCGCATGTTTAACACAAAATGCAAGGCACCTTTCCGTCGCAACAAAAAAATCTCTTTTAAAAGAATGCCGTGCTTAGCCAGTCCGTTTTTTAACACTCTGACTTTTCTGGAATTCGGTTCACTGTAACTTAAACTTTCCTCTGCCAATTCTTCCATACTTCTGGCCATTTCTTTAAGACGCAGCTGCATTATTTTACGATTCTCATGTAAAATCTTTTGAAATACCAATTCACGCCTGTCCATAATCCCGGTTGGCAGTTCTGCATCCAGCTCTCCAAAAGAATATGATAACTCCTTATACGCATCTGCCAGAAGCAGTATCCGTTTTCTTCCATATGCAGGCAACAACTTTGCTTCCTCCTGTTTGTTAAAACCCATTTTACTCCCTCCTGCATGTCCTATTTCCCGGTTATATTTTTATTTTTGGTTTGCACATTTTGGTCCACCATAGTCCGGAGTAATAAGTATAACAAACCTTTTCTGCACTTTCTGTCGAAAAAGAACAGGAAAAAACTTTATTTTACGACTTATTTTTTATTTCCACAAAAAAAGCGTACCAATCGTTACAATTGGATACGCTTTCAATCATTTTATTTTAAAATATTAAACCAATTTTCCGCCACAATAAGGACAATATCTGGTTCCGTCAGGCACACCGAGGCAATGAGGACATTTCAAAGGATAATTCGCCTTCTCTTCCTCTGTTAAACCGGCTCCGTTCATAAGATGAACCATTGTCTCCTCATCATAATTCGGCATGTTTTTATTCATGGCATGGAAAGCCGCTTCTTTTTTTGCCTGCTCTGCTGCCGCAGCCGCCTGCTGTGCCGCCAAAGCTTCTGCAGCTTTTTTATCCCGATATTCCTGCTGTTTTTCCTGTATTTTGCTGCTGACACCCATTACAATTGCAGACCCGATAGCTGTACCCAAAGCATCTCCCATGGCATCACCAAAACCGCCTCTGCTGTAGCTTCTGTTGCTGTTAATAATACTTCTGCCTACATTACTTACAATATTAGATGCCGTATTCACGGTAGGATTATACTGTGTTCTTAAGTGTCTGGGCGCTGAAGATAAATTTGATGTAAAGCCCGACGCCTTCGGTTGCGGTGTATGATTTCCGCGACGGCCTGCTACCAATGTGCCAACCGCACCGCCTATAACAGCGCCTCCTATTTTTCCGACATTACTGCCTATTTTCTTGTTTTTTCTTTTAAAAGCCATTGCATTCTCCTTTTATAAAAGTTTCTCCCACATCTGTTTCGTTTGCTGTACACATTCAATTTCTGCAACCCTCTTTACCTCCATGTATAAATCAGAATCTATATTATTCAAACTTCTCTCAGATTCTTTTACCCATGCCAGTAAAACCTTGGCTGCCACATTACGCCACCGGGTAATCGGTGACTGTATACATGCCCGAATCATGTTTTTCCCTTTCCTGTAGTGTTTATCTAAATATTGTACAATCATATCCAGTCGAACTTCTCCCTGTACATTGCCCAATCCCAAGGATTCGCCCATCTCGTTCGGATATAAATTATAATTAATCTTTCTGTCGCACAAATCAAGAAATTCCTCTATACAGAAGTTGCTGTTAAAAAGATATGAACAGAACTTATAGTATTTCACAAAATCCATCTTCATCAAGCGGAGCAAATGCTGTGACATGTCAATATTATACATCTTAGCAATACGCAGACAATTGTGCGTGCTATTATCGATATTTTCCACGATAAAAGTATTCATGTCCACACGGGACAGAACATCTTTTACCTTATCCACTACCAATTCGGAATTCTCTATTTTGCTCTCCTTAAAATATGACGCCAAGTCCGTTATTAACGCCACCTGCTCCGCATCCCAGTAATGCTTTCTGCACTCCTCAAGATACAGACAGGAAAACTCCACCGGTTCATCCAATGCAGACATTCCCTGACAAGGACCTTCATCAAGCAGACCGGACACAATATCGGAAGCTCCGGCAAACTCCTCATCCGTTAAATTTCCCTCCTGCAGACGTTTCTGCAAATCACATTTCATTGCACATTCATATCCCAGATATGCATATAATACCGTATTTTTACAACCATGACAAAGAAGCCACTCCTTCTTCTCTTCGGTATCTGCCTTCATCATTTCCACAGCATTAATTTTACCCCAACCGGTTAAACACTTCGCCAGTTCAAAGAAGAACTCCTGTCTCTCTTTTTCTTCCCACGATTGGGAATTCCATATAACATAATCCGTAAACTCTTCCGAATACGCCAACACCTTAAGAATTCTTTTTGCCCCTTCATTATCCGATAAATCGAACAAATTCAAAAGGCTCAACCCAACCTTAACGGAATTAATTTTCTTACCGCATGAAACAAAAGTAGCTGCCAGACGTTTTAGTTTACCTGCATCATACTCCCGGCGATTCTCGTATATTTCTCGTAATAACTCATTGCGAATGGTTGCAATCTGAAACGTTACCGCGTCTTCGGTTTCAAAGCGAACCAAAGCATCTGCAGCATCCATTTCCAGATATGTTTTCACCATCTCACAGAAATCCTTGGCATTTCCGTTGCCACCCATTAAATGGTGCCCGCAAATTCCTTCCAACGCCCCCGGGGCATATTGCAACTCGTTGGTTTTCTTATCTTTTTCTTCTAAAATAAAATCTTCCGGCAGCTTACCATATTGCTTAATACACTGCTCCATTCTTAAAAAAATACTACCTTCTGTCATACCGTTTCTCCGCAATCTGTCTCAATCCTCTCCGGCAAAGAAATATTATATCACATCTTCCCACTACTGACGATTATAATAATCAATGCCTCCGCTGGGATTAAAATACGTTCTGATATATCCATCCTGAGATACAACCACGAACTCATTGGTTTCCTCCCGATAATACACATCATCGCCATCTTCGGCTTCTATTTTATGTAAGGTGTCGGGATGTATGGTTACCTTATAAGCCGCCAGTTCATACTCTTGTGCAGAAGCAAACCCCATCTCAATACCATGCTTATCATAATGCTGGTCTAAAAGATTCTGATTTCGGAAAGTGATTTCCGCCACGGTAACCTCATGTATTGCATCTGATTCTTCATCCCCATCGATAGTCTCCGACACATCGGGATTTTCCTCTGTATATGCATCGTCCTCTTCTTCGAAAACAGATATTTCATCCTCTTCCTGCACTTCTTCACTTATGACAGTCTCTTCCTCGCCTGCATCTGCCTGCTCTCCGAAGTCATATTCTTCCGAAACCACTTGCGAATCAGATGCATGATTCACAGCATTTTCGGAAATATTTTCCGAATCTTCACCGCCCCAACCTAACAAATATGCAATTATCACAATAATGGTTGCCAACACGGTAGTAATCATGCCGCCAATGGTTTTTTTACCTTTTTTATTTGTCTTTTTGTTCGTACTCATTTTCATCCATATAAGAGTCTGCTAACAGGGCATTACTCTCATATTTATCCTTTCTTTTAATCCTTCTCTATTTTATTGGAAACGGCCTTATTTCTTCCTGCAACCTTCTGTTATCATCAAGAATATTATATACCGCGTCCTCCGAAAGGACACCGCGTTTTAAATCCTTCGGAATTTTTCCCTTTTCGTCGTCCTTGTAATCTTTCATCCACATCGGACCATCATAGTAAGTTTCCAGTTCTTTTATTTTTTCCTGAAGACTATGATAATTTTCAAGTGCATCCTCAAGTTTACTGATTGCGGTTTTCGCTTCATCTAATATTTCTTCATAATATTGAATTCTCTCGATTTGATTCATCCTTATAACATCCTGTTTTTACAAATTTAATCGCAGAAATATGCTTCCTATATTTCTTTCTTGGCGTTTTCCAATACTTCAATCACCTTATCACACCATGCATCAAACTCAGGATCATCTTTCTGACATTCTTCCGGATGTGCCATAATATATTCCAGCGCAATTCTTACGCCCTGGTCAAAACGCACCGTAGTCTTCATATCAGGCACGGCTCTTTTTAACTTGCTGTTATCAAACACCACCGAAACCGACTTATCACCAATCAAACTTCCTGTAAAATCATAACCGTACTTATCACCGGTAGCCGCCAGGAATTCGGAAGATACATAGTAGGGCTTTAACTCTACGCCCAATGCATCTGCAATTGTAGCATAAATCTGATTCCAGCTTAAGGTTTCATCTCCCGTAATGTGGAAAGCCTCGCCGATTGCATGGCGGTTCCCCATAAGACCCGTAAACCCGATTGCAAAATCCTTGTTAAAAGTTGCGGTCCAGAGAGAACTTCCGTCGCCCTGAATAATTACCGGCTTACCCGCCTGCATTCTTTTAATTACCTGCCAAAAGCCGTTTTTACCATGAACACCCAAAGGGATATTACGCTCATCATAAGTATGACTGGGACGTACAATTGTGATAGGAAATCCTTCTTCACGATATTTCTTCATCAGAAATTCTTCGCAGGCAATTTTATCTCTGGAATACTGCCAATAGGGATTCGCAAGAGTCGTTCCTTCCGTAATCACATAAGACGCCGCAGGTTTATGATAAGCAGACGCAGAACTGATATAAATATACTGTCTTGTTTTATCCTTAAACAGGCGATAATCGCGCTCCACCTGCTCTACGTGAAAACCGATGAATTCACAAACCGTATCAAAAGACAAATCTTTGATTTTATCTGCCACGTCAGCCTCATCGTTCATATCCGCAATAATCTGATGCACACCTTCGGGAACCACAGAGTTACGATTTCCTCTGTTAATCATCCACACTTCCCAATTTAACTCATTTACCAGACGTTTTACAATTGCTGTACTGATAATCCCTGTCCCGCCAATAAATAATGCTTTCATTTTATAATACCCCTTTCTGCTATTCCGCATCAAATGCTTTTCCAAACTGCGTCTCATACAACTCGGTATAGATTCCGCCGTCGTCCACCAATTCCTGATGCACACCGCGCTCTGCGATCACGCCGTCTTTTATAACAAGAATTTCATCTGCAGCAAGAATAGTTGATAATCTGTGTGCAATTAAAATACTGGTTTTAGACTTAATAATCGGATCAATCGCTTCCTGAATTTTGCTTTCGGAAATGGAATCCAAAGATGCCGTTGCCTCATCAAAAATAAAGAGCACCGGATCTTTTAGTAAAATACGCGCGATGGAAAGTCGTTGCTTTTCACCTCCGGATAATTTAAGTCCCCTGTTACCGACAGGAGTATCCAGTCCCTTCTCCTGTTTCTCGATAAAATCATAAATATTCGCTTTTTTACAAGCCTCCAACAACTCTTCCTCTGTGGCATCCGGTTTGGCATAGAGCAGATTGTCGCGAATGGTTCCGTTAAAAAGGTAAGTCTCCTGACTTACAATACCAACCTTATCACGAAGAAAATCCAAATCCAGTTTCCGTACGTCCACTCCATCGAAAGTAACCGCACCCTCCTGCACGTCATAAAGACGGGGAATTAAATTAATAATCGTACTTTTTCCCGAACCGGAAGGACCTACGATAGCAATACTTTTACCCTTTTCCAAAGTAAAATTAATATCCTTCAGAATCTTTCTTTCCGGTGTGTATCCGAAACCTACATGCTTAAATTCAATATTACCTTCTGCTTTTTTCGGAGTAATGGCATCCGGTGCATTCTGAATCTCAACCGGCATATCAAAATACTCAAAAATACGGGTAAACAATGCCATGGAACGAATCCACTCTACCTGAATGTTAAGCAGGGAATTTACGGGACCATACATCTTACCGAGCAGGGCAACCATAACGGAAATATCACCCACAGTCAACGTGGAATCATATTGCATAATCAGAATACCACCTACAAGATACAGTAGCATAGGGCCAACACTGGAGAAGGTATTAATAACCACCATAAACCAACGCCCGGCCATACCCTCGCGGATATTCAACCGGATCATTCGATGATTGGCACTCTCATAACGTCCGTATTCATAATCTTCTTTTCCGAATAATTTCACGAGAAGCTGCCCGCTGACAGAGAGAGTTTCATTTAAAATGCCATTGATTTCATCATTGCATTCCTGTGCTTCAGTAGTCAGTTTCCATCTGGTTTTACCGGCCATACGGGTGGGAATCGCAAACAGCGGAATAATCAGCACACCTACGGTGGCAAGAATCCAGTTCTCACGATACATCAATACCATAGCCACACCTAAGGTGATTCCATTAGATAAAATGGAACTGAAGGTGCTGGTAATAACACGTTCCACACCTGCAATATCTCCGGTCATTCTTGTAATGATATCACCCTGATTATTCGATGTAAAAAAGCCTTGCGACATGCGTTGCAAATGTCTGTACATCTTATTTCGCATATCGTATGTAATATGCTGGGCAATCCAGTTATTCAAATAGCTTTCGGCCACACGAATCAGATTACCGCCCAAGGTTACCCCAAGAGAAATCAAAATCAGGGTAACAAGTTTCTTCATATCCTGACCGATTAAGCCTTCGTCGATAATACGACCGGTCAATACCGAAGGAAGCAAGGTCAACGCCGACGAGCCTAATATACAAATCAGCACAATCGTCATTTGCTTCCAATAAGGTGTCAAATAAGAAAAAATTCTTTTTAAAAGTGGTAATGTTACTTTCGGCGCATTCGCCTTCTCTTCTTCCGTAAGGAATCGTCCCCCTCTTCCGCCTCCGGGTGCCATCTTTTGTATCCTCCTTTTTTACATCGCCATAAAAGCATACCTTAAAATAAAAACAATTGCTACAATCAATGTTAAAGGCTTAATTTCCTTAAACTTGCCTAATAGTGCTTTTACCAGACAGAAAGTAATCAGTCCCATTGCAATACCGTTTGCGATGGAATAGGTAAAAGGCATAAAAATCACAGTGCAAAATGCCGGCAACGCATTGCTCATATCTTCAAAATCCACGTCTTTCAGATTCGATAACATGCCGATACCAACAAAAATCAATGCAGGAGCAGTCGCCGCTGAAGGAACAATCGCCACAAAAGGCGCCAAAAGGATTGCGGCCAAAAACATCAATGACGTGGTAAGGCTCGTCATACCGGTTCTTCCGCCCGCACCAACACCGGCACTTGATTCCACCATTGTCGTTACAGTAGAAGTGCCCACCAACGCACCTGCCGCAGTTGATACCGCATCACACATCAGTGCTTCTTTCATACGGTGTACTTCGCCGTTTTCATCCACCATACCGGCCTGCTTTGCTGCACCGAATAAAGTTCCGATGGAGTCAAACATATTTACCAGAGAGAAACTGATTACAAGCATAACTACCGTAAAAATAGTCTCTACTAAATTTCCATTACCGAACAATCCCGCAAAATCCAGTCTAAACAAGGACACTTCCGCAAAGTCTTTGAACTGCCCGCCCAAATTAAATGTAAAATTTGATAATTGGGTAACACCCAAAGGAATACCCACGATTGTGGCAATAATAATACCAATTAAAATAGACGCTGTTACTTTTTTATATGCAAGCACCGCTATTACCACAAGACCAATCAATGCAACGATACCACCCATAATAGCGTTCATCTGCTCCGGGGTTACACCCTCTTCTCTCCATGCCGCAAAATTAAGCATTGCAACCAAAGTCGAATCATTTCCTACTACAAGACCTGCATTTTTTAACCCGATTATGGTGATAAAAAGTCCGATGCCCGGAGTGATTGCACTCTTAATGCACTGCGGAATCGCCCGAATAATTGCTTCGCGCAAACCAACTGCGGTAATAAATATAAATAAAAGTCCTGAAATCAAGACAATCACTAATGCCTGCTGATATGTATATCCTAAGCCAAGAACTACCGTATAAGCAAAGAAAGCATTCAATCCCATCCCGGGCGCTTGCGCAAACGGCACTTTGGCATAAACAGCACAAAGAAAAGTACCGATAAAAGCTCCCAAACAGGTACCTATAAATACACCGTTATATACTTTGGTCGCCATATCCCCATCGCCCATAATCACATACGGATCTGACAGAATCTGCGGATTCAGAATTAAGATATAAGCCAATGTTATAAAAGTAGTAAGCCCCGCCAAAATCTCCGTTTTATAGGTTGTGTTATATTTCTCAAATTCGAAGTATTTTTTTAGCATAGGCGTCTCTCCCTACTTTGCGCTTATTTTACACAACATTATATCATAATTCCGCGTTTTTTAACAACTTATATGTGTAAGTTATAAAAAAACCTCCCTCGGATTTCTCCAAGAGAGGTTTTGATGATTACTTATAAAAATTATAACTGAGGACCAGCACTTACTAATGCCTTACCAGCTTCATTTCCTTCATACTTAGCAAAGTTCTTGTTGAAACGAGAAGCAAGATCTTTTGCTTTCTCTTCCCACTGAGAAGCATCTGCGTATGTATTACGAGGATCAAGAATGTTTGTATCTACACCGGGAAGCTCTGTAGGAACTTCGAAGTTGAAGATAGGAATATTCTTTGTA
>JAZNRC010000016.1:0-76344 GCA_045590555.1 Lachnospiraceae bacterium | reverse complement strand
TTTTACCCATTTTGCTTCTTCAGGGATAGGAGCACAACCGTGATTAACGCCCTGTGCTACTGTACACATTTTTTCTACTTCATGTGAATAAATCATGTGAAAATCTCCTTTCAAACATAATATACTTTAACAAACAGGCTTTTCCTGTGTGTCGTCATGATTTAATCGATTATGTAAGCAACTCATAACCGCTTCTTCTATTTTCGCACAAAAAAAGGAAAAAATCCAGTGTTTTTTACCTTTTTCGACGTAAAATTACTTGCTTTTTACCACAATGTTATCCTGCTTTTTATAAATACTGTCCGCCGGAATAAAACCTCTCACGCAGGAAGTAGGATAAATATTGGAATTCTTCCCAACTACAGTACCGGGATTTAACACGGAATTACAACCCACTTCCACACAGTCACCAAGCATTGCGCCGAATTTCTTTAGACCGGTTTCTATGTTCCCTTCTGCTGATTTTACAACAACGAGGGTCTTATCGCTTTTTACGTTAGATGTGATAGAACCTGCACCCATATGTGCCTTATAACCCAACACGCTGTCACCCACATAGTTGTAATGGGGAACCTGTACGCGGTCAAATAATACAACATTCTTTAACTCAGTAGAGTTACCTACTACTGCATTTTTACCTACGATGGCATTGCCACGGATAAAAGCACAATGACGCACTTCCGCTTCCTCATCGATAATAAGCGGTCCGTTTAAGTATACTGACGGGAATACTTTAGCATTCTTTGCGACCCAAACATTTTCACCGCGCTTTTCGTACTTGTCTTCCGGAAGCGTCTCGCCAAGTTCCACGATAAACTTCCCAATCTCGGGTAAAACTTCCCAAGGATACTCTTTGCCGTCAAATAACTTGGCAGCGATTGTGTTCTCCAAGGACATAAGGTTTGAAATTTTCATTGCTTCTGACATAGTGTCACCTCGCTTTATTAAATTTTTCCGAAACATTCGGAATTTTACCACTTATAAAAACTTTACTCAGAAAATTCAATCCAATATTCTCCGTTCTGAGCATAATAAACATCCACATAACCATCTTTGATAAAAGGATTTATATTTCTGCCATATGGCTCAGACGTTACAAGTATCTCTTCTCCGGTAGACGGATTACAAAAGGATACCACAATACGATGAACCACATTTGGGCCCATTGGATTTATATGCGGGTTCTCTTTGAATTCGTTACCAAAGAAATAAGGATTGCGTTTCACTTCAACTACCTTACCTCGTACTTTAGGGCAGGACAACATAGTCTTTCTGTGTGCAATCTTTTTCTTGTTTTTTATATTTGATGTGATATCGGAAATAATGCATAAAAGCGCTAATACACCCGCTACGATTCCAAAATATTTTATATCCGAAAACGTTGCACCGCTACTGACAAATATTGCCATAAGAGCACCGGCGCCTACGCAGATTGCTATTGCAAAAAATATTCCGATACTTTTACGTGAATATCCAATGGGTGTCATAAAAACTCCTTTCATATGTCCATTCAACAATATTTTTAAACTAAATATTAGACCCTGCAATAAACAATACAACAATATATGTAATCAAAACACAAATTCCGGCATTCGATGCAACCAAAACAGCCAGCGCTTTAGGCTTTTTATACAAACGCTGTTTCACATAATATCCCATCTCAAGCAACATCAGGACCGCCGGAATGATCCAATGAAGATTCATATGCAAGTTCGCCAGTTTTGCATATAAACTTCCATCTGTGAAAGACGGAAGAAAATAGAAACTGATAAAAAGCATGTTGCAAATTATATTAATAACAAGTCCAAATATAACATGTACCTTAAAATACAGACTAAGGTCAGGTTTAAAAAAGTAATTCAAAAAAACAGTAATTACAATCATAATAACAGCCGGCAGCATTGCTTTTAATCCTGCTAACATCATCCAGGATAATATTAAAACAACCGAAAACACAATCGCCTGTTTATGAAGTTGTTTTTTGAATTCCATATTAACCTCCTGCACACGAAACCATCATTCTACGAACAATCCCACACTAAATAGGCATTCTCAAATTTTCGAGCCTTCAAATCACTTCTTTTGATAAAAAAGCGTGCAACACCCAAATCGCCCCACATAATGTTTTTCTTGGACTCGCTGTCCATTTGGAATAAAAGAACCGGGCTTTCATCAGCTTTTACATCAATGAAAGCGTCACTTTCCCTATACGGATAATAATCCGGTAATTGTGCAGCAGAATTGTAACCGCCTACTTTGTGTCCGCCGGCATAGGAATCATCGCAATAACCTTCAAACAATTCATATACCTCTTCTCCGCCATCATCCGGTACCGAAATCCAAGTACCTGAAAGTTTTGTAAAATATTGACAAAACAATGCCATTAAGCGATTATCGTCCCTGCTCATAGACTCTTCGGAAAGCGTAAATTCCAAACCGTATTCTGCTTCAACAGGGAAACAGTCGCTGTTTTCATAATTTTCGATAACACGCCCTGCAACCATCTCAGCCGTTACTGCTTCATCAACAGCTTCATAATATTTCACTACAGACTCATCCCAGCGCGGATTAGTTGTAAGATAAAATTGCAACATTCCTTCCTGCGGATACTCTTCCAATCCTGCTAAATCCTTGCAATTAATCTGCGCAAGCAAACGCATTGGCTTACCTTCTTTGTCCAAGGGCAGTGATTCATTTGACGGAAGGTAAGGCAAACCGCCGAATTTACTATCCAAAATGCCGGTATTCTTGTCAACTGTTTTGATGCTCATAAAAGGAAGTTTGGTTTCTTTCTCAAGCTGTTCCAATGCCATTTTTCCGTATTCACTAAAAGATAAGACTTCTACAGGCTCTTTTACCGGTTCTTTCTCTACTACTGTTTTAACACTATTCAGTTCTTCTTTCGTATACTCCGGCACAAAAGATTCATCCATCAATGTAGGATTCTCATTTTTATATTTTTGCTGCGAATCCACATTGTTTGTATTTCCTGAATTTGCAGATAAAACATTCCCTTCGCTTCCGTTTGATTGAAAAATATCACAGGGATGTCGAAGAATTTCATCAAACACTGCCTGTATTCTTTCTTCATGATGATCTAAAGGACCTTTATTTGCCACATTATCATTTATATTGTCGTCAACTACTCCACAAGGTTGTGCCGGTCTTATTTCCTGCTTTTTCTTACCGAACAAATCAAATAATCCCATTGTACTTCCTCCGTCCGTCTAAACACATTCAACATACTACATATCGTAACAATACGTATTCATTTTTCAAACGATTATAATTTACCTCTTATAATACTGCGCCGCATAATCAAAGCACTGCTTCAATTGATTATCATTTCTGAGGCTCTTCACATTGTTTGTATGCTTCGTTACAAAGTCCGTTAACTTTGTCATATACTCTTCTTCCGTGATGCTACCGTCTGCAACGCCTGTTAAACCTTTTTCCCAGCTTGCAGTTAAGGCAGGATTTAGAAGTGATCCGATAGACAAACGTACCACGTCATGAATCATTTCACCCATCTGTGTCGGAGTAATTATCTGAGTTTTTGAATTCAGCGACAGATATCTGTTATTAACCAGTTTGGTAAGAATCGCCGCTCTCGTCGCACTGGTACCGATACCGCTACCCTTAATCTGCGCACGTAAATCCTCATCTTCAATGAACTGTCCGGCATTTTCCATGGCAAGAATGATACTACCGGAGTTATAGCGTTTGGGCGGTTGTGTCTCGCCTTCCTTGATTTCAAAAGCCTTTAAAGGCAATTCATCGCCCTTCTTAAGCCCTGCCAAAATCTTCAAGAACGCTTCATCGCACTTTACTTCTTCTGCTTCATTCTCTGCACCGGATTTATTAGCATTCTCTTTCTCGGCATCTTCTTTGCCCGAATCTTTTTCCGTATCCTTCTTTTTTGCAAAAGAATACTGCATTACCTTGCGGAATCCCTCTTCTTTTAACACCTTAAAAGAACAGTAAAATTTCTCATTTCTGCGCTCTGTTACCAAAGAAACCTTCTCGTACACGGCAGCAGGATAAAAGATTCCAAGGAACCTTCTTGCGATGATTTCATAAACAAGTCTTGCGGTAGGACTTACACTACCTAATGCCTGGAATCCCTGTCCTGTGGGAATAATTGCATAGTGATCCGTAATCTGCTTGTCATTTACATACTTAGTGGACGCAATCTTTTTATAAGACCCCATCGCCAGAACTTCCTTGGCATTGTCCTGTAAAACCGCGTAATTCTGTAAGCCTGCAATGTTTTTATAAATTTCTTTGGCCACCGCCGTAGACAATACTCTCGCATCGGTACGGGGATAGGTCACAAGCTTCTTTTCATACAATTCCTGAACAATGGATAAGGTCTGGTCCGGATTAATTTTAAAATATTTGGAACAGTCATTCTGCAATTCCGCCAAATTGTATAAAAGTGGTGCATTTTTACGCTCTTTTTTATTTTCCATGGAGAATACACGCATATTCCCAAAATCTTCGCCGGCAATTATCTGTTTTTCGCCTTCAGCGGGCGGTGTAAACATCATATCCGCCTGCGCTTCACGCTCTAAGGTATATGCAATGCACTCCTGCGCTGTCTCCCGGTCCAAAAATCCGTTTTCTTTATACAATTTCGGCGACTGAAAATACTTACTGTCTTCCGTTACACGCCATTCGCCCTCAATTTCAGAGTCTGCAATCTGCATTTTAGCCCAAACCTTATAAAAAGGTGTCTTTACAAAGTTTCTGATTTCCCGCTCGCGATTCACTACCATTCCTAAAACACAGGTCATAACGCGACCTACGGAAACTACGCCTTTCTGGGCATTCAAGTAGCTTTTTACCTGATAACCGTACTTCAAAGTCAGGGCACGTGAAAAATTAATACCCATCAAATAGTCTTCTTTGGCACGCAAATAAGCAGAGGCTGACAAATTATCATACTCTGACAAATCCTTTGCTTCCTTAATGCCACGAATGATTTCTTCCTCGGTCTGAGAATCAATCCAGACACGAAGACGCTTCTTGCCCGTAACACCGACTTCCTGCTCCACAAGACGATAAATATACTCTCCCTCGCGTCCTGAGTCAGTGCAGACATAAATGGTGTCAACATCTGCACGGGTAAGCAGTCCTTTTACAATTTCAAACTGCTTCTTCACGTCATCAATTACCTGATATTTATAATCCGTCGGGATAAAAGGAATGGTATCAAAAGACCATCTCTTCAATGCTTCATCGTAGCTTTCGGGATAACACATATTTACGAGATGACCGACACACCAGGTAATAATGGTGTTCTCAGACTCCAAATATCCGTCATGGGACTTTGTATTCAATTTTAAGGCTTTGGCAAATTCGCGGGCAACCGAAGGTTTCTCCGCGATAAAAACCGCTTTTCCCATGGTATTATCCTTTCATAATACTTAGTAAAATCTAAAAATATTGTATCATCAAAAATACGATATTGACTAAAACTGTTCCAGACTATAATACCAGTCCGCACCGGCTAAAGAAGGGAACGGAACATATACATACAATATGCCGTCGGCTCCCATATACATCGGCAAATCAACTGTAGTATCGTTAATTGCAGATTGCATCCATGCATTTATTTCTTCTTCTGCCGTACCGGGATAAATACTGTCAACCTGGCGCTGAAAATATTCTTTCTCACGTCGTAAAGACTCCGTTATAAAATCCTCTTCCGTAAGATTTCGCATTGCAAGAAGTTCAGTATTTGTGACTTCTTTCTCATTTGCAAAATCATAACTGTATGCAAACCGCAGAAAAATATCATTCGGATAAGGCACAGACGCAATAATTGCTACAATATTATCATATTCAACTACTTCATATGTCACACTGTAACAAAACAAAGAACACCCTGTGGGAATTGTCTGCACTTCATCGTTAATAACGTCATATAAATCTTCCACAATTCTTTCGTTAAGCACCTTCGCACTGTCTGAATCCGCATTGAACTGCGGGATCTGATAAAGATAATTGTTCGTATTTCCGACGATATCTGTATATGTACCCGAAAGATTCAAAATTACATTCACCTTTGGATTGTCGGTTGATTGTAACTCTAATGGAAGCTCTGTATCTGCTACATCTGTATTATCTGCGTTTTCATCACTTGAAGTTTCGTTCCCAAAAAACTCTTCCATAGTTTCTTCAAGCAAAACATCACCGGCGTTATTATTACTTTCTTCTTCGCTCATAACATCATCTTCTGTATTTTCTACTGTTTCAGAAACCTGCTCCGGCAATTCAGACACCACTTCCCTTGCATTACATCCAACAAGAAAAAGAGATGCCATTACGGATAAAATAATAAATACTTTTTTCATATTTACTCTCCTTTACACATCACAAAGTCCGTTAATTATCTAGCCTTACGGAAATAGATGTCACTTTTCTGTTCCAAAAATTATCCATGGCATAATATGTAAGGCTGTCATAATCCATATATGAATTATTTGTTGTATCACTGTCAATCGAAATAACAGGACTTTCATAGCTGATGCGAATATTATATGTATCAGAACCGACCTGTTCCGTATAAGTGTTTGACCCATATGTAGTAGAACCACCCACGCCCATAATATCATTTACCCGATCATAGGACATCCCCGGTTGCACTCCATTTGTCAATTGAAAATCAGGGCAATTCTCTTCCGCTACAGATATTCCAATCACGGTACATTCACGTACTCCTCGGTCTGATTGCTTTTGATTCTGCACAATCAATTCAACCTCTTGCCCATTTTGATTCTTTACATCTATCCAATCCACATCATCAGGACTGATAAAATTCACGCGTTCATCAGATTCAAGAATATATCCCAGTTTTTCAATATCCGAATAAGAACAGGGAATTTGAACTTCATTTCCATCTAATAACACAGTATATTTTTTATCAAACTGTCCTGTTTGACTTATTAACATACAGGCACCTGCAATGACAAAAATACCTCCAAAAAATATAGCGGCTTGTGCAAAAAAACTTTTATCATTCAGATATGTTTTCTCTGATTTAATCTCCTCAAGTTCTTCCGCATTTTCACCCGGACACGTATTCAAAAACTTTAACCTGTCCTCGGATTTTTTACATAAAATAATACCTACCACACATATTATAATTCCGGCTATTATTATTAATATAGCAAGTCCAAAAGTTTCTAACATGATAAATCCTCATCTCATAAGATAAATATGCTTATAAATCATTCATATCCACAAGATACACGCCATCATTTTTCTTAGCAAACGATTCCACTTCCACAGTAAAACCATCCGCCGAGAAGAAGAAACAATGTTCAGGACGCAAGTGTGCTTCCTTGGCAAGTCCAATATTAAACTCTACCATATCCAAATCTAACGCCTTACCGCTTGTATTACAGAAACCAAGCAAGGTATTTCGTTTCGCATCCTGACCAACCACATCGATTCGGCCATTTTTACCAACCCATTCGCCATGGCGGGTGTATTGAACAGGTAATTTCCCTCTTTCATTCAAAATATCTAAATATTCCGCGCAGATTTTACCATAGCCTGCACTGATATAATCCGCAATTTCTTCTCCAATATATGTATCATAGAATTCTTCCGCACTCATAACGCCCAACTCATCGCTGTGTGGAAAGATAAAATGATACCAGAACTGCACCAACGGATCACAAATACGGTATACGCCCTTCTTGGAATTACGGTTATCTGCCGTTTCATAAGAAAATACCTTTTCTACCAATTCCAAGGCCATTAAATTCTTCAAATATACACTGATTTTGGCCCTTGAAAAGCCGGTATGCGCATATAAATCGTTTAATTTCTCTCTACCTTCCGCCAATGAAGCAAGAATAGTCCCATAAACACTTAATTCACGCAATTCATCACTGATACGATTCAATCCTTCCGACGCAAATACGGCATTTTTATCTAAAAATAAACGACAAATATTCGTTTTTAAGTCAGATTTTATATTAAAGCGTGTCCAATAACCCGGATTTCCGCCGGCAATACTGTAAAATTCCATACATTTCTTTGAATCCGTAGCATCATAAAAGCACATCATATCCAAGAAACTCATGGGTTTTACTTTTAAAAAACCGGAAATTGCAAAAGCATTGCGGCCAATCTTCGAAATAAAAGTATTTTCCACCCAGCCAATCGCGTTGGATGCTAAGATAATCATGAAACGCCTCTGATTCTCTTCTTCGGCAAGAAAAGCCGTCAGCGCATTCATAAAATCATCGCTGTTACGCACTGCCCACTGAAAACCTTCAATGATAAGAATCGTCTTATCTGAGTCATTTTTATCCCGGTTTAAACTTCCAATCGCGGCAAAAAGCGCAGAAAAATCAGGATATTCCCCAATGGAAATACCCTGATTTCTTATTTTCTTTGACCAGACGTAGCACTGCTGTCTCGGACTGCACTGTTGGGCGCAAAGATACATAACGTCTTTCTCCTTTGCAAATTCCTGCAAAAGCGAACTGACGCCCAAGCCTTTCTGCCCGTACAGTACGATAAGACTGTTATCCGCCTGATTATAATAATTTGTTAAATAGTCCAATTCCTGCGAACGTCCGATTAACATATGTTTTCCTTTTATAAAAATTATTTCTTTGTAATATAGCCCTGTGCCTTCAATAATTCTGCACAAAGTACGGCACCGCCTGCAGCACCTCTTACAGTGTTGTGTGAAAGACCTACAAACTTCCAGTCGTAAATGCTGTCTTCACGGATACGTCCTACACTGATGCCCATACCTTTTTCGTAATCAACATCCAAAGTAACCTGAGGTCTGTTGTCTTCTTCCAAATACTGGATAAACTGCTTTGGAGCACTGGGAAGTTCTAATTCCTGAGGTACACCCTTGAAGTTTACAAGCTTTTCGATTAACTGTTCTTTGGTAGGCTGTTTCTTAAACTTAACAAATACAGATGCTGTATGTCCGTTTAATACCGGCACACGGATACACTGGCTTGTAATCTTAATGTGGTCAGCGGGTGCAATCACGCCATCCTTAATTTCGCCCCAGATTCTAAGGGGTTCTTTTTCACTCTTTTCTTCCTCGCCGCCAATGTAGGGAATGATATTTTCAATCATTTCAGGCCAATCCTTGAAGGTCTTACCTGCGCCGGAAATTGCCTGATATGTAGAAACAACTGCCTCGTAAGGTTCGAATTCTGCCCATGCTGTTAAAACAGGTGCATAGCTCTGGATAGAACAGTTGGGTTTCACTGCAATAAAACCTCTCTGAGTTCCGAGACGCTTCTTCTGGAATTCAATTACATTCATATGATCCGGATTAATCTCAGGCACAACCATGGGAACGTCAGGTGTCCATCTGTGTGCGGAATTGTTACTTACAACAGGCACTTCAGCCTTAGCGTAAGCTTCTTCAATTGCCTTAATTTCATCCTTTGTCATATCTACGGCACTGAAAACAAAATCAACTTCTGCAGCAATCTTTTCAATTTCATTTACATCAAGAACAATTAAGTTCTTTACTGCTTCGGGCATAGGTGTAGTCATTTTCCAACGTCCGCCAACTGCCTCTTCATATGTTTTACCTGCAGAACGAGGGCTTGCAGCAATTAAAACCACTTCAAACCAGGGGTGATTTTCAAGGAGAGAGATAAATCTCTGTCCTACCATACCTGTTCCGCCTAAAATACCAACTCGTAATTTGTCACTCATAACTTTTAACTCCTCTAAAATTATTCTTATGATTTTATAAAAGTCTTTATAAAACCACATATATATTAATCTTACGATTCAATATACTCCATTATTATCTTACAATGCCTTTTCATCTGCTAAATAAGCTTCATACATGGCAATTACCTTGTTCATTGCTTCCTGCCCCGGTGCACCAAGGGTCAAACGCTTATTTACACAGGTTTCAAGGCTGATTGCATCATAGATATCTTCTTCGAATGCAGGGCACAATTCCTTGAATTCATCCATGGACAAATCTTCGATTGCACAGTTTTTATCAATACATAAAAGTACCATACGACCGATAATTCCATGGGCATCGCGGAAAGGAACTCCCTTATTTACAAGATAATCTGCAGCATCTGTTGCATTGGTAAAACCATTCATTGCACTCTTTGCCATTACATCCTTACGGAAAGATATGGTTGAAAGCATTCCTGTAAAGAGATACAGGCAATCTCCTACGGTTTCAAAAGCATCAAAAGCCATTTCCTTATCTTCCTGCATATCCTTGTTGTATGCCAAAGGTAAGCCCTTCATCGTGGTAAGCATAGACATCAACGCACCGTATACACGGCCGGTCTTTCCTCTTACCAACTCAGCAATATCCGGATTCTTCTTCTGGGGCATAATGCTGCTTCCGGTAGAATACGCATCATCCATCTCCACAAATCTGTATTCGTTGGAATTCCATACAATCAATTCCTCAGAAAATCTGCTTAAATGCATCATTACAGTAGAAAATGCTGATAAAAGCTCAATCACATAATCTCTGTCAGACACAGAATCCATACTGTTTCTGGTAGGCCCGTCAAAACCTAACAATTCAGCTGTATACGCTCTATCCAAAGGATAGGTGGTGCCTGCCATCGCACCGGAACCCAAAGGACATAAATTCATACGTTTGCGGATATCAGCAAGACGCTGTCTGTCACGTAAAAACATTTCAAAATATGCACTCATATGATGAGCCAATGTGGTAGGCTGTGCCTTCTGCAAATGGGTAAACCCGGGCATATAGGTATCTGTATTGTTTTTGATAATATCAAGTAATACCGTCAACAAGTCTTTTAACAATACGTCGGTATTATCAATCACATTTCTGGTATAAAGCTTCATATCCAAAGCAACCTGGTCATTACGGCTTCTTCCGGTATGAAGTCTCTTGCCTGCGTCACCGATTCTGTCGATTAAGTTTGCTTCCACAAAGCTATGTATATCTTCATAACGGCTGGAAATCTCTAATTCGCCGCTTTCAATATCCTTTAAAATCCCTTCCAAGCCGGCAATAATCGCATCAACGTCTTCTTGCGAAATAATACCCTGCTTCCCAAGCATTTTACTGTGGGCAATACTGCCTTCGATATCCTGACGATACATCTTCTGATCAAATCCAATAGATGCATTAAACTGATATACGGCTTCATCAGTTTCTTTCGTGAATCTGCCGCCCCAAAGCTGTGCCATAAAAACTCTCCGTTCTAATTTCCGCATTCATTATGTACGGAAACATATCAACTAGTATATTCTTGTGAAAAAACCATACCCGTAACGGATATGGTTTCAAAGCTGGAAATCGGATTCGAACCGACGACCCCTTCATTACGAGTGAAGTGCTCTACCGACTGAGCTATTCCAGCAGAACAAAACAGTCCTGTGTTATTATATCCGTTACGGGACTATTTTGCAAGATAAAAAATCACAAAGTATTTCTTTGTGCCTATTAGGCAATGAGAATATAATATATAAACTATATTTTACATATTACTCTGCGCTATTCTCATAAACAACCAATTTCTGATAAGGAATTTCAATTCCTTCTTCATTAAATCGACTCAAAACCGTTTCCAGAATTCTCTGCTTGGTAAAACGATAATTCTCATTTTTAACGTAACAACGACCACCTAAGACAATGGCACTGCTTCCCAACTCATCAATATAAGTCTCAACATCTGTAGGATTTATACAGGCTTCATCTGTTTTAAAAGCCTCCGCAATAATTCCCATTGCCCCCTTCCAGTCAGCCTCATAAGCCACACCAAACTTAAGCTCCAACATACGATTCGGGGTCTTGGTCACGTTAGTAAGACTGGTGTTTGCAAGTGTTCCGTTAGGTAAAACTACGGTTCTGTCATCCAAAGTCTGTAATTTTGTATAAAACAACGAAATCTCTGTTACAGTTCCCGAATTACCCTTGTTGTCCTCAATAATAAAATCACCGACTTTAAAAGGTTTTAAAAGAATAATCAAAATGCCGCCTGCAAGGTTAGACAAGCTACCCTGAATAGCAAGACCGATTGCTACACCGGCCGAACCAAGAACTGCTACAATACTTGCAGCATCCACTCCAAAGGTTCCCGCAACAATAAATCCAAGTACAATATATAACAATACCGATACTATGGAAGCCAGAAATCCCGCAGTCCCCGGTTCTACTTCTAACTTATTCAACGCTTTTTTAACTAATTTTTTTACCCATTTAACCAACCAGTACCCGATAAACAAGGTAATTAAAACAAATACAATTCTTCCGCCCAGATTAATTGCTTTATCTGAAATTGTACTTATTGTCTGCTCAAAAAAACTTTTAAAATCCATACTTCTCTTTATGAATATTTCTTAAATAATCATATATTCCTTTCAATATTTTAAACGCAATATCCGCATTATGAAATTATTATTTCTCTTCCAGAATCTTTTCCAAATCCTTAATTCTCATTTCAGCATCCTTGATTGCCTCAGCAATAATTTCATCACGACGTTTTTCAATCTTTGCACGTTCTGCTTTTACATATGCAATTCGAAGTTGTCTCTTATGTTCTGCTATATCTGCAAGCTCTTTAGCAGTAAAGGGCTTATATGAATATACGGATACACTCATTGGTGCTGCTTTTATTGTTAAAAGATGTGTCGTCTCATCATGTGGAGCCTCCTCGGTGGCAATGGTTTTAGTATTACAAATCCCCTTGCCGCCAAACTTTTCACAGTCTGTGGAGAATACCTCTGTATATTTTCCTTCAAAAGGTGCCACCAATTTCAAAGCTTCATATTCCTCATCTGAGAAATTTGCAACCACATAGAGAAACTCATTCTTTTTTCCGCTTTTACGGATAAAAGTAATAACATTTGATACATCCGCTTTATGATTTATCCACTCAAGACTGCCGTTTTTAGCATCAAATCCGTATAAAAGCTTTTCCTGAGCATAAAACTTATTTATTTCAGACACAAAAGCATCAAAAGCAAGAGAAACATCACTGCGTTTCGCCTTCTTTCCACCGGTTTCAATCAGGGAAACATTGTCTTGCATAAACAACTTTTTACCCGGATACAGCATCGTATATGCGTAAATACTTCTCAATAATGTATATTTATAATCTTCACCATCTTTCAATGCATTTGATAACATGTCGTCGGAGAAAGGAAGCACAAAATTCTCATCATAAGCATAATCAAGACCGGACAACATAGGAAGAAGTTTATTACCTCTTTTATGCGCGTCTGTTTGCACATATGAAACCAAATCCTTCTTGAATCCGTTATTCCAGACCATATCAAAACCAAGGGAATTCGCATGCTTATCCGATGCATCCTTCCATACGCCGTCAATATCCGCCATGGTAATACAACCCGGGAAGTCCGCTTTGATTTTAGCGTTCAATTCTTTTATAAAATCAACAAATTCAAGATTTTCCTTACCGCCATGCACATTGGCAATCCATTCGTTTCGTCCGTAATCCAGATATAAAACAGACGTTAAATCATGGAATGCAAGACCATCCAAATGGCATCTCTTCATCCAAAAATATGCATTGGAAACAAGGAAGCTCTTCACTTCCGGACATCCAAAACGAAATACTTTCGCATCAAATGCAGGCTGATAACCCAATCTGTTATCCGCATGTTCATACAGACCTGTACCGTCAAACCATTCAAGTCCATTGGAATCTTTGGAAAAACAAGCCACAGACCAATCCATGAGTACTGCAATACCTGCTTTATGACATTCATTCACAAATTCTTTAATAAGCTTACTTTCAACGATTGCATCATCAGTTGCATAGTAAAACAATGTCGGATTCAAGCCATTACCCTGAGATGTTTTCATAACAGATGAAAGCTCTATATGTGTATATCCAAATCCTGATAATTTTGCCACCGCTTCTTTGATTACGGTCGATGTTTTTTTTCTGCTTTTCAAAGCTTCCGCAAGTAATGAGGACAACGACAATCGGCAAATCTGAACCGGCTTACCTGTCAGCTCTTTGCCCGCTGTTCTTTTATACGTTGCATCTGTCCATTCAAACCCGGTACTTTCAAATACAACAGCCTTACCACTATCATCAAACGCCATAGCATACGGATCATCTTTTATAAGAATTTCATTTCCTTTGATTTTTAATTCAAAACGGTAAGCATCTCCAACCTTTACACCGGGTAAAAACAAGGTAAATACACCATACTCATCCAATTTCTGCATGGGGTTAACACGTCCGTCCCATTGATTCCATTCACCGATTACGCTGACACGTAATGCGTTCGGAGCCCAAACAGAGAAATTCGTACCATTCACACCATCCAATATCATGGGATGTGCACCCAAAATGCGATATGCATCTGCAGACACACCTCCAACAAAATCATTTAAACCATCTTTTGGAATGACCGGAGAAAAATCATAGGGATTCTGTACGGATATTTTTTCACCATCTTTGGTTGTTATTTGGAAACAATATGACTTTTTACCTGTTCCGGGAACAAAAACAGCATAAAAACCTTCCTCGTCTACAAGCTCCATAGCAACACTTTCGGTATTCTTACCTTCAAAAACAACCTCTACCTTTTCAGCAAAAGGAAGAAATGTCTGGATTAATGTATCTTTGCCGTTTTTTTGCGGTGAAAGCACGTCAAAAGGATGTGCATTATCGGAATATACGATAGATTCAATTGCTTCCCAGTCCATTTTTGCATATTGTTTTTTAGTCATATTGTTATTTCCTTTCTACGATTCATTGGTATGTTATCTATTATAATATGTATTCCCTTACCATCTGATTCATTTACCTGCTTTTAGGCATCCCTACGAATACTGTGAATGAAGATACCGCTTCTTAACTTGGGTTCAAACCAGGTTGACTTGGGAGGCATAAGAAGTCCTGCATCTGCCACATTAAACAATTCGTTGATGGAGGTAGGATACATTGCAAATGCAACTTTACAATCCTCTGCCACGCGACGCTCCAATTCCTTCAAACCTCTGATTCCGCCAACAAAATCAATTCTTTTATCAGTCTTGGGATCATCAATTCCAAGAATAGGTCCTAACACTGTATTCTGTAAAATAGACACATCCAAGCCGTCGATAGGATCTTCGCTTGTGTATTCCTTCTTGACACTCAGACGATACCATTCTCCGAAAAGATACATACTGATTTCGCCCTTTTTACCGGGATACTGTGCCTGATTACCGATATTGGCCACATCAAATATTTCTTCCAACTTAGATAGAAATTCTTCTTCGCTATTACCGTTTAAATCTTTTACTACACGATTATAATCCATAATCATCAACTGGTCATCCGGGAACAAAACAGATAAAAAGTAGTTAAATTCTTCGCTTCCGTTATAAGAAGGATTCTCTTCTCTTAACTTTAATCCAACCTTAACTGCAGAAGCACAACGATGATGTCCGTCTGCAATATAGATTTCATTCATGCCTGCAAAAGCGCCTTCGATTGCTGCAAGGCTGTCTGCTTCATCAATCACCCATACTTTATGTGCAATACCATCGTCAGCAACAAAATCATACAGAGGGGCCTCCTCGCGTTTCTTTTCTACGATATCATTAATAACATTGTTAGAACGATAAGCCAAAAAAATAGGTCCTGTCTGCGCCTCACAGGTTGAGACATGGCGGATTCGGTCCACTTCTTTGTCTGCACGGGTATTTTCATGCTTTTTAATAATATTGTTCTGATAATCATCAATACTTGCACAGGCAACGATACCTACTTGAGAACGTCCATCCATTACCAGCTCATAAATATAATAACACTTCTTATCTTCCTGAATGTATTCGCCCTTCGCAACGCGGTCCCAAAGCATTTCTTTTGCCTTATCATATACGCAGTCTGCATAGGTATCCACATCATCACCAAACTGCGTCTCTGCCCTGTCAATTGCAAGGAAAGATAAGGGATTCTTATCTACAACAACTTTAGCTTCTGCCCTGTTATATACATCATAGGGAAGCGCAGCCATCTGCTCTTCTAATCCTTTCTTCGGTCTGATTGCCTGAAACGGTTTTAATACTGCCATTTTCATTCCTCCTGTAAATCATTTTTATTGTGTTATAGCAAAAAATGCCTTATTTTCTTTTTCAATGTAATTACGACGTTCCTCGGTTAGTTTCTGTTTCAGCGCATTGTAATCCGCAGCACCCATACCCTCTGTAATTTCTTTAAAAACAGCTTCATATTCGCGGCTTACCACAAAAGCAATTTCCCGCTCGGGTTTTTGAAACAAACGAATAATATTTTCTTCCGGTCCGTCCAGATTAAATATCTCCAAGCAACGCCAATTATCTTTAAAATACCACTTTTTATGATTTTTTAATATCTTAAAACTTTCTACATTACGCTTAAAAAACTTTTTGCGATAAAAAAACAGCCCTTCCTCCGCAATTTCCATCCACCATTTCTCATGACTGGAAATTTCAATTCCATTCGCATAAAATGAATTCATGGAAAATACCGGAAATATAATACCCTGCGGATTTTTACATTTTTTACGGATTTCCATCGGAACATCTTTATACAAAGCCGTAATTTTTCCTTTGTAACGATAATAGGGAATCAGCATGGATTCAATATAGATCACACGAAAATATTCAACACTGCTACTGGTCTGCGATAACAAAATCATTCCGAGAATAAAAGCCGTACAATTAAAAGCAAAGCCAACCTTGGGAAATAGCAGATTAAATACTGCCATAATAACCGTTATACTGCTTCTTATCACCTCAAATAACAACGATGTAAAAGGAAAAAACGAGATAGATAATTGCATAATCTGCAATCCCAAAACCAATGTTTTGGTTATATAAAATATTAAAATACCTGCAAAGGACGTAATCACACCCATCAGTAGCACAAAGACGCCAATGGCAATTTCTGCCCTTTTTTCTCCAAACAACAAACAAAACAACGCTGAATATTTGTCGCAAACATACATAATTTTAACCACATTATGACAAGCTGTTACCACCAAAATGGCATATCCAAACAATCGTTCAAATTCACCATATGTAATCATGGTAAAAGAACGGGTACATTCAAAACATTGCATGAGCTTACCGATGGAATACATTATGATGGTAATAAGCAAAATTTCCGGCAAAGAAAATACCGTATTCTCAATATCCAAAGGCATACCAATCATTGCATTCAGCAGTCCTGTTGTTCCGTGAACAATTACGGCAAGCACAGGTTCTATACCAATGGCAACTACCTGTGAATACGAATGAATAACCGAATCAAAAATCTCTTCACCAAACGCCCAAAGCTCCGATGCATTCACAGTCTCCGACGAATACAATACATCTACGGAATTACCGTTACTTAATGCAATAACAATACAAACGCACAATACCAGACATGCTGTCAAACTAAGCACGCATAAAGGATGCGAAATGCCATATTTTGTTTTCAGCCGTCTGAATAACTTCATTTAGTGCTCCTGCTTATCTTCCTGCGCAATTCCGGTTTTCATTTTAATATTATCCAACTTCATAAGAATTGCTTCTTTGCGACGCAAGCGTCTCTCTTCTCTTTCCTGTCGTTTTGTGAGTTTCTGCGCTTCACGTACTAAATTATAATTTTCAAAGCCGGTCAATTTTAAAATTTCTTCATGTCTGTAAAAATATTCCATACTTAAAGCAAATGAAAATTCTTTTTTAGGACGTTTTTTTGCCAGATTATCAGCATCGGGGAGGAATGAAAAAATCTCATAATACCATAAACCTTTTCGTATATACACCGGTTGCTGATAAGTATTTTCCCATGTTAATCTGCGTACACGTTTTTTGCCCATACGCTTTCTCATAAATTCTGTTTTATCCTGAGTAACGACCATATACCATCGCTCGTATTTATGTACCTTCTCTTCACCGACATACTTAAGCGGAAAAACAGGTATTGCCATATCTACGACAATATTTTGCGCCTGGTAATATTTACGAATACGTTTCGGAAGTTTCTTATTTATCAACGAAATCTGAGGATCGAATCCCTTAATACGTTTAAATAACGGCTTAATATAAATTTTATTAAAATATCTGGTAGCACGATAACAGGTTCTAAACAGAATACAACCAATGATAAAAATAATAATATTCAACGCAATCCCCAAAGGCGGACATATCACATTCACAAAAACCAAAAAGATTGCAAACAAGCTCTTCATGGTTTCAAAGAAAAATGCAGACCCGGGAATAAACGACAAGGAAACCTGAATAACATCCAAGCCTGACATAACTGTTTTCATGATAAAATAAACCGCCACGGACAAAATTGCCAGGGCAACAGACCATGCCATGGATAAACCGGTAATCCAAGCAACCTGACCACCGGAAGATACCGCATCCGGAGCTGCAGATACCACAGCGTGAACAACGCCGGTGGATATTCCGGTCACATTTAGGATCCCCAGAACCAAAATAAACACAAGACCTAAATATTTCTCCAGTTCCCCCAGCGTAATCATTCCAAAAATCTGAGTCGTTTCATTGGACTTCATAAGTTTACTTGCCGCCCAAAAAATAGCAATCACAAGCAACACAATAGGGTTCCCGGCCGGAGTTGACATCATGGCCAAAGGTGAACCACACCATCTGTTAATATTTTCAATAATTCCCAAAAACAACAATGCCGTAAAGGGTTCACAGGAAATCGCCACAACACTGGCATAACTTCCTGCAATGGAAGAAATGGAATTCCCAAGAAATTGGTCCGTCAGTGTTGATAATGTTTCTGATTCCGTTAATGTTGTTGCAGCTTCTGTGGCATGAACCGTAGATATCATGTTTTTATTCATAAAAGGTCCGCAAAAAACAGAACAAAATATGCAAAGACATATATATGTTAATACTACAGCTTTATGTTTTTTATATTCTTCAAATAAAATTTTAATCATTGGAATGAATCACCTCACCGATAAAAAAGCATAAATTTTCTTTTGAATTCATGCTATAATTCTCCATTAAACATTATAAACCCCTTGATAATGTTTATCAAGGGGCTTTTCTTAAGCACAAATATAAAAATTATTATTTTAAAATAATTATTTAACCTTTCTTACACGAAATACGCCGTCAATTTCAGAAAGTTTCTTAATGATTTCTTCGGTTGCAGGACTTTCGATATCCATCATGGTATATGCATACTCACCTCTGGATTTATTAAACATTTCTACAATGTTAATACCTTCATCACCGAAACAAGCGGTAAACTTGGTAATCATGTTTGCAATGTTCTTATGGAAAATCGCAACACGACCTGCCTTGGTACATACGCCCATATCACATGCAGGATAGTTAACACTGTTTACGATATTACCGTTTTCAAGGTATTCGATCATCTGCTTAACAGCCATCTTTGCACAGTTGTCTTCTGACTCTTCTGTAGATGCACCAAGATGAGGGATTACGATACATCCGGGCTGGCCTGCTGTTGTAGGATTCGGAAAATCTGTTACATACTTACGAACCTTACCGCTCTTTAATGCATCTAACATATCATCTTCTTTTACAAGGACGTCTCTTGCAAAGTTAAGGATAATTACTCCATCCTTCATCATGCCGATGGTTTCCGCATTAATCATACCCTTAGTAGAATCCAATGCGGGCACATGAATTGTAATGTAATCACATTCCTGGTAGATTTCTTCTACCGCAAATACGTGCTTAACGCCACGGCTTAAGCTCCATGCTGCATTTACGGAAACATAAGGGTCATAACCGTATACTTCCATGCCAAGGGTTTGTGCTGCATTTGCAACCTTAACACCGATAGCACCGAGACCGATAACACCGATTTTCTTGCCTTCAATTTCAGTACCTGCAAAAAGCTTCTTTTCTTTTTCGGCAGATTTAGCGATATTTTCATCAGCTGCATTTGCTTTTACCCATTCAATGCCGCCAACTACATCTCTTGATGCAAGTAACATACCGCAAAGCACAAGTTCTTTTACACCGTTTGCGTTGGCACCGGGAGTATTAAATACTACAATACCTTTTTCTGCACACTTATCCAAAGGAATATTGTTAACGCCGGCTCCGGCTCTTGCTACTGCAAGCAGGTTATCCGAAAAATCCATTTCATGCATGGATGCACTTCTTACAAGTACACCTTCTGCTTCAGCAATTTCGTATGTCTTTTCATAATTGGAATCAAAATTATCCAAGCCAACCTGGGCAATGGGATTTAAGCAATGATATTTAAACATTACGCATTCTCCTCTTCAAACTTCTTCATAAATTCAACTAATTTCTCAACGCCTTCGATAGGCATAGCATTGTAGATACTTGCACGCATACCGCCAACGCTTCTGTGACCCTTTAAGTTAGTGAAACCAGCTTCTGTTGCTTCTTTTACAAACTTAGCATCAAGGTCTGCATCTCCGGTTACGAAAGGAACATTCATGAGTGAACGATCTTCCTTACGAACGGTTCCCTTGAACATCTTACTTTCGTCAAGGTAATCGTAAAGAATCTTAGCCTTTTTCTCGTTGTATTCCTTCATAGCCTCAAGGCCACCCTGCTTCTTAAGCCATTTGAATACTTTACCGCACATATAAATACCGTATGCAGGAGGTGTATTGTAAAGAGATTCAGCATCCGCATGAATCTTATACTGTAACATAGTAGGTGTACCTTCAAGTACATCTTCGGTAATTAAATCTTCGCGAATAATTACGATAACAACACCTGCGGGTCCGATGTTCTTCTGTGCACCACCATAAATAATACCATACTTAGATACATCCATGGGTTCAGATAAGAAACAGCTTGAAACGTCAGAAACAAGTGTTTTACCCTTAGTGTTGGGTAAAGTTTTAAACTTTGTACCGTAAATGGTATTGTTTTCACAAATATAAACATAGTCAGCATCTTCCGAAATGGGAATATCTGAGCAATCAGGTATGTAAGAGAAGTTATCATCTTCAGAAGTAGCAATCTTGTTTGCTGTACCGAACTTCTGAGCTTCCTTATGAGCTTTCTTTGCCCACATACCTGTTACGATATAATCAGCAACTTTATTTTTCATAAGGTTCATGGGGATCATTGCAAACTGTAAATGAGCACCGCCCTGCAAAAACAGCACCTTATAATTATCGGGAATATTCATTAAATCTCTTAAGTCTGCTTCAGCTTCCTTAATAATTGTATCGTAAGCTTTGGAACGATGACTCATTTCCATAACCGACATACCGGTTCCTTTGTAGTCAAGCATCTCCTCTGCCGCTTCTTTTAATACTTCTTCCGGTAAAACAGCCGGACCTGCCGAGAAATTATACACTCTAGCCATTTTTCTTTCCTCCTTAAGGTTGGTAATCACCAAACTTCATTTTACAATTATGCACATTATTCGTCAACCATAAAAATCATAAAATGACAAATAAATAACAATCCATTAATAGAATAAAAATACAGGGGTGCCAATTTCAACCATGCCATACAATTCTGCGGCTTTGTCTTTTGGCATATTAATACAACCGTGAGAACCGTCCGTCATATAAATATCTTCACCAAACTTACGTCTCCAGGTAGCATCATGCAAACCAATATTTCCGTACACAGGCATCCAGTAGTATACAAAGGTTGCATAATTTGCGCCTCGCAACGTTCGATTTCTTGCCTTCCCGTATATGGAGCATACCACTGCCGGCGTATCCCATCCGCGACGCATATTCCCTGTTACAACCGGGGTTTCCAGCGCAATTTCATAATCTACATAATAATACAACATCTGTTGCGTCATATCCACTTCAATATATGTACCACCAACATCATTCATGCCCTGAAACCATGCTTTTTGTGCATACACAGGCTCTCTCTCCGTGCCACTTCTGCCTTCCATAAAGTCTTCCATTAAAAGAGTACATTCTTTTTCTTCATCGATATCATTTCCGTAGACACTGGTTTCTATACTGATTACTTCTCCTCTGGTTGCCATAAACTCACGAGGTTTATTAACCGTATCATATTTTTCCCCAAGAGATACCACATAGTCCATAACCTTCGTTTCATCTAAAAACAAATCACCGTTTTCATTTCTTAAAAAAGAGCCGTCTTTTTCATCCGTAGCAATCCATTTGGACACCTGGGCCGCTGTAACATATTCTTTATCCTCTCCTAAAAGATATGTTAATTCAAAGCTTTGAAATGCATTGATTTCATCCCAGAGTCTATAGACCCCGTTAACCTCCGAAGTGACGGGCATGGAGACATAACATTCATTTTTTTCGCTCAAACAGACAGTCGATTCATATTTATACAAAGCCTGCGATACTGCGAGATATACCTTTTCCGGAACAATCTGATTAATGGTATGGTCATATAATTTATATCCGTCCTCTTCCAACACAATTTCCGCTGTATTGTCTTCTGAGTAAACCTCGTAATTCATAAAATCTTTTTTATAAAGAACACTGCTCAACAAATCCTCAGAAAAAGTGACATCGGGTTTAATGGTATATATTTTCTCAGACATATAGAAAAGTGGCCATTCCCAACGATTTTGTCCCGATTTAATATCTTTTAACGCAGATGTATAGTCAATTTCATGCCCGATTTCATCATAAAAAATATCATACTGTACCTGATTTCTGTCTATAATCGATATTTTATTCCGTTCGACAAGATAAACCAACTCATCATTTACTTCCTGCACTGTTTTTCCGGTGCAATATACTCCGTTAATCCATGTTCCGTAACAAAAACGTTCCGTATAATACCCCACCATTGAAAAATAAATCCCGGTTATCCCAAGAAGAACACAGGCTATGACTATAAAAGTATTTAAAACTTTCTTTTTCATTCTTCTTTTGTGCTCCATAAAATAAAAACAAAGGGAGCGTCAAAACACCCCCTTAATGTTACTAATTATCAGCATTTGCCTTTTCAATCTGTGCAATTGCAGCTTTTTTCATAGGAATTCTGCAGTTCTTGTTATTACCAAACTCAACAATAACATCTTCTTCGGTAATATCAATCAAAACACCATAAAAACCACTTGTGGTTACAACGATATCACCCACTTCCATGGAAGACATCATTGCGTTAAAATTCTTCTTTTCTTTCTGCTGAGGTCTGTAAAGCATAAAATAAAAGAAACCAACAATCACAACAATGTAAATAACCGTTACCCAGATACCTCCGCCAAACATTCCGCCGGTTCCTGCTGCAGAATCCGCAGCCGTAGCCACCGTTTCTCCATTCAATAATAAATTCATAGTTTTCCTCCAAACAATCCTATTATTTCGCATCTATAAAAGATACTAATATCATATCCAAATTTTTACAATGCAATCTTAAACAGAATACACAATTTTACTGTTATTATCAAGGTTTTTTTATAAGTTCAAATACTTTTCACGATTTTTAATCTTCTTTTTGCTCCATACCGGCAAGTTTCCTTGCCTTATAAGCCTTAAATTCCCCCTTATCCAGTGCATCACGTATCTCTTCCATCATTTTATTGTAGAAATACAGGTTATGAATGACACACATACGCATTCCAAGCATTTCTTTTGCTTTTAACAGATGACGCACATACGCTCTGGAATAGCGTTGACAGGTAGGACACATACAACCTTCTTCAATGGGTCTGCCGTCTCTTTCATATTTTGCATTAAAAAGATTAATTTTGCCCTGATTGGTGTATAAATGTGCATGTCGCCCGTTTCTGGTCGGATATACGCAGTCAAAGAAGTCTACACCTCGTTCCACCGCTTCCAGAATATTGGCCGGTGTTCCCACACCCATTAAATAAGTAGGCTTTTCCTTGGGAAGATATGGTACGGTATGGTCCAGCACATCATACATTTCTTCGTGGCTTTCACCCACGGCAAGACCACCAAGTGCATAACCGTCCAAGTCAAACTCACTGATACGCTTTGCATGTTCAATACGGATATCATTAAAAATTGCACCCTGATTAATCCCAAAAAGCAACTGATTCTTATTAATGGTATCCTCTCTTCTGTTTAATTCCGCCATTTTATCTTTGCAACGCTGTAACCATCTTGTGGTTCGATCCACGGAAGCCTGTACATAGTTTCTGTCAGCCTTACTGGAAGGACATTCGTCAAATGCCATTGCAATGGTAGATGCCAGATTTGACTGAATCTGCATACTTTCTTCCGGCCCCATAAAAATTTTGCGACCGTCGATATGAGATTGAAAGTACACACCCTCTTCTTTTATTTTACGAAGTCCGGACAACGAAAATACCTGAAATCCACCGGAGTCCGTAAGAATCGGCTTATTCCATGACATAAATTTGTGAAGTCCGCCTAACTCTTTGACAATTTCATCACCGGGTCTTACATGTAAATGGTAGGTATTAGACAACTGTACCTGTGTTCCAATCTGTTCCAAATCAGCGGTTGAAACCGCCCCTTTAATGGCCGCCACCGTCCCTACATTCATAAAAACAGGGGTCTGTATGGTGCCATGCACGGTTTCCATGACAGCTCGTTTGGCATTGCCTTCTGTTTTAAGCACTTTATACATAGTAATATCTACTCCAAAATTCGTAATTTCACCAAAATGGATTATCTCTAATTTAAAAAGCTTATTTTATTTCAGTTCATAAAAAATAATACAGTTTGGCTTTTCAATTTTAATCTCTTTACTGCTCATGGCAATAATATGCTTCTCCAAATCTGCCATAAAGAAAGTCATGGTATTAGATTCATGATTTAAGCTTACCAAATGATTCAAATCCGGAAACATTGCAGCATCCTTAGGATAAGTTCCGCTGATAGGCAGACAGAAATTCTTGGTTAAAAGACCCGTCTCAGTATCCAAATCAAAAACAACCACACTGTTATCGCCCGCATTGGAACTGATTAGATGTTTGCCGTCCAATGTAAGTTTTACCATACTGGTCACGGTTCTTCCGGCATGATATTCGTTTACGCATGATATGGTCTGAATCTTCTCGAATTCAGGATATTTTTCAACAAATTTGTAGCTGTAAACATCAATATAATTCTTAATTTCATGAACGATATATAAGAACTGTCCATCCTTGGAGAATACCATATGCTTCGGACCGCTTCCCACATCACTTCTTATTATATCTATCTGTTTTAACTTACCTGTAATCCGGTTCAATTCATATACATTCACATGATCCATCCCGCTGTCTGCCGCAAGAAGATAACGGTTGTCCCTTGACATTTTTACACAATTAACATGGGGCTGAAAACTTCTTTCCATTACATCGCCCATACCAACCATATAAATCTCTTCTGTGATTTCACCGATGCTGCCATCTTCTGCCAGTCTTAGAACGGTTATTTTGCCGTCATGATAACCGGCCACAAAAAGAAACTTATCATCGTAATCCGTTGATAAATAGCAGCCTCTCATACCATTGATGGATGCATAATTGATTTCCTCCAGCATACCGTCAGCAAGAATACGATATCCTTTTACGCCCATATCAGTAATGGAATACAAATATTTACCGTTATGGGAACATGTCAAATAAGAAGAATTGGTAATTTCTACATCTCCTTTTTCCTGCAGTGTTCCGTTTTCAATATCTACATCATAAATTGTGATTCCGTTTTTATTTTTCATGGTATATGTTGATACGTATGCAACATATTTTTTATCTGCCATCCTTATCTCCTCCGCTTTTGCGTCATATAAAATTATGATACCACAGCTTAAAATATTTGTTAAATGTTTTTTATTTATTCCCACAAAAATATTCCTGTTTTTACCATTATTTATACCTGCAGACTCTTTTATAATCCTTATTCTGTACAATTTATAAAAAAACTAAATATTTTTATAAAAATATAGCCTATTTTAATTGACATTTGACTATCATTGCGTATAATGAAACTTGATTTGTTTAGTAAAAGTAAACAAAAAGTTTAAAATTGTTGTTTTTTAAGATTGGGGCGCGTTATGAATATCGGTTTAAAAATCAAAGAACTTCGAGTCCAGAAAGGGCTCACTCAGGAAGAACTTGCCGACCGTTGTGAATTATCCAAAGGTTTTATCTCCCAGCTGGAGAGAGACTTAACCTCTCCCTCCATCGCTTCTTTAATGGATATTTTACAGTGTCTCGGTACGGATTTGAAAGATTTCTTCAGCGACGAAGAAGATACACAAATTGTCTTCCACGACAAAGATTACTTTGAAAAAGAAGACGACAAGCTTGGCAATAAAATAGAATGGATTATTCCAAACGCCCAGAAAAATATGATGGAACCCATACGTGTTACATTGCAACCCGGCGGAAGCACCTATCCCGATAACCCTCACGAAGGTGATGAATTCGGTTATGTTTTATCCGGAAGTATACGTATCCACATCGGTAAAAAGACCTACAAAGCCTCTAAGGGCGAGTCCTTTTACTTCACTTCCTCTTCCTCGCATTATATTGAGGCTGCAGGCAAAACCGGGGCAACTTTCCTTTGGGTAAGTACTCCTCCTACCTTTTAAAATGTAACACGAAGGAGAATGCACATGAGCAACAGATTAATTAATTTAGAAAACATCAGCAAATCATACGGAAGCCAGATGGTTCTGGATGATATGAATTTATATATCCGCGAAAATGAATTTTTAACCCTTTTAGGCCCCAGTGGTTGCGGAAAAACTACTACCCTGCGTATCATAGGCGGTTTCGAAACACCGGATCAGGGCCGTGTTATTTTTGACGGTGCAGATATTACCAATATTCCGCCTCATAAAAGACAGTTAAACACCGTATTCCAGAAATATGCGTTGTTTACCCATATGAATATCGCAGAAAACATTGCTTTCGGTCTTAAAATCAAAGGCAAAAGCAAGGCTTATATTGATGACAAAATCAAATATGCCTTAAAATTGGTTAACCTTGACGGTTATGAAAAGAGAATGCCGGACTCTTTAAGCGGTGGTCAGCAACAGCGTATTGCCATTGCCCGCGCTATTGTAAATGAGCCTAAGGTGCTTCTTCTCGACGAACCTCTTGGTGCTTTGGACTTAAAACTCCGTCAGGATATGCAATATGAATTAATTCGATTAAAAAATGAGTTGGGCATCACTTTTATCTATGTAACACATGATCAGGAAGAAGCATTAACCATGTCTGACACCATCGTTGTTATGAATCAGGGTTATATCCAGCAGATCGGCACTCCGGAAATGATTTACAACGAGCCCGAAAATGCTTTTGTTGCAGACTTTATCGGAGACAGTAATATCATCGCTTCTACTATGATCAAAGACGAATTGGTTGAGATTTTAGGCGCTCGTTTTGCCTGTGTAGATAAAGGTTTTGGTATCAATAAACCTGTAGACGTGGTAATCCGTCCTGAAGATGTAGAACTTGTCAAGCCCGGCGAAGGAACTATTAACGGCGTTGTTTCCCACCTTATTTTCAAAGGTGTTCATTATGAAATGGAAGTTATGGCAAACGGTTTTGAATGGCTGGTTCACTCTACTTCCCTCTTTCCTGTGGGAACCGAGGTTGGTATTAAGGTAGACCCTTTCAATATCCAGATTATGAATAAACCGGAATCTGAAGATGAGGAGGCGGCACCCATTGAAGAATAAAAAATTAAATTCTCTCATGGCGTCCCCTTATATCGTATGGTCCATAGCTTTTATTATTATCCCTTTGATTATGGTGTTTTACTATGGACTTACCGATAAAAACGGCGCTTTTACCTTAGAAAACATTACAGCAATTGCAACGCCCGAACATATGAAAGCTCTCGGAATTGCATTGCTTTTATCCTTAATCAGTACAATCATCTGCCTTTTATTGGCATATCCTCTTGCGATGATACTTGCCAATATGAAAGGAAATCAAGACAAACTGATTGTTTTGATTTTTATCCTTCCCATGTGGATGAATTTCCTGCTTCGCACCCTGGCATGGCAGACATTGTTGGAAAAATCGGGAGTTATAAATCAGGTTCTTGAATTCCTTCATTTACCTGCACTGGAAATTATTAACACCCCCTATGCAATTATACTTGGTATGGTATATAACTTCCTCCCTTTTATGATTTTACCGATTTACAATGTTCTTTGTAAAATTGACCCCAATGTCATTAATGCCGCAAAGGACTTAGGTGCTAATAATTTTAAAACGTTTATCAAAGTTACGCTTCCTTTAAGCGTACCGGGCATTATCAGCGGTATTACAATGGTTTTCGTACCCGCACTTACCACTTTCATCATCAGTAACTTACTGGGCGGAAGTAAAATTCTTCTCATCGGTAACGTTATTGAACAGGAATTCCTGCAGGCAAACAACTGGCATTTGGGTAGTGGTTTGTCTATGGTATTAATGATTTTCATTGTAATTAGTATGATTATTACCGCTATATTTGACAAAGACGGGGAGGGTTCAGCATTATGACAAAGATTCTCCGTAAAATATATGTTGTATTGATTTTTATCTTTTTGTACGCTCCCATCGGAACTTTGATTGTGTTAAGTTTTAATGCAAGTAAATCCAGAGCAAAATGGGGCGGATTTACTTTTAAATGGTATGTGGAATTATTCCAGAACGAAGCCATAATGCAGGCTTTGACCAATACCATCGTATTAGCGATTCTCTCTTCCGTTATTGCGACTATCATCGGCACCATTGCCGCAATCGCAATTAACAAGATGAACCGCACAGGGCGTACCTTCTGGATGGGCGTTACCAATATCCCAATGTTAAACGCCGAAATCGTAACCGGTATTTCCTTAATGCTTCTGTTTATTACTGTAGGTATGCGTTTTGGATTAGTGACGATTCTTCTCTCTCACATTACTTTTAACATTCCTTATGTGATTTTAAGCGTAATGCCGAGACTGAAGCAGTTAAATCCTTCCACCTACGAAGCAGCCCTTGATTTAGGCGCACCACCTTTGAAAGCTTTTTTCAAGGTAGTTTTACCGGACCTTGCCCCTGGCATCTTTTCCGGTCTTTTGATGGCCTTTACCATGTCGCTGGATGATTTTATCATTACGCACTTTACCAAAGGCCCCGGCGTGGATACTCTCTCCACCAAGATTTATTCCGAAGTACGTAAAGGTATCAAACCTGAGATGTACGCATTATCAACGCTTATATTTGTCAGTGTTCTGATTCTTCTTTTATTGGTGAACAGAACACCCAAAGATAAATCTAAGAAAACAGTTTAAGGAGGACTAAAACTAAAATGAAAAAAATTGTAAAAAAAGTTCTTGCGGTTATGCTTATTTCAGTTTTAGGCATGACAATTCTCTCCGCCTGCAGCGGTTCATCAGGCGGTGAAAACGGTGTTGTATATGTATACAACTGGGGTGAGTACATTGATCCCGAAACCATCGAAATGTTTGAAGAGGAAACAGGCATCAAAGTGGTATATGATGAGTATGAAACCAATGAAATCATGTATCCCAAGGTTGAAGCCGGTGCAGTAAGCTACGACGTGGTATGCCCTTCAGACTACATGATTCAGAAGATGATTGACAATGGTTTGCTTCAGGAAATCAACTGGGATAACATTCCCAACGCAAGCAATATCGGCGAACAGTACTATGTGCAGTCCGAAGAATTCGATCCCGGAAACAAGTATTCCGTACCCTACTGCTGGGGAACCGTTGGTATTCTCTACAATACCACTATGGTTGATGAACCCATCGATTCCTGGACAGTGCTTTGGGATGAAAAGTATGAAAACAATATTTTAATGCAGGATTCCGTAAGAGATGCTTTCATGGTTGCTTTAAAAGTAAACGGCCACTCTATGAACTCTATGGATGAAGCAGAACTTCAGGCAGCTAAAGATCTTTTAATCGAACAGAAGCCTTTGGTTCAGGCATACGTAGTTGACCAGGTTCGTGATAAAATGATTGGTGGCGAAGCTGCAATCGGTGTAATCTACTCCGGTGAAGCAATCTATACACAGCGAGAAAATCCCGACCTTGTATATGTAATTCCCAAGGAAGGTACTAATGTTTGGATTGATTCATGGTGTATTTTAAAAGATGCAGAAAATGTTGAAAACGCAGAAAAATTCATTGATTTTATGTGTCGCCCTGACATTGCACTTATGAACTTCGAGTACATTACCTACTCTACTCCGAACGATGCTGCAAGAGAATTGATTGAAGATGATGATATCCGTAATTCTACTATCGCATTCCCTGATCTTTCTCAGTATGAAAATCTGGAAACATTCTCGTATCTCGGAGAAGAAGGCGACGAAATGTACAACAATCTTTGGAAAGAAATCAAATCTGAATAAGATGATATAAAAATCAAGCCCCGGTTTCTAATGAACCGGGTCTGTTTTCGTTATTTTTTAATATTTCATTTAACATATCTGTTTCGTTGTAACATCAACCAAACACACTTTACTCAAATCACTAACGCACTCTTTCAGGGAAACCAACCTTCTTCTGCACCTTACGAAGGGTCTTGGTTGCGTAATAATTGGCTTTTTCAGCGTTTTCTTTGATGATACCGTCAATGTATGCTTTATCTTTGCAAAGTTCATCAAAACGGGTCTGAACAGGTCTTAAGGTATCTGCCACGGTTTCACCTACCGCAAGCTTGAAATCACCGTATCCCTTGCCTGCAAATTCTGCTTCCACTTCCGCAAATGTCTTGCCTGTACATGCACTGTAAATTTCAATTAAGTTACTGATTCCGGGCTGCTCTTCGCAGTATTTAATTCTCGCTTCAGAATCTGTTACCGCACGTTTAAACTTACGAATAATGGTATCCGTATCATCCGTCAGATATATGCTTGCATTTACATTTTCATCCGACTTTGACATTTTCTTGGTAGGCTCCTGCAAACTCATAATCTTTGCACCACTTTTACCCAAGTAAGGTTCAGGAACTACGAATACATCACCATAAATTGCATTAAAGCGCTGTGCCAAATCTCTTGTAAGTTCCAAATGCTGTAACTGGTCCTTACCTACAGGCACCACGTCAGCCTGATAAAGAAGAATATCCGCTGCCATTAATACAGGATATGTAAAAAGACCGGCATTGATATTATCTGCATGCTTGGCAGATTTATCCTTAAACTGGGTCATTCTGTTTAATTCACCCATATAAGTAAAGCAATTCAAAATCCAAGCAAGTTCAGCATGTCCCGATACATGAGACTGGTAATAAATACAGTTTTTCTTAGGATCAAGACCGGCCGCAATATAAAGAGTCAAAAGATTTCTTGCCTTTTTGCGAAGTTCTGCCGGGTCCTGGCGCACCGTAATGGAATGCATGTCCACCACTGAATAAAAACATTCATAGTCATCACTTAAGGAAACCCAATTTTTTAACGCTCCAAGATAATTTCCCAAAGTCAGTGACCCTGTCGACTGCATACCGCTAAAAAGTACTTTCTTTCCGTCTATCATTTTATATTCCTCCGTTATTTCGCTTATTAAGCGTTATCATCTCGTAAAAGGAAAGGCATAGATAACTCTATGCCTTTCGGCATTCCTTAGTTGCAGTCACAACCGCAACTGCTGTTGTTCCCAAAGTTAGGAAACGGCGTTACGTCCTGACAACCACAATCATTATTAGATGCATTGCATCCGCAGTCATTATTAGATGCTGCACAACCACAATCATTATTGGATGTATGACATCCGCAACTGTTGTTGGATGCTACACAACCGCAATCATTATTAGATGCATGACATCCGCAACTGTTGTTAGATGCTACACAACCGCAATCATCATTGTGTGAACGGCATCCACAGGAATTTCTGTTACCATTTGAATTACCGCAACAGAATAAAAGTAATAAAATCCAACAGCAACTCATCACATTCTCCATAAAGCTCTTTACTTTATAGTATGCATTGCCTCCAAAAACGTTCACAACCTATCAGGCTTCAAAAATAGTTATGCTTCGTTCCGGGATTTCGAATGTCGGTGATTTTTTAGCATCACATAATTCTTTTATTGTCTCATCTGTAGTCATTACAACCTTCCAGGACTTATCCTTGTCAAGCTTAGGCAAAGAAAAATGTTTCTTCTCCCAATGCATATTATATGCCACATACCAAAGCTTTACCTTTTGTTTGGGATTTACAATTTTATCAGATTGATAGTCAACATTCTCAACATTGCTATACATAATACCTACATGATGGTTATAGTTGGCAAGTTCTGCTCTCCATGCCTCTTCACCATGATATGACAAATCCGGGTAACCGCAGTGATTCATATCCAACATGGTAAATTCTCTTTTTACATGCAAAAAAGCTGCCGATTTACGATATGAAATCAATTTTTTGGTAAATTCAAGCATTTCCTTGCCCGGCTTTGTTAAATTCCAGTTAAGCCATGAAATTTCATTATCCTGACAATACGGATTATTATTTCCGTTTTGAGAATTACAGAATTCATCTCCTGCCAGCAGAACCGGAGTTCCCTGGGACAGCATAACAAGTAACAAAGCATTCCGCATCATCTTTTTACGAAGGGCTAATACTGCATTTTTACGACTTTTACCTTCGACACCGCAGTTCCAACTGTAATTATAATCTGCACCGTCATGATTGTTCTCACCATTCTCTTCATTATGTTTCTTGTCATAAGAAACCAAATCATTCAAGGTAAACCCATAATAATTTGTAATAAAATTCACCGAACCCACACGTTCAGGTTTACGCCTTGTCAAAGATAACATGGAAGAAAGCATATCATCATCGCCTTTGAGGAATTTACGCATATCATACATAAAATCATCCCCATATATGCACATGTTTTTGTAAGAAGGAACCTCATGGCTTCCATATATATCCTGCTCGGGAATATATTGATAAAAAATCTTGGTATTGGCAAACAACGGCTCCGTACCCATAAAAGAAATCGGAACTTTCGTACCTTTCAAATGAACACCGTCAATATGGTATTCCGTCACCCAATATCGGATGGAATCAAATATAAAACCTTGTTTTACATTTTCCGGGAAATAAAACTGCATAATCACTTCAATGCCGTTTTTATGGAGATGCTTTACCATATCCTTAAACTCAGCACATGCATCTTCACCATATGCATAAGATGCTTTCGGTGCAAAATAATAACCTTCCTTATAGCCCCAGTAATTAAGAGGCATAGCCGGTCTCTCTGCAAAAAAAGACATAATATCTTTTTCTTCTTCCTTCTTTGGGGGAGTATACTCCTCAAATTCATATGCAGGCATTAATTCAACTGCAGTAATGCCTAACGACTTCAAATAATCCGTCTTGGCAATGATTCCCTGATAGGTGCCTGCACCTTTTACTTTAGAAGACGGATGCATGGTGAATCCACGGACATGAAGACAATAAATCACGCTGTCTTCATATGGAATACACAAAGGTTCATCACCTTCCCAATTATCATAAACAGAACCAAACCCGGAACGCAACTCAATATCTTCTTCCTTCACTCCCCACTTTTCATTACCAATGATACGTTTTGCATGAGGATCCACATACTCTGTATCATCGCAATAAAAATTATAATCATAACCGGTAACATCCAGTCCTTTTACAAGAACGGAAGCTATGTTTCCAATCCGCTTGCCGTCCGAAAAAGGAATCCTTGTTTTCTCACCGGTTCTTTTATCAATCAAAATAACACCGCAATCTCCTTCTCTGTGAAGAACTGCCGCAAACTGAACGCCGTCTTTGGTAATTGTAGCGCCCAGAGGATAGGTTGTACCTTTTGTAATTGTATAATCTGCCATTCCTATACCTCTTTTCTAACATAAGCTCTTATATTCTATCATAAAATGCACTTCTATGCAATTCACAATATAACTTGCATTTTATGTACTATACTGATAAAATAGACCTATAATTTAACTTTGTTACGGAGGAAAAACAAATGGCTGATATGATAAATAATATGATTGATGAAGAAGCGGAAGATATTACCGTTGAGCTGGAATTGGAAGATGGTACCGTTGTAAATTGTGCAATCATTACCATCCTTGAAGTAGACGGCAAGGATTACATTGCTCTTCTTCCCATGGTAGACGAAGATGACGAAAACTATGGAGATGTTTGGTTCTATGAATATGAAGAAGACGATGACGATCCCGACGATGAACCTCAGTTAAAATATATCGAAGACGACAGCGTATACGAAGCCGTAGCTGACGCATTTGATGAATTCTTAGACAAGCAGGAATATGATGAAATCATCACCGAGGAAGAAGAATAAGTCTGTATTTACTCCCCTTTCAATTCTTTTAAGAAGATGGAAGGGGATTTTTTATGTTTTACATCCTCATATAAAGTATAAATTAACACTCTTTCCCTAGCTCTGGTTAATGCCACATAAAACATCCTTCGTTCTTCTTCCATTTCTTCCGGAGTATGTGCTCTTCTATAAGGCGAAATCCCCTCCAGTACATCCGGCAGATAAACCACCGGCCACTCCAATCCCTTTGCTCCGTGATACGTCATAATTTCTACAGTATTATTTGTATTATATTCTTCTTCATTTTTATCAGTATTTGCGAGTATATCCTCCAATTCTTCCGGTGTTTCACAATCTCTTGCCATGTTTTTTATCATATCCAGTATTTCAATGCCATCCCGGTACACTTTTCCATCCCGCCCCCGCAACCAGCTCTCATATCCGATGCCTCGACGGATATATCCAATAGCGGCAAACAAAGGTAAACTCTTTATATAAATAATGTCCTGCCTAAGTTTCCTTACCTGCTCTAATACCGAAAAATAATTTTTTGCATTTCTCTCCAGCAAATCCCATGACATAATTTCCTGTGATATCATATCACCGGAAATATAACGTACCGGTTTATTCATAATCCGATAAAAATTTTTACGTGATAAATCTCCCTTTGCCAACGCCAAATATGCCAAAATATCTTTTACAATAGGATTCTCCTGCCAATTTTTATATTGTATCTTCATGCGATACGAAATTCTGTTTTTCTTTAATTCCTGTATAAAAAGCGGCGAAATCATATTGGTCCGAAAAAGAATTGCACACTCTGACAACTTGTTAATCCTTTGATATTCCTTAAGTTCTTTTGCAAGAGTTTCATAACTTTCCTGTTCATTGTGAAAATATCTTACTTGCGTACCTTTCATTGTATTACTAATATTTTTCCCATATATTTCTTTTTGAAAACGATTTTTATTATGAGAAATTAATCTTTTGGAAGCCTCAACAATGTCTTTATTGCACCTGTAATTTATTGTCAGAAAAATCTGTTTTGCCTCAGAATAATCTTCCATAAACTGAAAACAAATTCGAGGATCAGCACCACGAAATGAGTAAATGGACTGATCTTCATCCCCTACTGCAAAAATATTATGATGGGGCTCTGCAAGCATTTTAACAATCTCATACTGCATGGGATTAATATCCTGAAACTCGTCTATTAATATATAACGAAATCGTTTTTGCCATCTAAAAAGTGCATTTTCATCTTTTTTTAATAAATCATAACAATTTGTAATCATATCATCAAAGTCAATTTTATGTAAACTCTTTTTTCGATATTCATACTCGTCTAAAACTTCTTTAAAAACTTCCTGCTCCATCAGTAATGACTTAAATTTATTTAAATTATTTTGATTCTTTACCTGACTGATTTCGTTTAAAACATCCTCCAAATACGTATTTTCATAAAAATGCATTTTTTTGACCTTTAGAATATCACGTAAAATAACATATTTATCTTTTTCTTTTAATATGCTGTTGTGGTCAAAATCGGCGGATTGTCGTAAAATTTGATAAAAAAATGCATGAAACGTACCAAATACCACTTCCGTATTTTCAATATTACACAAACGCAAAAAGCGCTCTTTCATTTCCGTTGCTGCTGATTTTGTAAAAGTAATAACAAGGATTTCTTTGGGTGATATACCCAGATTATTAATTAAATATTTGATGTGATGTGTGATGACTGTTGTTTTTCCGGAGCCCGGGCCCGCCGTTACAAGTAACGGGCCCTCTCCGTAAGTTACAGCTTTCTGCTGCGTTTCATCAAGCTTCTGATTCAAGCTTCACAATCGCCTGCGCAATACGCTTAAGCGACTCTTCCTTTCCGAGTATCTCGAGGATTTCGGTAGCACCGGCCGGTGTCATCTGTTTACCGGATAATGCCGTACGGACAGGCCATAAAACATAACCGTTTTTATAACCTTTTTCTTGAGAGAAATCAACCAAGGTCTGGTACAAATTATCATTTGAATAGTCATCCACACCTTCCAGAACAGGAAGAATTTCTTTTAAAACAGTTAATGAAGAAGCCGCATCGGTCTTCATTTTCTTATGTGTGTACATTTCAATATCATATTCAAGGACATTTTCGAAGAAGTCAACAAGTCCGGGAATATCGGGAAATACTTCAATTCGAGTTTTCACCATAGCAGCAATCTTCTTCAAATCAACATCTCTGGTTAATGCTTCTTTTAAGAAAGGCTCCGCCTTCTCATAAAAGGCATCAAAATCCATTGCCTTGATGTATTCGCTATTCATCCATTTCAACTTGGTATAGTCAAATACCGCAGGTGATTTGGACATATGAGTATAGTCAAAAGCTTCCACTAACTCTTCCAAAGTGAAAATTTCTTTATTCTCAGAGGGTGACCAGCCAAGCAAAGCAACAAAGTTAACAACCGCCTCTGTTAAAAAGCCCTGCTCAATCAAATCTTCGTATGAACTATGTCCGCATCTCTTGGATAACTTATTATGTTCTTCATCCGTAATCAAAGGACAATGAATATATACAGGTACTTCCCAGCCGAAAGCTTCATACAGACGATTGTACTTCGGTGAAGAAGAAAGATATTCATTACCTCTTACTACATGTGTGATACCCATTAAATGGTCATCCACAACGTTGGCAAAGTTATAAGTCGGGAACCCATCGGACTTAATCAGAATCATATCGTCCAACTCATCATTGTTTACGGTAATATCCCCATATATATCATCATGAAAAGTTGTGGTACCTTCCGTAGGATTATTCTGACGAATTACATAAGGAATACCTGCCGCAAGTTTTGCTTCCACTTCTTCCTTCGAAAGAGAAAGACAGTGTTTATCATATACATTAATCTTTTTGCCGCCCTCTTCACGTTCTAAAGTAGCAAGTCTTTCTTTATCACAGAAGCAATAATATGCTTCCCCTTTATCAATTAATTTCTTGGCATACTCAAGATATATTCCGCTTGCCTGGCGCTCGCTCTGAACGTAAGGACCAACGCCACCATCCTTATCGGGACCTTCATCATGATGAAGCCCTGTTTTATCTAAAGTACGATAAATAATATCTACTGCACCGTCTACATATCTTTCCTGATCCGTATCTTCAATACGAAGGATAAAATCCCCCTTTTCATGCTTAGATACCAGATATGCATATAATGCGGTACGCAAATTTCCTACGTGCATTCTTCCTGTGGGGGAAGGTGCAAATCGTGTTCTGATTTTAGCCATTTTTACGCCTCTCTTTACTTTATTTCTTTCTTCTGATTACAACTACCACAATACCCGCAATTAACAGAGCCAAGGGAAGTAAAACAATAATAATTCCCATATAAACCAATGCCAATGTTGAATTAATCAAAACATAATCCGGCACTACATTTTTAGCTGGAATGGTTGTAACCAATTCGCAATCCGAACCATAATTAACTGCTGCAAAAAATACATCTGTATTGGCATTTGCAACAACCATATCATAATCGTTAATCAAAAATGCCGGGGTACCAATCATGGTAACAACAGCCTGCTCACCGTTATCCAAGTAGAGTTCAGTACAGATACCCAAACTAAAAGGTCCGACATCATTGCCCTCTTCATATTCCAAAGTAGAATCTGCATTTAAAACCTTAGCGTATGAACTATCGGAGGTTGTAAATAAGGAATAGAGTTCCATATTACTTTCAACATCTTCCTTAACCGTAAAGCCTCTGGACTGAACCATAAACGTATATCTTTCACCGTTAATGGGATTTGTCAGTTCATGAAGCTGATTATCCGGAAGAATCGCAAAGGGAATCTGATTATAAACATAAGTATAATCACCTTCCAAAACAGTTCCCGCTGTAATATCAACACCATATTCTTCGAATAAGCTATCATAATTAGGTGTTTCATTGATATCCAAAGATGCCATCATGATTAAATTACCGCCACGTTCCACATAGCGTTTCACCGCAGCAACCTCATCCGGAGAAAGGTCATTCTCAGGCCCGTTAATTACAAGCGTAACCGCATCTTCAGGAACTTCACCCTCACGTACCAGCGAAAGGGTTCTGACATTATATCCGCCTTTAATAAATCTTTCAATCAAGTTCTGCGAAATCTCCACTTCATTATGGCCGTCCAGGAAGTATACCAAACGCTCTTCGCCAACCAATATGGAACCTATAGCTGCGGTAAGCTGTCCTTCCACATCAATACCGGTTACCGTGCTGGTCATCTGATAATATGCATCGTATCCATATTCCACTACATAACAGTCAGCATAATTAATGACACGATACTTGTCTCCCATTACTACAATCATACTTGAAGGTTCCAAATATATATCGGAATATTCCAAATAAAAGGTAGGATATAAATCAACTGACTTATATTCAACATTAATTTTATCAGAATATTTTTTATAGGAATTCAGATACATGTTAATGATGTCATCTACTTCATCCTCTTCTCCGATTACATAAACAGTAACCTCTTCTTCCAATGTTTTCAGAAGATTTTTGGTATCATCCGTAATGGAATACCAGCTGTTTTTTGTCATATCAAACTGGGAATATTCTGCCGGTAAGTATTTAACACCAATATTCAATCCCACAATCGCCGCAATGATAACAACAAGGCCTATGACACCTGTAAACAACTGTTTTTTACCTTCAGCTTTTATCTGAAAACTGTTACGACCTATCATAAAATAAGTCAATAATAAACAGATAAAAATTGCCGAAAAAATATAGGTCACGTCACTCACAACAATAATGCCTGAAAACAGCATGTCAAACGGTGAAATAATGTCAATCACATTGATAATTGACACAATAACGCTGTCGCTTCCGAATATAAGACTGCAAAAAGACGGAACCAAAATCATAAAAACAAATACGCCATAAGTTAAAATTGCTGCAATAAACTGATGCTCCGTTATGGAAGACAAAAACATACCTACTGCTATACAGATACAACCATAAAGAAAAAATCCAACCAATGACATAATGGTTTCGCCAACAGGTACACTACCATAAACTGCTAATAAGATTATACCCAAAGAAAAGATTAAGGTAGCAATCAACATTATGGTTGCCATGGCAAAAAATTTAGCCAAAACAATGGAACTGACACGAATCGGTGCCGTCAAAAGCAACTGGTCCGTTTTCAGCTTCTTTTCTTCCGAAAAAGAACGCATGGTTAATAACGGAACCAAAAAAAGTAAAACAATCAAAAGACTGACTAAAGTATTGGAAATATACGGACTTCCGTAAAAAATATTATTTAACGAAAAGTATACTCCGCCAAAAAAAGTAAATACTGCTAAAAACAGCCATCCGGTAAGAGATTTAAAATAACTCTTCAACTCTTTTATAAAAATTGCGCTCATTATTCTTCTCCTCCTTCCGTTTTATCATCCTCATTCTCTGTTTCCACAGATTCTTCTGCTTCTGCGTTTACTTCCTCTCCCTCATCCGTCTCTTCGGCAGTATTCTCGATTTCTTCACGGGAATCCTGAAGAATATCAAGATAAACATCTTCCAGAGAAGCCTTGGATACATTCATTTCAATAATCAAAATTCTGGCATCAGACAATGCAAACGATATTTCTTCACGAATATCTTCTTTGGTATCTTTCGCAACAATTTTGAAAGAAGCCGTTTCTCCCTTCTTATCAAGCAATTCATAGGATTCAATACATTTTAAGCCTTTCAAAACAGATTCCGCCTTGGTCGCTTCGCCTTTTACCGTAATGGTAAGACACTGACTACCTTTGTTCATCTTTAAAATATTCTCGGTAGTATCCATGGCAACCACTTTACCGTTTGCAATCATAAGAACGTCGTCGCATACTGCACTGATTTCAGATAAAATATGGGAACTCAAAATAACCGTATGCTCCCCTTTTAAACTCTTAATCAAAGTACGAATTTCAATAATCTGTTCCGGATCCAAACCAACAGTAGGCTCATCAAGAATAACAACCTGAGGATTGCCCAAAAGTGCCTGCGCAATGCCGACTCTCTGTTTATAACCTTTAGAAAGATTCTTAATCAATCTTCCGGAAACGTTCACCAAACCGGTACGCTTCATAACATCCTGAATTTCTTCTGCTCTTTTTTCCTTAGGGGTCTTTTTTAATTTTGAGACAAAAGTAAGATATTCTTTTACATACATATCAGGATAAAGGGGCGGTATTTCAGGCAAATATCCAATGCATTTCTTTGCATTCAACGTATCCTGTCCCATCTCATGACCATCTATAAGGACAGTGCCTGTTGTAGCTGCAATATAACCGGTAATAATGTTCATTGTTGTACTTTTTCCGGCACCGTTGGGACCTAACAGCCCATATATATGACCTTTTTTAACCTGAAATGATATATCGTCAACCGCAAGATGTTCACCATATATTTTTGTCAGATTTTTAACCTGTATCATATTTGTTCCTCCTCAAAATTTAATCAAATGGAAAAATCATTATGTGTTTATCTGTAAACAGAGAGAAAAACACTGTACTTTGTTTAAAATACAGTGTTTTCTATCCTTAATAATTTACAAAATTATTCTTCTTCTGCCTGTGCTTCATTTCCCATATGCTTATCAACAATCTTGGTAACAACAGGAATCTTAATGTTTTTACCTTTAAAGCTCATAATTACTAAGATAAACATTACAACCATTTCAACAAAGCCGATAATACTTGAAATCCATCCCATAATGTCGAAGTTATTCAAAATATCATATACATCATACAAATCGAACCAATTTGTGAAAATGGTTGAAATAAGTGTCATGTATGTACTTGATAACCAATTTACTACAAGAGAAATCAAAGAGAATAAAACTGATAAAATAACTGCCTGTGATGCATTCTTCTTTGCAACAAGGCTGTCAGACCATACACAGATTGCTACAAATAAAAGAATACAAGCTGTAGAGTTAAAGTAGCCTGTAAAATAGCACAACACACTAAGAAGTGCAGCCGAAACACCAAATTTTGTTTTTTCCATTTTATTATCCACCTTTCGTTATGTAAAAATAAACTACTTTGTTATTATATCACTTCGTATTTCAATACGCAATATAAAACATTCTTTTGTTATATAATTTACTCTGCTTTATTTTGTGCCTGTACTGCCATGACCGCCACGGTCTTTTCCTTCCAATACACTCACCTCAGTAAATTGGATTTTGGGCTGGTTTTCCATAATTCTAAACTGACAAATACGGTCATTTTTATGAATCTCCGTATCTCTTACCGCTAAAACAGGCATAAACCACTGATCATTGTCACCGCAATACGAACAGTCGATAACTCCCTGATGATTGGTCTGGATAATGCCAAAATTCTTAAAAGTAGAGCTTCTGGGCACTACATGGGCTTCATATCCTTCCGGTAACTGCATTGCAACGCCCAAAGGGATTAATGCAAAATCACCCTTTTTTAATTCCACATCCTTTGCTGCACGTAAATCAATCCAGTCTGATTTACCATCAATGTAGCAAAGTTTCTCAATTTCATCATCAAAATATTTGATTTTAATTTCTTTTATAATATCGTTCATTTCCATTTCCTTTTTTGCTGTCGTTTATTGTATTAACAAATACCGGACTTATCTTCTACACATCACACATTCTTGCGTTTGTGCCAAAAGCATCCTTGGAATAATTCTCACAGTGAAGTACGGGAACATAAGGTGCTTCCTTCTCAAGAGTTGCTTTTACATCAATTACGCGCTGATTAGAACTTCCCTTCCACATCAGTTTCGTATCTTTCTTATCAATGCGAAACTCACCGTCTACGCATACATCCACGTACTGCATATAATCTTCCATGTAGATTTCATCCCACAAAGAACCGGTATAAAGCCAAATGGTTTTGTTCGGATATTTCTCTTTAATTTCCTTCATCAATTCTGCCACATCCATTCGATTGGCAAAATGCAACGGGTCTCCTCCGGAAAAAGTAATTCCGGAAATATAGTCTTTATCCAACTGCTCAAAAATTTCAGCCTTAGCAGCATCATCAAAGGGCAAGCCGGAATTCGGGTCCCAGGTAATGGGATTGTGACATTCCTTACAGCAATGGCTACAGCCCGATACCCAAAGAACCACACGAAGACCATCGCCGTTAAGCATGTCATCCTTGGTTATATTATGATATCTCATTATTATTCATTCCTTTATTGTTCATTTCATTCGTATGCTATAAAACATACTTTCTTACATCGACTTACGCTCTTTGATTTCCGCCATTTTTGCTTCATTCAGACGAGTATCACCGTGAACACGTGAATAAGCAAGATATCCGTTCATACGGTCAATCTTAGTTAAATTACTGCTTCCGCACTTAGGGCACACATCCATTTCAAGTTCCTGATGTCCGCAATCGTCACAATACGCAAGGGACATATTTAAGCCCTCATAAAAGCCCATATCCATAGCACGACGGATTAATGTCTTAATTGCCTCTAAATTATAATCAATCGGGTATCTTACATACTGAATCTTGCCGCCGTTACACAAATCCCAGAAACGTGCTTCCAAATCCTGCTTCTGAATCGGCGTAATATCCTCCGATACATGGCAGTGAAAACTGTTGGATACATATTCACGGTCGGAAACACCTTCGATAATACCGTACTTTTTACGGAACTGCTTAATCTGCAAACCGCAAAGATTTTCAGCAGGGGTACCGTAAATAGCATATAAATTACCGTCTTCTTCTTTAAACTGCGTAACCTTTTTATTAATATATTCCATTACTTCAATGGCAAACTTACCATCTTCTGCAAGAGACTTTCCGTTATGAAGTTGCTGTAATTCATTCAATGCAGTAATACCAAAAGATGCTGTTGCAGCCTTAAGCAGCGGTTTGATTTTGTCAGTAAGCTTTAAATGACCGCCAAGGAAACCACCCTCGCAATATGCCAAAGGATTGGTGGATGCACGCATTTCGCCCAAATATGCGTAAGTACGGATATGAAGCTGACGAATCAACTCAAGATAATAATCCAATACTTCGTAGAAATCCCTACTTTCATGCTTTGCCTTAGCATAAATCATAGGCAAATGAAGAGATACCGCACCAATGTTGAATCTGCCGACAAAAACAGGCTGATCCTGATCATCTGCAGGAGTCATACCACCTCTTTCATACCAGGGAGATAAAAAGGCACGACAACCCATAGGTGAAATTACTTTCTTATATTGCTTATAAATACTTGCAACATATCCCTTACCGGTCATACTTAACCAGTCAGGATACATAGTCTTTGCAGAACATTCCACACCGGCATTGAATACATCTTCCATTTCTTTACCGGGTCCGTGCAAGTCTTCATCATACAAAAATACAATCTTAGGGAATAATACCGGCTTTCTGCATTCCGGTCTGCCCTGCCCTCTTTTACGCACGTTAAGCATAGAAATACAAGCCTGGCGTGCAAATTTACCGGTACCAAGACCTGCAGTCACTGTGATAAAAGGATAGTCGCCACGGCTGCTTGCTACAGTATTAAACTTGTATTCCCAACCCTGATATCCCTGTTCAAAATCACGAATAATGTCTTCATCAGCTTCTTTTCTTGCCACTTCTTCTGACACGCCCATAGCAAGATATTTTTTAACATATTTCTCGTAGGATTTCTCTGCATAGGGTTCAAGAATCTTGTCCACTTCAGGGACGGTAAATCCGCCGTACTGCTGGCTTGCAGCGCTTAATACAATATCACCGATTACGTCAAATGCGGTATCCAAAGACTTGGGTTCATTATAAAAAATATTACCCATCTCAAAACCGCCTTTTAACACGTTTGCCACGTCAAAAAGACAACAGTTCATGGTATCACGACGTGCAGACATATCGTGTACATAAATATATCCGTCGCGGCATGCCTGAATTTCTTCCGTGGTCATAAAAAACTTCTGGTAAAGTTCTTTATTCAACTGGTTAAATACCAAACTTCTCTTGGTAGAAACCAAGGCAGAGTCCGTATTGGCATTTTCTTTATCGCCGATGTACATAATGGACTGGCTCTTCTTATATACATCATCAAGCATACGAACGAATTCCTGCTTATAATTACGATAATCGCGATAACTTTTCGCTACAATGGGTTTCACACCTTCCAATGCACGCTCTACAATATTATGCATTTTTGCAATGGGGATCAGTTCCTCTCCCATTTCGTCAACACTTTCTACTACGCTTTTACAAATCTGTGCTTCGTCTTCCGGCGTAAACTTCGTTAATGCACGATATGCAGATTTATTCACCGCATCAATAACCTTCTGAACGTTAAATTCTTCCTTGCTGCCGTCTTTTTTTACGACTTTTACAGGAATCTTGGGCAAATAAATTTTACCATAATCCGTTTTGTTCTCCATAAAATCCCCTCCAATGTGATTTACATAAAATCCTATATATTGTACCAAAAAATTGTTTAATCCAAAAATACGATACAAGATATAGTATAGATGTTGTATCTGTTAATGTCAATATGAGATATAGTCATTTTATAAAAATCTTTGGTAAAACAAAAACCTCTCTTTACAGAAAGTAGTTATATTTTTTACAAAATATATTTAAAAATTCTGTTCGAGAGGATTCTGTTCTTTTTAATATATTATATTTTTTACTTATTTTGCAGGTAATACCATTCCTTCAGGATAAATCTGATCAATCACATTTTCACCATACATATAATCTCCTGCCAACACATAATCCCAGCCTTCACGCGTAAAATATGTATGATAGATAGCACCATTTACATACGGATAAATTTCACCGGTATCTTTCTTGGTGGACGAATCATAAATTGTAAGAGAAATTACATATTCATCAAATTCCCATGCCAAAGTTAATACTTCAACTTTGGCAGGCTCATATACAGCTGCAGATTCTAAATATTGCGCTACATCTGCACCAATATAAATATTTGTGTTTCCGTTTACTACATTTTCATATGCATTATTTAATCCTTCTGTCACACTATCAGAAGTCATAAATATATCTACATAGGAGGGAGAACCATATGTTTCAATCATCATATCCAAATATGCATTTGTATCACTCAATTCCTCTGAATAACCAAACATTTCTGCAAAATATTCATCACCGGAAGGATGTCCGTATCCGTCTGCAGTAATACTTGCCCAACCATTTGCAAGGCATTCATCCACAGTCATTTCAGAATCAGACATATTCCTTACATTCAAAAGAAAATGCTCAAATTCTTCCACACTCACATTCGTAGATTTCCCAGGTTCAAGTATTGTGCCGCTCTTCTCCGCCGGAACACTAAAAGTGTCAAAAGAAATCGGAAGTGTTAAAGGCTTTTCGCTATTCGGGAATAACACAACTCCTTCCGGTGCACTATCTAACTGGCCGGCAGAAAAATTGTGACTTGTCATCCAACGAATCTGTTCATCAAATGCCTGATGTAAAACAATTTCCTCTTGTACATCTAATCCTTCACCGTTCTCATTTTGAACATTTTCTCCCGAACCGCCATTTGTATCATTGGTTTGATTATCTTCTACGCTAACCGTACCATTTCCGGGAGTTTCAATATTTTCATTTCCTTTACTTACACCAACTGCAACTCCGATACCTATACCAATTAACGCAACTACTGCAATGGCTCCGATAATAATCTTGCCTTTAGCGGCACCTGTTCCTGCCTTTATTTTATTACTCATTTTACTGTCTCCTTTTCCCTTAAAAGAAGAATCCCGCATCACAGAATCCGGTTCCACATCAACCGCTTTGGATTCCTCTTTCTTTCTGTCAAAATTATTTTTACTTTCCAAATCCATATTCTCTTTCTTTAATTGTTCTAATGATATTACCAAGCCGTCCCATACATCCGGCACATCCATACCACTTGCCTCTGCCGCAAGCAAACTTGTAAGGAAAGGAATACCTATAAAAGAATACAATTTATCCTTGCTTTCCTTTTCATACTCCAAAACGCCTTCTTTAATTTTGTTTCTTGCAACGCTTAATCTTGATTTCACGGTTCCCGGCGGGCATTCCATCATATCTGCAATTTCTTCGATTTCCAAACCGTTAAAATAAAATAGAATGACTGTCTGATACTGAATATCTGACAATTTTTTACGCATGATATCCATTACAATCTTACGTTTTGCCTTGTTTGTAATATATTCTTCCGGCAAAAAGTTTTCATTTTCTTCTTTTTTCAGATTTTCCAAATCTTCTGTTTCCATCAATTCAGGACCGGCCTGTTCCAATAATCTTTTACAACGGTTTACCGCAATCTGCTTTAACCATGCAACAAACTTTTCTTCCTCTTTTAATTGCTCCAATTTGGAAAATGCAGTCATATAGGTATCCTGCATTGCATCCTTGGCATTTTCTTCATTTTTCAAAAATCCAAGGCAGATAAAATATACCGAACGATAGGTCTCACGATATACTTCTTCGTAAGCAGACTGTTCGCCTTGCTTCATGCTTTGTACAAGCTCTTTTATTCTTTGTTCTTCCATTTTCACATCCTCCTTTATTATGTGCTGACATAATTAAGATACGTCATTTTGGTAAAAGGTTCATTTTTTAGTAAATTATTTTTTATAATAAGAAATTATATATTCTGCAAATCAAACAAAAAGGATGAACAATTGTTCAACACAATTATTCATCCGGATTTGTTATTAAAAAATCACTCAATCAACTAAATATAACATCAATATCCATCTATAATACTTTTCAAATACTTCCGATACTCATCCACAACAGCCCTCGGACTCACAATCTGTACTTCCGGCCCCAATCCTGTTAACCATCCAAACAACTGTCCGCTGATTGCAACTTTCAATCGCACCGTAAAATATCCTTTTTCCGTGGTATATACATTAATATCCTTACCAAATCTGTCGATTACAACACCAATCAGACTTTCCGGAAAACGCACGGTCAAAACTTCACTTTCGCCGGAATACATTCCGAATGCACTGTTACAATACTCCGCCACATCAAACATCTTATCTTTTTCAAGAATAATGCGGACTTCATCCACAATCCGTATATCTTTAATTTTATCCACGCGATAATTCTTCATACAGTCTGCTTCGGCATCATAGGCTATCAAATAATACTTCTCTTCATTCCATGCCAATGCTCTGGGGCTTACCTGATAGATTTTACCGTTTTTACGAGGTCTTGCCTGTTTATCCAATGCATATTCCAGATATTGAAATGTAATCTGCTTATTCTGCTCAATCGCACGGTGGATTTCATCCACATTATAATAAATGCTTTCATTCTCCGACTTGATGCGGTTCATTACATAGACTTCACGTTTTAAATTCTTTGCCTCATTCTCCCCGGCCAACTTCGTAATCTTACCGATGAGTTCCTTGGATTTCTTCGTAGTGATAAAACGCGACGCCTGCACTGCATCCACAAGCACCTTCAGTTCTGCCACATCAAAATCCCTATAGGCAAGGAAATATCCGCCGTTCTTTCCTTTGGTTAGCACAATGTCGTAGCCAAAATCCCGAAGCGTGTCCATATCATTATAGATACTTTTCCGCTCAGCCTTAATGCCTTCCCGATCCAGCATGGCAATGATAGCATCCATGCGAATCGGATGATTCTCATCGCTTTTTTCATAAAGCATTTTTAAAATATACAATAGTTTCTGCTTCTGTTTCTCTGCCTTGGGCATAAACTGCCTCCTTAATCGGCATTCATACGCCTTATCTCATGTAAAATCAGCTGTTTATACGTTCTCTGCCACTTCTTCAGCGACAGTTTCATCATCTTGTACTTCCTTTAATTTATTCTTGTTAATCATTTTATAAAGACCGATTCCCAGAAATACGGCAACAAGAATTGCAACAATAAACACAACAAATACCAATAAATAACTAGCCAAAACTGATAAAAAAGCCATAATGCTCATTTTTCTTCCTTTTATAATCCAATCTGTCACAGATGTGGATTATTCTCCTTTCTCAGACTGTTCGTCTCATTCTGTTTATATCATTCCACATAAAATCAAAAGTCACAAATCATTGTAGCATTGCACCAACAGGGTCGTCAAGAAGATTGTCCCCGTCCGCCGCCTTGGTAGCAAGTTCATCACAACGCTCATTCTCCGGATGTCCGGCATGGCCTTTTACCCAAACAAACGTAACCTTGTGTGACTTCATCGCCTCTAAAAGGCGTTGCCATAAATCTACATTTTTGACTTCTTTTTTACCGGCAGTACGCCAGTTATTCCGAAGCCATCCATCTATCCAGTTCTGATTAAAAGCATCCGTCACATACTTGGAATCCGAGACAACTGTCACCTCACAGGGACGGTTCAATGCCTCAAGTCCCGTGATAACCCCCATCAGCTCCATTCTATTGTTGGTGGTCTGCTTATAGCCTGCACTGTATTCTCTGACATGTAACTCACCCTTAGGATCCGTATAATGCAATACACATCCGTAACCACCCGGACCGTTGGGATTCCCACGCGCGGAACCGTCACTGTATAACGTCACTTTCATTATGCCCTATTCTCCTTGTTTCTCCATTCACCTTCCTGTAAAAAGCATCCTGCCATCCATTCCGCATTCTCAATCAAAGCATCCGGATACCCCATCATGCTTAACAACTTAATTGCATTACGGGTATTGGCCGGCCCTTTTAATAATTTATAAGGGAATAAAATATCATTGTTTTCAATCTGCTCTTCAAAATGATAGTTTTCATACACATCTGCCAGCAATCGGGTCAGTTCCACATCATGAGTCGCCGCAAAACACAGCATATTCTTCCCCGAGAAGGAACGCATTATTTCAGAGGCGGCCGCAATTCTCTCCACGGTATTGGTTCCTCGCAATACTTCATCCACAAAACAGAGAACCTTAACACCATCTTCTTTTACAGCCTCTAAAATACGCTTTATAGAACGAATTTCTGCCATATAATAGCTTTCGCCACTCTCCAGATTATCTCGCAATGACATGGAAGAGAAAATGCGATACCGTTCCGCCTGATATTCTTTTGCCGGCACCGTTTGTATGGTTTGTGCCAAAAGTGCACAGATTAAAACCGTTTTTAAGAATGTTGATTTACCGGAGGCATTGGAACCGGTAAGTAACATACCTTTCTCTAAACGAAAAGAATTGGACACGGCATCTTCAATTAACGGATGAAATGCCTCCGCTGTCTGCATCCCCGTCGCTCCAAACGAAGGCACCGCAAAATAAGGCAATGCATTACGAAACGCACTAATCGTTATATCCACTTCCATTTTGCCCAGAATTTGATTAATTTTATCAATCTCTTCCGTATGTGAAGAAACCTGTCCCAACATACGATAAAAGATAAACAAATCAACATGGGTTAACATCTTAACCAGCATCAGCACGGAGGATACAATATCCGTTGCCGCGTTGGAAGAAAAATCCGAAGCCACAAACCAAATATTTCCGTTTGAAATATCTTTTAGCTCCTTGCGAAGCCTTTTTAACTCCCTGCCTTCTTCCGTCCAGACATCCGGCACATTTTTAGCTACTTTTTCGGACGCATCCAGCATTCTTAAAATATACTGAAAGCTTACAAGATAAGGCTCTACTTCTTTCTTTTTCTTCATATAAGTTAAATTCTGATAACATATAATCAAAAAAAGTGCCGTAATTCCTACATAAATATTCACAAAAAGCAAGGCAACGGATACAAGAATGAGAATCCACGGCACAATAAAAACAATAGCCCTTTTGCCTGGCAGTTCACAAAGATACCGCAGATAACGATACAGGGAAAATTTCCCCGTCCGTCCCAAACCTGCAAATAAAAGTTGAAATTTAATTCGTTCTTCTTCATTTTCTCGAAAAAAAAGATAAATTTCTTCATTTTTACGAAATTCTTCCGCATCCTCATGCAAAATCGGAGTACGCATTCTGTAATACAGATACTCATCTCCCGCCGATGAATAGCAATGATTAATGTTTCTGTACAGGCGGTCACCATCAATATCGTTCCATGTAATGTCATCAATAACAAAGCCCTCACCTTGATGCCAATCAAACATTCCGGAAGCCGCTGCCATTCGCTCATTACTGTACTCTGACTTGTTTAACGTTTCATATTCCTTTTTTAATCGCCTGATAAAATATTTCTTTAATTTACGTTCACTGCTTTTGCCCTGTATTACAACAAACAGGTAAAAGAGTATCAGTGCGGCAAATAAAATAATGTATTCCATAAATTTCAAAAAATCCTTTCGATACAAAATAAATAATCTTTTGTACCTATTCCCTTTTACTCTTTTTTTACGCAAATATACGTTTCAGAATCTTATCTGCTTCCCCGTATATTTCTTCTTTTGTAACACCGATGTTAAAATGACCGCCATCATATAGAATCCGACCGTTAATCATGGTGAAAATTACATTGTTTTTACTGCCTGCATATACAACATTTTTACCGATGTTATGCATAGGCTGCATATTCGGTTGGAACAAATCGAGGAGAATCAAATCCGCATTTTTACCCACAGCGATACTGTCACTTTCAGGAATACACATTGCATGTGCCCCTGTATGACATGCCATTTTTAACACTTCCATGGCAGGCAACGACGCCGCATCCTCATCGCGAATCTTGGCAAGCACCGAAGTTAAATACATCTCACGGAAGAAATCCAACGCATTATTACTGGCCGGTCCGTCAGTACCGATTGCCACCGGAATTCCTTCCGCAAGAAGCCTTGTTACGGGTGCGATTCCGCTTGCCAGCTTACAATTGGAACCGGGATTGGTAATCGCATATAAGCCTCGATTACGAATAATGGCATAATCCGCTTCCTCCAAATGCACCATATGATATCCGCCGCCACCATATTCAAACATACCAAGACTGTCTAAAAAAGCCACCGGCGTCATACCATAACGTTCCTTACATTCCTCCACTTCTTTTGCTGTTTCTGAAATATGGGCATAGACCGGCATTTGATGTTTCTTCGCAAGCGTAGCCACATCTTCAAGCAACTCCTTGGAACAGGTATATTCCGCATGAAAACCCGGGACAAATTTTACCAAATCTCCGAATTCATTGTATTCCTCGATCCATTTATCCAGAAGTTCCGCAGACTGTGAAAAATTATTCACCCCACCGGTCATGGTAATACGCATACCTGCATCACGACAAGCTTCGGCAATGCTTTCCGGCGTTAAATACATCTCAAAAATACCGGTAATGCCGCTCTGTAAATATTCCAGAATTGCCAGTTTGGTGAAGGTATAAATATCCTCTGCCATAAGCTTTGCTTCCGCCGGAAATACCGTTTCATTCAACCACTCATGTAAGGGTAAATCATCCGCTTTGGACCGTAAAAATGTCATTGCGGAATGAGTATGGCAATTCTTAAATCCGGGTAAAAGAAGATTTCCGCCACAGTCTCTCTCTTCATCCCATACATAACGTTCTTCCGTACCATCCTTATCGGAAGCCACGTACAGAATTCTGCCGTCTTCAATGCCAACCTGCATATTCTCTTGTAAATTGGTATCACCCTCTGCAAAACTGATTAATCTTGCATTGAACAAACGTACTCTCATCATTTCTCCAAATCAAATAAAAATGTAAAATTTCCAACCGCAGAACATGCAACAATACATTTATATAAGTGCAAAGCTCTCCGGTAACAAATCTTTTAAAACATATTCCTTATAATCATCCACACTTTTGGCTACCAAAATACGGAATTCTTTGGGATTGCCAAATTCCGCCATTACCTGACGGCAAACGCCGCAAGGATAGGTATAATCTACTGGCGGAACACCCTTTTTACCGCCCACGACCGCAATGGCTACGAATTCCTTCTCCCCTTCGCTGACCGCCTTAAAAATTGCGGTACGCTCTGCACAATTTGCCACGGAATAGGACGCATTCTCAATATTACAACCGTGATAAATATTACCGCTTCCCGTAAGAAGTGCTGCGCCTACGGCGAATTCCGAATAAGGACAATATGCCTGTTCTCTGGCCAAAAGAGCTTCCTGAATCAATAATTCGTCTTTCATAGTGTTATACCCCTGCAAATTTTTTTACGGACTCCGTTACAAGCTTCTTAAAAAGAGGTGCCGCTGTATTAGCTGCTTCCTGCACTTCATCATGTGTCAAAGGATTCTCTGTCATGCCTGCCGCAAGGTTGCATACACAAGAAATACCGCAAATCTTCATGCCCATGTGGTTAGCTGCAATTGCCTCTACTACAGTACTCATACCAACCGCATCACCGCCTAAGGTACGAAGCATTTTAATCTCTGTGGGTGATTCAAACGAAGGACCTGTCAACTGAATATAAATACCCTTCTGAAGTTTAATATTGTTTTCTGCCGCCGCTTCACGAATCATCGCTTTCAAGTCCTCGTCGTACACATGAGACATATCAGGGAACCGAACGCCTAATTCATCAATGTTGGGACCAATCAAAGGATTGGGCGCAAAACAGGAAATATGGTCTTCAATCAACATAAAATCTCCCGCAGAAAAGCCGGGGTTAATACCGCCTGACGCATTCGTCAGGAAAAGCACTTTTGCACCAAGTAACTTCATCAGACGAATGGGCAAAACCACATCCGAAATCGGATACCCCTCATAAAAATGCACACGCCCTTTCATGCATACAACAGGCACGCTTCCAACATAACCAAAGATAAACTTACCGGCATGTCCGGGCACGGTAGACACTGGAAATCCTTCAATATCGGAATAATCAATTTCCGCTACCACTTCAATATCTTTGGCATAATCGCCAAGGCCGGAACCAAGAACAATTGCCACCTTCGGCACAAAATCGGTCTTTGCTCTTACACAGGCAAGACAAGACTGTAATTTCTCATAAATCGGATTCATAGCAAACCCTCCCCATACTATTATATAATTGATAAAACGATTACGTATGTCAGGAAACACCACTTCTGTTTACCCGAAACGTATAAAAGAGTGGAAACGAATTTCCACTCCTTTATTGTACCATAATCTGGTCTGTTTACAAAGCATATCTTCACATTTTTACTAAATAATAATGCATACCATTCCGCCGTTGGATTCATTGACGATTTTCTGCATGGTATCCTGCAATTTTACCTGACTGTCCTCACCAATGGACATTACTTTCTGATTAATACCATCCTGTACCAGCTGTTCCACAGTTTTGCCAAAAATATTGGTTTCCCAGATTCCATCTGTCTTCTCGCCTTCAGTATTAATAAAACGAATCAAATCTTCCGCCTGCTCCTGTGTTCCCACAATGGGTGAAATTTCACTCTCAATATCCGCTTTAATCATATGAATACTGGGGCTGTGGGCCATGATTTTAACACCATATTTATTACCGTGCTTAATAATTTCCGGTTTTTCCAGGCGGATTTCAGACTTCTCCGGCGTCACCACGCCATAGCCTTTCATGCGTACGGCATCTACAGCATTCTCTACCTTGGAATACTCCTGCATCTTGGCTCCCACCTGTTTTAAGGTGTCAATCAACTGCCATTCGCTTGTAATCTCCCTGCCTAAGATGTCACTTATCATCTCATAATAGAAACTGTCATCCACCGCAAGACTTAACGATACCTTGCCGCTTGCCATATCTATGGAATCCATTTTACACTGTTTTATGTATTCGCTGCCCAGATTCAGTCCGCTGTTTGCCACGTCACGCATGGTATTTAGACCCGTGGCATATTCTGCAATCCGGCTTAGCATATCAGTTTTGACCTTATGGTCACTGTCAAGAAGTTCCACCCACTTCGGCATATAAAACTCCAGTCTTGCAATTGGAAATTCGTAGAGAATTTCCGTAAGAAGGCGATGAATATCTTCCTTCTTCAACTGTGCACAATTAACAGGAAGTGCTTTTACATGGTATTTACCCATAATTTCATCAGCAACTGCAATTGCTTCCTCACTATAAGGTTTCGATGAATTTACAATTACCAGAAACGGCTTATTTAAGGCTTTTAACTCGGTAATGGTGCGTTCTTCCGCAGCCAGATAACTTTCTCTCGGCAAATCCGAAAAAGAACCGTCACAGGTCACCACAAGACCAATGGTGGAATGATCATTGATTACCTTTTGTGTTCCTACTTCCGCAGCCTTTGTAAAAGGAATCGGACGGTCAAACCATGGCGTCTTTACCATACGCTCCGCATCATTTTCCATATGTCCGGTGGCACCATCAACCATAAAACCGACACAATCAATGAGGCGAACCTTAATCTGTACGTCATCGGATATTTTTACTTCTGCTGCTTCTTTTGGAATAAACTTCGGCTCTGTGGTGGTAATCGTCTTTCCGCCGCTGCTTTGGGGCAGTTCATCCTGAGCGCGCATTTTTTCATTAATATCTGTCATATTCGGCAACACAAGCAAATCCATAAACCGCTTGATAAATGTTGATTTACCGGTCCGCACAGGACCCACAACGCCGAGATAGATTTCCCCATCGCAGCGTTCCTGTATATCATGATATAGATCAAATGTATCCGTATAATTTCTGTCCATAACAAACCTCCTGACTTATCTGTTACAATATATGTCAGGCTTTGTGAGGGTATGACTTGATTGTATATATTTTTACTGCAAAAATGACCGGTAAAAAACCGGTCACTTTTATTTGTTTTATAGATACCCTTTTACTTTTTTACATGCTAATATATTCTCTGCACACTACCATCATCCAAATGCATAATGTATCCTTGACGGATTTTATAATCATCATCCGACGCCATTTCAAGAAATACAAATCCTTCACCAACACCCAAAGTTTTACAATACATTACACTTTGTTCCACAGTTCCGATATAACACTTATTTTCACCCAATAAATCACAGCTCCAGATTTCATGACAGTCATCCCGGAATTCTTTTACATAAAATAAGGTGTCGTTATAAATATTATAGGTGATAACCTCAGTATCGACAAATATTTTGGTTGTATCATCAATACCATCCCAAATTACAAACTCGCCATTACCAATATATGTATTATATCTGTTTATGTAATAATAATATCCCTCATACACCATTTCATCATTGCCGGGCCCGTGAAATGACAATCTGTAAGTATTGAAGGATGAATCATTATATAAATATCTGCCGACAAAAGAAGGACCATTGATGGCTCCACGGTCGATCCCCGAATCGTATAACACAGGACTATCTTTTCCGTTTTCCTCATTTAAATCATAGCAATAGATTACAGTCTCTTCTTGCTCTTCCAAATAATTTTCTATAAAAAGCTTACCATCAGCAACACCAAAACTATAATAACCATTACCTTCATATACAATTTTGGATTCTCCGGTATTTACATCGATACTTATTACATTAGGATAAATTTTCGCATACAAATAACCATTATGGTAGAACAGTCCATATTCTATTTCCTTCTCTGTCTCATATACCAAATCACAGTTTCCGTTAACATCAACAGCAAATATCTTAGATTTTGTCTGATTATTTACGTTTGTATATTCGTCTCTTACAACATATAATTTTTCATCTGCAAATACACATTCACCATGATAGTAATTGCCGATTTGATAAGCCACATCTTCCCGATAGTCTTCCGGAAATTGCGCAATCATATTTCTGGCGTCTTTAGCAATTTTACGTTCTTCACCGGTTCTGATCATGGTCGGAATCATAAAAATAACAGCACATGCAACAATAATTCCGCCTAAAAGAATGGCATCCACTTTCTTCTTGCGTTCATTTAAAGCATTCGTTCTACCTAAAACGATTGCAAGTACAAAGCCGGGAACTAGTACAAATCCAATCATTAACACACCAATATATTTTGTAATACGACAATTTCCAAGGATGATATTATTTAAAATGTATCCTGCGGAAACTGATACATTGATAATCATTGTACTCACCAATAATCGGAATGCAATTACATATTCACGACTGCCCCAAAATTGAGTTGATACCAACACTGCTATGACAGAAAGAACCAATAACGAAATACTTATCACCAAGGAAGTTGACTCTACCGTGTCCGCAAGCACACTGAATATACCGTTATGTAATATATTATCAAAATAAGCATCTCTGATGCCAAAACTGATTAGGTCTTTTTTTAATACTACCATTAAACATAAAGCAGCTAAAATATTGGCAATACAAAATGCACTATATATTCTTTTCTCTTTCATTTTCTATGCCTCCGCATTCATAGTATGCTTTTGATACTAATTATATGTTTTTATTAGTACTTTGTCAATACTATGTTTTAATTTTATTTATATAAAAAAACGGTACAGACTTCACATCCATACCGTTTTAAAACATTCTTATTCCATTTCCGGTTTCTCATACAACACATCATACAATTCCTTCAAATTATGAATCGTATAGGTCGGTACTATCTCACCGTACTCCGGTGTTTCCGGCACAATATGGCAGGTATCAATACCGAAATCATATCCGCCCTTAATGTCGGACGTCATGGAATCACCCACAATAATCATACTGCTTTTATCCGGGCAACCCAATTGTTCATACACATACTGAAAAAACTCGTGACTTGGCTTATTAAAGCCTATATCCTCCGATACAAACACATTCTGAAAGAACGGCAACAGGGTACAGTCCTGCAGACGCTGATGCTGCACCGCCGCTGTTCCGTTTGTCACAAGGCTTAGACGAAAATGCCTTCCCAAACGGGCACATACTTCATAAGCATCCGGCATCAAATCATGCCCCTTTGCTAACTCACTCTGATAAAACATCTCCATGGAATCATCCCCGGGATGCTCAACACCGAAATGCTCACACATAATTTTATAACGACAGTCAATCAACTCCGGCTTGGTAATTTCCTTACGCTCCAGTTTTTTCCAAAGGCTGTCATTTAACCGATCATAAAAAGCGATGCTCTCCTCACTAATAGGGAACCCATACTTCTCATATGTCGAGATCAAAGCATTTCTCTGCGCCGCCTTAAAATCAATCAAGGTCATATCCGCATCCATTAAAACATGTAAATATTTCATCTTATCTCTTCTCCGGCTCTTCCTCATCAAATTCAATCTGCAAAAAATACCCTCTGGGCGTATCCAAAATATCCCTCACAATGCCTTCACGGCTTTTTAAACGCTCATAATAGGCATAATTACCCGACATTGCAATGGCCGGCTCTGCCGTATAATAATAACTGGAAGGAAGCACACCTTCGGTAATTTTTACCGTATCACCGATAGAAACCAGATTCTCGCGCTCCATTTTAAATTCCATTGTGCGCATAGACATACACCTCTTTACTTCCAAACGCCATCCATAATTTCAATCTTTTTATCGCGAAGCATCAATTCTTTTACTGCCTGATCCGCAGGCTGTCCGCCAAACAGAATCGCATTAACCTGTTCAACAATGGGCATATCCACCTCGAATTTCTTCGCAAGTGCCATAGCTGCCTTGGCAGAATGCACACCTTCCACCACCATTTTTACCTCAGCCATTGCTTCTTCCATCGTATATCCCTGACCAATAAGCATGCCGGCTTTACGATTTCTGGAATGCATACTTGCACAGGTTACAATCAAATCACCTACACCGGATAAACCATAAAAGGTTTCGAATTTACCCCCCATAGTCATACCAAGCCTTGCAATTTCATTGATACCTCTGGTAATCAATGCCGCCTTAGTGTTATCACCATAACCCAAACCGTCTGCAATACCTGCAGCAAGGGCTACCACGTTCTTTAACGCCGCACCGATTTCAATTCCCAAAACATCGGGACTTGTATATACTCGGAACACCTCACTCATAAAAAGATTCTGTATGTATTCCGCTGTCTCTCTGCTTCTTGCGCCCACAACAATGGTGGTAGGGATCTGACGTCCTACTTCTTCTGCATGAGAAGGACCGGATAAAACAGCTACATCTGCAAAGGGAAGTTCATCTTCAATTACACCTGATAAAGTAGTTAAAGTCTTTTCTTCAATACCCTTAGCCACATTTACCACAATCTGACCCTTCGGCAAAAATTCCTTCATTCTCGCCGCAGTACTTCTTACAAAAGGCGACGGGACCGCCAGAACAAGCATATCCTTATCTTTCATTGCCGCTTCCAAATCCACCGTAAAAATCATATCCTCAGGCAAAGCTACTCCGGGCAGTTTATCCTTATGCTCTCTCTCAGTCTGTAACATTTTAATCTCATCTTCCAATGCCGACCAAACAGTCACTTCGTTTCCGTTGTTATACAATAACTTTGCCAGTGCAATACCCCAGCTTCCGGCACCAATCATACCAACTTTTGCCATTTTATAAATCCTCTCTTTTAGCAAATTTATTTTTTATCAACATCTTCATCGGAATCATCAGAAATCTTTTCTTTTAACTCTTCGATTTCTTCCTTTACTTCTTCGCCAACTGCTTTGACTTTATCCCCAAACTCAGCATCATTTGTCTCCGGAAGTTCTTCCTTAGATGTATCTTCATCCGCTTCTGCAATATCTTTGGAAATTTCACCCATTTCACCATCTTTTTTGGTCTTCTTTAAAATGGTTTTACGTTCTTCACCCTTAATCAGACGCTTGATATTCTCTCGGTGCTGGAACAATGCAAGCGCTGTTAAAAGAGCCGCAATAATATACATTTCAATCAGCATGGGCTGGCTCATGCCAAGCAATCCGCCCTGTCCAAAAATCAACAACTGCGCCAAAAATCCCAAATACAGAAAAATAGACGCTAAAGATACATAATGTGTTAAGAAAAAGATTCCAAAGAAAATAACCACAGATGCAGGAATGATACCCCAATAAAAGGACAAAATCATCGCACCCGAACATGCAATTCCTTTGCCGCCTTTAAACTTCATATAAAAAGGATAATCATGTCCCAAAATAACTCCTGCACCGGTATAAATTCTTAACAAATAATCCATATCAGGAAAAAACCAGTGAAAAATTAACCAGGTTAAAAGAATTGCAAAAAATGTTTTTAACATATCTCCCGCCAAAACTATGGCGCCGGCTTTTCTTCCTAAGACTCTTAATGTATTTGTGGTTCCTGCATTACCGCTTCCGTGCTCTCTTACATCAATTCCTCTTGCCTTACCGTAAAGATAAGACGTTGAAATTGAGCCTAATCCATAACCAATCAACAGACATAAAACCCTTGCCAAAATTGTCATTATGAATCTTCCTTCCTTTCCCGAATAATGAAGTGTAAGGGGGTTCCCCTGAATCCAAATGCATCCCTGATACGATTCTCAATGTATCTTGTATAAGAGAAATGCATCAATTCCTTATCATTTACAAAAATAACAAACGTAGGTGGCTTAACCGAAACCTGTGTAATATAAAACAGCTTCAGTCTTTTACCTTTATCCGTAGGCGGCTGCTGCATTGCCACCGCTTCCATCATAATTTCATTCAACACACCGGTTGCCACACGAAGCGCATGATTTTCCATGACTAAATCAATCATTTCATATAACTTCGGCAAACGCTGTCCGGTTTTGGCCGAAATAAACATAATTTCCGCATAAGGCATAAAAGCCAGCATGTCGCGAATTTCTGCTGTATATTTGTTCGTGGTTTTGTCATCCTTTTCGATAGCATCCCACTTATTTACCGCAATGATAATACCCTTACCACGCTCATGTGCAATCCCGGCAATTTTGGTATCCTGATCCGTCACGCCTTCGGTGGCGTCAATCACCAGAACCACCACATCTGCGCGCTCTACCGCACTTACGGTACGCACAATCATAAAATGTTCCAGTTCTTCTTTAATCTTATTCTTACGACGAACACCTGCCGTATCAATCAGCACATATTCCTTGCCGTTATAAGTTACTTCCGTATCCACCGCATCTCTTGTGGTTCCTGCGATATCGGACACGATAACGCGATTCTCACCCACAAGTTTGTTGATAATCGAAGACTTACCTACGTTAGGCTTACCCACAATTGCAATCTTGGGTCTTTCATCTTCTTCCTCAGTAAAAGCGTCATCAGGAATATATTCCAGAACTTTGTCAAGCATATCACCGATACCTAAACGGTTTGCTGCAGAAATAGGAATCGGGTCTCCAATTCCAAGATTATAAAATTCATATACGTCAGCCATATATTTTTCAAAGCTGTCTACTTTATTTACAACCAAAAGTACAGGCTTCTGACTACGACGAAGCATATCCGCCACCTTAGCGTCCGCATCTACCATTCCCTGTTTTACATCTACAAGGAAAAGAATTACATCTGCTGTCATAATGGCAATTTCTGCCTGCTCACGCATCTGGGATAAAATAATATCCTTGCTGTCAGGCTCAATACCACCGGTATCAATCAATGTTAAGCTTTTATCCAACCATGTAATATCGGCAAAAATACGGTCACGTGTAATACCGGGCGTATCTTTTACAATGGAGATTCTCTCTCCCGCAAGCACATTAAACAATGTGGATTTACCGACATTAGGGCGTCCAACCACCGCAACTATGGGTTTCTTTTTCTTTTTAGCCATATAAACCTTCCTTAAAAAGAGTCTAAACCAAGCACTTTAAATAAAAATGCCTGACCGCTTGATTTTACAATATCTGTTTTTACTTGTAAAGCCTTTTCCACTTGTGAAACAGTTACATCATCCAAAAAAACATCTTCGTTGCATTTTAACATATTCTCAGGTAATAAAAGCACTTCTCCCAAGTTCTCATCTTTTAATTGCGCAATCAAATCCTGACCGGTAATCAGACCTGAAACCGTTATCTGTTCTCCGAAGAAATCATTTCGGATTGCGTGGCAATTTACCTGAACATGCGGAAACTCTTCCATAGTTCGCTTTGATAATTTTATAAGCATATCATAAGCTGATTGGCCGGTGGCAACGGTTACAATGCGTTGCTTACTTTCAGTCCGTTCAATACCGGATTTATCGAAACCGTAACCCGCGGAATACAACTTTTTGTCCAACACCGGATTTTCCTTAACTTCTTCTTTGAGAAAGGCAAGTGCGTCCTCAAATTCATTTTCAAACAAACGAAGCATACCAACACCATTTTCCAGTTGCAGATAGCCGTCATATTTTTCTTCTGATGGAATTTCTTCCTCCGCCAACAAATACCACTCATCGGAAGCATGTATAAAATGTGTACCGTACGCACTCATACAATGCGCCTGCCAGCCGTGTATCTGTGCAAGCACCTGCTTGGCATCTTCCTTGGTAAAAGGCTCTAATGGATACAGTCCGTCACGGTACTTGGACAAACCGACCGGCACCACCGAAACACTTTCAAGCAAAGGAATATACTTCGTCAATTGTTCTATGGAATGATCCAGTTCCTTTTTATCATTGACATCTTTGCATAAAACGATCTGACCGTTCATGGTAATCCCCGCCTCAAACAGCTTATCCACCTTCTTCAAGGCTTCCCCCGCAAAACGATTGTTAAGCATTTTACAACGGAGTTCGGGATTCATGGTCTGAAACGAAATATTTATCGGTTCCAGATGATAACGGATAATCCGGTCAATGTCTTCCTCAGACATATTGGTAAGCGTCACATAATTTCCCTGCAAAAAAGACAATCTTGCATCATCATCCTTAAAATACAGGGTTTCACGCATGCCGGGCGGCATCTGGTCAATAAAACAAAAAATACATTTGTTACAGCAGGAACGATAATCGTCCATAAAAGGATTCTCGAATTCAACACCTAAATCTTCGTCAAAATCCTTCTCAATTTCTACCTCAACTTCTTCTCCCTGCTTACTGAGTACGGTAATCAGCAGTTCTTCTTCCTGTACCATATAACGATAGTCCAGGATATCCTGAATTTCTTCACCATTTATTTTTATGATGGCATCCCCGGCCTCCATGCCGCACTCTTCTGCGATACTTCCCGGCAACACCTCTTTTATAATATGCAAATTCTTCTTTTTCATTTTCATTTCCGCATTTTCTTTTTCTTCAAAATATTATGTGCTTCTACATTCATTTCCAACGCAGAAACAGCTATAATCCACTTATTTTATAATACAACAGACCTTTCACTTTCACAAGTAAAGATTGCAAGCTTTTCTTGACGGAAATTGTCTGCAATGTTATAAAAGAAGTAACGCTTTTGTGAAGCAAGATAAAAATCAAGCATCCAAAAGACATTTTTTTATCTACCGCAAGAGAAAGGATTACATATATATGGCAAATTTATTAGAACTTGAAAATGCCCTTCCTGTGGCACCGCTTAAAATTGTCGCTCTCCCGGGAGCAAGACAACTTGGCGAACGAATCAACGAATATCTGGTCGCTTTTCGTAAAGAAATCAATAATGTACATAAAAATGACCCGGCTTTAAAAGGTTACATTGAAGATAATTACCTTGTAAAATATCAGACTCCCCGCTTTGGAAGCGGTGAAGGAAAGGGTGAATTACTGGAATCTGTGCGTGGGAAGGATCTCTATCTCCTTGTAGACGTATGTAATCACAGTTTAACCTACAGAATGCACGGATATGTGAATCATATGTCTCCCGATGACCATTATCAGGATTTGAAACGAATCATTGCCGCAGCAACAGGTAAGGCTCACAGAATTAATGTAATTATGCCTTTTATGTATGAAGGCAGACAGCACAAAAGAAGCGGTCGCGAGTCTTTAGACTGTGCTTATGCTTTGGAAGAATTAAGTGCAATGGGCGTAAGTAATTTTATCACCTTTGATGCCCACGACCCCAGAGTCCAGAATGCGGCTCCTCTTTGCGGTTTTGATAATTTTACACCCAATTATCAGTTTGCAAGAACACTGCTTAGCAATGAGGATGATTTGATTATCGATAAGGATCACACCATTGTAATCAGCCCCGATGAAGGTGCATTGGACAGAGCAATTTACTTTGCTACTGTTCTCGGCGTTGACACGGGTATGTTCTATAAGCGCCGTGACTATACCAGAATCATTAACGGAAAGAACCCTATTGTTGCCCACGAATTCTTAGGCGATAACATTGACGGCAAAGATGTCATTATTATTGACGATATGATTTCTTCCGGAGACAGTATGATTGATACTTCCCGACAGTTAAAAGAAATGAATGCAAGACGCGTATTTATCTGCTGTACCTTCGGTTTGTTCACCAATGGTTTGGAAGCATTTGATAAAGCATATGAAAAAGGATATTTTGATAAGGTTATTACCACCAACCTTACTTATACGCTTCCCGAATTATTACAGCGTCCTTACTACTTACAGGCTGATATGAGTAAGTTTACCGCTTCCATCATTGATTTTATGAATCATGATACTTCACTGACCCATACTTTAACTCCTACGGAAAAGATTCATGAAATCGTACGGCTATACAACGCGCGTAAAGCAGATATTGAATTTTAAAAATATCTTATGAAACAAAAGCGAAAAGCCCCGGATTCTATTTGGAATCCGAGGCTTTCTTATATGTGTAGTTGTACCTGCTGTTTTTATTATGATAATTTTCCTCCACAGGTATTGGCACCAAGTTTAATGGATGCTACACCGTATGTAATATTATTTACCAACGCAATCACGGTAATAACTATAATAGGCAAAATACCAATTTCAAGGAACATCGCTCCCAATACAAATATTACTAAAAGAACAATCAAGGTATTATTTACTGCCTTAAATGCTTTATAAGATGCCAAACCAATCTGCATACGTTCTGCTTCATCACAGCTTTGATACCATACCTTGTCAAATTTAATATCATAAACACTACCCTTTTTCTCAGGATTCATAAGCTTTGTAAGATTAACACAATATCTTTGAATTGCAAGACTAATGAACAATGTAGCTGTAAATACCACAAGATCAATCATTCTCATATAAACATGCAACCAATTTGTTGATACTCCCTCTACAAAAGACATTGCTGCATAAAAAGCAAAACCGAAGAATGCAAAATTGATAAAATAAGTAACATTCGTGAAAATAATACTCATGGACAACTTTTTATCCACTGCATCATATTTCTCATCTTCGTCCATATCACTTTTCCAAAGTTTCTTGGCCTTACACAAAAATGAAAATGAAATTATGATAAAAATCACATCCAAAATAATCAAAAGAAATGAAGCCGGAACTGCAAAATCTCTCTGTAACTGATTCCAGAATTCTACAAAAGTCAATCCGGATTCTTCCATGGATTCTACCAACCCTATACCGATTGCACCGAGAACACCGCCAAAAAAGCCGGAAAGCACTAATATTATGGAAAACAAACCGACTTTTTTATTATCTTCCTTGCGAATCTCTTCTTTACGTGCAGCAGTTTCATCTTTTATGATATCTTCTTTACCGGAAATGTCCGTACACACATCACCATTTTTTGTTTCAACATTAAGATTTTCTTTATCCATTTTTTATAAACAATCCTTTCAAAAGATATTATCCTATATCTCTTTGATATTTTTAAATCCTTTTACACTTTCATCATTTCAGTCTTCTTCGTACTGAAATGCCTCTTCTACCGTCACATCAAAGACTTTGGCGATTTTAATTGCCAGCGTGACCGAAGGGGAATAATCCCCACGCTCAATCAGGCTTATGGTTTGACGGCTGGCCCCGACTAACTTCCCCAACTCCTGCTGGTTTATGTTTTTGCGGGCACGCAGTTCTTTTAATCTGTTATACAATGGCATATTTGCCACCCCCTATTTTACATCGTTGCAGACAAAATCATACTTACATAATATAATACGAACAAAAATGCACTCATTAAGATAAATAAAATCATTCCGCCGTTTACAAAACTCTTAAGGAATACGGTTTCGTTCTTAACGCCCATGGGTGTTTCTTTTAATTTAAATTTCTTATGGAATACAAAGAATAAAATCACACCTGTAAGTGCACATACTGCAAGGAACATCATCCAACAAGCATAAACCATCATATATCCGTACACCTGCATTACTTCAGGATTCTCTAAATATGCCATTAATTCATTGGGTCTTGTGGAAAGTTCCGAAATTTTATTAATTACTTCCATATGTTCCAACACCTTCATTGTAAGGGGTGTGGTTATCACGGAAGTGGTCATATTTACAACCATATGAAGTAAAATAGTGTACCAAATTTTACCGGTTCTTGCATAAACAAAAGCAAATAACATACCGAGACCTGTTGCAAAGAAGAACTGTGCAAAGTTGCCGTGGAACAATCCGAACATAATACCGGACATCATAATTGCACAAAACTCACCATATTTAATAACACGGTCAATTAATAATTTTCTGAAAATCAATTCTTCAAAAATCGGTGCAAGAATACCTACAGTAAGAATTCTCCAGAAGGGGTCAGACATTATCATTAAGTTACCCAAAGAATTGTTATCCGATGCACTGACACCGAAAGGTAAAGTAATCAATTCGCCAACCACGGTACCGATTACCATACCGACACCGCAAATACCGCTACCGATAATTACTGTTAAAACAATCTTCCAAAATCCCATCTTTTTTTTCTCAATCTGCACTTTAGGCATTTTACACACCAATAGGCACAATACGGGAAATGCAATACAATATGTAGGAATAATAATCTGTAAAAAGTTTGCCCATGACTCGGTATAATATTTCTCGGGCAATAACCATGCATATATATACTGCGCAATAATTACAACAACACCGAATACAAAATATTTCCAGCCAATCTTGACCGCTGCCTTCTTCATTTCTTTGATCCAGCCTGCTTTGTCAGGTTCATTTCCCTGCGGATTTTCGGTTACAACCGTATCCATTACCATATTCTCTTCCATTCTCGTGTCTCCTCTCACACTGGTTAAACATTTCAAATTGCAATTTGTCTTGTGCAGTAATCCTTTTCTGCCACAGATATATTCATAAAATACTTTTGACAGTTATTTTTTGCACTATGACGTCTTTCGTTTGCAACTTGACAACTTTCCTTGTCAAACACAATATAACATTGACAAATAAAGTTGTCAATACATTTTTCTAAAAAATGACAAAAAAAGTTGTCACACAGAATTAAGGCATAAAAAATACAGGAGCACTTTCATACTCCTGCATTCTAATATATTTGTTATTAAACCAAAATCTTACAGAAATTCTTTTTACCGCGTCTTACAATGAATTCTCCGGCGCCGATTTCTTCCTTGGTGTAAACCTTCTTAATATCGGTAATCTTTTCATCGTTTACGGCTACACCGCCCTGTTCGATTGCGCGACGGCCTTCACTTCTTGTAGGAACCAGCTTAGCTGCAGTAAGAATACCGATTAAATCGATGCTTCCGTCTCTGTAATCTTCCTCCTGCAATGTATAGGTAGGCATATTGGCATTGTTTCCGCCACCGCCAAACAATGCTTTGGACGCTTCCTGTGCCTTCTGAGCTTCTTCTTCACCATGAATCATCTTAGTTAATTCAAATGCAAGAATTTCCTTAGCAGTATTTAACTGACTGCCTTCCCAGTCACTCATTTTATCGATTTCTTCCAAAGGAAGGAAGGTAAGCATACGAATACACTTTAATACATCCGCATCACCGATATTTCTCCAGTACTGGTAGAATTCGAAAGGTGAAGTCTTGTTTGCATCTAACCAAACAGCACCCTTCTCTGTTTTACCCATCTTCTTACCTTCTGAATTAAGAAGCAAAGTAATGGTCATGGCATATGCATCCTTACCTAATTTACGACGAATCAGTTCGGTACCGCCAAGCATGTTACTCCACTGGTCATCACCGCCAAACTGCATGTTACAGCCGTACTTCTCATAGAGCATAAGGAAGTCGTAGCTCTGCATAATCATGTAGTTAAACTCTAAGAAACTTAAACCTTTTTCCATTCTCTGCTTGTAGCATTCTGCGGTAAGCATTCTGTTTACAGAGAAATGAGGACCAACTTCTCTTAAAAATTCCACATAATTTAAGTCAAGCAACCAGTCTGCGTTATTTACCATCATAGCTTTACCATCGCTAAAATCAATAAACTTGCTCATCTGCTCCTTGAAGCAGTCACAGTTATGCTGAATAGTTTCCTTTGTCATCATTTTACGCATATCAGACTTACCGGAAGGATCACCAATCATACCGGTACCTCCGCCGATTAAAGCGATAGGTTTGTTGCCGGCCATCTGAAGACGCTTCATTAAGCAAAGTGCCATAAAATGTCCAACATGCAAACTATCCGCCGTAGGGTCAAAACCAATATAAAAAGTTGCTTTACCGTTATTGATAAGCTCCTTAATTTCTTCTTCATCCGTTAACTGGGCAAGTAAACCTCTTGCCTGCAACTCGTCATAAATTGTCATTGTCGTATTCTCCGTTTCTTTTTGTATGATTTATATGTGTATCAATCACATATTTTTTACATCTTTCATTCATATTTCATATAATGAAAACACTGCCACTTATTATAAAATTCATTGTAATATTTGTCAATTGCCGTCTTCACCTATCTGATAATAGCATTTTATCCTGCCACTCCATCAGCATCAGACGAAGACTCTGCCGGCAGCAAAGCATCCTTTGTATAACGGTTGGATGCATTCCAAAGTATCCACTCCGTATATCCTGCATCATATACTGCCTGAATTTGTTCCCGAACTTCCGCCGCACCATAGGCATGATAGGGTTTGATCCAGCTTGCAGTAAAATCCTGAAGCCACGGCCGAACAATGGGCTTTTCATCTTCCGGCAACCCGGACAATGCTGAGTCCGATGCATTCATCGCCCCTGTTATCATCTCATAAGGCGCACTGTTTGGATACTGTTGATTATAAACACCTGATGCATAATGCGATGGATATATCATAGGACATATTACATCAAGATTACTGCTGATTGACGCATAATCCTGACCTACAATCCCACTGTCATATGCATTATCAATAATTGTCCCAAACACATCCGCTGATACCGGAATCCCCAAGGGAGATAATTTATCATGAGCATATTGTGTAAATTGCGTAATAATTTCTGTCTTGGATACCGTTGCGGAATCCTCGCCGTAATCCACTTCTCCCGCCTTAATCTCCGTAGAAAAACGCACATAGTCAAATTGAATTTCATCAAAACCGTCTGCCACGGCACATTGAGCCACTTCTATCAGGTAATCCCAGACATCTCTTTTATACGGATTTACCCAGGCAAGGCCACTGTTGTCATAATAGATTGTCCCATTGGTACGATGCACGCTCCACTCCGGCTTTGCTTCTGCCAGATGCGGATCACGGAAAGCAACAATCCGGGCAATCACATATATTCCCTTTTCATGTAAGCGTTCCACAAGAGCAGGCATGTCTTTTACATATTTTACTCTTGCGCCGAGAGCCTCCACCATCTCACTGCTCATGGCATAGGTCACATATCCGTCATCATTTTTGACATCTATTACAACCGCATTTAACTCAGTTTCTTCCACAAGCTGAATAATTTCCTCCATACGCTCATGTCCTGCAACCGGTCCCGTTACATAGATACCTTTTACTGCAGGCGGAACCTCTTTGGCTACTGCCAGCATTCGTCCTTCCTCTGTGGTCTGTGACATAAGATATGTTTTCAGTTCCTCCGGATCATTGGGTAATACCGCAATGTCTCCATCGCTTTCTCCGGGCGTGGATTCGTCGGCATATTCCGTTGGTTTCTCGCTAAAATTCTGCGTTTCTCCTTCTGCCAAGGTCTCTTGTACCTCATCAATTCCCAATATGGATTTTACATCCGTTATAAAATTTGCTTCTTCATGACTTCTGTAATATCCAAACAAAAAGCAACCCGTAAAAAGCACCGGTACTGCAACAAGAAGAGGTATTACTCTTCCCAAATTAATTCTTCTTTTCTTTTTATTCCCCTTAGTCAATTATCATCATCTCTTTTCTCATGTATTTTTACAAATATCAGAGATTTAGCAATATGCAAATGCATTCCGAAACCACTGTATTTCCTCACCGCAGATTGCAATCACATCAAAACGTATGGGCGCATATTCGCCGATACCATGTTTCATCCTGTAATAGTCCGCCACCCGACAAATTGTATGGCACTTCTTTGGTGATACAGCCTCTAAAGGACTGCCTTTCCTCAAGTCTCTGCGATATTTTACCTCAAAAAACACCAGATAAACTCCGTCTTTTCCAATAATATCAATTTCACCGAATCGATTTCGAAAATTACGCTCCAATATTTTGACACCGTTCTTCTCGAGATATGTTACCGCAAGACTCTCATACTCTGTTCCGGTCTGCCTCTTGTTAATATTATTTCCTCCTCTGATCTAATTCCTTCTGGCGAATCTTATCCATTGCATCCACAAAAACAAGAATTTCCGCCACTACTTCATATAACTCAGGCGGAATCATCTCGCCGATTTCAAGTCGTGACAAAGTATCTGCCAGCTTATCATCACGATGAAGCGGCACATTTGCCTCTTTTGCCTTTTCTATAATTCGTTCTGCCAATGCACCCTGTCCGGAGGCAATGACCTTCGGTGCATCCTCGCTGGGATTATATTCCAGCGCAATAGCTTGTTTCCGTTTTGGTTTGTTATTTTGCATATTCAGCCTACGCCCTCACATCAAAACGGTAAATTGCAGTTTTACCGTCTCCAACATTATTTCCAACCGACATACTTCCTCCGAATGCAACCGGTAAGATATCCTCTTTTAGAGACATTTGCGTCTCTTTTACCTTCATTTGTGCATTCAGGTTGTAACCTCTTCGCTCCAGTCTCTCGCTTAACATATCAATATGCTCTGCAATAAAATCAAGTGTCTCTTCATTTTCAAGACAGAAATCCGTGGTAACATTTTTATCCTGCATTTTCACAAAAACATCTACCATACCAAGATGCTGCATATCAAGATGTAACGCCGCAGTTACGGTATCACTGCCTGCCGCGAGACTTTTCTTGTCCGCATATACATACAAATCCCCGGTTGCAGAGTGCCCGTTCATCTTTAACGGCAACTGCACATAAGGCATAAACTGGTTTAAATTGTTTAAAAAATCCACATTTTCCTTAAACTGCTGCAGGCTTTGTGACAAAACCGAGCTTTCGGACAGCGACTGGGACATAGAATTGATAATGGAATTCACCTGATTGTTCAAACGATTATAAAAATCAGAAACATTCTTTCCGCTTTCCACTTCCAAAGGGTCCAAAAGCCAAGCAGACTGCAATTGCTTACCCATTAATTTGCTAAAAGCAGGATTATCCCATAACTTGCCTGCCACTGCAGCGTCTTTTACTGCCAGTTCATTTTTTAACATGGCAAAAAATTCATGTACGGAAAGTTCGCCGCTTCTTACCTGTCCGACGATTTCTCTGGAGAAACCGTTTTGCTCCAAAGCCTTGGCAAATTCAGCCATCTCGGCCTTATTCAAAATTCCGGACAACATTTTATCATTAGACGACAGAATTTCATTTCCGTCTGTAACTCCCGGCCCGGGAATTACAGCCTCATCTCCATCCGCCAATATATGCACCCGGTTTTGCGGATTCATTGCCTCTTCCAAAGCCGCCAATGCTTTATCCATAGCAGTTTGCGGTGTTTTTTCCGCATTTAACTGTGTATTTACCTGTTCCGACAAGCCGGTCATATCTTCAGACAATACATTCTCCGCTAATATCTGTCCGTTCTCTCCCGGAAGTAATGCATTTTCCTGCGATAAAGTTCCGGCAATGACACTTTTATCCGTCATTCCCTCTGTAAGAACCGGCTGCGCTCCTGCCTCACCGGCGGACAATGCATTGGCTGCAAGCTGTGCTTCATGGTCAGCAATCAAAGAAACCAATTCCCTGGTTACAGTCATCACGTTAGACTCTTCACCATTTGCTGCCATGTTTTTCAGTTCAGCGGATAATTCATGAATCAATTCATTAATTGTACTTGCCACACGCTCCTCATAATTTACAAGTGCCTGAAACTGCTCCACATTCTGAGGTGTAGTCTCCATACCAATTTTGTGCATATGTACGAGAAGGGATTGATCAATATCCGGATATTTTACAATATCATGATAAACACTCTGCAGAGTCTGCATATCAATCGGCATTCCTTCCTTCATTAGGCCGGAAATCATCTGTGCTGTCTGCCCGTTTGCTTCCAGCCCCGCCGCCTGAAGTGCATTCTGGGCAAGCTGTTCCTGTGCCAGATTGGTAAACAATGCACGTAATGCTACCTGTCCGTTACTGTTATTGCTAATTTCAAACATCATTTTCTGACCAACAGCAACATTCATGCTTTGTTCCAGTTTCGCGGTAATTACTGCATTGTCGGCGATTTTTAACTCTACTTCATTACCGTTTACTCCGATCACTTCTCCCTGCAGGGTTTCACCGGGCGACATGCTTTTTAAAGCAGCCATACCCTTATCCAACGCCGCCTGGACAGTACTTGAAACGCCGGAAGTATCACTTACCGACGGGGTACTTGTCCCATATGAAATTAAGTTGGATAAACTAAAACCCATATTGTTCCTTTCAAATATACAAATAACGGCCAGCCCGTTTTATGTACAAAACACATTTTCTAAATAAAATTACCAATAAAACTTCTTCTGTGAATCGGTGTAGGTCCCTGTTGCTGTAAGGCCTCAATATGTTTTTGGGTACCGTATCCCTTATTGGATGCAAAATCAAAGCCCGGATACTGCTTATCATACTCCACCATCATCCGGTCTCTGGTAACCTTGGCAACAATACTTGCCGCTGCAATGGATACACTTTTGGCATCCCCTTTGATAATGGGTACCTGCTTAATATCCACACCGGGAATGGTTACGGCATCGTTTAACAACACATTCGGTTTTACAGCCAAATTATGAATGGCATCCCGCATTGCCTCATAGGTTGCCTGCAAAATATTAATTTCATCAATGCGACCGGCATCCCGCATACCAATGCCTACGGCAACGGCCTCTTTCATAATTACATCATAAAGTTCCTCTCTCTTTTTTTCGGAGAGTTTCTTGGAATCATTTAGATACAAAATTTGGGAATTGGCAGGTAAAATTACCGCACAAGCCACTACCGGTCCTGCAAAAGGTCCTCTTCCCACTTCATCAATACCACAAACATAGCCGTATTGTTCATTGGCATACTCGTATTGCTTCATTGACTCGGTGCGGGCAATTTCCTTCTCTATGGCATCAATCGCTTTACCTGCTTTTTGTACCAATGTTACAACACCGCTACGCTCATCATTTTTATAATTTTCAATAAAATGAAGCAATTCTTCTTTTGTCTGTGATTTGGTTAATTTTTCTTTAATACTGCTGATACTTTCCATGTCTAATCTCACTTTTAACTTATCCAAATTGTACAGAAATTAACTCTTACTTTACAACACAAATCTTGTCAAGGGGATATATCCGAACCCACGCCTTGCCGATAATATCTTCTCTTTGGATGTTTCCTACCATATGATCACGACTGTCCAAAGAATGATTACGATTGTCTCCCAGAACGAAATACTCGTCTTCCCCTAAGGTAATGGATGCCTGTGCAATTCCGCCGCTTAACATGACTTCCTTACCGTAATCTTCCTCCAAAAGTTCATCATCAATGTAAATATTGCCTTCCCCGTCTATGTAAACAGTCTCACCGGGAAGACCAATGACACGTTTTACAAGATAGGTTTTGGAATCATAATGAGCCGGAAAAACAATCACATCAAAACGTTCCGGTTCATGAAAACGATAAGATATTTTATCTACAATCAGATTATCATTATGGTAGAGGGTATCCTCCATACTTTCCCCATCCACTACGGTTCTCTGACCGATAAAAGTAACAATAAAAAGGGAAATCAACAAAGCAGCCAGGATAATAAGACTGGTCTGCAAGGCTTCTTTCAAAAATTTCTTCATGCTTCAGGTCTCTCCAATGTTATTTTTCCTAATCTTCCGGCACGAAAATCATCCATCACAAGATTAGCAGCTTTGCGGATATCAAGCTCTTCGCCTTTTAAAAAGCACTTGCGTGCCTTGGCAATTTCATGCAAATCCTTCACATGGTCTTCTGTTTCCTCAATACCGTAACGGGTGGCAAGAAGACCGGGATAATGCTTTTTTAACAATTCAATCAAAGAAACTGCCAGTTCATCCATCTGCAACACCTCATCATTGATGGAGCCGATAAGTGCCAAATACAAACCAATCTGTTGGTCTTCAAACTTTGGCCAAAGAATCCCGGGAGTATCCAAAAGTTCCAGGGTTTTATTCATGCGAATCCACTGTTTTCCCTTGGTAACGCCGGGCTTATTTCCGGTCTTAGTACAGGCCTTTCCTGCAAAAGAATTGATAAAAGTAGACTTGCCAACGTTTGGAATTCCCACCACCATAGCACGCACCGGACGGTTTAAAATGCCTCGTTTACGGTCACGCTCAATTTTTTCCTTACAAACTTCCTGTACCGTCTTTTCAATCTGCTTAATTCCGCTTCCGCGCTGGGAATTTACTTCCACCACAAAGAAGCCTTTTTCCTTAAAATAGTCCATCCACAGGGCATTGCACTTCGGGTCCGCCAAGTCAGACTTATTTAAAAGAATCAGACGAAACTTATTTTTACCCAGTTCATCAATGTCCGGATTACGGCTGGCAAGGGGCGTTCTTGCATCCACCAGCTCAATAATCAAATCGATTAATTTAATATTTTCCTGCATCATACGCTTTGCTTTTGTCATATGACCGGGATACCACTGTACTACCATTACTTTTCCTCTTTTTCTATTTTATAAAACCGATTCCTACATCTTCTTCCGCCAGACAAAACCACGCCTGCCCCACGATATAATCCCTATGCACTGCACCGATATTACCGGAGCGGCTGTCCTCACTGCTGTTGCGGTTGTCTCCCAAGACAAAATACTCATCTTCACCCAGAAGATACGGACTTTCAGCGAGACCGGCATTCTCAATTTTATCATAGGCATATCCTTCCAAAAGCTCGCCGTCAATGTAGATTTGTCCATTACGAATCTGCACGGTTTCTCCGGGAAGACCAATGACGCGTTTCACATAATAGTGGGTGTTTTTATTACCGTTTGGTTGAAAAACAACCACATCCCCTCTGCCGGGTGCAAACACCAAGTATGCAATCTTATTAATGAAAATTTCCTGACTGTTATACAAAGTGGGCTCCATGGAAACTCCAATCACACTGGTTCGCATACCAAACAGCAAAACAAACACAAATGCAATAAAAGAAACCGCAAACATCCAGAATATATAACTGAATATTTCCTTCCATGTACCGGGCTTCATCTTCTCTTTTCGTTCATAAAAGGATAAACCTTTTCTCCTTCGTCTCGCTGCCATCACACAACTCCGCCATTTAAACATAATAATACAAATATATTATATCGCAAAACCATGGAAGGTACAAGAAAAAAGAGCAGCTCCCATAGGAACTGCTCCAAAAAGTCATATTATCTGATTTTTTCTTTAACTTTAGCCTTCTTACCAACGCGGTCTCTTAAGTAGTTAAGTTTCGCTCTTCTTACCTTACCTTCGCGAACTACTTCTACCTTCTCTACGTTAGGTGAGTGCATAGGCCATGTCTTCTCAACACCAACACCGTTAGAGAACTTTCTAACTGTGAAAGTCTGACGGTTGCTACCGCCCTGAATCTTTAATACGGTACCTTCGAAAACCTGAATTCTTTCGCGGTTACCTTCCTTGATTTTACCGTGTACTCTTACGGTATCACCAACGTTGAATGCAGGAACTTCAGCCTTTAACTGTGCCTGCTCGATCTCTTTGATAATTTCGCTCATTTTATAAGCCTCCTTCTTTTCATCGGACGTTCTTGATACCGAAATTGGTAGCAGCGGACCATCTCTTTACTTCGCAACAGATATAATCTAACATAAAAAACCAATAAATGCAAGTGTTTTTTTACTATACACCTCTATCAACCAAAAAGAAGGCTTCTTTTATGAAACCTTCTTTTAATGATACGGATTTTATTCCAAATACTCTATTAAATCTTCTACAGGTATCTGGGCTTGACTTAAAATACATTTTAAAGTTCCTTTTTTTATTTCATAGTGCATCGGAACAATTACCACTAACTTACCATTTGTATATTTTCTGTGACTTCCATTTTGAGAAACATACCAAAAACCCTTCGTGTACAAAAAGTCAATTAATTCTTTTGGTTTTACAACCGGATATTTTGACGGCATTTAAACGCACACTTCTAAAGTAGTTGTAAAGAAAAAAAGTTGCTGATTCTCATTTACAGGAGTATTTTCATAATAAAGTTCTAACGCTTCTTTGAGATTACTTAATGCTTCCTCAATACTTTCTCCTTGCGAAGCAACATCAGTTGTAATCTCTCTGGCGATAAACCAATCATCTTCCTTGGTTATAACAACCGGACAAGTCATATTTGCCTCCATTCTACTTTCTCCTTTCTTTTAAAATATATAAAAAAACGAAGAAAGCCACCGCATCACAGACTTATCCCCGTTCATTATCTCATATAGGGATAAGTCCCTTGTTTAATTGTAAATATAATTATAGACTATGACCTTATATGTCACAAAATCTCTCTTGTTCTTCTTTTATTATATCATTTTATTTCTTCTTTACAAGTGCAACCCGTCGACAATTTAAGTAAAAAACACTGATTCTTGGAACTTATAAAAGCCCCAAAATCAGTGTTTTGTGATTAATAAACGTTTCTATTTTTTTATCTAGTTCAACCACATATTGATCCATTCCTGGTCGAACCCATATTCCGGCAAAATATCTTTAAGAAGTTTACCATCAAAGGTCAATGTCTTAATTGGCATACTAGTGCTGAAATATTCAACTACAGACATAAACTCTTGTTTATAGCGCTCAGTTCCCCACTCTGTAGTCCATTTACTCCTATACCTTATTTCATCAGGATACTCTCCCATTTTATCGCTCCAATTTAATTCAATAGGCATTGTAATATAAAATCGCTCATACATTTTATCATATGCAGCTGTCCCATCATATCCCCATTCACTAAAAATCCACTCTTCATCTACTACGAAATAATAAATAAAATAATCTTCCTCAAAGGAAAGTTCTCTTTCTTCATTCTCATAATTATATTCAGGGTCTAATGGATTGAAGAAATAAATAGAATCAACAAAATACCAAGTCAGAAAATTTAATGT
>JAZNRC010000015.1:0-23601 GCA_045590555.1 Lachnospiraceae bacterium | reverse complement strand
CAGCGTTCATCCTGAGCCAGGATCAAACTCTCTAAAAAAATTTAAATCATTTGTCCGTTCAAAATCAACATCTAGCTAATTTTTCCGTTTTACTTTGTTTAGGTTTCTTTCTCTGAATTCTTCTCTCAGCATTCGCAGTGGAACTCATAAGTGCTTCGCACTTATTTCGTCACGGGCATTCGCCCTATCGGTCTGTAAGTCACTCAGCAAATCTGTGCAAGCACAATTTGCTTCCTGTCTTCCATCCCGGCACTGCTCATTGCTTCTTGAACTTTCAGGGTTGGATTGCTGTTTATTTGTCAAGGTACATATTAACAGAACATTCTTCCGCTAAAAAGTGCCGCTCGTTCAGCGGCTTTTATATAATATCAAATGGTTTTTACCTTGTCAACAACTTTTTAATTTTATTTTTAATTTTTTTATATCCGGCAAATGACCATCTGTACAGGCTGATTCAGCCGCTTGACACACACTCTCGCAAAAAAGAAACGCCATAATTGTTTTAGCGTTTCTTTCACTTCTTTTATTTTAATTCTATTGTTTCAATGGAAACATTGGTAACAACAACAAATCTGTTGGATACATTTGTGGGCATCATGGCAAGAACCCCCGGTCCTATTTCTCCCTCATATTTGTCAATACCGTTAATATTATGAATAAGACAATATTCTGACCCGTATATAACAATTCTTCCTTCGTGGAAAAAGATATCCGTATATTCTTTATCATAATATATAGTATCCTCGCATTTGCCACTTCCATTATATACATCAATTCGATATTTGGTTTCGCCATCGGTATTATTATGAACCAATGCCACATATTCCTCACCAAAATAAGTGGCTAAAATTTCATTTTGCACCAATACCTCGCCGGAACTGGCCGGTATCTCATCGCCGGAATATATCATTAATCGGTTGTCGGCTACAGCAACAGCTTTGGAGCCGCTTACAAATTGAATATGCGGCACAATCGCATTGGTATATGTATTTCCGCTTACCAAATTGTCCGTTTTATTTTGTCCTACTTCGCCGAAATTGTAAAAAGCAATGTTTGTTTTATAGCTGGTAGCATCTGCATATAAGTACGAAATACCAACCAGATAGCCGGAATCGGAAATACATAATGATACCGGATATCCGCTGTTACGCATCGTTGTGTTAAAAAATGCTTTTATTTCACCTGCTGTATCATATATGTAAATAGGAGTAGTTTTGGAATCATCCAAAACCGCAATCGCCAATCCTTTCGCAGATACCCGAAACAATCGTATCGGCATACCTGTGGTAATTTCGCCCAGCACTCCTTTTGTATCCATCATATGGATCACACTACCGTTATAATCTGCAATTCCCACTACATTATTGTCTATGCTCACCATGGGATTCTGCATTTCATACGTAATATTCCATATCACTTCGCCTTTGTTGTTAATACATTTTGCACCGTCATTCCCATATACAAGGAACTTATCCTCTAAAGGTTCCACCCGTGCTCCTGTAACAATTCTGTTATCCACGGAATTCAACACCTCATACGTGGTATATACTTTATTTAAGAATCTGATATAAAAGAACGCAGCCGCCAAAACCAGCACAGCAACAAAAACCAATCCTCTCACTGCAATTTGTGTTCGATGTTTTGCCAGCTTACTTTTCCATTCACCACTATCGTCAATTTTTTTCGGTGTAAAACGTTCCAGTGGTTTGCTTTTTCCCTTCTTTTTGGAAAATGTTTTCATATTGAAACGTTTTTTATTCTGATCCTTCATTATCATTCTCCGATACTTTTGTAACTTCTAATACTTATAAAACCAACTTGTTATAGTATAACATACTTTTTACTCCGGGAGTAGAATTTTTTGTCCATATAAAATATTATCTTTATTTTCTATGCCGTTGAGATCGCAAATCTCTTTCGCCTTGGACAGATTCCCGTAGAAACGGATGCAAATTCCATATAGCGTGTCCCCCTTTGACACTTCATACGTCACGTATTCCTGCTGAATATTTAATATTTCATTTGATTCTATTTCTTCCTGCTGTTCTGCAACGATTGTCTCCACACTGTTATTTTCCTCAATATATTCCTCCGACACTTCTTCGATTTCACTCGTTTCCGATATTTCTTCCTTATCAAATTTTGCAAATTCGTTTCCGTAAGAAATCTGCTCTACGACAACATCTTGGGATACCTCATTTTGAAAAAACGTTTCCGAAACCGGCTCTTGCATCACCGCCGGTTCACTGTCTTCTTCCGCTATAAAAGTTTCTTCTATATAATAGTTATTATTTTCCAGCTCTGCGGAAGAATTCATGTCATTCACCACATCCAAGGTTTGTCCTACCTCTTGGATCTTATCGTATTGATTAAGATTTTGAATCCCTACCCCGGTACAAAAGATTAATAACAGTGCCGCTGCCGTTACCAGCCCGCCTGCCAGTCTTGCTCTCATTTTTGCCGCTCTTTTTTCTTTATAATAATTACGACAGCTTTCAGCAACCTGATCTCCCTCTTCATCGCAGCGAGGTTTTTTGATTTCATCGTGCCAGTTGATCAGAAAATTCTGCATTGCATCATTTTGCTCATAAAAAATGAAATAACCTTCTGCATTTTGGGGCATTTCTGTAGGATACAGATAAAAATGTTCTTCGCAAGTTGACTTTTTAATTGTCATCAGCAAATCAGGTTTCCCCATAAGCGTTTCCAAACGGGAACGGTAACAACTTTCCCACATGGTTCCCATTGCCTCATTAAAAACAAACGCCCACCCCAGAAAAAAATACTCTGGAAACACTTCGCCCTTCTGACGCATGATTTTTTGAACCGCTTCTCTTGGCAAACCTCCCTGCGGAACATTTTCGCTTTCCTGATAAATTGCAGCATAAATATAATATTCTTTATTCCCCTCAACCTCCCTGCATGTCCCGAAAAGACCTGCAAGTCCGCTCTTATGTTCTGTAGAGCGAGCAATTTGATACAAATACGTTACCGCATAATCTTCTATGTATATTTTATCTTTTTTCCCAATGCGCCCTATTTGTTTTTTATTCTTGGGACTTCTACCTTTCAAACCATCCTGTACAATATCCATCTTTTTACCTCCTGCCATTTTATGTTTATATACCACACTCCGGTGGTCATTTTCTAAAACTTAGCACAGTGGGTTTGTCGATATTTAGCAAATCTGAAGTTTATAATCCAAGAATTTTTCGACAAAAAAAGCTCCTGCGCTCAACCTTGTTAGGGATTGCTGCAAGAGCTCATTTTATTAAATTATAAATATTTTTTTAAATCATTCACGCGATCTGTTTTTTCCCAAGGAAGGTTCAAATCGTTTCTACCGAAATGTCCGTATGCAGAAGTCTGCTTATAAATGGGACGACGCAAATCCAACATTTTAATAATACCGGCAGGACGGAGGTCAAAGTTCTCTCTGATAATTGCCACCAATTTTTCTCCTGACAACTTACCGGTCCCGAAAGTATCTACCATAATAGATGTCGGATGCGCTACACCAATTGCATAAGATAACTGAATTTCACATTTATCGGCAAGTCCTGCAGCTACAATATTCTTTGCCACATAACGCGCTGCATAAGCTGCGGAACGGTCTACCTTGGTACAATCCTTTCCTGAGAAAGCTCCACCGCCGTGACGGGCATATCCGCCATAAGTATCTACGATAATTTTACGACCTGTCAAACCGGAATCACCATTAGGTCCGCCAATTACAAATCGCCCTGTAGGATTAATAAAATATTTTGTATTTTCATCCAAAAGTTCTGCAGGCAAAACAGGTTCAAAAACATATTTTTTAATATCTGCATGAATCTGTTCCTGTGTTACATCAGGATCATGCTGAGTTGATAATACTACAGCTTCCAATCTGATAGGCTTACCATTTTCGTCATATTCTACGGATACCTGACTCTTACCGTCGGGACGAAGATACTTTAAGGTGCCGTCCTTACGAACCTTAGTAAGCTGTAAGGTCAACTTGTGTGCCAATGAAATAGGATAGGGCATGTATTCCTCTGTTTCATTGGTTGCATAACCAAACATCATACCCTGGTCACCTGCACCAATAGCCTCAATCTGATCATCACTCATTTTATCTTCTTTCGCTTCAAGTGCTTTATCAACACCCATTGCAATATCAGCTGACTGCTTGTCCAAAGATACCATAACCGCACAGGTATTTCCGTCAAATCCATATTCCGAACGGTCATAACCAATTTCAGTTACCGTCTTGCGTACAATTGCGGGAATATCAATATTTGCTTTGGTGGTAACTTCACCCATTACCACAACAAACCCTGTATTTGTACAAGTCTCGCAAGCCACACGGCTCATAGGATCCTGTTCCATTAATGCATCTAAAACCGCATCGGAAATTGCATCACAAATTTTATCGGGATGACCTTCCGTAACGGACTCTGAAGTAAAAAGTCTTTTTTCCATTTCTGTTTCCTCCTTATTGATTGTTATAAGAGCTCACATGCGAACTCGCCTTGCGCCGAAGCGGAATTGCGAAGCAATTATCTTCCTTTCCGCGTAGTGCTTAGATAAAGAATGTGCGATGCACATTCTTCGCGCCGAAGCGGAATTGCGGAGCAATTATCTTCCTTTCCGCGTAGTGCTTAGATAAAGAATGTGCGATGCACATTCCTTGCGCCGAAGCGGAATTGCGGAGCAATTATCTTCCTTTCCGCGTAGTGCGCATAAAAAAACCGCTTATCAATAAGCGGACCTGATGACACACATATCAAATCCTCTTATTGTTCGACGTATTGCTTTCGCAATACCACTCGCTCAGGCAGGCACCTTCCTTCTAAAAGGGGTTGCCGTGGCTTCACCGGTCCTCTGTACCTCCACCACTCTGAATAAGAGATAAGCTTACCTTACAATGACTTTGCAAAAAAGTCAAGCATTTTACGTAAATTCCCTATATCTGACATTTTTCTTTTTAAACGACGAGTTTCATTGACTTTATTACAATTATTTCCTATAATAGATTCAGAAAAAAAGGGAGGGCAAATATGAGAAGAGTCAGAACATCCGAACTAACTCCGGGTATGATTATCGCGGAAGATGTTTTTAATTATAACGGACAAATGATCCTTCCCAAGGGTCTTACCTTAACAGACAAGGCCATTACCCGTCTTGAGTTTTATTCTATCTTAAGCGTACGCATCAAAGATGAATCTTTAGCCGGACTGGATATTGAAGAAGATACCCGAACACATTCCGAACGAATCAGAGAAAGTGAAGAATTCCGGAAGTTCCACGAAAGTTTTGATGAAAATCTTAATACATTTAAGGAATCCATTAACAACATCGTTGATATGAATGCTAACATTGATACAGATGAAATGTTAACCAATACCCTTGCGATTCTATCCGAAGCCACTTCCAGCTATCATGCCTTTGACATGTTGCACAACATGCGACAATACGACGATTTGACTTTTGCTCATTGTATGAACGTTGCATTAATCTGTAATATTTTTTCTCAATGGTTAAATTGGCCCGAAAAAGAACAGAATCTATTGACTTTATGCGGTTTGCTACATGATATTGGAAAATTAAAGATTCCTGACACTATTATTAAGAAGCCGGATCGACTGACTGATGAAGAATATAAAATAGTGAAAACGCACACCGTGGAAGGTTTTCATATACTAAAAGGCAAAAATATCAACTCGCACATAATGAATGCCGCTTTGATGCACCATGAAAAATGCGATGGCTCCGGTTATCCGTTGGGTATAACTTCTGATAAAATTGACCGTTATGCCAAAGCAGTTGCTATTGCCGACGTTTATGATGCCATGACCTCTGCAAGAATTTATCGAGGTTCTTTGTGTCCTTTTAGAGTTATAGAAATATTTGAATCAGAAGGACTTCAAAAATATGACCCCGAATATATTTTGACCTTCCTGGAAAACATTGTAAACACATATCTTCACAATGAAGTAAGATTAAGCAACGGCGAAACGGGTACTGTGGTATTTATCAATAAACATCTGCTTTCCAAACCGGTAGTAAAACAAGGAGATAAATTTTTGGACTTATCCAAAGAACCCGATTTACACATTGATGCAATCCTTTAACTATTTATATAATACATATAAAAAGGACATTTCGTTATGAAATGTCCTTTTGTTTAACATATTTTTAATTCAAATTTACGTAATTCTTTCTCGCTTTCCACCTTTTCCATATGTGCGCCCAGATTTCTAAGTTTCTGAGGGAAATCTTCATATCCCCTCTCAATATACTTAATATCGTCTATTACCGTAAATCCGTCTGCGGATAGTCCGGCTAGCACTAACGCAGCCCCCGCTCTCAAATCAGGTGCCGTCACACTCGCTCCTGTATACCGGCTGACGCCGCTAATAATGGCAGTATTTCCTTCTACCTTAACATCAGCACCCATTCTTGCCAACTCATCCACATATTTGAATCGATTATCAAAAATACTCTCGGTCACAATACTGATACCGTTGGATAAACCTAACGTAACCGTCATCTGAGGTTGCATATCCGTAGGAAAACCGGGATAAGGTAATGTCTTAACCTGTGTATTATTCAAACGTTTGGATGCAACCACACGAACTGCATCATCCGACTCTTCTATTTCACATCCGATTTCAATCAACTTAGCGGAAATACATTCCAAATGCTTGGGAATAACGTTTTTGACCATAACGTCTCCCTTCGTAATGGCTGCCGCCATCATAAATGTACCGGCTTCAATCTGATCCGGAATAATTGCATATTCCGTTTTGTGAAGTCTCGCCACTCCGTTGATACGAATCACGTCAGTTCCGGCACCTTTAATGTTGGCACCCATACTGTTTAAAAAGTTAGCTAAATCTACTACGTGTGGCTCTTTAGCCGCATTCTCAATTACGGTTTTGCCTTCTGCCATAACAGCTGCCATCATAACATTAATGGTGGCCCCGACAGAAACCTTATCCATAAAAATATGGTTTCCCTTTAACTTATTGGCTTCCGCAATTACAAATCCGTGTTCCACGCGTACATCAGCACCCAGTGCACGAAAACCTTTCAGATGTTGATCTATCGCTCTTGTACCCAAATTACAACCACCCGGAAGAGGCACTTCCGCATGCTTATATTTACCCAGCAAGGCTCCTAACAGGTAGTAGGAAGCTCTGATTTTTTTAATATGTTCATCATCAATCACAAGGTTATCAATCTGAGAACCGTTAATCTTCACTGTGTGGCGATCAGTCTTAACTACTGTAGCTCCGACACTTTCCATCGCTTTCATTAATACATTTGTATCGCGCACATCCGGAACGTTCTCTACCACAACGGTTTCATCTGTCATGATTGCTGCAGCCAGAATTGCCAAAGCTGCATTCTTCGCGCCGCCGATCTCCACTTCACCGACCAGAGGCACGCCACCTTTCATTGCGTATTGTTCCATAAAACACCTCAATTTATTAGGTTTTGTAAGCCCACTAACCCAATCATGCTTATAGTATTATATACCAAAACCCGTCAATTGTAAACCTGTCTGTTCCAATTCTACGCAAAACTATAGGTAATCTAACGGATTAACCTGTTTTCCGCCAATCAAAATTTCAAAATGGACATGGGGACCGGAACTCACACCGGTATTACCGCTCAAGGCAATTTTATCACCTTGAGATACAGTCTGTCCCACAGACACCTGAACCTTACTCAGATGCGCATATCGCGTTTGTCTTCCGTCTGGATGATTGATATACACCACATATCCGTAACCGCGAGCCCAGCCCGCTTTAACAACGGTTCCACCCGAAGATGCATATACCGGAGTTCCAACAGGAGTTGCCCAGTCTACACCCTTATGATAAGTAGATGCTCCTGCAGTAGGTGCCCTTCTTCTTCCAAATCCCGAAGATAAACGACCACCCGAAATCGGTTTTACATAGGTAGGCGGAACAATAGTCCCTCGTTCTACAATCTTGGGAACAGCTTCCATAATCACTTCTTCTTTAATTACTACTCGCCCGATTTCGTCATCGTTTTCATAAGTAATATCGGCTACCACCTCACGAAAACCGGCAGACGGCTCCTGCAACGTTACCATCTGTGTGGTATACCAATCATCATTCGGAATGTATATTATCTCCGCTTCATATATTTCTTCATAATGTTCACGATTCGTCCACACCACAGATAATTCCGGTTCGGGAACCGTAATAATTAATTCATCCCCGATATTTAACGTAGAATTAACACTATCAAGAATATGGCCATTCATCTCCACAATGGTTTCCATGGGAATACCTACCGTTATGGATATTTCAGACAGGGTATCTCCGGCCTGTACTTCGTATATCTGCTGAACCTCCTGCTCTTCGGTCAATAAATTTATTGCCTCGTCCAATGTATTTAATTCATTCTCCAGAATATAAGCTTCTACTACTTCCACTTCTTCAGAGAATCCGATTTCTTTCAATCCCAAATCAAAATCTTCAAAATCCATATACTCAGCAATTAACTCTGTATCAACATCCTGATTCATTGCCGAGCCGACTCCCGCCTCGGCATCCCATGAATTATGCCTTGACTCTCCTCTGGTAACATTGGCAGTAAGAACATTTAACTCTCTCTCCGGATTCAAATTCATTTCCAACTCGTAACGATTATCTGTATCATAAACATCTATCGTACGTGAAAGAAGTTCCTTCACTTCGTCCGCCGTTCTTAAATTGACGGTTTGGCTGTTTACTTTGACGGTATATGCTCTGATAAGCGTTTCTTTTTCGTGTTCTGCCATAACAGCCTTGATATTGGCAATCAGTGTATCTTCATCATCAAATTTGCTCCAGATTACTTCTTCGCCCTCAAAATGCACGATAGGTTCTTCCACAATGTATAATCCGTCTGCATTCATCGCCAATTCCCGTCTTGCCTGACGAATACAGTCATCTACCATCCCTTTATCTGCAACGTAACCAACTTCCCTACCATACACAAAAACAGCAAATCGGTTATCTCCCGTTGATTCATAAAACTCTATCCGCGGCAAAAAGAAGGCAGCAATACACCATGCTCCCATCAATATTTTAATGGCATGAATCTCTATTCTTTTGTGAAAATGCGTAATCTTTTTCATATTCCTGCCTTGTCTGCATTCATTTTTATATAACGTCTCATTCTAGCATTCTATAGCAAAATACGTCAAGTCGTGACTTTCTATTGCATAGTTATCTATTTGAGTCGAAAACCGTCTTCTATCCCTTCGCCCCTGAATTCCAAAGGCATTTTGTAAGGTGCTGCCGGAAAATTATCGTATCCGGTTCTGTCACCTTGTAAAGGATAATAAAAGGTCACTCCCTCTATTTCATAGCTTTCCAATTCATATACACCATAATCAGCCTGCCATACGTAACATTCCTGAAGATAATTACCTGAAATATATTGACCCACGGCAAACATTTTATATGCACCATATAATATTAAAATAAAATAAACCGCCGTCTGTATCTTACGCCATTTCAATTGTATGAGCAAATTACCTGCAACTACGCAATCCAACAACAATACATAGGCGTATCCGTAACGGATAAGCGGTGCACTGCATTGCCAGAACAGATATGAACCCAAAACAGCTCCCATGACCAGAGAAACATCGAGACGTTTCCACTGCTTTTTTAAAATTATGATTATCAAATCCGCAATGTATATTATGACGCAGACAAGACAACCTGCAATCAACACTTTTTCCATTCCGGATAATGTTGTCATATACCAGTTAGGAAACCATTCCCAAATAGGCAGATCAATCAACGAGGCATCATACAGTGCACGTCCCCATGTTGTAATATGAGCCGCATCCACTTCAATAGCCGTGGCATTCATTTCCCAATCAAACTGAAACAAATCCAAGGACGGGAACGGATAAATCAGCCAGCCGGAAATAATCACTGTACGGACAAACCAGGGAATCGCAACCATAAGCCCCATTCCCAGATAAAGCATAATCTCTTTGTATTTTTTATTTTTTACTAAAGATATCGCCGGTTTTATTGTCAATAAAACAATGAGGCCGGCAGTCAGTTTAAGAGTTAATCCATAGACACCAAGCACACACAACAATGCATAGGGCGCACATTTTTCTTCTTTTTGCTCCAGCAAATCCAACCACTTTACCACAATAAATAAAATCACGCACATAATGGAATAGTCCGATGCCGGTGATACCACCTCGTCAATAATGGTAATTAAATAGTAAATTGTACCTACACGTGCAAAATCGGCCAGGCTAAACTTTTTATTTTTCCAGCTTCTTCCGATTCCCAAAGCGGTAAAACTTAATAACAGCGCAAAGAAACCGCTCATGGCATGCATAGACTCTCCCAGCAGAAACTTCATGCTAAACAATGCGCTCACGGCAAAAAATGAACTGTTGTATGCAAAACGCTCATGCAGGTTTCCCAAACCCGGCACGACTCCGTATTCTTCTATCCAACGAATACTCTGAGCGTGATACAAATCACTGTCATAATGCATATATCCTCTGGAGGTAAAGTATGACCACAAAAGCACAATTGCAACAATCAGAATCACTCGACCTATTTTACATTCTTTTACGGCATGTTGCAGATATGCCGTGATATCCTTTCGCCATACGCAAAAAACAATTATACATGCTACGACCAACACAAGGTTCGCCGTCATACCAACGCCATCAAAAAGGCTGAAAACTTGGGCATATACGGTTGAAATCCCCAAACCCGCCATTAGGATACTGTCTACACCTTTTAGACGATATCCTAACAAACTTCCTGACAATATTGAGAATCCGTAGCCCAAGCCAAAGGTAATTATTATGACATATATCCAGTTTACCAATACCGTTAACATGAAATACCCTTCCTCATTAATAGTTCAAAGTAAATATAATCATACAACAAGCCGATACATACATACCGGCTTGTCTACATTTACTTTATACAATTCCCAAAATAGATAATACAGTGAGCAATATATTAAGCACTCCCAAAGCAATGGCAATATATACCAGCGTTTTTGTTGATTTCATCTTGGTATACAATTCCTGATTGTGTTTCGTTAAGCCTTCTGTCTGATTCTTAAGTTCATCCACAACCACAGCCTGTACATTACGGTAGACCTTAACGTTCTCCTTATGTACAAAATCATCCGACTGTCTGAACATCTCTTCAATGGCTTTTTTATTCTCAGCTTCTCTGGCAATTCTTGCCTCTTCACGTTGCTGCTCTTCCTGAAGTTTTCTCTGCTCTTCCTCTGCCTTACGTATTTCTTCTTCTGCCGAAGGCTTCTGGATGGTATCCACGGTAGAACGAATATATTCCAAATGGTCTGCAATCTCGCGATTTTCACGACGTATGGTTAAAAGTGCATTATCCACGGATGTTTTAACGGAAGACTTCAAATCTTCGTTAGAATGCTTCAAATCTTCTGTCGTTGCCTTAATTTCTTCTGTAGATATCTTCATATCCTCAGTAGAAACCATTACACCATGAACGGTAGAACGCATCTGCTCCATGGACTCTTTCACTTCATCAGCCGAATTTCTCACTTCGGCTACAGCAGTCTGCATGCCCTCCACGGAATTACGTACTTCCAATGCAGAATTAGTAACATCATCCGCAGAAGAACGCACCATATCAGTAGCATATCGAATCTCATCCGCTGTTGTTTTCACATCTTCCGCAATCTGACGCACAGCTGCTACGGAACCGGTCACTTCCTGAGTAGACTGCTTCATCTGGTCAACCGGTGCCATTAATGCTCCGCTTACAGATTCATTTAATGCAGTTCCCACTGTTGAATCCAGATTACTCAAAGCCTCATCTAAGGCTTTCATGATTTCATCAGAAAGACTGGCTGCCACATCAGCAGTGTCTCCGCCCGTTTTCTGAACACCTTGTACTTTGCTGATACTTTCATCAACCAAAGCATAAATCCTGTCGGTAAGTTCTGAATTCTTATAATTGAGCTTACGCATATCCTGCAGAATACCTTCATATGCAGCCACCTGTTCCTGTAATCTCTGCATTTCAGAAGCTTCCGCCTGGGCGTTTGCTCTTATCATTTCCTGCGCATTATACTTCTGCGCCAGTTTATCCATAAAGTTATCCATTGTACTCCCTCCAACATAAACCGTCCATTACATCTTTTGAACAGTAGTTTGTATACATTTTATCATTTTTTAGGATTTTTTACAATATGAAAGTACGGAAACTTCCTTTTACATAAAACACACTTTTATGTAAACGAAATATTTAAACTACTTTTACTTTATGTTCATTTTTTATTCATATTTCTCGTTTATACTAAAAACAGATAAGAGAGAACAATCATTCATGTGACATTAACATTGCTAACAATTTTTTTCATAATGCCTCGGTGTCGTAAACGACATCGGGGCACTCCTCATTTTATGGGTATTTTTATTTGGAGAATCTCCGTTATTCTGCTATAATACTTTGTGCAGGCAGCAGGAAACTGCCAATTTTTTTTAAAAGGATAACCACTATGTTTCGTTTATGGGTAAAAGTAATCAAAGAAAGCCGCTTGGTAAAAGATACGGTAATAGAAGACTGTTCGGATAAAACCCGCACACATAAAATTTTTGACGGGTTGGAAGAGGCCTGTGTACAGTTTGATCTTGGCAAACCAATCTGGCTCGATTCCACCATCGCAGATTTTAAGCGTTTGAGCAAAGCACGCTTTACCGCAGATAACTTCATCGAGCCCATCGATTTTGACTATATGGAAATTCAGGTTTTGGAAGAGGACCTTCTATAATTCCATCTGCTTTCCGAGAAAGGAAGCCGCAGAAAGCACCAGTTTCCGCTCCACTTCTCCCATACCGTCCTTAGCATCAGCCGACAGAAGAAATACTGCGCCAACCACATCACCCTCACTGATAATCGGCGCCATCATCTGCCATTCACAATCATTCTCATCCTCTGCAAGTATAACAAATGACTTATCGCTTTTACCTGCCATAAGCTGTTCTCTGCGTTCCATTTTATTCTCCACATCTTTGCTGATATGTTTATTCAATAATGTCTTCATCCCCCCTGAAACCGCAATGTAACGGTCTCGGTCCGCAATCACAGCCACCTTGCCGGATACCTGCGCAAGACTGTCCGCATACTGCTTGGCAAAACTATTCATTTCTCCGATGGACGAATATTTTTTCAAAATAATTTCGCCTTCGCGGTCGGTAAAAATTTCCAAAGGATCACTTTCCCTGATTCTCAAAGTCCGGCGAATTTCCTTAGGAATTACAATTCTTCCCAAATCGTCTATTCTACGTACAATGCCTGTTGCTTTCATATAAAAAATTCCTCCGCTTACATTTTTCTGGTAATGAAACTAGTATCTGTAAACAGAGGAATTTTATACCTTATTTATCCTTACATATTTTAATACTCCAGATATCCCTGATCCATCATATATCTGGTCAATTTTGCCTGGCCGCTTGCATTCAAATGCTGACTGTCTTTCCAGTCTCCGTTTGCTTCCAGACCGATTGCGTCCATTTCATAATACAAATTATAAAAGGGAACATTATGCTCCTTAGCATATTCACCCACATAATTAAAAATTCTTTGACGTTCAAATAATTCCAGATTTTCATCCTCGCCGCCATACATCGAATTAAAAGGCGCAATATAAAAAATCAGTTTTACATCATTTTCTTCGCACAACTGAATCATTTTATCTACATACCCTTCCATAGCCTCCGGCATGGGCGAAATTTCATCCGGCGAAATAACAGGTATTTCCCAATTATATCCTACTTCCGGATAATGTACGCCTCCCCTTGGAGTAACGGTTGTAATGGAATAATCATCCTCATCCAGTTCTTTCCATCTGGTATGGTAGGCACCCAGATTAAGATAATAAAAAATCCGGTCCTCTTTTTCTACCAAATCTTTCAATCCTTCTTCCCGGCCCTGACATCGTGGCATACCGTCAAAAAAACAATGGGTCATCTCGTCCCCTACCGTTGTGTAATCATTGGCGCAATAACTTGCTTCAAAAACAATCACATCCGGATGTTGCAGTTCAATTGCTTCCATGGCCGCATAATAAGACATAGGCACGGTCTGGGCAGACGTGGCCAGCATAAAAGAATTCACACCGTATTCATCATACAGAATTTCCGGACTGATGCTGCAAAATTGGTGACTGCTTCCAATAAAAATCATATCCACGGAATCCGGCTCCAATGCGGCAAACATATCCTGCACTCCCGAAAAATCCTTTTGCCGCAAGACAAAATTTGCCCGGTAAAGCATACCAAACAAACCTGCAATAAATATTATAAAAAGTATCGCATTTATTATCTTCTTTTTCATAATTCCACCTTTAAAACTGGAAATAAATAAACTGGGCCGCGTCATACTGAGGTCCGTATACGCCGAACAATACCACCGCCATAATACCAACATAAAATACAAGCCAACGGAACCACAGGTTCTGCTTCATAAACAATTCTACCAAATTAATCTTGCAGTATTTTAATACGTCGGTAACAATCAAAAACAAAAGAAATACCAATAATACATTCCATTCCTTAGCATCAAGACCGTGGGTAAACAAGCTGCCGTTGGTCAATACCCATGGATTATATTCACGAAATACGTTTAATAGAATATCTATGGACTGACGGATACTCTCACCCCTAAAAAAGACCCAGGCGAAAGATACCAACGAAAACGTACAAAACATTTTCCACAGAGTAACTGCCAATGTATCCCTGTCAAAATGAAGCTTTTTATATATTTTATCCCTAAAAGACGAAGTCGTTTCACCTACCACTCGCATCACACCGTGAATGGCACCCCATAATACAAAATGCCATGCAGCACCATGCCAGAGGCCGCTTACCAAAAACACAATAAAAATATTGATGTACTTTCTTAAAATCCCTTTGCGACTACCGCCCAAAGGAAAATACAGATAGTCCCGAAACCAGCTCGTCAGGGAAATATGCCATCTGCTCCAAAAATCCTTAATACTTGTGGCCATATAAGGCATACGGAAATTATTCATCAGGTCAAAGCCCATAATTTTAGCAGCACCTATGGCAATATACGTGTAACCGGCAAAATCGCAATATATCTGGAATGAAAACAGAATAATTGCTATAAGCACCGTAAATCCGGTATATCCGTTGTACAAATTCACATCATATATCGTATCTACATATACCGCTGCGCGGTCCGCAATAATCATTTTCAGAATATAGCCATACAGCATTACAATGGCGCCTTCCTGAATGCGTTTCGGTTGCCAGACATTTATTTTATGCACATTCTGTAATTGCGGCAGCAAATTGGTTGAACGCTCAATGGGACCGGCCACCAACTGAGGAAAAAATGAAACAAACAACGCATATCTTAACAGATTCTTTTCTGCCGAAATTTTACCATGATACACATCCATGGTATACCCTACCGCCTGAAAAATATAAAAAGAAATTCCCACCGGCAGAAGAATATCAAAACCGGAAGCCTCTATGACTATACCGGCTTTGGACAATACTTTCTCCAATGTATCCACGACAAACATGGCATATTTAAAGAAAAATAAAATGCCAAAATTTATAATAAGACTAATCGCCACCATTGCTTTTTGATGTTTGGGCTTATCCTTCCATCGTGCAATCAAAAGTCCCGCTCCATAGGTCGTAACGGTAGAGGCCAAAAGCAACAAGGCATATTCTGCATTCCAACACATATAAAAGAAATAGCTTGCCAGCAGCAACCATATATATCTTATTTTTTTTGGTATTATAAAATATATCATTAATACAATCGGAAAAAATACCAAAAACTCAAAAGAATTAAATAACATTACTTGATTTCCTCCAAGTGCAGACATCTGCCCAAATGCCTGCATTTTACTTCTACAGCTTCTCTTTTATTTTATTTTGCATGTAATAAATCTTTTTCTCCTCATACATGCGTTGGTCTGCCTCATGAAGCTGTTCCTTAATATGGACGTTTGCATCCCGCCAGCTCACCCCGATAGATATTTGAATTTCCTCTGTCATGGCTCTGTTGCGCACTTCATTGGCCTTCTCTTCCAATTCAGCCTTATCAATACCCGGACAAATTGCCACAAATTCATCACCACCGATTCGGTATGCATCTTTTTCGATTACCTGTTTTAATATTTTAGCAGTTTTTTTAATTAATTTATCGCCATAGTCGTGCCCTAAAGTATCATTTACATGCTTTAATCCGTTTAAATCCATATAAATGATGCCAAGCTTGTCAGGCACCTTCTTCTTCATAACCTTACGGACTTCATTATAGCGATTACGGTTATATAGCCCTGTCAATGTATCTTCATAGCTTAGTCTCTCTAACTGCTCCATAACGCTTCTTTTTTCCAAATCATTCTGTATAAAATATAAAACCGAAGTAAGAAGGTCAAAATCTTTTATATTATCCTTCGGATCATCTACACCAAGAAATCCAACTATCTGGTCATCTTTTACTACAGGCACGGCTAAAAGACTGTGTATTCCCTGCGCTTCCAATATCTGATATGTCAAAGTGTCTTTGGATATATCCTCGTCCAAATCCGTAATATAGAACATTCCTTTTTCTTCAAACATATCCAAAAACGGTTTGATTGACTCGATGGGTACATTCTGTAAATTATCAATTTCTGCACTTGTCCCCTGTGCAACCCATTCATAGGTATTGGAAGTAGTTTTCTCCTTATAATCAATCTCAAACAAATAGGTTCTGCCCGCTTTGTAATACCGGCCTATAATTTCAAACAACCGATTAATTGCGTCTTTTACCTCTAATTCGAGGCTCAGCGTTTTGGCGCAACGAATCAAGACACGCTCACGCTCTAACTGGTGAAGTGTGTCCTTCTGCTGCTTAATCTGCGCAGTCACTTCATCTGCAATCTCCAAATACAATACATGTCCATCAATTTCCACAGACTTCCATCGTATCTGGAAATATTCATCATGAATTTCGTTATGATATAAGGCATGGTTAAAACGCTTGGTATCACAGGCCCCACACATCTTACAATTTTCACAGGAATGTTCAATCTCCTGTAAAACCTCTGTGCATTTTTTGCCTATGTAGGAATCATCTTCCGGCTGTATTCCAAGCTTCGCCTTCATCTCATTATTTATATAAAGCACTCCGCAATCTTTGGTGTCTGCTACAAACACCAGACTTCCGCATTCCTCCGGGATTCTTTCTTTTATTTTATCTAAAAGCATCTTATTTCCTCCGTGCCGTTTATCTTCCATTTTATAAAATTTATTACATTCCCCTACTATGAGATAAACATAGATATTATAACACATTTTCCCCAACAAAAAAAGAAGAACCACTATGTTTTACCATAGTGGTTCTTACAGAATTTCATTTATTTATTTCTCTGTGCAAGATATGCTGCTCTGCCTTCTTCGTAAAGGTTATTTCCTTCGCTGTCAATAATAACAACCAAAGGCATTTCCTCTACGTAAAGCTTTCTCAACGCTTCTGCACCAAGATCTTCGTATGCGATAAGTTCAGCCTTCTTGATGCACTTTGCAAGAAGTGCACCTGCACCGCCGATAGCGCCGAAGTATACGCCGTTGTATTTCTTCATTGCCTCGATAACTTCAGGAAGACGTGCGCCTTTACCAATCATACCTCTTGCTCCAACAGACATCATAGTAGGTGCATAAGCATCCATACGTCCGCTGGTGGTAGGGCCTGCAGAACCGATTACCTGACCGGGCTTTGCAGGAGTAGGTCCTACGTAGTAGATGGTTGCATCTGTAGGATCCATGGGAAGGGGTTCACCCTTAGCAAGTGCTTCACACATTCTCTTGTGACCTGCATCACGTGAAGTGTAAATGGTACCTGTTAAATAAACAGTATCACCTGCATGTAATGTTTTCGCTAATTCTTCAGTTAAAGGTAATGTAATATGCTTCTCCATTAGATCACCTCCGATTTATGACGGGTTACATGGCAGTTAATGTTGATTGCACAAGGCATACCTGCAATGTGGGTGGGTAAGGTTTCAATGTTAAGACCGATTGCTGTGGTTCTACCGCCAAAGCCCTGAGGTCCGATACCGAGTTCGTTAATCTTTTCAAGCATTTCTTTTTCAAGGTCTGCATAGTAAGGATCGGGATTCTCTGAATCGATGGGACGCATCAATGCCTTCTTAGCAAGTAATGCAGCCTTATCGAATGTACCACCGATACCAACGCCTACTACCATAGGAGGACAAGGATTAGGGCCTGCTGTTTCAACAGTTTCAATGATAAAATCCTTAATTCCTTCAATACCGTGAGAAGGCTTGAACATTCTGATTGCACTCATATTTTCACTACCGAATCCCTTAGGACCTACAGTGATTTTAACATTTTCACCGGGAACGATTTCGGTATAAATCATAGCAGGTGTATTATCACCTGTGTTACCGCGTCTTACGGGATCTTTTACAACGGATTTTCTTAAATATCCCTTGTCATAACCGCGACGAACGCCTTCGTTAATTGCGTCTGTCAAATCTCCGCCTACGAAGTGAACATCCTGGCCAATCTCTAAGAATACGCAAGCCATACCTGTATCCTGGCAGATGAGCACGTTTTCATTATCAGCAATTTCAAAGTTTTCAATAATGTTGTCCAAAACGCCTTTGGCAATTTCGCCATCTTCGCAAGCACGGCAATTCTTGATTGCACATTTTACATCTTCGGGAAGGTGTGTGTTTGCGTCGATGCAAAGCTTTTCAACAACGTCAGTTACGTTACTTACGTTAATTTCGCGCATAGTTTTTCTCCTTTTATTAGAATAAGATAATCAGGAACTGCGACACAAGAACTACTGAGATTAGTGCAATAGGATATGTAGCCGCATAAGCTGCCGCAACGTCTTCTGTTCCTGCTGTGTTAATTAAAGTTCCAAGTGCAGGTGTACTTGTCATACCGCCTGTGATAGAACCAAGGTTGTTTAAAAGACTTAACTTTACAACAAACTTTGCAAAAAGGAAACCAAGAATCATCGGAACGATTGTCATGATTACACCATATACAAAGTACAATACGTGGAATTCTGCAACGAATTCAGCACCACCCGGGATACCTGCACCGATTAAGAACAACATAAGTCCCAATTCACGGAACACCTTAAGGGTAGTTTCAGAAGGCATAATACTTACTTTACCGATTCTTCCGAAGTGACCGAATACCAAAGATACCAAAAGACATCCGCCTGTGGTTGTTAATGCAAATGTGGTTCCGCTTAAGCCCTGAGCACTCAAAGGCACCTTAATCATACCTACGAAGATACCGATTACAGCCGCAAGTGCAAAAGGAGCAATACCAAATGCATCAAGTTCAATTAACTTGCCGTCATATTTCTTTTCTTCTCCGTCAGAAGCCTGTACAAGTTTTGCTCTTTCTTCGTCCATGTTTGCTTTCATAAACTTAGGAACAAGCTGTACAAAAAGTACTACACCGATAACACCGAACAAATATGCAATACCATGACCTACGGATACAATACCTTCCAAGGCAGGGTCTACAGTAGCCTTTGCAGCTGAGAATGCAGGGGTTGATGTTAATGAACCAGACAAAAGACCAACAACCATTGCGGTCAATTCATCGTGGGGTACATCAGGCTGTAACCATCTTCCTAGGAAAATACATCCGATTGCAGCAAGACCGCCACCGATAATAACTACAAGACCCAAAGCAACATATGATTTAAAGTTTTTCTTCATGTTACCGAAGAACTTCGGTCCTGCAATAAAACCTACTGAAGTTACAAAGAAAATCAAACCAAGATTTTCGATAATTTTAAGTGCATTTTCTGCGTAGTTGATAGCAGTACCATCTGCTGCTTTTACGGTAAGCTGTGCGCTTAAAGGTTCAAAGAAGAAACATCCGTAAAGAAGTGCTACGATAAATACACCGGCTGTACCAAGGTTTACGCCCTTAATGGAAATACGCCCAAGTGCATAACCAAGGAAAGTAATAATCAAAAGACTAAACATTAAAAATGTGATTCCGGTAATGGGAATAACACCGCCAAAAAGTGACATAATTTTTTTCCTTCCTCATACAATATATTTACGCATTGCGGGGCGAAAACACTTTTTTAGTGCCTTCGCCCGACAAAAACATACATTATTTTTTGACCGTTCTCTTCTGCAAAAATGCTCTTTTTATCTTTCGTGACGAGCGTATTTAGGAAGAAGAAGAGGTGAAACATCGTTAGATTCGATGCCTGCAGCCTTTAACTCTTCAGCATATGCTGCTACATGGTCAATATTCATTGTACCCAACTCAACAGTCTTAGCCTTAGCTGCTGCAGCCTTACCTGCGTTACGACCAAATACGATGATGTCGAGTAATGAGTTACCCATCAAACGGTTTCTTCCGTGGATACCACCAACAGCTTCACCTGCAACTAACAAGTTGTCGATTGCCTTTGTGAATCCGTCTCCGCCAATTTCCAAACCACCGTTCTGGTAGTGGAGTGTAGGGTAAATCAAAATAGGTTCTTTTCTCATATCGATGTCGTAGTTTAAGTACATACGAAGCATCGCAGGAATTCTCTTTTCAATGGTTCCGGGTCCGCCGATCATTTCAATCATGGGAGTATCCAACCATACACCGCTTCCTAAAGGAGTGGTTACACCCTTGCCTCTGTCAGAACATTCACGAATAATCGATGCTGCGGAAACGTCACGTGTCTCAAGGGGATGCATGAAAGCTTCACCGTCCACGTTAACAAGCATTGCACCAAGAGAACGAACCTTCTCTGTTACCAATGCACCGAAAATCTGTGCAGGGTAAGCAACACCTGTAGGGTGATACTGGATTGTATCCTGGTATAAAAGGGGTGCACCTGCACGGTATCCCAATACCAAACCGTCAGCAGTAGCGCCGTAGTGGTTTGAAGTAGGGAAGTTCTGGTAGTGAAGACGGCCTGCACCACCTGTTGCGATAACTACGGTTTTAGCCTTAGCTACTAAGTAATCGCCTGTTTCCATGTTGAGGAGAACAGCACCTGCAACCTGGCCCTTTTCATCTTTGATTAATTCAACTGCTGAAGTAAATTCAACAACAGGAATCTGACGGTTAATAACTTCGTCACGAAGTGTACGCATGATTTCTGCACCTGAGTAGTCCTTACAAGCGTGCATACGCTTTCTTGAAGTACCACCACCATGTGTAGTTACCATTCTTCCGTCTTCGTCCTTATCGAACATAACGCCTAACTTATTTAACCACTGGATAGCATCGGGAGCTTCCATAACAAGACGTCTTAAAAGCTCAGGTCTTGCTGCGAAGTGTCCGCCACCGAAAGCATCAAGATAGTGCTGTACGGGTGAATCGTTTTCTTTATCTGCAGCCTGGATACCGCCTTCAGCCATCATTGTGTTGGCATCACCGATACGAAGCTTTGTTACGATCATAACGTTAGCGCCTGCTTCGTGTGCTTCGATTGCTGCAGAAGAACCTGCACCACCGCCACCGATAACAAGTACGTCTACGTCATAGTCAACTTTGTTTAAATCAACCTTATCTGTTAAAAGACGGCTGTTTGAATGAAGAAGGTGTCCTAATTCTGTGGGAACCTTCTGGCCTTTGTTGGGTCCGATTTTAATTTCTACAAATCCATCTTCTCTGTAATCAGGATGGTAAGCTTTCAGAAGGGTATCCTTTTCCTCAGCGGTCATACGTCTGGGTTCGGTTTTCATACGTTCTGCTCTGGTTGCTTCCACCTTTTTAATGGATTCCTGCATTTCTGCTGTAAACATATTTCTCCCTCCTTATTTCTCAATTTCTCTAGTGTTGTATAATTCCTGCATTTCTGTGATGGGTTTCTGCATAATCTGCTCGATTAACTCATCATAAGCACCCTTATTGATTTCTTCAACGCGGTTTTTCAAATGCTCAGTTTCGGGAGCAATGTACTTACCGGTGAGACGTCTTGCAAGAAGACCAACCATAGGATGAGAAATACCTGCGGGACATCTTACGGAACAGCATCCACAGCTTACACAGTCGAAAGACTCTTCTGCACACTTTTCGAATTCGCCTCTCTGCGCGTATGCAATGTACTGCATAACATTTAAGTCCTGTGTACAAGCCTTTGTACAAGCGTTACAACCGATACAGCTGTAGATTTCAGGATAAAGTTCCATCATAATCTGCTGTGTAGGTCTGATTTCATTGATATCATAAGTTCTCTTATCTGTAGGGAAGAAAGGAATACTTGCTACATACATTCCTTCTTCAACCTGTGTCTGACATGCAAGGCAAGTCTTTAACTCGTTCTTGCCTTTGATTCTGTAAATAGTTGCACATGCACCGCAGAAACCGTGACGGCAGCCACATCCTCTGTTTAAGGTGTAGCCTGCATATTCCATAGCTGTCATGATTGTCAAATCTGCAGGTACGCTGTATTTCTTACCAAAAAAGTATACATTTACCATATTTTCCATTTTGGAATACCAGTCCTTTCGTGTTTTTTATAAAAGCCTCTTAATATTCGTTCGGCAGCTCATCGATTTCGTCGAAACGGAATACGGGGCCGTCCTTACATACATATTTAGAACCAATGTTACAACGTCCACACTTACCGATGCCGCACTTCATACGAAGTTCGAAAGTAGTGTAAATCTGTTCATCCTGGAAACCTAATTCCTTAAGTCCCTGAAGAACGAACTTAATCATAATAGGCGGTCCGCAGACAAGAACTGTTTTATCTGTAGAGAATTCCAGTTCTTTTAAGTATGCAGGTACGAAACCTACATGTCCGTCCCAGCCTTCCTGCTCACGGTCGATGGTTAAGTGTACATTTACACCTTCCGTCTTCATCCACAATTCCTGAATTTCTTTTAACTGAACCAAATCATCTGCGGAACGTGAGCCATAAAGGATATCGATGGTTCCGTAATTCGCTCTGTTATCAATTGCATAATTGATTACGGAACGAAGAGGCGCAAGACCGATACCTCCGGCGATGAATAAAAGGTTCTTGCCTTTTAATTCTGTTTCTACCGGGAAATGATTTCCGTAAGGTCCTCTTACTGTGATTTCATCACCAACCTGGAGGCTGTGAAGATAATCTGTAAGCTGACCGCATTTTTTGATACTGAATTCCTGGAATTCCTTGTTAGTAGGTGAAGATGTAATAGAGAACATCGCCTCACTTACACCAGGGGCACATAACATAGCACACTGGCCGGGCATATGCTCGAACAACTTACCGCCTTCGGGAGCATTTACACGGAATGTTTTAACGTCCGGTGTCTCCTGACGGATATCTGTGATTACACCAACCTTAGGAATCAAAGTGTCCAGTTCATAATTTGTATGACAATTGCATTCACACATTATTCATTACCTCCCTGATTCTCAAAAGCTTTAATTACTTTTACAATGTTTAAGGATGAAGGACACTTGTCTACACAACGTCCGCAACCTACACATGAGTACATACCATCGTTGTTTGCAGGGAAGTATACTAACTTATGCATAAATCTCTGACGGAATCTCTGCATCTGGCTTGTACGGTT
>JAZNRC010000014.1:0-38004 GCA_045590555.1 Lachnospiraceae bacterium | reverse complement strand
CACTCCTGTCATATTGGCCAATTTGTAGCATGCCAATTCTTCATCTGTATTGTATTCAAATTCTTTTTTTAATATCATTTCAAACCCTCCCCGGGCGTTCTTTATTACCAATACTTCCTATCCACACTTCTATACGCAATTGCCTGAGCAAGATGTGACTCGGTTATTCTGTCACATCCATCTAAATCCGCAATGGTCCTGGCAACTTTTAGTATTTTATGATAAGCTCTGGCGCTTAATTTCAACGCATCAAATGCCCTTTCGACAAATCTGCGTTCTTTCTCATCCAGCTTACAGAACCGGTTGATTTCTCCCGGTCTCATTTGTGCATTAAACGAAATATCTAAGGTTTTAAAACGTTCTTGTTGCATGACTCTGGCACGTTGAATACGTTCACGCATATCCGCACTGCTTGCACCGCTGCGCACTTCCAAATCTTTAATATTCATCCGGGCCACTTCCACACAAATATCGATACGATCCAAAACCGGTCCCGATATGGCCGATAAATATTTTCTTACCCTTGCATCGTCGCAAGCACAACGATTTCGATCCGGATAATATCCGCAAGGACACGGATTCATTGCCGCCACCAACATAAAATCCGCCGGATAGGTAAACGTACCGTAACTTCTGGCAATCTGTACTTTTTTATCTTCCATGGGCTGTCTTAACACCTCAATGGTTGCATTGCTGAAATGCACCACCTCGTCCAAAAACAAAACGCCCTTATGCGCTAAAGATACCATTCCCGGCTTGGGTATCCTGCCGCCTCCGGCAAAGGCTTGCTCGCTGATTGTGTGATGGGGACTGCAAAATGGTCTTTCCGTAATTAATGACTGTTTTTCATTTAACATTCCGGATATGCTGTATATTTTAGATACTTCCAGACTATCCTCAACAGACAAGGGCGGTAATATGGACGGAATTCTTTTTGCTATCATTGTTTTACCGGCTCCCGGAGCTCCAATCAGCAGAATATGATGAAAACCTGCCGCTGCTGTTTCCACTGCCCTTTTTACATTTTCCTGCCCGCTAATCTCAGCAAAATCCAATCCTTTGTATGCGTTTCCCCGTTGCATCAAATGAGCCATATTGACTTTGGTGGCCTTAAAATGTTTTTCTCGCATTTTTGCATTGGACCTAAGATATTCTATCACTTCCGGAAGAGAAGAAACTCCTATCACCTCTATTCCTTCCACCACCGCCCCTTCTTCTGCATTCTCTCCGGGTACAAGGCACACTTTTATCCCTTCACTCTTTGCCTGCATCACCATAGGCAGAATTCCTTTGGTAAACTTTACCTCTCCATTCAACCCCAGTTCTCCCACGAGCATAATATTTTCAACACTTTGTTGCGCAAGCTCACCGATTGCTATAAGCAAAGCTACGGCAATAGGCAAATCATACGCGGTTCCGTTCTTGCGAAGATTCGCAGGAGATATATTTACCGTAATGCGTAAAGGTGGCATGGCAAATCCGACATTCTTCAATGCAACCCTTACCCTCTCTTTGGCCTCTTTTATCTCTGCATTCAGCATCCCTACCATTTCAAATCCGGGCAAACCTGTTGAGGCATCCACTTCCACGGTTGCCAAATAACTTTCAATGCCGTTCAAAGCACCTGTAGATACGTAACTATACATAACATTACCCTCTTTCTTAATTCAATTTTTTAGTTGGTATTTGTTTCAGATATCGAAACAATGATAAAATAGAATGTATTAGAACATTATAATTATATCTTTTCCTTGCCACAGAAACAAGAAAAACACGTCGACAAATCACAAAAAAACTCTCACGCATATTCACACGTGAGAGTCATTTTAACTTTTTATTTTTCTGTCTTTTTTAATTCAGCATTACTCCAAATTCCGACAAAGCAAATCGGCAACATTAAAAAGAATGGCCATGAATAACGAAACGATGCCATCGGCGAAAGTATCATGATTCCAAATTGTGCAATTAATGGTAAAAACAACGGAACAGTTTTGGAAAAATTCTCTTTTTTCTTCCAAGATAATATCACTGCAAAAATCAAAATCCACGGTGCATATCCCGGCACAAAAAATAATCTTACGCCTGGAGTTGTTCGCCAAATTTGTGAAGTGCAGACACTTGCATAGTAATTATCTACAAATTGCAAGTCCATTATACTTTGACGCTCCAAAGGTACCGAAAACCATTCTGACGGATAATTTTCATATTCAACATATGTGAATACATCCTGCCCCGGATACCAATACCCTAGTGTATTCGATAAAAACGCAACCACGTAGTCTTTAAAAAAATGCGTCCCTATCTCCAGATAAAACTTCCAAAAAGCAATCGGATCCTCATTATATGCTGCCGAACGAAAACAGCCTTTGGCCGGATCTGCAATAAAAGGATCGTATGCCCGTCCCACCGGCGGATCCATCCATTTCAAATTATCAATATAATAATCCATCACTTCCATTTGTTCTTCCGATAACAGATCCGCTCTATGATAAGCTACACGCTGTAACTGTTGTATTGGCACCGATAATGCTTCCCGCACTTCCCCCGGTTTGATATTCCATGCATCAAAAACGGGTCCCGAATAAATCTTATAAACAAAAACAGGCAATATCACTGCTACTATCAAAGCCAAATATATCTTTGCTTTTTTTATATTTTTTATTCTTAAAACAACCAACCCCGCAAAGCAAAACAAATAAATATATAATCCGTTATTCCTCAAGGCGCACAACAAAAAACCGACGATGGGCAACAAAACCAAATTCTTTTTGTTATGCAAATATTCATCCGGATTCATTACAATTTCTGTAAAATGGCATACAAACAACACCAAAAATGCAGCAAATAAAGTATCCTTTATCATTGAAACCGATAAGCATGCGTTCATAAACCAAATTGCAGAAAACAATGCCGTAACTATAACAATCACCATCGGAACATTCTTTTTCTTTAATAACATAACCAAACGCGAAAGGGCATAACTCACCAACAACATTTGAAGCAATGATAACAAGCCAAGACCGACTTCATAACTCGAGAAAAGACGCTGACCCAATTGCATAAATACTCTCAGAAGCCACGTATGCAAAACCGGATGATGGTTATCGACAATGGTTCCCAATGCATCCCTGGTCTGGTTGACAATATCATACGATAAAACCCCCGGGAAACATACAAAATATACCGGCAACCACGAAATAAAAATAAATCCCCATATAAGGAAAAATAATTTACGCTCGCCAAAATCATTAATAAATCGCGTCACTCTTTCACTTTTTATTTCAAATTTACAACGCTGAACAGCCAAAACAACCAGAACATTTATAATTGAACATATTAAAAAACACATTATAAAAGGGATTATTTCCGAACCATCAAAACTCAAATCCTGTGTTTTAATCTTAGGACCCACTACAATATAAAAAAAACTATATAGCAATGCCAATAAAATTGCCCAAATACTTTTTTTCATCGTTTTCCGCTCCTTTCGTTGTATTATGCTGCTTTTATATAAATCAATTTATAATATTTATGTAATTTACATCATATACGAAGTAAGGAGCCCTTAGGGACTCCTTACTTTATATTTTATCCTTGATAACAGAAAATTTACCAATCGTACTTTCTATTATTTATTATTGATAGCTGCCTGTGCTGCTGCGAGTCTTGCGATAGGCACACGGAAAGGTGAACATGAAACATAATCCAAACCTAACTTATGGCAGAATTCTACAGAAGTAGGATCTCCGCCGTGCTCACCGCAGATACCGATGTGTAACTTGTCGTTTACGGGCTTACCAAGCTTAATTGCTGTTTCCATAAGCTTACCAACACCATTCTGGTCAAGTCTTGCAAACGGATCGTTTTCAAAAATCTTGCTGTCGTAGTAAGCATCCAAGAACTTACCTGCATCATCACGAGAGAAACCAAAGGTCATCTGTGTTAAGTCGTTTGTACCGAAGCAGAAGAAATCAGCTTCTGCTGCAATTTCGTCAGCAGTAAGTGCCGCACGGGGAATTTCAATCATGGTACCAACTTCGTATTCCAATGCAATACCTGCAGCTGCAATTTCTGCGTTTGCGGTTTCAACAACCAACTTCTTGATTACTTTTAATTCCTTGATTTCACATACAAGAGGAATCATGATTTCAGGTTTTACATTCCAATCGGGATGCGCCTTCTTAACTGTGATTGCCGCACGGATAACAGCCTTGGTCTGCATCTTTGCAATTTCAGGATAAGTAACTGCAAGACGGCATCCTCTGTGGCCCATCATAGGATTGAATTCATGAAGTGAATCAATAATTGCCTTGATTTCACTCACGCTCTTGCCCTTTGCAACAGCAAGTTTCTGAATATCATCATCTTCTGTCGGAACAAACTCATGGAGAGGAGGATCCAAGAAACGGATTGTAACAGGATTTCCTTCCAAAGCTTCGTATAATTTCTCAAAGTCGCCCTGCTGATAAGGAAGAATCTTCTCCAATGCTTCTTCTCTTTCTTCAACAGTATCGGAACAAATCATTTCACGGAAAGCAACGATTCTGTCTTCTTCGAAGAACATATGCTCTGTACGGCAAAGACCGATACCTTCTGCACCAAGTTCACGAGCCTTCTTTGCATCTGCAGGAGTATCTGCATTGGTACGAACCTTAAGTACGCGATACTTGTCTGCCCAAGCCATAATACGTCCAAATGTACCTGTAATAGTCGCATCTACGGTAGGGATAATTCCGTCATAAATCTTACCGGTAGAACCATCGATAGAGATAAAATCTCCTTCGTGATATTCTTTGCCAGCAAGAGTAAATTTCTTATTTGCTTCATCCATTGCAATATCGCCGCAACCGGATACACAGCAAGTACCCATACCACGTGCAACTACTGCTGCATGAGAAGTCATACCGCCACGTACGGTTAAGATACCCTGAGCAGCCTTCATACCTTCGATATCTTCAGGTGAAGTTTCAAGACGAACAAGAACAACCTTCTCGCCTCTTGCATTCCATTCCTTAGCATCTTCTGCAGTAAATACAACCTTACCACAAGCAGCTCCCGGTGAAGCACCAAGTGCCTTTCCTACGGGAACAGCAGCCTTTAATGCAGCCGCATCAAACTGAGGATGTAAAAGTGTATCTAAGTTTCTGGGATCAATCATTGCAACTGCTTTTTCTTCGGTAATCATACCTTCATCTACCAAGTCACATGCAATCTGCAGAGCAGCCTGTGCTGTTCTCTTACCATTACGTGTCTGAAGCATATAAAGCTTCTTGTCTTCAATGGTAAACTCCATATCCTGCATATCTCTGTAGTGGTCTTCCAAAGTTGCACAAATCTGAGTAAACTGTTCATAAACTTCAGGCATAACTGTCTGTAATTCAGAAATCTTATTGGGAGTACGAACACCTGCAACAACGTCTTCACCCTGTGCATTCATAAGGAATTCACCCATAAGTTTCTTCTCACCGGTAGCCGGATCACGCGTAAAAGCAACACCGGTACCTGATGTATCACCCATATTACCGAATGCCATCATCTGTACGTTGACAGCGGTACCCCATGAATAAGGGATGTCATTGTCACGACGGTATACATTCGCTCTGGGGTTGTCCCAAGAACGGAATACAGCCTTAACAGCTGCCATTAACTGTTCCTTGGGATCGGTAGGGAAATCCGCACCGATTTTTGCCTTGTATTCTGCCTTAAACTGATTAGCAAGTTCTTTCAAATCTTCTGCTGTCAAATCAACGTCCTGAGTTACGCCCTTTGCAGCCTTCATTTCGTCGATAAGTTCTTCGAAATACTTCTTACCAACTTCCATAACTACGTCTGAGAACATCTGGATGAATCTTCTGTAGCAGTCCCAAGCCCAACGGGGATTTCCTGACTTTGCAGCCAATACTTCCACTACTTCTTCATTCAAACCAAGGTTCAAAATAGTATCCATCATACCGGGCATAGATGCTCTTGCGCCGGAACGAACTGATACAAGCAAGGGATTCTCTTTATCACCGAACTTCTTGCCGGTAATTTCTTCCATCTTGCCGATGTATTCCATAATCTGTGCCTGAATTTCGTCGTTAATTACTTCTCCGTCTTCATAGTACTGTGTACATGCTTCTGTTGTGATGGTAAAACCCTGAGGTACCGGTAAACCGATATTTGTCATCTCTGCAAGGTTTGCCCCCTTACCACCTAAAAGGTTACGCATATCAGCGCGGCCTTCTTTGAATAAATAAACCCATTTCTTCATGCCAATTGTTCCTCCTTTGAAACGTAGATACTTTTATGTAAAAACGTATCGTCTCATACTGTCTGCACGCATCTTTATGCTGTGCGCTCAAATATTATATCATAAGTTTCTTTTATCTGCCACCTTTTTTTGAAAAACAGCAGAATGTTGTTTTAAAAAATAAAACCATATTTTTTTTATACAAATTGCACAGTTTTTGTCCGTAAAAGTCCTGTTTCCAACACCTGATACCGCACAATTGCCGCTTTGTTCTCAAACATCAAAAATCCTGCCTTGCCGAAACAAAGCAGGATTTTATACCCATCTTAGAAATCAAATTTGTCTGCGAAGAAGGCATCCAACTCATCAATTTTAACACGAACCTGTTCCATGGAATCACGGAAACGCACGGTTACAGAATTGTCTTCTTCCGATTCGAAGTCGTATGTGATACAGAAAGGTGTACCGATTTCGTCCTGACGACGATATCTCTTGCCGATATTACCTCTGTCATCAAATTCACAGTTATACTTCTTGCAAAGCTTTGTATAGATTGCTTCTGCACCTTCGTTTAACTTCTTGCTCAAAGGAAGCACACCGATTTTAACAGGCGCAAGTGCAGGATGGAAACGAAGTACGGTACGCATATCTCCTTCGCCCAAGTCTTCTTCATCATAAGCTCCGCAAAGGAATGCAAGAACCACACGATCAGCACCCAATGAAGGTTCAACAACGTAAGGAATGTATCTTTCATTCTTAGTATCATCAAAATAAGACATATCCTGCTTTGATACGTTCTGATGCTGTGTTAAGTCGTAATCTGTTCTGTCAGCAATACCCCAAAGTTCGCCCCAGCCAAAGGGGAATAAGAACTCAATATCGGTAGTTGCTTTAGAGTAGAATGAAAGTTCTTCGGGATCGTGGTCACGCACACGCATCTCTTCTTCCTTCATGCCGAGTGCTTTTAACCAGTCAATACAGAACTGTTTCCAATATGCAAACCATTCAAGGTCTGTATCGGGTTCACAGAAGAATTCCAATTCCATCTGTTCGAATTCACGGGTACGGAATGTAAAGTTACCGGGTGTAATTTCGTTACGGAAAGACTTACCAATCTGACCGATGCCGAAAGGAACTTTCTTTCTTGATGTTCTCTGAACATTCTTAAAGTTTACAAAGATACCCTGTGCAGTTTCAGGACGCAAATATACAGTATTCTTAGCATCTTCGGTAACGCCCTGGAAGGTCTTGAACATTAAGTTAAACTGACGGATATCCGTAAAATTATGTTTACCGCAGGTAGGACAGGGAATGGCATTTTCTTTGATAAAATCCATCATCTTTTCCTGTGACCACGCATCTACCGCTTCCGTTAAAGCAATACCTTTTTCTGCACAGAAATCCTCAATTACCTTATCTGCACGGAAACGCTCATGACATTCCTTACAATCCATCAAAGGATCCGAAAAACCACCTAAGTGTCCTGAAGCCACCCAAGTCTGGGGATTCATAAGAATTGCACAGTCTACACCTACATTGTAGGGATTTTCTACAATAAACTTCTGCCACCATGCTTTTTTAACATTGTTCTTCAATTCAACGCCGAGATTACCGTAATCCCAGGTATTTGCCAAACCGCCGTAAATTTCCGAACCGGGATAGATAAAACCTCTCGCCTTGGCAAGGGTTACAATTTTGTCCATTGTCTTTTCCATAATGATTCTCCTATCATGCTTAAATTTTATGTATATGAGCCGTTCAAACGACTCTCAAAAACAAATTAATATACAATCACCGTAACATCAGGATTGTCATAACCATCCACTTCGTATTCATCTATATACGCAGCATCGGTACTCATATACAACATCTTACTTTCCGTGCGTACTCTTATAGCATTTTCCACAATTACAATATTGGATTCCTGCATAGTGAGCAACTCATGTTCTCCGATAACATCTTCACTGTTCACCGGATTAGTAAGGCTGACATCCAATACATACCCTGCTTCCAACGCCTCAGCAATGGTTCCCACAAATAAATCTTCCCCTATAAAGGCAGAATAGTCGGAATAGTCCGCAAATTCCATCTGCATTTTTGCTATATTGCCTTCCACTTGAAAATAAGTCATTGCAACACAGCCTTCGCCATTCTGTCCGTTATATTCCGCTATCTCGGTTTCCGTCATGGTCTGAAGCTCTGTCATATCATATTGCGGCTGACTGAAATCCTCCACAAATGTAGCTGTTACCTTTCCGTCTTTACTGATGTATACCGTTGTCGTACCGATTTTTTCCGGTTTCTGTCCCGTACATGCACACAGGCTGACACACAGAAGTATCATCAAAAGGAGAAATATTTTTTTCATATTGTCTTTTCCTTCTCTCTTTTACATATTCCTTACTTCACACACGTACCTAATTATAACGAAGTCCACTTTGTTTTTCAAGGCTTTATTTTTTCTTCTTTTTGGTATTCTTCTCAGCTATATTTCCCCCCGATTGTGTTGTGACTGTTTGTGTACTTTTCTTCCTGTTATAAAAGTACAGACTGACGGTTGTTGCCACACCCAATAAACTAATAATCAGTCCCGGCACAAAACCTACCGGACAATAACGCAATGAAATCTCATGATCCCCCGGCAAAAGTTCTATGGCCATAAAAGCATCTTTCCATGCATAAGCCTCTGTTTTTTCACCATCAACTTTTACGGTCCACCCCTTATCATAAGGTATGGATAAAAGCAAGCTTCCTTCCGTCTCCGCATAAACACTGCCTTCCACTCCGAATCCGGAAAAGCTTTCGATTGTCATAGGCTGACTATCCAGCACTTCACAAACCTCCCGCAGAATATCTTCATTCATTTTATAAGAATAGAATTCTACTACCGGTTCTGCCGTATCCGTGGAGGAAATCAGAATCAAACGATCCGTATCTGCCACTCCTATGGGAATAATCTTTTTGAATTTCAGGTCATCCGGTCTTCGGATCTGCTTTTCTCCCGTACTCAAATCAATCACTTCCATAGCAATGGATTCCATATAGGTAGTTACATAAATATATACATTTTCACCCGCATCCACATCAATACAAATTTTATCAACATCACTACCGTTACTATCCATTTCCGTCTCTGCACCGGCTCCCACATCAAACTGAAGCAGCTCTGCTTCATTGTATTGTGCTACCGTTTCAAACAGGACAACCTCCCGTCCCAGCACTGCCGATGCATAATCATTCTGCGTCACAAACGGATTCCCGTAATCATATTCAAACCCCGATTCAACCCCGGGAGCAACCATATACCCCAAAGGCAATACCGTATCGTTTTCATATAGATTTTTCCAATCGTCCCCTTCCTGCATAACCGTTTCCGTAAAAGTATATCCCGGCCGTATACCGTCTTCACAGGCAAATACATAACGAATACCCAGCAAGGAAGTTACTAACGGGGTTGCTCCGTCATAGGAATAAGAAACACTACTGGTTCGCATTCCGAAAGCATCGTACCATTCCTTCATTCCACCCGGCATGGTAGATGAGAAATAAGATGCACCATAATAATCATCCCAGCCCGCATCGTTTACGGTTCTTCGATCCTGCTCCTCTATGCGGTAAAATTCATCTTCTCCCGGCATAATTTCAGGAAGCAGGGTCTCTGTTTCATGATCATCTTCCATGTACACGCTTCTGGTAATCAGAGAATCCAAGCCCACGTGGCAGGTATTGATACCTGCTTCCGCACAGCAAAGAAGTAAAAAAGCTATCATAAAAACCTTGGCCGGCATCATTTTCTCACAAATAAACAGTGCCCCGTACAAAATAACAAAAATTAATGTATACAAGTACAATCGGGTAGCCGCACTACCATCCGCCAAGCCGGTAAAATACCATAACAGTTCAATAATTACCGCCAACAAAACCACTGACAAATAATATACCCAGCGCACGGTTTCTTTACGTTGCTTAAAAGCTTCATATCCCATGGTGAGAACAATAAAAATATAAAAGAAAGACTGTCTGGCCGGAAAGCTGTTTGGAAAATGCAGACCATGCCAAATATAATCTAAAAGATTCACATTAAATCCGGCCAGCAAAAATGCCAAAAGCACTCCAAAAATCACCTTTTTTTTCATAGAAATCTTTTTGTTGCAAAAATAAACCGGCAACAAAAACAACACCAACACCGATGCGTATATATTGGGAAACTTGGCACCTTTTAAATTGCTGGCACAATTCATGCACATATGTTTAAACAACTCATAAAAATGGAAATACAGGTTGGTTTCCTCCGAATAACCGCCTTCTCCCGCAGGTGTATTCATCAACGCATACGCCACCGGTAAAAGAATAACTGCGCACATCGCCACATACAACAAGGTGGTTCCCAGGAATTTGCCCACTGCCCGTAATACGTCTCTTCCTTTTATCTTCTCTTGACACATCAGGCACACTGTCAACCATATAACGCAACACATTCCCATAATTACCGCAAGATAAAAGTTACTGAAGGTACAAATCAACATGGTAATTAAATACAAACGGGAAGATTTCCCCTTGGCAATTCGCAAAACACCTAAAGCCACCAACGGAAACAATGCATACCCGTCCATCCAGATAATATTACAGGAATAAGCAAGATAATAACCGGACAAGGCATAAAAAATACCAAATACGGTCATGCTCAGGTTTTCTTCATGATTTTCTTTTAAAAAATATACAAATGATGCCCCCGCAATACCGGCACGTAAAATCATGGTTACATTCATAGCCTCAATTACATAATCCGTGGGAACGAAAGCAATCAGCCAATTAAATGGGCTGGCCAGATAATACGCATAATGAGCCCAATAATTAGTGCCCAGTCCGTACTCCCATGCATAAAAGAGACCTTCTCCCTCCCACAAACGCCGGCAAAACTCCTTCACAAAGGGAGCATACTGGTGATAAAAATCCATACGGACGTAAATCTTCTCTCCAAAAGGATATACGCCTCTGACAATATACAGAATCAATAACAGAAGAATCGGCACTGCAAATGCCAACACCATAGGACTCCATATTTTTTCTTTTTTAAATATATGTACGCCTTTCATCCCTTCTCACCTTTCATGTTATCTTCCGCAAACTCTAACATCTGTAAACTTCCGAATTTCTTATCGATGATCCGATTTCTTACATCATCTGCCCTTCTAATCAGTTCCGCAAGCACACTGTCACTCACCTGAAAAGAATATACCTTATCAGCAGGCATATCCCACAAATGACGGATAGCCTTGTCAACACCATTTAAATCTTCTCCCCGTTCAGGCACCCCCGGAAACTCTCCGTTAATCATAATGGCTTTAATCTCATAAACCGCCTTTACAAAATCCCTCTTCAATGCCGGATGAGTTAACGCTGTAAGAGACTGGTACAGAAGCTTTAACATCTGCTTTTCATCCGTATTTTCTCTGGTATAATAATCTGCCAATTCCAAAAAATACATTCCATAAAATGCCAACTCAAAATCCGAGCGGAGCCCCTCAAAATAATTGGTAATATTTGCCTCCGAAAGTGAATAGGAATTCTGTCCGGCAAACAGCTTAAATTCCCCGAAACAAAAAGGTGTTGTGGTTGCAAGAAAACGGTTATTCTGTCTTCTTGCCCCCCTGGCAAACACCGTAATTTTTCCTTTTTCCCTGGTCAACAGAACCACCCGCCTGTCATATTCCCCGATGGGCTCCGCTTTCAGTACCAGGCCTAAAACCACCATAAAATTCTGCATGCTCTTTTTGTACACCTCTGTCAGCATCTGCGTTTTCACGCTCATCCCTGTTTTTGCAGAAAGCAAGATAATCTTCTACTTTCCCGCTTTTATAAAATGTATTCCAGTCACTTCCGTTCATCATAGCAAACCCGCCTTTCCACTCTTGGTATAAAATCACACATAGGAAGCCACGACCAAATCCGGGTTCGCGGCTTCCTTCTTAGGGTTTGCTATTTTTATAAAACTATTCGAAATCTTTGGCCTGAAAACCAAAATTTTTTAACATAAAATCGCTGTCTCTCCAGTCCTTTTTTACCTTCACCCATAACTTAAGATTTACCTTCATATCCAGCATTCTTTCAATGTCGGCGCGGGCCTGAGAACCGATTTTTTTAAGCATTTTTCCACCTTTGCCTATAATGATTCCCTTGTGTGAATCTCTTTCGCATACAATGGTTGCTTCAATCTCTGCCATCTTTTTACTGAACTTCATGGTATCAATTGCCACCGCAATTCCATGGGGAATTTCATCTTCCAGACAGCGCAGAGCTTTCTCTCGAATCAGTTCGGCAACAATCTGACGTTCCGGCTGGTCCGTCAAGGTATCCGGGTCATAAAACCAAGGTCCGTATGGAAGGTATTTGCCAATACAATCCAATAAGGTATCGGTATTATTTCCTTTTAAGGCAGATACCGGAACCACCTCCGCAAATTCAAGTTCTTTGCGATATACATCTATAATATGGAGCAAGTCTTCTTTTTTAACAGTATCGATTTTGTTGATAACCAAAATAATGGGAGTTCGCACCTGTTTCAAGTACTCAACGATGCTTTTCTCTCCTGCACCGATATAATCCGTAGGTTCCACCAACCATAAGATGACATCAGCCTCATTTAAAGTGCTCTTGGCCGCATTTACCATATAATCTCCAAGTTTATTCTTAGACTTATGAATGCCCGGCGTATCTACAAATACAATCTGCATAACTTCATCCGTATATACGGTTTGTATGCGATTTCTGGTAGTCTGAGGCTTATTGGATGTAATTGCCACCTTCTGTCCGATAATCTGATTCATCAACGTGGACTTACCCACATTGGGTCTGCCAATAATACTTACAAAACCTGATTTTTTCTGCTCCATTATAATGCTTCCTTATTCTTGTTCGTCGGCAGGCTTTTCCTTCTTTGCAGCTGCCTTTTTTGCTTTTTTGTTTTTAATTACCTTTTTTATTATAACAATAATCAGCCTGATTGCAAGAATAATTAAACCTACAATTACAAGGAAGCGAATGATATAGGGCGAGCTGATAATAATATTTTTCACAAAACGGACAAATGAATTCCAAATATCCAAAACATTGGCCTTAAAACCATCTTTGATTTCTTCCCCGAAAGTTTTTTCTTCCGTCACAACCGGTGTATAAACTTCCACTTCCTGAATATATAAATGAATGGTGGCATATTCTACTAAATCATCATATTTTAAAAGTCTGGATTCCAGATTTTCAATTTGATAACGTACTTCCGAAAGTCTGGTGGTAAGATAGGTAATATCTTCTACAGTTTCTGCCTTTTCCAACAATGCCAAAAGACTGGTTTCTTCCGCAAGATACATATCCCTCAAACCTTCGGTATCCACATATTCCAATGTAATATCCTGGGTGTTCGTTGTTTTACTTACAACATTGGAAAAGCCTTCTACCTGTTGTACAAAATTGTCCAAATCCGCATCGGGAACACGGACGGTCATTTCCGCATATCGGTCTCTGCTGCTGTAATATGCACTTCCGTTGTATGTATACGCACTTTCAATATAACCACCCAAAGCATTCACTTTGTTTTCTACATTGGTAATCATAGTTTCGAACTCTTCCGTTTCCACGTCCATGGACACCGTACGAATCAATTTACGATTGGTGGTTACGTCTGCTCCGCTTGCGGAATCCTCCATCGCAGTTTCACGTTCCGCATACTCTTCCGTTATCATATCATAACCGGAATCCATATCCGAATAGCTGTTTGAAGATTGACTGACGTTATAATAAACGCTTCCGCCTTCTGCCGTAGCAGAATCCGAAGAATACTTAGAACATCCCGTAAAGGATAAAACCACAACCATCAACATAATAAATGATACAAGCTTCTTTTTCATACACATTTTTTTCATAAAAAACCTCCTTCTGATTGACGTTTCTATTAAAGATACGTATCAGAAGAAGGTTTTTATGGTTAATTTTGCATTTTTTATAAAATTATTTTATTTAACGAAATAAGGGTTCAATATGATGAAACATCTGCTTTTCATTTTCGATAGCATTGGTATTACCGATTACGCATAAACAGTCCTGTTCCAAAACGGTTTTCATATAGTTTGACAGGTTTCGAATATCTTCTTTCGTTGTTGCAAGCAACTCATCCCTCTCCTTTTGCAGTAATGCTTCATCAATGTTGGACATATAAGATGCAAAAGAACGTTTTCCTCTGGCGGAAGGTGTTAAGGGCGTATCCTCACCGCTTAAGGTACCTATGATAAACTGGGTCATTTCTCTTTCATCCGCCTCAAACTGCTCCAGATATTCCACTACCTTTTCATAAACCTCCATGGTTTTGCCAAGATTCGGATCTCTGTAGGAAACAAAATACGAACTGCCGTTTCGACGAAATGCCGACATACAGCCGTAAGCTCCGCCTTTTACCCTGACATTATTCCAAAGGTAATCATATCCCATAATAACGCGAAGAACTTTTAAAGCTCCCGTGTAAGGAAGTCCGTCCCTTGCAAAATCTCCGCCCCTGCATACATACTGCACCTGCGCAGAAGTTTGGAAGCCTTCATTACGTTTCACCACAGGTACCATTCTCTCCTGCTTTGATACCGGCTCCGTATATAATCCCTTCTTAAAATCAGCAAAGCATTCCCGGATACCGGCTTCTTTATCCAATGGAGATGTGTACGCCAAAATAACATTTTCCGGTCGGAATAACTGTTTCATCATGGTGTTCAGAATTTCTTTTAAGTTCTCTTTCTCCGCTTCAAAATTCTTTTCAAGCTTTTCTAACAGACGATAATATGGAATCCCACCCATCAAATCCATTAAAGCTGCACTCTCGTTAAAATATCCCGCCGTACGCATGGCTGCTACGGAATGTGACGATGTCATAAGCTGGGACTGCATTCGGGATTTGGTTTCCGCAATAATCTCATGCAAACGTTTGTCATCTTCAATATTGGTGTGTAAAAGAATTTCCTCCAGCAACGCAAATCCCTTCTTCATATTTTCATACAGAACCTTGGTTTTTGCCTCAAATACAACACGATATTTCCCTTTTTCTTTTACATCATCGTATAGAACAAACCCACTCGAAAATCCACCGGTATTTAAATGAATTTCATTAAACAAATCGCCGTATGCATATTTTTCGGTATCCATATATCCCAGAATATTCTTAAGTATTCCGGAATATGCCAACATATCCGCAGACAGGTCATCTGCCGCAAATGCTAACCTCACATAACCGATGCCATTGGTAAATACATCGTGCTTAATAAAAGGTGTTCCTTCAATTTCATCCACCAGATTACTCAAGGGAACAATCTCTTTGCGCATGTCTTGTCTGGTAAGCAAAGGGATGGTTTCCAAAGCCTCTTTACTGTCCGGAGTCTCCTGATATTCTCTTAATTCTTTTGTTTCCCGAATGATGGTTTCCATCTCCTCCGAAGAAAGCTTTGCCTTGTATGCCGCAAGTTTTTGTGCCAAAGCCTCTTCCTTGCGATCACCCAAACCTTTTACCGGTACAGCGGTAACAAGCGACTTATGTGTATTATTCAAAATATATTTTTCCAACAGTTCTTCGAAATAACCGGTGTGAATCTTCTTTTTTAAGGTTGCGAAGGTTTCATTGGCCTCAATATGCAGAAACACTTTAGTATCATCGTATAACCAGCTGTCAAATATCTGAAGACCATACATAAGTCCTTTGGGATAAGAACCGAAATCTGCTTCACGATATTTAAACTCGAAATACTGAACTGCCGCCGCCAGAGATTTTTTATCAATACCCTTTGCAATCAATTCTTTTAACACCGATTCAATCGTATCAACAAACTCATCCTTTCTGCAGGCATCCGTATTCTTGGCTATTACGGAAAAATAAGGTTGCAAAATGCCGTTTTCGTATACACTGTAAACATCTTTACCAATGCCCTTATCAATCAAGGCTGTTTTTAAAGGAGCTCCCGGTGCTGAAGATATTGCATAATCCAGTATCTGGAACGCAACATACAATTCACGGTCCAAACTGTCTCCCACAATGGCATTATAAGACAAATAGGCATTCTCTTCTTCCGATTCCGTTTCCGAAACAGGGTATTCAATCTGAATATCTTTTACCTCATCAAAAGAAGGCTGTTTTTTAATTGCAGAATCAATCTCCAGTGTATCAAATCTGCTTAAATATTTTTCATCGATAAACTGCAACTTTTCTGCCATATCCATATCACCGTACAGATAAATGTAACTGTTTGCCGGATGATAAAAGCTCTTATGAAATGCAATAAACTCCTCGTAGCTTAGTTCCGGTATCACATCCGGATCACCTCCCGATTCCACGCCGTAAGCAGTGTCCGGGAACAGAGAATTCATAATTTCCCTCTCCAATACATCATCTGCCGAAGAAAAAGCACCTTTCATTTCACTATAAACAACACCATTGATGGTCAGTTCATCTTCTGCACTCTCTAATTCGTAATGCCAGCCTTCCTGCTGGAAAATCTTCTTTTCATGATGAATATTGGGATAAAAAACAGCATCCAGATATACATGCATGAGATTCTGAAAATCCTTATCATTGCAACTTGCCACCGGATATACGGTTTTATCCGGGAATGTCATGGCATTCAAAAAAGTATTCAAAGAACCTTTTGCCAATTCAATAAAGGGATCCTTTACGGGAAATTCCTTGGAACCGCACAATACCGTATGCTCCACAATGTGCGCAACCCCGGTGCTGTTATTAGGCGGAGTTCTAAAACCGATATAAAACACTTTATTGTCATCATCATTAGATAACAGCGCCACCTTCGCACCGGTTTTTTTGTGTCTTAACACCACACCTTCACTTTTTAAATCTTCAATAAATCTTTTTTCCAGAATTTCATAAGCTGATAATTGTTCCAGTTTCATTCCATATCCTCACTTTCATACTATATATTCGGTAAAAAACGGGAAGAATATGTATCTCTTCCCGTTTCTCATTTCTCTTAGGTTTGTAAATCCGTTTCATTACAGAATTTCGGAACAAAAATGTGTATGTTTTCAAACAAATCCGAAGGGTCAGCCAAATACTGATAAGTACCTTCCGTTGTTTCAATCTTTTTGCGGTAAGGTTCATTGGTTTCCACAATTTTATGATATACGGGCATTCCGTATGCATTTACCGGCTGTACACCATCACCGATATCACAGAATACATTACCACCGGTAATTTCCAAACGTCCCTTCAAGCCACCCAGCGACAGCGGATTGGCTGCCAGTAAGACGATTTTGACAGTACCGGTTCTGATATAGGTATTACCGCCACCTCGGTAATTACCGATACCACCTACGTCAGAGCCTTCCACATATACAAAGACTTCCTTACCAAAAATGTACGTATCAATGTCACCATCCTTGGAACCGATACCCACACCCTCCATACAATGCAGGAGAATTTTGACGTTACCATCATTAATGGCAACACGGCCGGCTCTGTCCCAAAGCGTTCCGATACCGGTAGATACACTACCTGAGACATCCATTTCAATATTGGCAATGGATGCAATATCCACATCACCGTTAAAGGAACCGATACCAATGGAATCTGCCGCCGAAGACGAAATGGCAATATCACAGTTATCCAATAAAATTCGGGTAGGTCCCTGCACGGAACCGATACCGATTGACTTACTGCCGGTAGCAATAATTTCTATATTACCGGATGCAATTTTAATTTCTGACTCCTCATCTGCCACCATACCGCCGATACCGATGGCAATTTCACCATTGGTCTCCACACGAATGGTACCTTTACTTTCAATCAAAATATTACCATATGGTTCATTTGCAGAACATCCGATACCAATACCATTATTATGATCTACATGAATGGTAAGATCTCCGTCTCCCTGAATAATCAGTTTGGAAGATTTAGGTACATAAATACCTTCGTATGAAAGAATGTTATCACCTTCCACACAAAGAATCACCTTACAATTCTCACCGATTTCAATAGCCGGAGCCTCACGTCCGCGCAAATTAATATTCGATATGGTAAGTACGGTTTCCGTATTGTCTTTGATACGAATTCCCATACACACTTCTCTTCCTGTTTCTCCGATGATTCTTGCGGTAGAATGACCAATATAAATCTGAGAATAAAAATCCAACGCAAGATTTACCAAAGAAATCACATCATAATTGCTTGCTTCGTATACCTTATTTTCATATGCAAGTTTGGCAAGTTTTAAATTGATTGCAACGATCTGATTCTCAATATCTTCATTAATTCTGTCCACAATTTGCGAATCGGGGCGTCCGGTATAAAAGCCCTGAATCAGGTGACAACCCAATTGAATAACCATCTGTAATTCTTCTGCGGTTTCTACACCCTCTGCAAGAATTTTCATATTATGATTATTGGCAAAAGACACATAACTTGATACAAGATGCTGCTTTTTACTGTCCGTATCAATACCCATAATCATGGAATGATCAATTTTTAAATAGTTCGGACTGTTATTCAACAAAGTAGATGCATTGGAATAACCTGTACCATAATCATCCAAGGCCAGTTCGCATCCGCTCTTTTCCATATATTTATGAACAGCTGCACAGGATTCTTCAGACTGCATACCATTTTCCGTAATCTCAATGACCAAACTCTCCATAAGGCCCTGATATGTATTAAGCAGCTCATCAAACTCATTTTCTTTAATAATTGCCGTAGGAATACTGTTAAGAAACAGCTTACGATCTTCAAAGACAGTTCCGTGCGCACTCATGATTTTTAATACATTATAAAATGTATAGTGCTCTACCTCATACAATCTGTCCTGACGTTGTGCCAGTTCCAAAATATCTACAGGACTCAAACCAATTTCCGCTTTCGAGCGCATCAATGCCTCATAAGCATATATCTTACCGGTCTTGGCACTGACAATCGGCTGGAATTTATATTGCAATTCATTGCTGTCCAAAAGCTTACGAAGCTTATCATCCTTCATATATTCCGTTTCCTGACGCTTAAACGCATCCGGCGAAAAGTAATGCGGCTCGGATTTGTGGAACATAACCGCTTCGTATACGGCAAAACTGGAATTTTTAACCATTTGCTCTATGCTGGCTGCATGGCGGGGATAATTACTATAACCGCAATAGGTGGTAAAGTTCTCTGCCGTAGCCAATTTTAACAGAATTTCGTTGATTTGCGAAATCAGATTCTGTAAATCCACCTTAAAATCCTGACGGTCGCAATCCTGAATCAAAACTAAAAATTCATGGCCGGATTTACATCCGCATAATACATTTCTTTCATTTCGAAGTTTCTGGAACTTTTTGAAAATATATCCGATATCTGCCATGGTATCCGCAGCTTTCTGATATCCCACGAAATGTCTTAAATGCTCAATACCCTCAATCTGAAAACACGCCAAATAACAGGTGGTTAACGCCAACTGCGTTCTTGTATCCGCCTGTTTCATAAACTCATCATAATATAAAAGTCCTGTTTCGGGATCCACATCATCCGATTCCAAAAGATTAGAATAAGCAGGAATATCATCTCTTTGAAAAGCTTTTACCATTTTGATGGCTATAATAAGCCCCATAATAAATAAAAGAATACCTGCGCTCAGATAAAAATAGGAAAACCAATAAGAAAAACCGGATTCCCAAAAGAGATATACACCTACCGCAATCAACAAAAATGCCAAAACAATAAAGACATTCTCGGTCACAAGGTAATATCGAATCTTTTTATATCCGGTCTGTTGTGAATTATTCTCTCGCTCCATGGCATTAAGTCCCCTAAAATGAATCATTCATATCTTATACCACAATTTGGCACTCTGACTATTATATCATAATTCCGGCCTTCTACCAAGTTTTTTTCTTTTTTTTCAGCAAAAAGAACAAGAAAATATATATTTTTTTAGATATTTCGCATTAAATCAAAGTGAAAACGCCATCATAGCAAGTTTAGAAAAGATAACTTCCTCCGTAATCACCTCTTTTTCCGTTTTCACCAGTTGTATATATTCATCCAAATGATAAGTCTTACTGACATATCTTTTAGTCTCTTTCCCGAAGAGATTCTTTTGATTTTTATAAATCCCTGCTTTCATTTTAATTTTTAATTGTTTTAAAATCTGATACCGAAAATCCTCCTCCGAAAGAATACCTATGGTTTCAACCAAACCGCTTTCACCTTTTTCGGCGAAGTGCTTATTTATAATCGCCTTTATTTTAAAAGGAACATCTTCCCAAGTCATCATATCCTCATAGGTCATTCTTCCACCCATAAATACGTGGGATGTATCCTGCATCACATATTTAAAATCTCTTTCATTGGTATATTCCATCATAATACTCACACTCTTTAAAACATTACCGCATTTTCCCAAACCGGAAAACAAACGGATTTTCTACTTATCAGATTATTTATTCTCATCAATCACTTCAATCTTATAGCCGGTCACCTGCAAAACTTCCGCAATTTCTTCCACACTCATTCCGGTCTCTTTACTTACTTCTTCCATACTAACCTTGCGAAGTAACTCATCGGCCAATGCATTAGCTTTCTCCATTACAAGATTAGCTTTCTCTGCCCATTCACCGGCACTTTCATTTTCGTTTTGATTTTCATAAATAAGACTTTCCATCGCCTGCATTACCATCTGGACAATCATCTCTTCTGCACTTTTTGCAGAATCCTGACTTCCCAGCATATCCATGAGCACGGTAAGGGCTACATTTCCTTCCCCGATTAAATCTTCCAGTAAAACTCCCTGCCCCGTATAAATTTTAGCAATATCGACTACCTGTGGCAAAAAAGCTTCAATCAACTCATTGCATACCGACATATCACCTGACATGGCAGATAAAAGAAGGGCTTCCTTTTTGCCATCCGACACGGGAGGCAATTTAGCAAGTTCTTCCAGATACATATCCAAATATCTGCGATCCTCGCCCTCAATCATTGCGTCCAAGTCAACAGGCTCATCCACGCCGATTTTGGCACCTTTCAGATACTCATACACCAAGGACATTTGCTCTTCATTCAAATTATATGCTTCAAACGGCTCTTCTACCTGCTCCGTAGTCAGAACATTTCCCTGCACGGCAGCCGTTTCTTTTAATTCCATCAAAAGCTTTGTAAAAGTTGCTTCATTCAATCCGTTCATTTCGTGCCTCTTTTATTTGTAAACTTATTTTATTCCCTTTTGCTAATCGTTACGTTTTACATGTTCGTGACTGAACAAATGGTCCGAACAATATTCATAATTACCCTGACACTTCGAACAATAGCGAAACGCCAAATCCGGATCATCTTTCTCTGTCCGTCCGCAGATAGCACATTTGTGTCTGGTCACATTAGACGCCGCTTTGACTTTTACCTTATATTCATGCTGACGTTTTATCTGTTTCGGGCTCCGTCTTCCCAGTCTTGTTTTAAAAATCAGGAAAAACAAGAAGGTATTCATCAACGACATACCGATGCTTACCAGACTGATCATGCCGATATAAAAATCTCCGCCCAAAAAGTTGCTGACAATACTGAACACCATAATAATGACATAAATAATGCCCAATACCTTTACTTTAATGGGCAGGATAAAGAAAACATATACCTGCATATCCGGATAGGTCATGGCAAACGCCAGAAAAATGGACATGTTAATATAATAAATTCCAAAAAACATAGCAATAGCTGAATGAATATAAGAACCGCCGTACAGTGCCGGACATTCGCCGTATGCATAAACGTAGAACTGCTCCATTTCCACAAGCCATTCCTGACCAAAAATCTCCAGGAACCCGAATAACATCAATGCACCTGCCACCGTAAGAATCAAACCCGAGAAGAAATACACATTAAACAAAAAACTACCCCAGGTTCGTTCCAATGTACGTCCAATGGAATAATAGAAATACAAACTAATTAATGTAAAAAAGATATTCATTCCTTCCGGAATCAAAATCCAGGTAAAAAGTCTCCAGACCTGTCCCTGAAAAATCGCATGAAAATTCAAAGAAAACAAATCCATAGTCTGCGGAAACAACATATGCAAAAAGAATCCGAACGTATATATAATTGTAATATATAACGGCAAATTCCGTATCGCATATTTACCGTATTTTCGTTCCATCTTCATCAAAAACTGTCCCATTGTGAACATACCTCTTTATATATATTTTAGCCAATTTTTTCTGCCATAACACTTCAATTATAATAAAATATCCTGCTCCGCATTCATTCCTGCAAAATCTGTTTACAGCTCGTAGGGCGTCACCTGATATACGTAATAATTCAGCCAATTACTGTACAAATTGATGCTGTGAGAGCGCCACTGTAAAAACGGCTCATTCTCAGGATTATCCTCAGGAAAATAATGCTCAGGTATCTCGGGATTCAACCCTCTTCCGCAATCTCTGATGTATTCATTCTTCAGAGTTACCCTATCATATTCCGGATGCCCCGTAACAAAAATCTGCTTACCGTCACCTGCCATGGCAATATAAATGCCGGCTTCATCCGACTCTGCCAAAACTTTTAATTCCTGACACGCATAAACATCTTCTCTTGTCACCTCCGTATAACGGCTGTGAGGCGCGTAAAAATAATCATCAAAACCTCGCACGAGAGGTTCTTTACGATTACGAACACGATGCTCATAAATACCGGAAATCTTCTTATCCAGTGCCTTCTTTTGCAGGCCGAAATGATAATACAAACCGGCCTGAGCACCCCAACAGATATGTAAGGTGGATGTCACATTTTTCTTGGACCAATCCATAATCATACAAAGTTCATCCCAATAATCCACTTCTTCAAATTCCATCTTTTCTACCGGTGCACCGGTAATAATCAGGCCGTCAAATTTCTCCTCTTTTACATCGTCGTAGGTGATATAAAATTTGTTCAAATGGCTCGCGGATGTATTCAAAGACACATGGCTTTTTAAGGTCATAAAACTAACGTCAATCTGTAACGGCGTATTGGACAACACACGTAACAACTGCAATTCCGTTTCTTCTTTTAACGGCATTAAGTTTAAAATGCAAACTTTCAAAGGACGAATATCCTGATGCATCGCCCTTGTTTCGTCCATGACGAATATATTTTCATTCTCCAGCTTCTCTTTTGCCGGCAAATCGCTTTGTGTTCTAATGGGCATTCAAATACCCTCCTTTTATCAACAATCTTTGGAAATCATACCATAAAAACATTCTACAGGCAACCTTGTACAAACACAACGTCTTTCTATACCGAAGCCTGCAAGTCACATCGTCTTTATCGCATATAATTTCATTATCTAAAGTGTGCCTTCCACGCCGTATTGCTCCATAAAATCCTCTTCTGAAAGAATAGGAATATTTAATTCTTTGGCCTTCTTGTTTTTAGATGATGTGGATGCAGTGTCATTATTAATCAGGCACTCTGTTTTGGCAGATACACTACCTGCGACCTTGCCACCCATATTCTCAATGATTTCTTTTAACTCACTTCTTCCGTTAAAATGATTTACGCTGCCGGTTACTACGAAGGTTTTTCCCTTTAATTTCTCTGCATCAGCTCCGGCTTCCGGCTTCTCCAAGGTGACTTCCTTGCATAATTCATCCAATGACTCCATTTTCAGTGTATCATTAAAATATGAACAAAATGTGCCTGCAATGACATCACCAATCCCTTCAATCTGACTGACTTCTTCCCGGGTTGCTTTACGCATAGCATCCAAATCATAATCAAAATGCTTACAAACCACCTTCGCCATGGCAACACCAATGTTTCCGATGCCAAGTGCGTAAATTAATCTGGGCAATGTAGTCTTCCTGGCCGTTTCAATGCTTTCAATAAGATTTTCGTACGACTTCTCTCCAAAACCCTCCATATTAACAATCTGCTCTTTATAGCGGTCTAAATGAAATAAATCCTTATAATCCCTTATAAAACCTTCCGCCACGAACTTCTCTAAGGTAGTCTCGCTTAAGCCATCCATATTTAAGGCATCGCGGCTTACAAAAAGAGTCAGTGCCTTAATCTTTTTCACCGGACACTCCGGATTTACACAATATAATGTCTGAACATCATTTAATGCCCGGATTTCTGTTTTTTCATTACATACAGGACAGGTACATGGAATTTCAACATTATCACTTCCTGTTAAATTGTCCGCGATCTGCGGAATAATCATATTAGCCTTATAAACCGTAATTCTGTCACCGATACCAAGCTTTAACGCCCGCATCACACTAATATTGTGAACACTGGCACGGCTGACTGTGGTTCCCTCCAGTTCTACCGGCTCAAAAATTGCCACGGGATTAATCAATCCTGTTCTGCTGGGACTCCACTCAATTTCTTTTAGTGTGGTCTCCCTGATTTCATCCGCCCATTTAAAAGCAATGGCATCTCGTGGAAACTTTGCGGTTCTTCCCAGTGATTTGCCAAAAGCAATATCGTCAAAAATCAATACCAGTCCGTCAGACGGAATATCATAATCTGCTATTTTTTTCGCAAAATAGTCAATCTCCTCAAGCATGGTATCTGCGGTCACTTCCTTATACTCTACTACATCAAATCCCTGATTACGCAAAAATTCCATCTGCTCTTTGCGGGAATTAATATCCTCCATTCCTTCGGCTTCCACAAGGGAAAATGCATAAAAACGCACATGTCGTTCCGCCGTAATTTTATTATTCAATTGACGAACGGAACCGCTGCAAAGATTACGCGGATTTTTATACTGCAAGGCAGGATCTTCAATTTTAGCATTAATGCTCTCGAAATCCCGGTAGCCAATTACCGCTTCGCCTCGAATGACCAAAGTATTTTCAAAGGCAATTTTCAGAGGAATATTCTTAAAAAATCTGGCATTATTGGTAACCACTTCACCCACTTCACCGTTACCGCGGGTGACTGCTTTTTTCAGTTCACCCTTTTCATAGGTTAAAACTACGGTAAGACCGTCCAGCTTCCAGGAAAGCAAGCCTTTCTGCTCCCCGATAAAACTACGTAATTCCTCGCGTTCTTTGGTTTTCCCCAGAGACAACATAGGTGCCGCATGCTTTTCCTTAGGCAACTCCTCTACAGCCTCATATCCGACTTTTAAAGTAGGACTTCCCGCCAATATCATATCACATTCTTTTTCCAATGCTTCCAATTCATCATAGAGCCTGTCATATTCGTAATTGCTGATGATTTCCTCATCTTTGGCATAATACGCATAAGATGCCTCTGATAAAATCTTTACCAGTTCTTTCATTCTCTCGGTTTTTTGTTCTTTATTCACCATAAATATACCTTCTTTATAAATTTCTGTTTAAATTATTTTATCTCCAGCCCGGCCTGTTCATACAAAAGCCTCCGCTCTTCTCCTTCTATTCTGCGATATTCTCCCGGCTTCAAACTGCCGATTTCAATATTCATAATGCGTATACGTAAAAGTGATACCACCCGATATCCCAAAGCACTGCACATGCGGCGAATCTGACGATTCAAACCTTGTGTCAAAATAATACGAAAGGTATAATCTCCTACTTTTGTCACCTTACAAGGCCTGGTTTGCACCTCTAATTCATCCAGATGCACCCCTTCAGACATTTTAATAATAAAATCATCTGTTATTTTTTCTTTCACTTTAACCACATATTCTTTTTCATGATAGTTTCTGGCCCGCATCATGCAATCAATCAATTCTCCGTCATTGGTCATAATCAGAAGGCCTTCTGAATCCTTATCCAGTCGTCCTGCATAATTCAACCGTATGGGATAGCGAAATACATCCTCAATCGTAACTTTAGCATATTTATCTTTTTGGGTACAGGTCACCCCCCGGGGCTTATAAAATGCCACTACATGTTTCTCATCCGGTCTGCAAATTTTCTTTCCTTTTACACAAACCACATCTCCGGGCATTACTTTATCGGCAGTTTTCGCCTTATTGCCATTAATGGTCACCAGACCGCTCTCTACCAATTTATCAGACTGACGTCTGGATGCAACGCCTGCTTCTGCTAAATACTTATTTATTCTTACTTCCATAGAGTCCATCTTCCTGCTTTCGTTTCCGTATTTACATCACTTTATTCAGAATCCTTTTCATCCAAATCTATTTTAGCATATTTCTTTCGTTTTGGCTCCATAAGATTTTCTCACGAAGTAAAAAAGGTTCATAATCCTTAGATTACAAACCTTTTGTATTTCATGCCTTTGGTTACTCTACATACTCGGACTTAACATATGCAACTTCACCATTATATTTAATCTTGGTCCAGCCGTTGTTCATATGCTCAATCAACTCAAGTTTAGTTCCCTGATAAGCAAGTGCTACTCGATTGGCAGTCTCGCTTGCCGACTCACGAATATTAACATTTTCCTTTACGGTAACATAGCCGGTTGTTGTATTATCTCCGGTTTCCGTAGAAACCACTTCCAAAAACTCAGACTTAATGTATCCTTCCTGACCTTCATAAAGTACTTTACTCCAGCCGTTTACTCTGGCCTCAATACGGGTTAATGTGGTTCCTGTTGTAACCTTACCAAGCTTATCTGCAGTTTCGCTGTCAGAACTTCTGACGTTTACGGTAGTCGTCGCTTTAACTGTTTCCGTAACGACCTCTGATGTCGCGCTTTCGGACTGTGTTTCAGAAGATGCCGATTCCATTTCCGAAGCCTGCAAAGCTTCACTGGATTCGCGGATGGCAATCATCTTAACCATTTCTTCCGTTACCATTTCCTCAAACCCATCCATATACGCTTTTAAGTCAGGATTCGAATCAATAATCTCATTGTAATTCAAATCAACCTTATTGTATAAATCCTGTACTTCCTGTTTCATATACGCCGTATAATAGTTATCTAAAACATTCTCACTCATATCGGCTTTGCGGTATATATGATATTCCCCCGCCTCATTGGGACAATAATACAAACCAATCAGACCCGGAATCATCACATCAAAATCCGCCAGCTTCAACTGATAAGAAACATACACGTAATAAGAGCCTTCTTCATAGCCTTCCTGCGTATAACAATGTATATCATTGTAACTTTCAATATACTGACTTTTAACGGCAATATTTACCAATTCGTTTTCATTTACGTATAAAAGATATTTCTTTATGGTTTCTTCATCATTCTCGGCAAGTGCCTTATGATACTTCTCAATCAACTCATTTATTTCCGGATATGCATCACATAAAAGTGTCAAATCCTGAATATCATCCTGAGCCGCTCCATCTGAAGACACTTCTTCGGATGTGGTATTTACATCATTACCGGTAACAACTTCTTCCTTGCCACCAACACGAAACACTACCAATGCCACAACTCCGACTACTATAGCAAACAAGGCTGTAGCAGTTATCAAAGAATGTTTTGTTATAAAACCAAATACTTTTCCCACCAAAAAGGCTTTTATCGCTTTCATTGTGGTCCCCCTATTTCTTTATAATGCACCCGACAGGAATCGAACCTGCATTAAAGGCGTCGGAGGCCTCCGTTCTATCCATTAGACTACGGGTGCATTCAACGGCAGCAAAATGTTACGAAATTATTACGCCACCGTTGCCTATCATATCACACATTTTTATTTTTGTCTAGTATTTAAGGCGCACTATCCCCTTGGTTTCCACATTAAAATAATAGACAGAATCCGACAAATATTCCTGTTCCTCCAACTGTGTCTCATTCACTTCAGAAACCATTTCCTGCAACTTCTCAGCCGAAATCTGCCCACTGTCCGGAACTAAAATTACTTCGTGAACAGAACTGGGAAGAATAAAGAAGTTTTTTGCAAAATAATCTCCGCATTTTTCTAAGATACCCGGATATAAAATCACCGCCGCCCCATACAGTCCGGACACATTTCCAAGCACATACATCCCCGTATCATCGAATGCCCTGCATATTTCCATTTCAAAATCATATCGTTCTTCCGCATCCTGTTTTTCCGCTTCCGCATTCCCTTTATAGATATATCCCTCTTCCGTCAGTTCTCTTAAAATATCCAGCATTCCGCGAAATTTCGGTTTTAGAAGTTTCGGCGAATTTACACATGCCATCTTGTACAAATCCTTCTCTGTTACGCCCCAGTTTTCCGCGTGTTTGTTATGAATCATAATTGTTGCATTGGCAAATTCTTTCATATCCACAAGATAATAATATACAATCGCCAAATCGTAATATTTCCGATGCGGCACTGTTTTTAACAAATCCCTATTCTTATCATAATGAATCAGTTTATACACAATGCTATTCTTTGCATTGGTATAATTCGTAAAAAAATCCATATTAATATCTTGTTCTATTTTACTTCGCTCATAAATTTCTTTTATTTCTTCCATAATATCCTCCGTTTCTTTTCCTTCCTCATATTTTTCATAAAAATCTTCTAAATAAATTGTAGGTGAAATATTGATGTTCTTTCTTGTAAAAGTCAGTCCGGTAAGCACCACACCATTGTTTTTTACAATTTCCTGAAGCGATACCTCCGCCTCATCTCCCATCATATCCTGCATCTTCTGTAAAATATGAACTATAAAAGTATGAAATTTCATTGGAACCTCCTAAGATACCCAAACGGGTAATTTGATGATAATAGATTTGAAAACAGATATATTTAAAAAGTTTGCATTATAAGAAAATACCGTAATGCAAAAAAGACAATGAAAAGAAATCTCTTCATTGTCTTTATAAGCTAATGATTTATTGAATTATACAGATTAAACTCTACTCAAGTACTCGCTGGTTCTTGTATCAATCTTAATCTTGTCCCCGATTTCAACGAAAAGAGGAACGCTAACGGTTGCACCTGTTTCAACTGTAGCAGGCTTGCTTGCACCGGTTGCTGTATCACCCTTGAAACCGGGTTCTGTTTCTGTAACTTCAAGTTCAACAAACAGAGGGGGTTCAATTGCGAATACGCTACCATTGTGTGATAACATCTTAACCATTTCGTTTTCTTTTACAAACTTCAAAGAATCACCGATTTCGTCCTTTGTTAAGGAAATCTGATCGTATGTTTCTACATCCATGAAGTTATACATATCGCCATCAGAATACAAATACTGCATTTCTTTTCTGTCGATACGAGCCTGAGGACATTTTTCGGTAGGTCTGAAAGTCTTTTCAACCACACCACCACTCTTAATGTTTTTCAGCTTGGTTCTAACGAACGCCGCACCCTTTCCGGGCTTTACATGCTGGAATTCAATAATCTGAAAAACGTTACTGTCTAATTCAATCGTAATACCGTTTCTGAAATCGCCGGCAGAAATCATTGTTTCTTCCTCCTAATTTTTAACATAATAATTCATCAATAGTTTAATATAAGAACAAGCATATTTCAACATTTTTTTGCTTTTTTTAGATTTTTTTATTCTCGCCATACTCTTTCATGACGATATTCTCCAGTTTTCGCTTCAAAACAATCTGGATTTCTTCCTTAGCATTGATGGGTTTTACCAGAATGGTGCGGATTCCCAAACGCTTCGCTCCCCATACATCCGTAAAAAGCTGGTCCCCCACAAAAAAAGTGTTTTCCTTGGAGGTTCCCATTATTTCCATGGCTTTTTTATAATTTTTTAAAAGTGGTTTTGCTGCCATGGGAATACTGTCCAAATGCAGTTCTTCGTTGAACATATCCACTCTTGCTTTGGAATTATTGGACAAAAGTACGATTTTAAAGCCTCGGTCCCGCAGATAATTTAAAAGTTTCTTGCTACGTTCATCCGCCGGTGCCCCATGGGGAACCAAGGTATTATCAATATCAAAAATAATACCGCGATACCCGTCATCATACAGTTGTTCAAAATCAATTTCGTAAGTAGAATCCAGATACTCGTCCGGATAAATGGCTTTAAACATGTTTACTCCCAATCTATGCCTGCGCTTGTCAGCAATGCTTTTGTATAATCTTCTTTCGGATTAAAGTATAACGCATTCTTAGCGCCTTCTTCAACTATTTTTCCGTTTTTCATTACAATCACACGGTCACACAGTTCATAAACCGTACGCAAATCGTGTGAGATAAAAAGAACGGCCAAATTTCTTTTATGGCTTAAGCGCTTTAAAAGCGACACAATCTGCTTCTGTACCGTTACATCCAAGGCCGAAACCGGTTCGTCCGCAATCAATACCTCCGGCTTTGATAAAAGCGCCATGGCAATCATGACACGTTGTCTCTGGCCACCGGATAATTCGGACGGATAATGATTTAGGTACTGTTCTTCCAATTCCACCGCATCCAGCATTTTAAGAATTTCTTTTTGTCGCTCCTCTTTCTCTTTGACGCCCTGCAAACGTTGGACTTCGTGTAAAAGCCACTCAACGGTCTTCGCAGGATTTAAGGCACTGTAACTGTCCTGAAAAATCATCGCGGTCTTTGCACATTCCACTGTACCGGAATCTTCTTTTAAAAGTCCCGTCATCACCTTGGCAAAAGTCGACTTGCCGCTACCGCTTTCGCCTACAAGTCCCAGAATTTCACCTTTTTTTAGTTGCAATGAAACATCTTCCAAAGTAGGTTTATTTTTCTTTCCGCCGTATGTGAAGAAAAGATTCTGCACGTTGCATACATATTCATTTGTCATTTCTTCACACCGCCTTTCCTGTCTTGCTTATATTCTTATGCCGACATTTATGTTTTCATTTCAACACCGCTTCTGCTTAATCCGGTTTCTTCACCACCGGTATCGCCGCGATCAATTCCTTCGTATATTCTTCCTTCGGGTTTGCAAAAATATCTTCCGCCTCGCCCTGTTCCACTATTTTACCGTCTTTCATTACAAGTACGCGCTGACACAACTGACGCACAAGACTCAAATCATGGGAAATAAAAAGAATGGACGTCTTCTTCTCCCGGTTAATTCTTCGCAACAGTTCTATTACCTGCGCCTGCACCGTTACATCCAACGCCGTAGTAGGCTCGTCCGCAATCAAAAGCTTCGGCTTACTGATCATTGCCGCCGCAATCATCACACGCTGCCTCTGACCGCCGGATAATTGGTGGGGGAAAGATGCATAAATCCGTTCGGCATCTTCCAGCCCGGCGTCTGTCAACGCCTTGATTGCCTCTTCTTTTAACTTGATTTTATCTTTTTCGCCGTGAACACGTAAGGCCTCTTCCACCTGCCAGCCAATCTTTTTTACAGGGTTTAAGCAGGTCATGGGTTCCTGGAAAATCATAGCAATGTCCTTGCCCTGCAGTTCACGCAATTCACTTCTTTTACAATGAAGGAGATTCAGACCGTTAAAAACAATATTTCCCGATTTGGTAATATCGCCTCGGTTTAAAAGCCCCGCAATGGAAAGGGCCGTCAAACTTTTACCCGAACCGGACTCGCCTACGATTCCGAGAATCTCCCCTTCTCCCATAGTAAAAGTCACGTCATCCACCGCAGTCTCAGGCAGGGAATGGTCGTAAAACTCAATCTTAAGATTTTCTACGGAAAGCATCTTTCAAACCTCCTCCCTCACTCATAAGACCGAAGCCGAGAAGCATAATAATCATCACAAGGCCCGGGAATATGGTATAAAAAGGCGCTGTCTGCAAATATCCCTGCGCCTCCGAAAGCATACGTCCAAGGCTTGCCTGGGGCGGCTGTACGCCTATCCCTAAGAAACTCATACCCGCTTCCGCTAAAACCGCATTATTCAAAGAAATTAAGACGCAGTTTAAAAGCGTGGGCATAACATTGGGTAAAATATGCACAAAAAGAATTCTGCCTCGACCCGCGCCCATCAGTTTTGCAGCTTTGACATAATCCATTTCTCTCTGTTTCATAAACTCGGTTCGAACCATCTTCGCAAAGCTTGGCACAATGGCAAAGCCCAAAGCAAGAATTACATTGAAAGTTCCCGTACCGAAAAGACTGATAAAAATCAGAGCCAACAGGATACTTGGAATCGCAAACAACACGTCAATCACACGCATCAGGCCTTCGTCCAAAAGGCCTCCGAAATACCCCATTACCGCACCTAAAACAGTACCGATTACTGCACCGATTGCTGTAGAACTAAGACCAATCAATAAGGTCATTCTCGTTCCCTGCTGTACACGGCTTAAAATATCCCTGCCGAAATTATCACAGCCAAACCAGTGCTTTAGCGACGGCGCTGCAAGCTTTGATGCCGCATCCATTTCCTCCGGATCAAAAGGCGCAAAAACAAGACCTGCCAGCGCAAATACAAGCACTGCCAGCACCATACAGAAACCTATGATGAAGTTTTTGTTGGTGGTTGTTTTTTTCATTATTTTATCCTTTCATTCGAAGCGTTATGATGTGTCGATATGGTGAAAGGCTTCGTGAAACTGAAATTTGGGCATGCTCTTAACTATATATCAACTCATCACAGCCATAAATATATACCCAATTCCCACCATAAAGAAATTGCTCAATCCGTGCATAATCATGGGGTAAATAATACTTTCTGATTTCACATATGTAAATCCATACGCTATACCTAATATAAATGCATAAATCAACTGAAACCATGAAAAAGTTAATGAAACAGGAAACAATGACCATTGGATATGTGCAACAGAAAATAGTACCGAGGCTATTACAATAATAAATGCATAACCTTTTTTATTATCTTTTCCTATCACTCCACCAAGAACGGTAATCGGAAATGCTCTAAACAAAATTTCTTCTGATGTTCCTGATAAAAACAGTTGAAACCCTAATGTTCCTAATACATTTGCTACATTTAACTCATATGCGTATGGCACAATTGCATTAAGTGAATATCCAACGACATAACTAATAAGAACATATATTAAAATGACAATAGCAAAAATCGTCGTATATAGTATACCGCTCTTATTTAACCTCGGCTTTAACCAAAATTCTAAATCACTTTTCTTACTGATAACAAAAATAAGCACTAAAGCCACTATCATCTGAATAATATGATGCACAGAGATACTCATAAATGTATCGTCTTTATCAATCACTGCATATTGAAATAAATCAGCAATGAAACCACCTAACTTGCTTGCAAAAGTTTGAACAATAAACAAACCTACTATAACAAATACAATATAAACTGTCTTTTTTATCTTAATGTTTTTCATAATATCTCCATCAAATTCAAAGTTTCCTCTCTATTACACCGCCAAAATTCAGTCACTTTGCGTCCAAAATAGAATCTTTTAACAACTTCCCTTTGAACCTTTGTAAATTTATGCCTTATCCTTCCTCTCCGGTCACCCTGACTCTCGGATCTACCCAGGCATAAATTAAATCTGTCACCGTACTGATAATTACAATTCCCGCCGCTATCAGCATTACAATGGCCATAACCACGGGGTAATCTCTTGTCGATATAGCCGATAAAAGACTTCTTCCCAGTCCCGGAATACCGAATACCTGCTCGATGATAATGCCGGACGCAATCATATCCGCCACAACCATTCCGATAAAAGTAATCGTAGGCATAATGGCATTCTGCAGAATATGGCGGTACAACATACTCGTGGTACTGTTTCCGCGACTATAAGCTGTTCTTGCATAATCCTTCTTCGCCTCTTCCAGAATATTTGCTTTTAACAGGCGGATACACATAGCGCATTTCGGCAAAGCAATGGCGATGGCAGGACAAATAAGATACCCTACAAAACCTATAAAATTATCATGATAATCAATATAGCCCCCCGGCGTAAACAAACGGAAGGTCAAGCCAAATACAAAGGTCAGAAGAAGACCCAGTAGGAACGGCGGTACAGACATAAACAACTGATTGATTACGATAAAAATTTTATCAACCACGCCACCCACGCGTTTTGCCGTATAGATTCCCAAAGGAATGGATACCGCGCACACAATCACAAGGGCTAAGGCCGACATTGTAAAATTGATAAAAATTTTATCTCCGATTAAATCCGTAACACTCATAGAATACGAATATGATTTCCCGAAGTCAAAGGTAAGCATACCCAATAACCACTTACCGTATCTCACCATAAAAGGATCATTTAAGCCCATCTGCTCTCGCATGGTTTCCAGTTTCTCCGGTGTTGCTTCCGTGCCCAGTTTCTGCAGTGCAGGGTCTCCGGGTAAAATAGAAAAGGCCATAAACACCACAAAAGAGACCGCAAGAAGGGTCAGTACAAGCATTAAAATTTTCTTCAACATGTACTTTGCCATCTTACAGTCTCCTTTCTCTCATCAAATTCTCGGATTTGCTTTTATCCTACGATTGTGTGAATCATTTTATATTCCAACAGGACACGTTCTCACTCGGTTAAGAATCGTAACGGACACTAAACTCGTACTGCATTTCATTTGTACTCGTTAAGTGCCGACGTTCTTAAACGGTCCTTTATGGAATAAAAATGTTCACACAAAACCGTCAGAATATTGTCAAATCCGAGAATTCATATTACAAACAAATCAAAATTTTACTCTGCCGATGCATCCACAATATAAATCTTGGACACATCCATCACATACATGGGATAAAATTCATATCCGGCGTATTCCTTGCTTAACGCGGTGAACTCTGGCAAGTCCTGAATGTATACGTTTGCCGCATCTTTTGCAAGGTAGGTCTCACATTCCTTAAAATACACAACCTTCTGCGCTTCGTCCGTGGTTGCCATAGCATTTGCAAAAGCCACGTCATAATCCGCATTTTCATAATTTACAAAGTTATCTCCTGCCGTACTTACAAAACGGTCCAAAAAGGCCGTAGCCGTAAGCTGAGGTGCATCCACGCCGATTACGGTTGCTTCATAATTACGGTTACTGTAAGTTTCGCTCAACCAGGTATTCCAGTCAACCAACTGGATTTCTGCAGTTACATTTATATCTTTTAACTGTTCTGCCACAACCTGGGCAGTATCCACGTGCTGCTGATAGTTAGACGGCACTGTAATTGTAAAAGTAAATCCGTCCCCATAGCCTGCCTCTGCCAAAAGGTCTTTGGCCTTCTGCACGTCATAAGGATACATCTCTGAAAGACTTTCATCATAATATTTACCGAATGCCGGAATCATACTGGTTCCGATAATGGTTCCCTTACCGTCAGATACGAAATCCAATACTTCTTCACGGTTTACTGCATAACAAAGTGCCTGACGCACGCGCACATCGCTAAAAGGCTCAAAATCATTGTTCAAATACAAAGCCTGAACCAGATTCATATTGCCTTCCAACACATTGTATTTTTCCATATCAAGCTCTGCCATCTGGGCAGTGGTCAATCTTGAGAACATATCGATGGAACCACCGTTTAATTCCATGGCAATGGTATCCGCATTTGCACAAATTTTAAAAGTAACCTTTTCAATATGGGCCTTTTCACCCCAGTAATCATCGAAACGTTCCATTTTTACATTGGTCAAAGGGGAACGTGATACATACTTATAAGGGCCGGTACCAATGGCATTTGCATCCGGATCTGCGTTATCCGCAGGGATAATTGCCGCCTCAATGGTAGACAGCATTGTAAGAAAATCACTGTCCGGCTGTGCAAGCTTAATTGCCACCGCGCCATCTTCCGTAATTTCTACAGCCTCAATATTAGAAAACGCCGCTATCGAAGGTGCACCACCCTCAATATCGGCGAATTTTTCAACTGAATATTTGATATCCTCCGCCGTAACTAAATTTCCGTTATGGAACTTCACACCTTCCTTAACCGTAAAGGTATAGGTCAGTCCGTCTTCTGAAATTTCCACACCACTTGCTACTGCGGGCACTAAATTACCGTCGGAATCTGCTTTGTATAAGCCTTCGTAGACATTGAAAAAGATTTCCTTGGTTCCTGCCGCCAGCATATCGTGGGGGTCAAGACTGTCCTCAATGTCCTGAGGAATTCCGATGGTGATTGATGAAGAGGAATTCTCCTTATCACCTGAGCATCCGCTCAGTGCAACAGTACTTGTGAGTAAAATCATCAGAAGAAGACTTGCTAATAATCTTCTTTTTTTCATTTTACTTTTCCTTTCTTCTAGAATATGAAATTATATTTTGGTTTCATTTTAATATAAAACCGAGGTTATTGTATCAAATAAGATTATATTTTACAAGTTTTTTATATAAAATCCTCTCCGGCCCGTTTCTCTTGAAGACTAGTAAACATAGTCTGCTTCTTCCCAAATTATTTCACCGGTAGCATCATTTACCTCATATCTTACAGCATACACAAGCTTACCATTTTCCATAACGGTATAATAAATCACGTGTACCACACAGGCTCCACTCTCGCCTTCCCATGTACGTTCCTGGCACATACGCATGTAATATAAAGAATTTCCTTTATCGTCCTCGTAATAATAGGTCGGAAACTCATATCCCAGAAATTCTACTCTGTTGGAAATAACTTCATCACTGTATCCTATCTCTACGCGAGTCATATCCGGATAATAGACATTCATAATTTCATCCAATACCGCATCTGCATTCTGCACAGGCTGAACCTCCCATGTGGAAGCATGATACCCCATAGTTCCATCAAAATCCAAACGCGGGACATAAGGCATTGGGCCGCGGTAATCAAAATTAGGATAATTCGTACCATATGAAACCGATTCCTCGAATGAATTTATAAACGGTTCGAAAGTTTCTTCACTATATAATATTTTATTCTCCGTATCACAACCCGGATAGGCATATGTCACTTCCCTGCCTTCTTCATAAAAAACAGTTCCCTTTATCATATTAGCGTTAAGAGTACACAGTTCTGTCCACTCCATACGTTCCAGCATCAATTCGCCATCACGCAAATTGAAAAAGTAATCGTAGCTCCAACGGTCACTGGAACCGCCGTATGAATATACACACAATTCCCCATCTTTAATTTGAATACCGGAAAAGGCATCTCCCATCATACCGCCTTCATATTTTCCAGCTACCACACCTCGATTTTCTTTCCAGTACTCATAGGTACCATCTTCTTTTTCCCGATATAAAATCAACATACGTTGTCCGTCCGCATCAAAAAAGTCACTCTCATCTTCTCCCTGCACATAAATTTCCATAACAAGTGCAATCTCTTCCACGCCGTCCAAACCGATATCACCTTTGTAAAGGGCTATAACCGTCACGTATTCAGGAATATCAATCTCTGAAAGCGGTTCTGCTTCGCTACGTTCATATTCACCCACTTCGTCAAAAGGAAGTAAATGAATACTTGGACTCATCTCTTTCGCACAAGCACTCATATATTCAAAGGCAAATTCATCTTTTTCTTCATAAGAATATGCATCCGAAAATACCTTTTCTTTAAATGAAACGGAAATCTCGACTTCTTCCTTTTCATCCGCAACAACATCGTCTGCAAGTTCGTTCTCCTCCGACTCCACAGACTCGCTTTGATTCACTTCCATAGAAGTTTCTGCAGATACATTCTCTTCGGACACATTATTACAGGCTGACATACATATTACAAAACTAAACATAACATATATCACTAAATTTCTTATTCTCATTCCCACTTTTCTCCTAAAACGAATACTAAAATTATCATATCAACCCAAATACTAAAATACAAGTCATTTCATAATAAAATAATATCAAAGAAATCGCTTGCGGTGTTTCAAAATTTTTAATCTTTTTCTTTAATACAGTAAACAGGTTGAGATTTGTATATATTCTTCACAGGGCGTTTGTACTCGTCGGTACTTAGGCTGTGTGCTTTACAGCCTTATGTACCGTTACGTAGGACAACCGAGCGAAAGCGTCCCTAAGAAGAATATATACAAATCTCAACCATTACACATCCACGAAAAAAGAACCACCGCTTATGCGATGGT
>JAZNRC010000013.1:0-50327 GCA_045590555.1 Lachnospiraceae bacterium | reverse complement strand
GCATATAAGTCAGGTTGTGTTTTTGATGCATGGAATGAGTACTTCCACTATGATAAATGGCTGGAAGCATTTGATAAAAACGGTTTAAGCATCGAATTTTACAACGAAAGAGAACGCAGCACAGACGAAATTCTTCCTTGGTATTTTATTGATATCGGAGTAACCAAGGCATTTTTAAAACGCGAATGGGAACGTGCCAAGAAGGGCGAAATCACCCCTAACTGTAAAGAAAAATGTCAAGGGTGCGGTGCTGCGGTTTATGGTAGCGGAAAGTTCTGTTTTGAGTAGGAGAGGAATAAATGAAATTAAGAATCAAATTTTCCAAGAAAGGCCCGCTTCGTTTCATCGGCCACTTGGATATTATGAGATATTTCCAGAAGGCAATTCGCCGAAGCGACATCGATATTGCTTATTCTACGGGTTTTAGCCCGCATCAGATTATGTCTTTTGCCGCACCTTTAGGAGTTGGTGTAGAAAGCGAAGGCGAATATTTCGATATTGAAGCTGATTCGGTTACTACAGCGAAAGATATGATTGCCCGCTTAAATGCACAAATGGCAGAAGGTATGTTAATTACAGGGATGCGAATCTTGCCGGACAATGCCAAGAATGCCATGGCATCGGTAAAAGCCGCATCTTATCGTTTGAGTTGGAAAGATGGTTATGCTCCGGATTATAATTTGACCGAAGCGGTAGCGCAATTTCACACAAACACAGAAGTACTTTATACCAAAAAGACTGCTAAAAGTGTAATCGAACGCAATCTAAAAGATGCCGTTTATGAGTTAAAAGCGCTTGATGAACGCACCATTTATATGCTTGTGGATGCAAGTAGTGCCGGAAATGTAAAGCCCGGTGCCGTTTTAGAATGTCTGGCAGGCTTTTATGGCAAAGAATATGATTCCAACGCTGTTCAGATAACACGAGAAGATACGTTTACTGATGCCCCAACCGGCGGTTATCTTTCGCTGGGAGAGGTTGGAGATGTATTTTAACATGTCGATGACATAATCAAAAGCGTTTTTAATAAGTCGTTTTATATTATAATGAGGTTCCGCCATGATTAAACCCGCACTCAAAAATCAAGATGGTAAATTATATCAGAACCTGCCGAACAAGGGCAGTCTTGTTTTAGTGCGCAGGAAGGGCAAAATTCATGGTTGTTTTATCTGTGACAATAAGCTTATGCGACTGACCACAGATGAAGAACACGGGCGCATGGAAGGCATGATTTGCATTGCAAAAGTTATGGATATTGTGCCCAATATTAATGCCGCATTCCTTCGAATTGCAGGAGAGCGTAAATGTTTTATCAAGTTGGACGATCTGCAAAAAGGCCAAAACTTAACGCGTCCCGGCAAGTCTTTTGCACAGGGAGATAATTGCATGATTCAAGTGATAAAAGAGCCTTCCAAGGGCAAGGAAGCGTCTGCGACATGCAATATACGTGTAGATGACGATATTTATAAAGATTTATTGGAAAAAGCAACTCATCGAAGTGATTATTCCGTACTTTTTGAACCGACTCCGAAATATCAGGAGTTAATTTCCGCATTAACTACAGATGATGGCGCTGTTTTTGAAAAAATTCTGACGGACGACAAAGAGATATATGAAGAAATCGGAATTTTCATGTCGGAACACTATCCGAATTTGATGGAGAAACTTCACTTTTACGAAGATTGTCTTGTCTCTTTGAAAGTATTATATGGTTTAGAAAGCAAGCTCTCAGAAGCTTTGTCGGATAAGGTATGGTTAAAATGTGGCGGATTCCTGTATATAGAACCTACGCAAGCCATGACGGTTATCGATGTTAATTCCGGTAAATATGATAAAAAATCCAATCGTGAGGAAACATATTTTAAGGTAAATACAGAAGCAGCAGAGGAGATTGCGAGACAGATTTATCTGAGAAATTTATCAGGAATCATAATAATTGATTTCATAAACATGGAAACCAAAGAATACAGAGAAGAATTAATAAAAACGCTTACAAATGTATTAAAAAATGATGTAAATCCTGCTCGTATTTGGGGCTTCACACGGCTTGGTTTGGTTGAATTAACTCGTAAAAAATGTGATAAAACAATATATGAACAAATTTTAGTATAATATTGCTAAAAAAGACTTGAAAAATGTCCATTTTATTGGTATTATACTTATAAATCGTGCTTTGCGTAATTTATGCGATTATGCCGTTTTCCTATGAAAGCGGATTTTTTATCGCTTGAATGAAAAGATAGCATAGATGTGTATAAAGGGAACGAAAGGGAGGTTATTTTAATGGCAGGTGCTCAAGTTTTTACATGTAATTACAGCGGCAGCATTAAAAATAAGCTGTTGAAAGGCGGAGAAAAGCTTTTCTTAAAAATCGAGGATACAAAGATTTCTGGTAAAGGATATATTTGTAACGAAGAAGGTCGTAACGGCTATATCGATAATTTTGAATATCCCATCTCAGATGTCAGAGAAGTATTCAAAGGGGAATATCAGGGAAATCAGGCTTTAATTATGAATACTCGTATTACAAGTTTATACGGTACCAAGAAGGCTCAGACAATTTTCCCTTCAATCAAAGATATTGATACAGTTATTGAAATTTTAGGTAGTATCAAGGAAAGTTCAGCAGGTGCAACCGCAGAGGTTAGACAGGCCACAACACAGAGCCAGCCTATTGGAAGACCTACTGTACCTACACCCGTTGCTCCGGCTCCGGTTCCTGTAGCTCCTGCACCGGTTGCTCCGGCTCCTAAGCCCGAGATGACGGTAATCAAGAGCGATACACCTGTAACACAGAATATGGTAATCAAAAAAGAATCACCTTTACATATGGCTACACAGCCCGGTTCTTCTTTATTATCATCAGGAAGTTCAGTTGTAAATAATGAATCTTCAGCAGTTGGTTCTGCAGTTATGCAGGCAAAACCCGTAGCACCCGCTCCGGCACCTGCTCCTGCACCTGCACCTGCTCCGGCACCCGCGCCCGCTCCTGTTAAGGAAGAGAAGAAGGATTCTGAAGATTTTGAAAACCGCATGAAGAAGCTTTATGTATTGAAAGATTGCGGTATGTTGAATGATAAAGAATTTGAAGCTAAGAAGCTTGAACTCGTAAGTGAACTTTGCGGCATGACAGACTTCAACGAAAAAGTACAGAAGTTAGTTGTATTAAAAGACTGCGGTATGCTTTCTGAAAAAGAATTTGAAACTCGCAAAGTTGATATCATCAAAGAATGTTGTAATACGGATGTTGATGATCTTGACGAATACAAGCGCAACGTTGAAAGACTTCCTTACATCAAGCTTGGCGGTATGATTTCAGAAGCTGAATTCCAGGAGAAGAAAGCATCTGTTCTGAAAGAAGTTGAATATAGTGCTAATGATAGTTTAGAAGTTCTTCAGAAGAAGTTAGAGCGTTGGCCTATTTTAAGAGATTGCGAAATGCTTTCAGCTGATGAGTATGCAATTAAGGTTCAGGCTTTGGTTGATATTATTGATGTTTCACAGATGGATTCCATTGATACATTAATCAAGAAACTCAATAAGTGGCCTGTACTTGTAAAAGCAAAATTGATTAGCGAAACAGAATTCAAAAAGAAACAGAGTACTGTTATTGAAGAGTTCGTAAATGCACCTTGGGCATCCGTTGCTGAATTCAAGATTGTTGTTGAAAGATTAATGGCGTTAAAGTCTTGCGATTGGTTATCTGAGCTTGACTTCCATGCAAAGAAAGTTGAATTGTTACGTAAAGTTGGTGCAGTAGAAGATTATATCACTAAAGTTCAGCTTTACATTGCACTTCCCGGCATCGGACTTATCTCCGAAGGTGATTATCAGGCTAAGAAGCAGGAATTCATTGATGACATTTTTGCACCTTATGCTGATATGGATGAGTTCCAGGGCAAGGTTAAGAAGCTTATGGATCTCGAAAAGACAGGAATGCTTACCAATGATGAGTTTACAAGCTACAAGATGAAGCTTATGAGCGAATTATAAAAGACAAAACAGCGGAGTATCGGAAACGGTACTCCGTTTTATAGTATAAAACCATTTCATGTAGAATCTTGTATTCTTTCTTCTATATTTTTACAAAAAATACTTGACATAAAATCCCTTGACATGCTAATATATGTGAGTATGCCGCATAGTTAGGTATAAGTATGCCCTTTTGCATCACCAAAACTAGCGAGTAATGGAAATAAGGAGGTGCCTTATGTACGCAATTATTGCAACAGGTGGAAAACAGTACAAAGTTTCTGAAGGCGATGTAATTAAAGTAGAAAAGCTTGCCGGAGAAGCAGGAGATGCTGTTACATTTGATCAGGTTGTAGCAATCAGCGATGACACTTTAAAAGTAGGTGACGACGTTGCTAAGGCTACTGTTTCTGCAACTGTTATGGAACAGGGTAGAGATAAGAAAGTTATTGTATACAAGTACAAGAGAAAGACCGGATATCACAAGAAAAATGGTCATAGACAGTCTTTCACACGCGTAAAGATCGAGAAGATTAACGCTTAATCAGTAAATTATGATTCAGATTTTGATTTCTAAGCACAACGATGAATACAGGCAGTTACAGGCATTCGGGCATGCCGAATACGATGACTATGGCAAGGATATAATTTGTTCTGCTGTTTCTGTTTTAATTATTAATACGGCTAATTCTCTGGAGAAATTTACCGGCGATTTAGTTCTTGCAGAAACATATGAAGACGGAACAACCGAAATTCTTATCAAAGAACATCCTTCCGCAGAAGCTGTTTTATTAATGGATTCATTAGTTTTAGGACTTGAAGGAATTCAAAATCAGTATGGCAAGAAATATTTATCAGTTGATTACAAGGAGGTGTAGACCTATGTTGAATATGAACCTTCAATTATTTGCACATAAAAAGGGTGTTGGTTCTACTAAGAACGGTAGAGATTCGGAATCCAAGAGATTAGGTGCGAAGAGAGCTGACGGACAGTTCGTTAAAGCAGGTAACATTTTATACAGACAGCGCGGAACAAAGATTCATCCCGGTGTTAATGTTGGTATCGGTGGAGATGATACATTGTTCGCTTTGGTTGACGGTGTTCTTCGTTTTGAACGCAAGGGCCGTGATAAGAAGCAGGCAAGTGTATATCCTGTTGAAAAATAATGTTTAACCTTAAGCCCCAAATCGTGTGTTTGGGGCTTATTTTAAAATTATAGAATATAATTGTATAGAACAAATACAACATTTTATAATATGAATTAGTAACTTATTGTAAATGACAGGTGGTGGCTTTAATGTTTGCAGATAGAGCAAAGATATATGTACGTAGCGGAAAAGGTGGAGACGGGCATGTTTCCTTCCGAAGAGAAAAATATGTACCGGATGGTGGTCCGGACGGCGGTGACGGTGGCGATGGCGGCAGCGTTTATTTTATTGTGGATAAAGGAATGAATACATTAACAGACTTTCGTCATATTCGCAAATATTGTGCGGAACATGGCCAGGAAGGTGGCAAACGCAACTGTCGCGGTAAAAATGGCGCAGATATTCGCATCAAAGTTCCTGAGGGGACGGTCATTAAAGAAGTTAACAGCGGCAAAGTAATTGTTGATATGTCCGGTGATACAAAAGAATTCTTGATTTTAAAAGGCGGAAAAGGCGGAAATGGCAACCAGCATTATGCAACTTCAACCATGCAGGCACCTAAATATGCTCAGCCCGGACAACCTGCAAAGGAATTAGAACTTTATTTGGAATTAAAAGTTATTGCTGATGTTGGTCTTTTAGGTTATCCAAATGTAGGAAAATCTACATTTTTATCCAGAGTTACCAATGCCAGACCGGAAATTGCAAACTATCATTTTACAACCATCAATCCTCATCTTGGCGTTGTTGATTTACCGGATGCCAGAGGCTTTGTCATTGCCGATATTCCCGGGTTGATAGAAGGTGCTTCAGAAGGCGTAGGGCTTGGACATCAATTCCTTAGACATATCGAAAGAACCAAAGTATTAATTCATATTGTGGATGCGGCTTCCACAGAAGGACGAGATCCAATCGAAGATATTTATGCGATTAACAAAGAATTAGAAAAATATAATCCGGAAATTGCCAAACGTCCTCAAGTGATTGCAGCCAACAAAATGGATGCCATTGTACAAACAGAACCGGAAGCGATAGATATCGATGAAAATGGCGAATTGATATACGATGAGAAAATTACAGATCCTTTGACAAGAATTAAAAATGAATTTGAACCTCAGGGTTATGCCGTTTTTCCCATCAGCGCAGTTAGTGGAACCGGTTTAAAAGAACTTTTATATTATGTTCAAAAAATTCTAGATGAAACAGAAGACGAACCCATCATTTTTGAACAAGAATACTTCCCTGAAATGGAAATGCCTCTTTCTAACGAACCGTTTACAGTAGAATACGATGAAGATGAAGAAGAATACGTTGTAGAAGGTCCGCGAATCGAGAAGATGTTAGGCTATACAAACTTAGAGTCTGAAAAAGGATTCCAGTTCTTCCAGAAATTCATGAAAGAAAACGGTATTTTGGAGCAATTGGAAGCATTAGGAATTCAGGAAGGCGACACCGTACGTATGTATGGTTTGCAGTTTGATTATTATAAGTCATAAAAAGACATGTAATTATTTTAGAAGTATTTATTTAACATATTTACTATGATATCAGGAGAAAATAACATGGAAATGACAAGCAAACAGAGAGCATATTTAAAATCTTTGGCATCTAATTTAGATCCGCTGTTTCAGATTGGCAAATCCAGTCTGACACCGGAATTTACAAATGCTATTGCGGAAGCTTTTAATACACATGAATTAATAAAAATTGCCGTTTTAAAGAACTGTATGGATGATCCAAAGCAAATTGCCCATACGCTTGCTGAAAGAACTAATTCGGATGTTGTACATGTAATCGGCAAAAAAATTGTTTTGTATAAAGAAAATAAAGATAACAAACAAATTGTATTACCCAAATAATGTATTAATATCTTTTTTCAAAGCTGTTTAAGATTATTTATCTTATAATGCATAAATGAGGATATAAAATGGAAAGCAAAAAAATCGGTATCCTTGGCGGTACTTTTGACCCGATTCACAATGGTCATTTAATGATTGCCGAAGCGGCAATGAAAGAATATGGATTATCTGAGATTTATTTAATTCCTACAGGCATTTCTTATATGAAAAAAGACGTAACCGATTCTTATTTTCGTTATGAAATGACTAAATTGGCAGCAACCGAAACAGAAGGATTTGTTGTTAGTGATATTGAAATCAAAAGAGAAGGAAACACATATACCTGTGATACCATTCAATTTTTCAAAGACACATATCCAAACGCGCAGATATATTTTATTTTTGGTACTGATAGTCTTTTTTCGATAGAAAAATGGCGTAATTCTCAATATATTTTTGATAACTGCAGCCTTTTATGTGCAACGCGTATAGAAGATGATACAGAAGAAGGTACGGAATTTGCAGAAAAAGAAAAAGCACGAGAATTAAGAGAACAATACAATGCTGACATCTCATTTATTCATTGTTCACCTATGGATGTTTCTTCAACAGCAATCCGCAAATACAGAAAAAGTCACACAAATATATGTCCTGATTTTTTGCCTATTCCATATAAAGTTGCAGATTACATTTATCGCCATGATTTATACGATGATAAAACCGAAAAAATTCATCATAAATTAAAAGAAAATTTAAAACCTAAGCGTTTTATCCATACCATGGGGGTTGTTGATACCGCAACAAAGCTTGCAATTAAATGGGGCTGTAATCTCGAATCTGCCCGTTTGGCAGCACTTTTGCATGATTGTGCAAAATATATTGATGAGGACGAAAAAATGTCTCTTTGCGCGAAATATAATGTTATAATCACCGCAGTAGAGAGACGAAATCCTGAACTTTTGCATGCAAAAACAGGAGCTTTACTGGCATATGAATCTTATAATATACACAACAAGGAAGTATTGAGCGCAATTTATTATCATACAACCGGAAAACCTTCCATGAATCTAACGGAGCAGATTATATTTGTTTCCGATTATATAGAACCCGGACGTCAACATAGTGAAAAATTGCCTTATTACCGTCAACTTGCTATGGATGATTTAAACAAGGTGACGGCACATATTCTTAAAGATACCTTGGAATATCTTGAAACAAAAAAATCCAAAAAGAATATGGAAATTGAACCTATGACCCATGAAACTTTTGAATATTACAAAAAATATTTATAATAAACATTGATAATGTATCAAATGCAAAAAGGAGCAAATCAAATATGAATTCGAAAGAAATGGTTAAAATTGCAATGAATGCCTTAGAAGAGAAGAAGGCAGAAAACATACGTGTAATTGATATTAGTAAAGTTAGTGTACTGGCTGATTATTTTATCATAGCCGAAGGAAAAAACCGTAACCAGATTCAAGCTCTGACTGATTCCGTTGAAAAAGATTTAGGAAAAGCAGGTGCAATGCCGAAACAGATAGAAGGATACGAGAGCGCAAATTGGATTCTGATGGATTATGCGGATATTATTGTTCATATTTTTGACAATGAAAATCGCTTATTTTACGATTTAGAGCGTATTTGGCGTGATGGTATCTGTATGGATGCAAAAGATTTTGCTTAAAATCAAAAAATAATTCTATATTAAAAATATCCCGGAGTAATATATCTTGCTCCGGGATTCTTTTTCTTGTGTATCTTTTAAAAAAATATATTTAATGCCATAAACGAAATACGCCAAATACTTTACCAAGAATTTGACATTCTTCCACAATAATAGGGTCCATGGTATCATTTTCGGGTTGTAAACGATAATGTCCGTCTTCTTTATAAAAAGTTTTTACCGTTGCAGAATCATCAACCAAAGCAACAACAGTATCACCGTTTCTTGCAGTTTCACATTTCTCAACAAAAATACTGTCCCCATCATAGATTCCGACATTAATCATACTTTCACCTTTTACTTTTAATACGAAAGTGTCAGCATTGGGAACCATATGTACAGGCATGGGAAAATAACTTTCAATATTCTCCTGTGCCAAAATAGGCTGTCCTGCAGCAACAGTACCAACCACAGGAATATTAACCATCTCCGGTGTATTATTTGTATGGAATGATTCCGTGCGTACCGATTGAAAATCTTCGTCCATAATTTCAATGGCACGAGGTTTGGTAGGATCTCTACGTATAAAACCGTTCTTTTCAAGTGTTTCAAGATGAGAGTGGACGGAAGAAGTAGATTTCAACTGAACAGCCTCACAAATTTCACGCACGGCAGGCGGATAACCTCGCTGCAGAATCTCAGCTTTAATAAACTCTAAAATTTCTCTTTGTTTTGCGGATATTTTACCTTTACTCATAAGGCGCCTCCTTCCTCTGATAAAATCATATTAACACATCTCTTCCAAAAAAGCAAACATATATTCCGAAATTTTGTTCGATTTTTTTGATAAAAGCTATTGACAATGCGAACAAAAGTTCGTATACTGTAACAAACAGATGTTCGTAACAAACGTTCGGTTTAAATAAGAGGTGACTGTATGAAAACAAAAAAATTAAAATTAGAAGTAACTTTCGTTGGGATTTTTAATATGATTAAAGATTCTTTTATGAATATTATTATTTCTTTACTAAAACCTATTGTGCATTTTATTTATACAAAATATTATAATTTTAAAAAATATAACATACATAAACAGAATCGTATCAAAAGAGAATGGAAACGCAGATTAGTATTTTTATCTCTTAGTTTAATATTAGGAACTGTTTTTGCTTTAACCGCAGGAATATTTTCTAAAGATATTAAAGCTGAAAACAATGATACATTACATAAATATTATACTACATATTATGTAGAACCCGGTGATAGTTTATGGATGATTGCTGATAGTAATTATGAATTAGGTTATGATAATCATACAGAATATATTAATGAAGTCATTTCAATTAATCATCTTGATAGTGCAGATGATCTGTTAAGCGGAGACTCCATTATTATTCCTTATTATAGTTATGAAATTAAATAAATATTATCAAATTCCTTTCATACATTTCACAAAAGAGAAGAGAGCACCAAAATGTGCTCTCTCTATTCTTCTTCCCGCAATTTAAATTTACGAATGGCTGTTCTTCTTTTATCATCGGATATGGAAGCATAGTGTTTTCGTGTTGTATTTACATCACGATGTCCGAGGAAGTCTGCCACCATATATATATCCTGTGTTTCGCGATATAAATTCGTACCAAATGTACTACGTAATTTATGAGGAGTAATTCGTTTCAAACAGTTTAACTTTTCCGTATATTTTGTTACCATATTTTCCATGCCACGGACACTCATTCTTTTCTTTTGAATTGATAAAAATAACGCATTTTCACTACCTTCACACGGAATAATATGTTCACGTTGGATTAAATAACGTTCCAACGCAGCCGCAACTTCTTCACCATAATATATTATACTTTCATTGCCGCCTTTTCTTCGAACCTTAAAACGATTTTCTTCCACATCTAAATCGGTTATATTTAAACCCACACATTCAGAAACACGGATACCGGTACCAAGCATGACCGTTAATATAGTAAAATCACGTAAGCTGTTTTTTTCATAATACCGTTTTTCGCCTTTCGTGAGTTTATCACCATTCTCAACAAGATCAAGAAGTTCAACAACTTCATTAATATCTAATCGAATAATTTCCTTTTCATGTATTTTAGGCATATCAACCAAAGCGGCAGGATTGGATTGAATCATTTCATTTCGATAAAAATATCGATAAAAGCTACGTAAAGTTGCCAATTTACGCGCTTTACCTTTCTCATCATTGGTGTATTCCTTACCATCTTTTACATAATAAGAAACATACTCCAGAAAATTCAGAATATCACGTCTTGATATATCATTCAAAATTGACAGTTTAAATTCCGTAATATTGATGTTCTGATACCCCGGTTTGAATTGATGAATATAATCAAAGAAAACCCTTAAATCAAAAGCATATGCAAGTTGAGTCCTGGAAGAAATGGTTTGTGCGGTTCCTAGAAAATATTCCTGACAAAATGCCGGAAGAGTACGATAATACTCTCGTAATTTTAATATATTTTTTTTCATAAGTTCTTCATGATAATTCTGATTTTCCATTTATATTCCTCGCTTTTGGTGAGTGTGACAATTCATTATTTTTTCATTTCTTCTGTAGGAATAATACTTGTTTGAATAGCAGAAAACATTCTGTCTTTTACACCGGGAGTTTCGGTATTAATGAATTTTAAAAGTTCTTTTACATATTCTCGTTTGGTAAGACCATCTACGGGACAGGCACTTTTTAAAACCGGTAAATTTAATTTATTCACAAATCCAACAACATCAGCTTCATTCATATACATTAGTGGACGAATTACCGTAAGATCCATTCGATCCAAATATGTAACAGGAGAAAAGGTATGTATTCTTCCTTCATATATCAGAGACATCATCATTGTCTCGACTACGTCATCCTTATGATGTGCATATGCAATTTTATTACATCCCAAATCCTTCGCTAACTGGTTCAAAGCACCTTTACGCATTTTGGCGCACAAAGAACAGGGATTAGTTTCTTTACGATCTTCAAATATAATTTGAGAAATATCAGTCGTAACAATATGGTATGAAACACCCAATTGTTCCATCATATCTTTAATTCCTGCAAAATCAATGTTTTTAAAGCCCAAATCCACGGTTATGGCAATTATATCAAATCGATTCGGATAAAAGCGTTTTAGGCCGTTTAACGCGTGCAGAAGAGTAAGACTATCTTTTCCGCCAGATATTCCCACCGCAATTTTATCACCTTCTTGAATCATATGATAATCATCAATTGCTTTGCGAGTCAGACTCATAACCTGTTGTAATTTCATATATTCTCCATTTCATGTCCTAATGTAAATTAATATTATAAATAAATGAATTTAACTCTTCGTTAAACAATCTTATTGTATTACATTTTAGCAAAGAAATATATAAGAATCTTAATTTTTTTAGAAATTATAACACAATAAAAGTACAATATGATATAATATACGCGTACACAATGAGCCAAGCGACTGCGAAGCAGACATTTGGCGAATGTGCGCGAACCATGATGAGCAAGGCGAAATCATGGTATAATATACGCGTACACAATGGGCCAAATAAGATAAATTGATTTAAAACGCAAGGATGGTATGCATATGAATTTTAAATGGGATAAAAAATATTTGCACTGGGGCGTAACTGCATTTCTGGTATTGGCATCCGCAATTTTATTTTATTATTTTGTTTTCCATAATGCACAATTTCTTAATATTTTCAGAAATATTATCAATATATGTTTTCCGATTATAGACGGACTTGTAATTGCATTTTTGTTATGTCCGATGGTTAACTGGTTTGAGCGCAAAGTTTTTATACTGTTCCGAAAAAAAGAGAAGAGAAGCGAACCGCTAAGCGAGACTGCCTTTAAATGGTGTCGTGTATTGTCTGTATTATTTTCTTATATAATTGTAATATCTTTATTAAGTTTGTTTTTTATCACGGTTATACCTCAGGTAAAAACCAGTATAGAAAACATTTATGCCCAGTCATCTCAATATAGAATTAATATCGAAAAGTGGATTGCTGACTTATTTGAAAAAAATCCAAATTTCGAAGCATTTATACTTGATACTTATGATAATTATTCTGCCCAGTTCAATGAATGGAAAAATAGTTATTTGTTGCCAAAGATTCAAGAACTTATTACTACATTGTCAACCGGTGTTTTTAATTTTGTTGGTGCCATATGGGACATTATTATCGGTGCAATCGTTTCCATCTATGTATTATTCAGCAAAGAAAAATTTGCCGGACAATTTAAGAAATTAGCTTATGGTTTTTTGAATACCAAGACTGCAAACGTTTTAATAGCAAATATTCGAATGGTAAATCACAAGTTTAGTGGTTTTATTGTCGGAAAATTACTGGATTCATTTATTATTGGCGTTTTATGTTTCATGGGTTGCAGAATATTAGGCTTTGATTATCCCGTTTTACTTGGTTTAATCATTGGTGTCACCAATATCATTCCGTTTTTTGGACCTTTTATCGGTGCAATTCCGTGTATTTTATTGTTATTCATGATTAATCCTCTTCAGAGCTTGTATTTTGCTATATTTATCTTGTTATTACAACAATTTGATGGCAATATACTTGGCCCTGCAATTTTAGGAGAATCTACAGGTATATCAAGTTTTTGGGTTATTTTCTCAATCACTTTATTTGGCGGATTGTGGGGAGTTACCGGTATGATTATTGGTGTGCCTTTGTTTGCAGTTTTGTATGCAATAATCAAAACCATACTTGTTACAAAATTAACAAAGAAAGATTTGCCCACAAGTACAAAGAAATATATAAACGTCGATTATGTACTGGAAGATACAAATCAATTTATTGATTTATTACCTCCTGCAGTAATTGAAGCAAATCAAAAGAAAGAGAAAAAACTTGTCCAAGAACAAAAACGTGCAAAAAGAAAAAAAATATTTAATAAAGGAAAAAAATCAACCGATTCAACGGATATTCTGAATGAACATGCAGCAAGTGATAATGATGACATAAATGTTACGGATAATTTAGACGAATAATAATCGTTATTTTTAACTAAAAGCATTATAAAATTTAAAACATTAGAAGGCATCTAAAAATATAATATATCAATTAGATGCCTTTTAAAATTGGTAATTTTATTAAATTATCAATTATAAATTATAAATAATATATACTAATCAGAAATATAATAAAGTGGCATGATAGTATTATAATAACACAGAACACAATAATATGATTCAGCAGTACCTACTATTTATTACGTTAACTCTGCGTTAAACTAGACTTTTGCGAAGAGTTGTGTGTCTATAAAGACACTCTTTCGCATCCAAATATTCGTAAAAAAGAGACCGGCATCTATAACCGGTCCCTATAAAAAACTTATTTTCTTCCTGCTGCATCTATAAAATTCTTCAACATTTCAACGGTTCCATCAATTCCAAGCACACCACTGTCAATAGCCAGATTATAAGAAGATGCCTGACCCCATTTTTTGTTGGAATAATAATTATAGTAGCTGGCACGTTGTTTATCTTTCTTACTGATCATGTCTTTTGCTGCTTTTTCGGAAACATTATATTTTTCCATAATTCTTTTAATTCGCACATCCAAATCTGCATAAATAAAAATATTAATACAATCTGCACATTCACTCAATGCATAATCCGCACATCTGCCGACTATAACACATGCACCTTCTTTGGCTACTTCTTTAATAGTATCAAATTGAGCCAGAAAAACTCGCTGGCCAATAGGCATATCTACGTATGCACCTGTTGAATATCCCATAGAATATGTATCCATAACCAGATTATATAAAAAAGAATTCGTAGGTCTTTCATCATGATTCTTAATCATTTCTTCACAAAAACCGCTCTCTTTCGCAGCTCTTGCAAGCAATTCTTTATCATAACATGGAATCCCGTACGATTTAGCAAGTTTTTCGCCGATCTCATGACCGCCTGATCCAAATTGCCTTCCGATTGTAATGATTGTATTGCTATTCATAAAATTACCCCCAAAACATATTTTTTAAGCTAATATGTGACTTAATCTTACGAATATATTATATCATAATATATTTATTATTTCGACTGATTTTTTATTTATAATGTACATTTCAATATATAAATCTAAAAACAGCACGCTTATGCCCTTTTATCCTCTTAACTTATTCAATAATTTATCAAAATATTCCGGTATCGGTGCATTTACCTCAATATATTCACCGGTTCTCGGATGTACAAAGCCCAAAGTCTGAGCATGTAAAACCTGGCCATTTGTATGGTATGGGTCCTTATTGCTTCCATATACCGTATCTCCAAGTAACGGATGCCCTTTGCTCGCCATGTGCACACGAATTTGATGGGTTCTTCCGGTTTCTAATTGGAATTGCGCATATGCATATCCTTTTAGCGGTTCTAAAATTTTATAGTGTGTAATGGCCTCTCTTCCATTTGGATTAATTGCCATTTTTTTACGTTCCGTAGGATGCCTGCCTATCGGTGCATTGATTGTTCCCTCTTGTTCTGCAAAATTACCGGTAATAATAGCCTTATAAATCCTCTTTATCGAATGTTCCTTTAATTGTGCTGCAATTGCATTGTGCGCAAAATCATTTTTACATACAATTAAAGAGCCTGTAGTATCACGATCAATGCGATGCACGATACCGGGACGCATAACACCATTAATTCCGGATAAATCATCTTTGCAATGATACATCAATGCATTAACCAGAGTTCCTTCATAATGCCCGGCTGCAGGATGAACTACCATCCCCTTTGGCTTATTTACCACCAAAACATCCTTATCTTCGTATAAAATGTCTAACGGTATGTTTTCGGCCTTAATTTCAGGTTCTACGGCCTCCGGAAGGCATACAATTACATCATCATCAACTTTAACAGATAAACCGGGTTTTACAATTTTATCATTAACCGTAACCTTACCATCTTTAATTAATTTTTGCAGATAGCTCCTGGATACTGTATCAATCCATTCATTAATACAAACATCCAAGCGTTCCCCTTCCATTTCAACGGGAACCTGAAATCTTAATGTTTCCATTTATACCTCATATTTACAACACATATTATACAAATTTTATGCTTATATCTCATTAAAAAGATATCTATTCATTTGATTCTTCATTATAGTAAATCTGCTCTATTGCTTCACAAAGCAATTCCTTTGAAGGAATATCACCAAGTATCAGCTTACCGACTTTTTGAATATACACAAAACTATCAACTTTATTCATATTGTTAAATTCAAAATCATCCAAAAGCTTACACAAATCTTCTGCTTTTATGCCGGTTTCTGTAATAGACAATCCAAATAAAACAAACATATCGCGAATTTCATAAAATTCTTCCATTGAAATAAATTCATTTTTCCATGATAAATACGTCTGACACACCATGGATAAAGTAACCATATCTGCATAGCTCAATACCAATCCAGAAGCCTTTAACAGGTTATAAAAGTATTCTCCATACTTAGCTATAGCTCTGTCCTTGGCCGTATCTTTTTCGATACGTTCCTTCCATACCTGAATTCCACGCTCAAGAAGTTCAAACAAAGCGTCTTCTTCCATATCCGTCAATTCATACATATTTGCAATCATCCATTCAAAAAGGGATGTCTTGTATGAAACAGCCAATCGAAAAGCCGAAGCAAACACATTCTGAAGTTCCGTAGCTGTAGCCTTGGAAAGAAGTGAAAAATCAACGTATACTCCAAGAGGTAAAATTTCTTTTCTCAAAACATTTCCATAATTATCCAAAAGCGGACAAATCGAAATCCCTTCGAAAACAGCCTGAGCAGTTGCCGGAACACACACATAAGCCAGTCTATTATCCTCAGATGTAAGCATTTTATATAAACACTTCATCACCAATTCATCGCAAAGAATAACAAATGTATATTGGTCTCTTTTATTTGTCATAAAATCTTTTACACGGTCCAAATCCGTCTGCTCCGTCATAAACATAGCATCTTCTTTTGCGAACATATCTGCAAAGCTCTTCCATGTATCATTCAGGATATCATAATGACAAATAAGTGCTGTTTTTTTATCTTTTAATCCGCAACAATCCATAAAAACATTCCATTGCGTGGAATCTTCATAAAAATGCACGCCAAACCGTGTCGTCTTATTTTTCTCAATATAAATTGTTTCGTACATATTCTTTTCCTTCCAACTGTATTTTTAACAGAACTAAAAACTTCCCGTTAAAAAGCGGGAAGTTTTATGTTTTATCAGCAAATCAAATACTTATCCTATTGAATATTCTTACTGCTGAATATCCGGAACATCAATGGAACCACTTAAAATTTCCTGGAAATCACCCGAAATATCAACAGTTGCAGGTGTAATAATGAAAATATAATGTGAAATCTTTTGCATATTGCCGGACATAGCATAACAAGAACCCGAAGTAAAATCAATAATTCTCTGAGCTATATCAACATCAAGTCCTTCCAAATTCAACACAACAGTTCTATTACTTAATAAAGTATCCGTAATTTCTCTACATTCTTCAATTGATGTGGGTTTGATAACGCAAACTTTCATGCCGCCTCCGTTGGAATTGCTGTTTCTTCTGTTCTGCTTCATCGGTGTCACTTTAGAAATGGATTTCTTGGGTTTTTCTTCAGCAACCTCATCCTGTTTCACCGAAACTTTTACAGGCGCAACATCCTCATCCATTCCATCATCATAATACTCATCTTCACCTTCATATGTATTATCGTTCAGTTGCATCGCATTCAAAAACTTGTCCATAACACCCATGTTACATTCTCCTTCTTTTTGCAAAAATTAAATAAAATAATTTCTTTCACCAAAAATGCCGGTTCCAACTCTTACAAATGTAGCTCCCTCTTCAACAGCTACCTCATAATCCCCGGTCATTCCCATCGATAATTCACCGACAATTATATTATCAGTTTTTTCTCTTTGCATGTCAACTATTAATTGCTTTAATTTTACAAAATATTGACGATTTTCTTCCGAATCTTCTACATATGGTGCAATTGTCATCAAACCACATACTTTTAGACCGGGTAAGTCAACAACATCTTTATAAAATGAAAGTACTTCTTCGGACATAATTCCGAATTTACTCTCTTCCTTTGCCACATTTACTTCTAAAAGCACATTTACCGTAACATTTTTCTTTAGTGCTTCTTTACTGATTTCTTGTGCAAGTTTAAGACTGTCCACACTATGAATCATGTAAACTTTATCAACAATATATTTGACTTTATTGGTCTGTAAATGTCCAATCATATGCCAGCGAATATCATCCGGAAGCTTATCATATTTATCCAAAATTTCCTGAACCTTGTTCTCGCCAAAATCCCGGCAACCGGCATCATATACTTCCTGTAACATCTCAACAGGCTTTGTTTTACTTACTGCAATCAAAGTTACATCTTCTGTATCACGACCGACTTGATTGCACGCTTTTTTAATTTTATCTAAAACAGCTGAATAGTTATCTTTTAAAAACGACAGTTCCATCTCCGCTTATGCCTTTCTGTTATTCTATATACTCATCCTTATACTCTTCTTTATCAAAAATTATTCATACAAAAGCGCATCATCCGTCACACTGTTAGCTTCCAATACAATATAATCATATGCATTTAAACCATATTCTGTATTAGATTTTACGATGGCATATTCTTCATTCTGGTAAAGAATAATAATTTGTCTAAAATCTGCATATCCTTTGTTCATATTGTATACACCGATTAATGTAGCTTTTTTACTGACAGCATATTTTTCTCCGGAATCCGGCTGTACAAGATAATCACCAATTCTTAAGCTTTCATCACTTACATAATAGTCCGTTTCCGTCTCGTTATATACAGTAAGATTAATGGTTTCTACCGATAATGTACCGTCTTCCAGATACGTTTCTCTTAAAAACTGATATGTTCCGTCGGTTCCACTCTGTTCCGTCATAAAATCTTTTGGGATCAGGAAAAATTCTTTTTCTGCAATAGCAGAATTTGGAATTTTAAGCCCTTGTTCTTCTTCCGTAATCAATTCAATATCAATAAAACGTTCCGTACAAAAATTCACTACGGAATTATTAAAATTCAGACTGCAAAAATAATCATTTCCCGATGTGAAAATTTCAGTAGAAGCCCAGGACACATCCTGTGTTTTTAGAAAACGAACCTGTACATATTCTGCTTCCTGCAGCTCTTCTGCACGTTCTTTTGTTACCGGAATTACAACTGACCAGTGTTCCGACGTTACAAACTTATATACCACATCTCCGGGAGCAACCAATTCATTATTAATTAACTGCGTTTTTTCATAATCATCTTTATCAAATACATCTTTCGTAACGTCAGCAATCGTAATGTCCTCATACCCATCCGTATTATATACAATATATCCGCTCTGGGGCGCATTACACATTTTAACCCCATATCCCAATGTCCCGTTTTGCAACTCATCAATACTGCTTAAAATATTCAAATTTGCAAGTTTTAAAGTTGTTCCCTGCAAGCTATATTTAAAAGAGTATACATCCGAGAATTGTTCGGGTTGAAAATCTTTTACAAAACTTACAATATCGCCTTTGATTTCATTCAAATCATTATCGGATAATGTGTTTTCGCCCAAAGTATCCGACTGTAACATTTCCGTCAGCTTGCCACTTCCGTCTACAGTGTATACCAAATCACCACAGGCAACCTTTTCGCTCTCTCTGGCATAATAATTCACATAACCGGCATCTTGAGTCATAACAAGTTTTTCATCGCGTATTACAATACCGTTATATACATTATTAACAGATAAAGAGCCCATCTTTACTTCATATCCGACTACCGGATTGGATTTGATATATAAAATAACACAAATAACAACATAGATAGCTATAACAACAAAAATAAGCATACCTATGTTGAAATTAATGGGTTTTCTATATTTAACAACTTTGTTTGACTGCGTGTTAGATGCCATATTTTTACCCTTAAAAATAAAAAGCCCCGGAGCCCCGAGGCTTTCTTAATTTCATTTTCATTAAAATGCTTGAGGCACTTGTATGTAAGTCTTATAACTCAACCATTACTCTATCTTTCAATGATTCAGGAATAGGTCCCTTCGATGTAGAAACAGAAAGGAACATATCTACATTGAACTTCTCACTAATTACTTCAAGATCGGTAACTACCTTCTCTAAAGTATCTACTGTACAATTTGCCAATCCAAGGAAATTATCAAAATACATCTGCTGTAAGTCGTGATCCTGTGAAATAATACCGGATAAGAAACCGATAAACATATCGCTACTGCTCACAAGATATTCTGATACATTAATCAGACGAATCTTATTATTCAATTCATACATGTGTTTTGTGGAAGAATCAAGGAATACAACGTTACCCAAAATCTCCTTTACATCTGCGTTAACCTTTTCAAGTAACACCTTTGATTTTCCTTTACCATTATCGCCAATAATCATACGAACCATAATGACATACACCCCCATAGTAATATTTTACATTTTATATATATAAAATGCTTTTTTCGGAAAAAATAAAGCATTATTCCGTACTTCTTAATTATAGTCGATATAGCCTAAAAAGACAACCTTTTTATGACGATATCTCACGAAAAATTATGACTACTTTCCTGCCGCTTCCAGCAGCCTGTTCATATCCGAATACAGGTTTTCTCTTAAATCTGCCCTGAGTATTACTGATATATAAGGATTCCCGGCACTATCCTTGACATACAGAATCAAACAGTTACCAGCCGCATTGGTTGTTCCTGTTTTTCCGCCCAAAATGGTAATGGTTTCCGGAGCTTCCACATTGCCCATAAAATATTGATTGGTATTACGAACTTCTATTGTTTTCTGATTACCGTCTGCGTCCTTATATACCGATGTGTAGGATGTTAATTGAATGATTTCACGAAAACGTTCATATGTAATCACTTCATTAAAAATCAAATACAAATCATACACCGTAGTATAATGATTCTCCTGTGTCAAACCGTGAGGATTACAGAAATTTGTATTAGTTGCTCCTAAAGCTTTTGCTTCCTGATTCATCATGGCGCTGAAGTTTTCCACATCACCACCAATATGTTCGGCAATGATTAAACCTGCATCGTTTGCAGAGTAAATCAACAATACATTTAATGCCTGATCAAGGGTAATAACATCTCCCGGTTTAAAACCATATAACTGGGCTCCGGACTCTGTAATTTTACAATTTTCAGTCACAACAATCTCATCTTGCAGATTACCGTATTTAAGCGCTACAAGCGCTGTCATGATTTTAGTCAGACTTGCAGGAGGAAGTTGCTCATAAATATTCTCTGCATACATAATCTCTTTGTTATTTAAATCAAAAAGACCGGATGCATAAGAATTCTGCAAATCAACACCTGCCATGGCAATTTGAGAACGACTATCCACACATAAATCAGATGAAAAAGCCGTTAAGGTATCCTCTTTAAAAGAACCATTGGTTACCATATAGGCCGATGAAGACATCTGTCTGGAATATTCCATATCATATGCCGGAGAACCACATGCCAACGCAGGCAATAAACAAGATGCAATTAAAAGAATCGAAACAATCTTATTTATACATTTCACGCCACTCTAAATCTCCTCTATCCAAAGACTTTATCAGTAGTTCTGCTGTTGCGAGATTGGTCGCAAGCGGTATATTATGCATATCACATAACTTAACCACATTATTAACATCCGGCTCATGAGACTTGGGATTCAGAGGATCACGCAAGAAAATAACCAAGTCAATCTGATTATGTTCTATTTGTGCACCAATCTGTTTTTCACCACCCAAATGCCCTGCAAGGAATTTGTGAATGGTTAAATTCGTAACCTCTTCAACCAGTCTGCCTGTCGTTCCGGTAGCATATAATTCATTTTTACATAAAATTCCACGATAAGCGATACAGAAATTCTGCATTAATTTTTTCTTTGCATCATGTGCAATCAAAGCAATATTCATATTTTCAGTCCCCCTAAAAATAATGTCCCCGTTTAATTGTTATATTTACGAATTGCCTGTAGCCGAACATTCAAAACAAAGCCCATTCCGATATACAACGCAACCATCGATGTCAACCCCGCGCTTACAAAGGGCAAAGGAATACCTGTATTAGGCATTAACCCGGTAGCAACACATATATTCAGTATCCCTTGAAATCCCACTAAAGCACCCATGCCTGCAGCAATAATTTTACCTGACATATCCTTGGCTTTATATGCAATAATAATGCATTCCGTAGCAATTCCCACTACAAGAAAAACAACCAGACATCCACCAATAAAACCTAACTCTTCACCGATAATGGTAAAAATAAAGTCTGTTTGCGGTTCCGAAATAAAATTACCGTTTTTTACGGAATTTACCACATTATTATTGAGACCTTTTCCTGACAATTGTCCGGAGCCGATAGCCATAATGGAATTTAATTGCTGGTAAGCTTCCGTTGTCGCATAATCTTCCGGATGAAGCCATGCCATAATACGATTACGCTGATACTTCTCAATAATATTCTGATCCGGTTGCAAAATCTGCATAAAAACAATTACAAAGGCCGGAATCGCCACACCCAAAATACCAAATACATATTTATAGGATATTCCACCAACAAAAAACATAACACAAAATACAATAAAAATCATAATTGTGGTGGACAAATCCGGTTGCTTTAAAATCATAAAAAGAACAGGTGCAACCAAAGCAATGGCAAAAAACAAAATTTTAATATCATTTATCTTCTCTTCATATTTCATTATAAACTTTGCATAGAATAGAATCAATAGAATTTTTGCCAATTCGGAAGGTTGAAACTGTATTCCGATATCCAGCCAACGTTGTGCACCACTGACTTCTTTACCAAAAAACATAACCAATAGCAACAACACAGCATTTATAGCATATATAACCCACCAAAACCGAAGAAATACACCGTAATCAAAAAGTGAAATCACAATCATCAGAAAAAGCCCCAGCAAAAACCCCATAAGTTGTTTTTGCTGAAGTTCTTTTTCGGCACTGCCAACAGCCAAAATGCCAATGACACTTAACGCAATCAGCATAAATACCAGCTTAAAATCATAATCTTTAATACGGTATTTTCGAAGCATTATACATCTCCATAAAATTATTTATTACGTAAATCCAAAATGGGAATGTTGGCATAAAGAGTAGGTGTTTTGGATGCATTCATACTCTTCATTCCTGTTTTGGAAATTTGAATTTCCATGGATTCCACATCGATTTTCATATATTTGGATATAACATCTGCAATATCTGCTTTGATGCGCTCCATAATTTCCGGAGAGCAATTAACACGGTCTGATATCAACAGAATTTTTAACCTGTCCTTTGCAACTTCTCCGGACTTCTTTCTTTTAAAAACAGAAAATATATTCTTCATTGACTACACCTCCTGTTTCTTTTTGAATATTCCTGAAAATTTTGCCCAAAATGTTACTGTTTTAGGGAATTCCATCAAAGGAACCTCCTGACCGGTCACTCTTTTGGTAATATTCATATAGGCAATTCCCGCATATGTATTGGAACCTACAAGAGGTTCGCCCTGATTCGTTGAAATAACCACATTTTCATCATCAGGAACAAATCCAAGAAGCGGAATGGATAAAATATCCGTAACATCATCAATGGACATCATATCGCCACGTTTAATCAAATCATTACGAACACGATTTACCACCAAATCAATTTTATTAAATTCATTAGCCTCTAACAACCCAACAATACGGTCAGCATCTCTTATGGCCGAAACCTCCGGTGTTGTTACAACAATGGCTCTGTCTGCCGCTGCTATGGCATTTTGAAATCCCTGTTCAATACCTGCCGGACAATCCAGAATAATATAATCAAATTGTTCTTTTAATGCAGCGATCATTTTAATCATCTGCCCCGGATTTACTGAGGACTTGTCCCTGGTTTGCGCAGAAGGCATTAAATAAAGGGACGGATATCTTTTATCTTTAATCAGTGCCTGCTTAATTCTGCAATTTCCTTCTACCACATCTACCAGATTATACACAATGCGATTTTCAAGTCCCATAACTACATCAAGGTTTCTTAATCCGATATCCGTATCAATCAAAACAACCTTTTTCCCCAAAGAAGCAAGACCTGTACCGACATTTGCAGAAGTTGTGGTCTTACCAACTCCGCCTTTTCCTGACGTAACGACAATTACTTCACTCATACAATCCTCCATATTCTGCTTTTATAATAAAAGCGAACGTATTAAGAAATATTTGTCATCTGATATGTCTAAACAAGACTATTCAGTAATTCTTTGGTAATTTGTTCTATTACAATCTTATTTTTTCTCACATATGCAATTTGAGGTTCGAAACCGTTTTTCTTTTTCCATTTCAGAACTTTTTTGCCTTCGTATTCCAATCTTCCGATACCAACTTTTTCCGGCACAAAATCCATAGCGGCAATTACATAATCATTGCCGTTATCCACGCCGGCATAAGCTTCCCCATATAAGCCTCCAAACACATAAATACTGTTTGTGGAAGCTAAAACGGCTCCCGGTGAGACATTCCCGAATACAACCATATCTTTATCAGCTTTTAACATTTCACCGGAAAGAATATTTCTTTTATAGAAGATAACCCGTTCTTCTTTGCAGATTTCTTCTTCCGTTTGAATGTCTTGAACACACTCTTCCGGCTCTGCTTCCGTTACCGGCTCTGTTCTTTTATCTAAGAGATATACGATATTCAGTTCCGTTACTTCGGTAATGGCATCAACAATTTGTGCTTCTTCTTCCTCTGTCAATTCTCTACCTTCCAAGGATAGTATCGTCTGTACATTACCAAAAAACCGGGCGGATTCTCCAAATTTTTTTCGAATTTCCGATAAAAGTTCCTCAAAATCCGGCTCTGTACTTAAATATACAGTCATACCGCCGGAAGTATTTTTAATCCTAACCGCATGATTCATATGGGCACCTCCATTTTTTAATCACCGGTTGTAGTTGCCGTTAACGGTTGTTCAGCCGTACCGGTAATAATTTCATCCTCTTCCGCCAATCCGTAATAGTACATTACAATGTCTTTGGTAATCTGCGCCGCATAATCCGATGTATATCCGTTTAATACTCGAATTGCGATGGCTATTTCGGGATCTTCATATGGTGCATATCCCACAAAAAGTGCATGGTCAGCACGGGAACTGATTTCCTGAGCAGTACCTGTTTTACCGGCCACATTGACCGCCACAGTATTAAAATAAGATTTTTTTATTACTACCTGACGCATACCAAGATGTATGGAATCCCAAACCTCTTCGGATAAGTCAATGGTATTTCTGACCTGCGCACTATTGTCAAATTGAAGGTTTCCATTGGTATCCGTAACCTTATCAATCAAGGTTAGATTATATACCGTACCACTGTTAGCCACGGCAGTAACGTATCTTGCGAGACCAACCGTAGTATAAGCATGAGTACCCTGACCAATGGCCGACGGAACCGGAAATGCATCCGAAACCTGAGGGCTTGCTTCTGATATTTCCACACCGGAAATTTCGCTCAATCCAAACAAATCCACATATTTGGCCAATGTCTGCGTTCCAATGGTTGCATTATAACCATCCTCATCCTGTGACATTCGATATCCAACCTCATAAAAATAACTGTTGCATGAATTGGCAATTGCCTCTGTTACATCAACTCTGCCGTGGGCGCCGGGATAAATCCAACAATTATGAATGGTTCCCGTCAATTTAGTAAAACTTCCTTCGCATTTGATATCTTCATTTAAAGATATGACATCCTCTTCCAGACCTGCAACTGCAACCAGCATTTTAAGCGTAGAACCCGGTGCGCTTCTATTTTGCGTAGCATAATTCCATAACGGGCGTGACAAATCACTGTTTAATCGTGCAAGATATTCAGAGTCCGCTGAATTTGCCAGTCGATTATTATCATATCCGGGATAGGATACAAGGGCTTTAACATCTCCTGTATTTACATCCGTAATAACACAGGAGCCCGAACAAGGGTCCAATGCCAACTGTGCCGGCGTGATTTCCAGATTGGAGATGCAATCAATGATAAAAGTATAAGCAGATATTCTTCCTGATTTTAATCCTTTGATTTTATCTTCTTCCACATTGATTAAATCCTGGTCCCACAAAATAATACAAATCTGTTTGCCTGTAATATTGTTATTGGCAATCATAAATTTATATATTTTTTTATTAAATTCCGTATTGTTCTGAAGTGCATCAATGATATAATCCACCAAACCGGCATAAATTTCATCCGAATCCGAATACTGAACATCAAGATCCAATTTCGTAGTATCAATCCAATTCATGGAAATCGCATAATTTAAGTATTCTTTTAAGCTGATTGTCTCATCTTTGGTCCATGCAATGTAAATAGGATCCGACGTATCAATCTCTGAACGTATCAACACCCCGTGATTGTCTGAGGACAACATGGATACAATGTAGCTTTCATAATTCTGATATTCTTTGGATAATTTATTGTAAGGAGTTGCTGCTTCCATCAGCTCATCACGTAATTCAATAGAAACATTTTCTTTTTTTACCAAAAACTTGTCATATACTTCTTTCTCTGTTTCACTGGCATAACTCTTTGAAAAACGTGATGTATCAATTACATTGTTATTAAATAAAGCGAAATATACATCATCGATAGGAATGTACATATCTTTTGAATCTTCATCCGCGGGACTAACTTTGGTATTTCTGATTTTATTAACAAGAATACCGGCGATTTTCTGCTCTAAAATGTTATATACCGCAATTTGTAAATCCTTGTCGATCGTTAAATAAATATCATTTCCGGCCACAGGTTCCACATAATCCGCCGTTTCAATGATTTTACCCATATTATCAACATAAATGGTCTCCGAACCCTTAATGCCCTGCAAATAGCTCTCCATAGACTGTTCTATGCCCGTTTTGCCGACATAATCATTTAAAGTATAATTCTCATTATCTACGGATAAAACAGCATATTCTTCCTGAGATATTTTACCTGTATAACCGATAATTTGAGAAAAATAGACCGGATCATTGTATTTACGAATCGTATCCTGCGCAACACTTACACCGGGCAAAACATCACTGTTTTCAATTACAACAGCCAGTGTTTCTTCCGATACATCAGATGCAACCGTCGTAGCAATATATTTTTGATAACTGTTCAATGACAATGCATAGCGGACAGTTATAATCTGTAAAACTTCTTCTTTGGTATATCCGCCACCCGGAACAAAAGAGGAACTCACCCCCGGCTCTTCATAGTATCCGATGGCATATTTTTTACGACCACACAAATATTCAATTACATCATCCGGCGTCGCGGTTTTTTCATCATAATCCAAATCCGATATGTATACCTTACCGTAAATATCTGCCAGAAAACGTTGTAATTTCGTGCCTTCCACGGTAAAAACATACTCTCCGTCCTCACTGACGCGAATATTAAAATCACTGATAATTTCATCACCGTTTTTTTCTATCAGCTGAATGAGACGATATATGGTATCATTTAATTTGGCATTTTTATCACTACCGGACTCATAAACATCCTCCAAAGTAATGTTATATGCCAGCTCATTATATGCAAGCAAATTACCGTTACAATCATATATATTTCCTCGGGTGCTTGGTAGCGAACGCTCTCTGACGATTTTAAGACGGAAGTTATTTAAATAATCTTCACCTTTAACAATCTGTAAATCAAACAATCTATATACAAGTGTAGAACAAAGAAGTATAAATGCCAGTAAAATAACAAAAAGTCTGGATGAAATTACGGTAATGACAGATTCTTTCCATTTACTAAACAATGTGATTTACTCCTCTTTTCTTTCTCCGCGTCTAAATAATTTGGTAATTAATAAAAGCAAAGGATAAAAAATAACTGCTACAAAAATGGTATATACCAGCTCAGGTATCATAATATTCAGAAAATAATACCCGAAATGAAATCTGCTTCTTAATAAAAACAGTAAAACATAAACAACAACCGAATATAATAAATCACTGACGGTTACCATTATCAACGGCAACTTAATATCATCCGGATAAAAAATATTATGGAACAGCCCATTCATATACCCGATGTACATATACAAAAGGGCATAAAAACCAATTACTTCAAAGAAAAAGATATCCAGAAGCAATCCACAGAAAAAACCTGTAAAAACACCATAACGTTCTCCTTGCATAAAACCACTGCAGGCGGTAAGAATAATCAAAATATTAGGAACAATACTTTGAATTGCCAAGGCGCGAAATACAGTGCACTGCAATATAAACGATATAATAATCAAAATAATTGTAGTTATGACTTTTTTCATAATCCTGCCTTACTCAATGGTCTGCTTTTGTTCCGTAATCACAAGCACTTCGCTTAAATGCTCAAAATCAACAGCCGGTGTAATATATCCCGACTTGGTAAGATTGTTGGAATCATTCTCTATGTAGCTGATATAGCCAATCAATATGCCGGGTTGGTATCGGTCACTGATATCAGAAGTAACAACTTTATCTCCGACAACAACCTGATTATCCGAATCTACCAGCTGGCTGAATCGAATATATCCATTTTCCATTGTTTCCAAATCACCGTTAACAATCAGATTATCTGAAGTAGATAAGACAGTGGCGCTGACATTGGAAGTATCATCAATAATCGTAACAACCTGCGCCCAGTTAGGCCCCACTTCCACAACACGACCTACAAGACCGCTACCGGCCATTACATTCATATTAGGCTCAATTCCGTCATTCTCTCCTTTGTTAATTACAAAGCTGTCAAACCAATTGCTGGAACCGCCCATAATAATTCTCGCACCGACTTTATCATAATCGGAATATTGTTGATCCAAAGCATACAACTCTCTCAAAGTAGTAAGCTCATATTTATCCTGCATCAATGTTGTATTTTCAATAGTTAATTCATCGACCTGCTGTTGTAATGCTTCATTTTCCGCAATCAAATCATTAATTTCGTCCATAAGCTCAGCTTTATCGGTAAGATATCCGCCGATTCTGCTTAAGCCGTCCTGAAAAGGAACTAAGGTATATCCTACGATAAAATTAGCCGTATTAAATTTAAAATCCGTTAAAAATGTTAAACACATCAATGAAACACTGATTACAGTCAAAATAAGTAACCAGTATTTTACGGGTAGTTTAAAACGCTCTTTCTTTCTTTTTACAAGAGGACTCATACTTTCTCTTTCCTTTTATCGAACATATGCAACCGACTTAAATTTATCATTCTTAATAATTTCTGCAATACCATCAATAACACTTTCCACAGCAGCGTCCGCCACATTAACTTTTAATCCTGTTCCATTGGCTAAAATAGTGCCAAAATCACTTACCAGCGAACCGCCCCCGGTCAGGTACAAACCATGACGATAGATATCCGCTGATAACTCAGGCGGAGTACGTTCCAGGATAATTTTAACATTGTCAATTATGGCTTTAAAATGCTCTCTTAAGCACTCGTCTACCAATTCCGTAGGAATTTCTCTTTCCATGGGAAGTCCGGATACGATATCACGACCGTATACAACTGCTTTTTCTTTCTTCTGCTTTAACTCATGAAGACTTATTTTAAGTTTTTCGGCAGATTTATAACCGATTAAAAGATTATATTCTCTTCTTACTGCAGCACGGATGGCATCATCAAACTTATATCCGCCTGTTTTAATTAATTTACTTAAAACAATACCGCCAAGAGAAAGAATAGAGATTTCCGTGGTGTTATATCCAACGTCTACTACCATGACACCCTGCGAGTTCTTAACATCAATTCCGAGACCGATACCGTTAGCTACCGCTTTCTCTACCATCATAATCTTCTTGGGTTTCAAATTTGCATCCTTAATCAAATCATAAAAAGCACGTTTCTCAACTTCTGTTACATCGGTAGGAACCGCAATGTAAAACTCAGAATTTTTGTAATTGCCCTTCGAAATGTCACTTACAAAATATTTTAAAAGGATCTGCATGTTTTTAATATCTGCAATGACACCACTGGTCAAAGGATAGGTTACCTGAATATTATCGGGCGCCTTCTCATACATATCAAATGCCGAATCACCGTATGCAAACACGTTACTTTTATTCTCAATTGCAATCATGTTTTTTTCAATCATGGTCGCAGATGTACGCTCATTAAAAATACGAATGGTGCTTGTACCCAAATCGATACCGAATACATTATTAGTCATAATATAAAACCTTTCTTTTGTAATTTATCTGCCTGTTTTAACACAGGCCTATAGATTGCAAATAAATAAATTTTTTATAAAAAAGAATCATTTATTTCTTCGTATGAACATAGTTATTTTATCATAGAAAAAATATGATGTATACCAAATCCGACGAAAAAATTTCGACTTATTTCGTGCTAAAAAAACACTTGTCTTGAATTTTTTTCCTTGTTCTGCATCAAACTACAAAATACAACTTCCTAAAATTTTATTTACGGACAATTCTCCCACTTGCTTCATCAACCGCAAGAATTCCGGCATTCATCAAAGACTGCATTGACATCATAATGCCGTACTTTGCGTGGGGCCAGGTAAGTCCGCCCTGGAAATATACCGCATAAGGCTCCTTTATAGGCGCATCCGCACTTAATTCAATGGACGAACCGGATACAAAGGCACCTGCAGCCATAATGACATCACTGTCATACCCGGGCATTGCCCAAGGCTCAGCAAATACGTGGCTGTCTACCGGTGAAGACTTCTGAATTCCCTGACAGAAAGCAATTACCGCTTCAGGTGAACCTAAAGTAATAGCCTGAATAATGTCATGACGCTCTTCTGCGCCTGTAGGAATTACGGGATATCCTAACTTCTCATAGAGACTTGCCGCGAAAATCGCACCTTTCTCAGCATTTGCCACTACAGTAGGCGCAAGAAAAAAGCCCTGATAAAAGTCTTTTAAAACACCCAAAGATGCACCGACTTCCTTTCCCAAGCCCGGTGAAGTCAGTCTGTAAGCTGCATTCTCTACACACGCCTGTTTTCCTGCAATATAACCGCCGATAGGGGCAAGTCCGCCGCCGGGATTTTTAATTAATGAACCGACTACCATATCCGCACCTACATCGGAAGGCTCTATTGCTTCTACAAACTCGCCGTAACAGTTATCCACCATACAAATCACATCGGGTTTGATGTTTTTCACAAATTTAATTAACTCACCGATTTCTTTTACGCCAAAAGACGGTCTGGTCTGATAACCTTTGGATCGCTGAATGGTAACAAGTTTTGTCTTTTCATTGATTGCCTTGGCGATATTGTTATAGTCAAAAGTACCGTCTGCCAGCAAATCAACCTGCTTATAACTAACGCCGTATTCTTTTAAGGAACCCTTCGAATCACGGATACCGATTACTTCTTCCAAGGTATCATACGGCTTGCCAACAGGGCTTAAAAGCTCGTCTCCAGGCCGTAAATTACTCATTAATGCAAGTGCAAGGGCATGGGTTCCGCAGGTAATCTGGGGACGTACTAAAGCATCTTCTGTATGGAAAACATCAGCATACACTCTTTCTAGGGTATCACGTCCGATATCGCTGTATCCGTAACCACTTGTGCCAAGCATACAAGCCTCACTGACCTGGTTCTTTTGCATGGCCGCAAGCACTTTCATCTGGTTAATTTCGGCCATTTTATCGATTTCGGCAAATCTGGGCTCCAGTTCTTGCAAAACCTCAGATGCATAGTTGTAGAGGGCGTCGGAAATGCCCATATTTCTGTAAATATTTTCAGTCATTATTGTGTACCAAACCTTTGTAATTTATGTTTATATTTCTCATCTTTCATTCGTAAAACATTAATTATAAATTATAAAATCTATATGTTTTCATTACCTTTTTCTGTATATAAATTATAATTTACTCTCATTATATACGGCTCTTGAACCGCCGATAAACTTTGCCCTGGTTCTTGCACAAACCACGTGTGCTTCCCCGATTTTATCTGATGATAAGCGGACAGGCACAGCCACATCTTTTAAATGCATACCTATTAAAGTATCGCCGATATCCATACCGGCGTGGGCTTTGATATGTTCTACAGCTACAGGGCTTTTTAAAGCCTTATACGCTGCGGTTGCAAAAGAACCGCCGGCCTTAGGTTGCGGCATTACATTTACTTCTTCGTACCCATACTTCTCTGCCGCCTCAGCTTCAATAATCAAAGCACGGTTTAAGTGCTCGCAGCACTGAGCCGCAAGATAAACTTTGGCTTCTTTCGTCGCTTCATAAATGCCTTCAAAAAGGCTCTCAGCCAATTCTGGACTGGAAAAAGAACCGATTCCCTGTCCTGCCACTTCACTGGTGGAACAACCGATAACAAGAATTTGTCCCTTTTTTATCTTGGATACTTCTATAAGTTCTTTCGTTAAGTTATAGCCTTGTTGTTTGATGGTTTCTAAATTGATTGACATTTTAATCACATGAATTTTCAGATAATAAAATTCATGCACTCCTTTCCTACTAATTTGCTATTGCTGCCCATATCCCATATCCGATGATTACACACCATACAACAGCCACAAATATAATCCAAGGGATTTTTCTCTTTTTCTGTTCCTGTGTATATTCACTCCATTTACTTAAGTCTATCATAAACCTTCCTCGCTTATATAATCTCTTTATATCTTAGGTACTCCATCATTTCTTCAAATATCGCATCATCATTATGCCCAAATTCACTTTTATCAAGCCATTTTACGTCCTGTTCCCGCTTAAACCAGGTAATCTGGCGTTTCGCAAAATGCCTGGTGTCACGTTTTAAAATATAAACGGCTTCCTCCAGCGTAATCTCGCCCTCTAAATATGCCAAAATCTCCTTATATCCCAAGCCTTGCATAGAAATATAATTGCGGTTTAAACCTTCTGCCTGTAATGCCTTAACTTCGTCAATCAGACCTTTTTCCAGCATAATATCGATTCTTTTCTCAATTCGCTCATAGAGAAGTTTTCTGTCGTCTGTCAGCACAAAAAAAGCATAATTATAAGGCGATTCCTTCTCGGCCTGTTCTGCATTATGTGCGGAAATCTTCTCGTGATGAGTCTCATAAAATTCCAAAGCTCGAATGACTCTTTTTACATTGCCCGCAGGAATTGCTTCTGCAGACTCAGGATCAACAACTTTTAGGCGTTCATGTAAGGCATCTTTCCCGAATTCATCCGCAAATTGCTGTAATTCCTCACGTAAGGCTGTATTTGCCTCTTCCTCTTCTTTAAACTCAATATTGTATAAAAGAGACTGGATATAAAAGCCGGTTCCCCCTACGAGAATAGGAATTTTGCCCTTGGCATAAATCTCTGCCATGGCTTCTTTGGCCATCTGCTGAAAGCGCACAATATTAAATTCTTCCGTGGGTTCCAAAACATCAATCAAATAATGCTGAATGCCCTGCATTTCTTCCGGCATTATTTTAGCAGAACCGATATCCATACGCTTATAAACCTGCATGGAATCCGCAGAAATAATCTCACCGTTTACAGCCTTGGCAAGTCGTATGGAATTGTCTGTTTTGCCCACTGCCGTAGGTCCGGCAAGGATAATTAATTTGGGTTTCTGCATAATTACTCCAATTTAAATAGATACAATACGTATTATTACGAATCGCCTGTTATCTTCATCAACCAGAACTACAAAACCGGTGTAGTTAACAAACTCATTACATATTACTGTATAGTCATCTAAGCTTCCGTCAACAACATTATCATACCAATCATATACCGGGACAACATCAGCTTGTGTAGTTGTAATATAATCACTTAATTTTGCACCATATCCTTGTAGAAAACCATATTTATGATCTGATAAAGAAAGAATCTCTTTATAATTCATATCTGTATAATTTTCTTCCAAATATACCATTTCTTCCACTTCTTCTTTTGTATACAATAGAGGATCCTTATCATACCCCCAATACCCCCACTCCGGAAGGTACATAATCGGGGTGCCGTCAGAATAATAATTGTTCGGATCATCAAAAAATACATAATCTTTTAAATTTTCCATATAAATATCATATTCTTCAGAATCATTTATTTCGAATGAAATAATACTTCTGAATCCATAATAGGGTGCTTTACGATAATAATATCGTAAGTTTTCTGCACATTCCGGCACATCATAATAAACATATCCACCCTCAGAAACAAATTCATCCACGGAATTAAATTCTGTTTTGCGGACGTACGGAAAAATAATTTTAATAATAATAAACATTGCCAACGCGAAAACTAAAAATAATGCTAAAATTATTCCAAAAACAATGGTTGATTTTTTTAATTTACTTTTGTTTTCCATATAAATTCTCCTTTATACTCCGTTTTATAAAGTAGCATATTTAATAGCAACAAATCTTCCGGTTTCTTCATTCACAAGTATAGCTTCATAGGTACCATCAAAAAAGTCAAAAGACAGCTTCCGCTCCAAAAACTACTTTTTCTTTTTATATAATTGATTGTATCTCTGCTTATTTTCTTCCGTAAATCCAAGCATAATACTAGGATTTAATTTCTTTGTATAATTGATAATATAACTCATATCACCATAATTCTTTTCATCATAAAGAGATACAAATGTGTATTCATTGCCAAATTTATCATAAATCCAAGGACGATAATTATATGGCTGTCCCTGTCCGCCGCCACGACTCATATAAATCAACTGCATATATGCCCAGACAATATCTTCAAGGGGCAACACAATTCCCTGAGACTTAAAATAAAGAAAATGTTGCGTAATAATCACAATCTGCTTCTTATTCTTTGCAGGGGCAAATTCCTGTCTTGCCAATTCCAAGAGATTACGCTCGGTCAACTTTTTGATGGATTTTTTATATTCTTTCCTTCTTTTAAAACGTCCGCTAAATACAAAAAACAAATAGACTATTCCTAACATAAAAATCAGGTAATAAGAAATAGTTGCAAAATCCCAAGTATCATTTTCAACGCTGGCACCACCGCCAACTAAGGCAATAATCGTAAGAACTATACCTGCCACAGCAGAAATAATCAATAATATTCCAATGATATCGCCAAATATTTCAACACCTTTCTTTTTACCAATATACTGTTCCATTGTTATATTTGCATTCTCCGTTTTGGACATGTTTTTACACCTCTTATCTATCGCTTACAAAAATCAAGCGCAATATTCATAGTTTCCTTCGCATTACACAATTCGCTTAAACTTCTTCTCAATCTCATACTTGGTCATTGAAAACATCGTCGGTCTTCCATGGGGACACTGATAAGGATTCTCTAATGTTAAAAGCTGATCAAGAAGTGCCGACACTTCCTCAAACGTCATGGAATTGTTACCTTTTACAGCTGCTTTACAAGCCATGGTCGCAATTCTGTCCTCAATGATTTCAATTCGGCCCGCAGAATGTACCTGTGCCAATTCTTCCAGAATCGCAAGGAACATTTCCTTGGCATCAGCGCCGTATAAATCCACCGGAACGGCACGCAACATCAACTCATTTCCGCCGAAAGAATCAATTTCAAAACCAAATCTTTCAAACACCTCTTTGTGTTCCTCATACACCAAAGCATCGCTTGGTGAAAGGCTTACCACAATGGCAGGTGCCAAATTCTGTGAAAGAATCTCCTTCTCGCGGTATTTCTCCATAAAAGCTTCGAATTTTACCTTTTCGTGGGCCGCATGCTGGTCCATTACATAAAGCTTATCTTCAAACTCAATCAACCAATAGGTCTTAAATACCTGCCCTAAAACCTTAAAATTCCGGCGTTTGTCTTCAGTTAAAAGCTTTTCTTCGAACAAATCCATCTGTTCGGGCTTTTCGATGATAATATCCTGCGCAAACGGTGATGCGGGGTTATTTGAAACTGCATTCAAATCTGCAGAAGAATCACTTTCGTCTGATTCACGATTTACACCTGATTCATCCGTTTCAACCTTCATATTTACATCATCTTCATCCGAAAAGAGTAAATCACTCTCAAAACGCTTCTTCTCAGGCATTATTCCAATTGTAGGATTTAGTTTGATGCTTGGATTCGAAAACGGTCTGTTTACATTTGTAAGGTCAATATAAGGTTCTTTTACATCTTCTTTTATTGCTTTTTGCGAGGGTTCAAAAGAGGGAATCTCAGGCAAAATCTCTTTTTGAGGCACTTTTACTCCCACTTGCTCTTCACGAATTCTTTCCGCTTCGCTTTCTTTCCAGTCTTTTAAACGTTCCTTTTCAAAAGGTTCCGGCGTAGTAATGCGTTCCTCCGCCACTTCTTCCTTCACAAGTTTTGCTTCCGGAATCATTTCCTTGCCGCTTAAACTGTTATGAATACTGTCCACAAGTGTGCGCACCAACTGCTCCTGATTCGACATACGAACCTGCATTTTAGTCGGGTGCACATTTACGTCCAACGCCGTAGTATCCACATTGATATGCAGCACACAGAAAGGAAATTGATGTTGCATCATAAAGCCTTTGTAACCTTCTTCAATCCCTTTTGATATAAAATTGCTGCGTACATAACGTCTATTTACAAAATAATTCTCAAAAGCACGGTTGGCACGGGATAATTCAGGCTTTCCAAGATAGCCTTCAATCGTAATACCGTCCTGCTCCACTTTAACAGGAATCAAGGCCTTGGTAGTATCACGTCCGTAAATGCGGTAAATCACCTCTTTTAAATCGCCGTTGCCTGACGTATGGAATTTTACTGCATTATTCACCACAAGCTTAAAAGACATTGCCGGCATACTCAGTGCCATATGCTGCATTAACTCAACAATATGGGTTCCTTCTGTCATAGCAGACTTTAAGAACTTCTTTCTTGCCGGTGTATTATAAAAGAGATTTCGCACCAAAATCGTAGTTCCGTCAGGTGCACCCACTTCTTCCAATTCTTTTTGAATGCCGCCCTCAATCACAATACGAGTTCCGGTCAAAGAATCTTTTGTTTTCGTAATCATTTCAACCTGCGCAACCGCAGAAATACTGGCAAGCGCCTCGCCACGGAACCCTAAAGTCTGTAAGTAAAAAAGGTCCGCATCAGACTCAATTTTGCTGGTTGCATGACGAAGAAAAGCCTTAGGCAACTGGCTTGCATCTATACCGCAACCATCGTCGGTAATACGAATCAAATCAATACCACCGCCTTTGATTTCCACGGTAATCGCCTTCGCCCCGGCATCCATAGCATTTTCCACCAACTCTTTTACCACACTGGCAGGCTTTTCTACTACTTCACCGGCAGCAATTTTATCAATTGTCTGATTGTCAAGCAACTTAATTTCAGGCATTTATCCGATGTGTCCTTTCATAAAAAAACATATTTCAAAATTACAAACAAAAATATCTGTCAAAAATACAGAAAACAATATCCATCTTACATCAATAAACATTTATTATGCATTTACCAAATAAACGGCAAATACAGAACGCCGGTGGCAAAAAGCACAATCAATGTAATAATAATTCCAACAGCCCAACAGGAACCAAAAATAATCCAAAACACCTTCATATTCATCGGATTTGCTTTCTTTACGCTTTCTTCAAAAAAGGCATCTATACGGGCATTTTCTGCTTCTCCAAAGTTTCTTCTGATAAAATCCGGATCGTATTTATCAATATTTCTGTCGTAACTCTTCTTATATACGTATTTTACGCCTTTATGTGCCTTGGCTGTATTATTGTAATATCTGTAATCATAATAAATTACAAAGAAAGCAAGAACCGCTTCCAGACTCTCATATCCGTCTACAAAGTGAATCATATAATTATCTTTATTATCCGCAATGACACGATTGGACTTAGTTAACTGGCCAACAATGTTTTCGCCGTCATAAAAGGTTACATATTCCATAGTACCAAGTACTCTTCTGTAACCTACAATCAACTTTCCGAAATATTCCAGGCAAATTTGCGCTTTTAAAATAGCGGTCTTCTCAAGATAAAAGGCACCAACTTCATTACCACTTATATCAACAACACCATAGCGTTCAAATTCCTGGTCCCCGGTAAACAAATAATTGTAAGGCAAGAACTGGGATACCATATTCTGTGCCGTTTCATACTTCGTAGTATAAATCATATTACCCTGTGCATCCATTAAATGAAACTCTTTCAAATGAATAGGTCCCCAGGGCGCATCTGCGGTGTAAATCACCTGATTGTCCTTGCTGATTTCAAATCTGTTTACTTTTACTGATGATGTTTGGTTAATTCCTAAAATCATATTATTCCTCCTATAAAACACCTATGAAGTGAAGTTTGTCGTTCGTACGACAAGCTAATTACGTTTACATATATAACACCAGACAGGGCTTTGCTAAGTTGCAAAAGAATACTATTTTTTCTCCACAACTCCCATAATGGTTTTACCGCAATATTTACAGGTATAATTTGCATCAACCGCCCCGACAATAGGCGCATTACAATGCGGGCAGGCATCTTTTACAATTTTACGGGCAAGGGCAACACGCAGGTTGCCTTCATTCATATCCAAAGTACAATTTTTCAGGTATCCAAAGCGCATGGCGCGACGGATTGTTCGAATCCCCATACTTGGATACATCTTTTTGCGAACAATGGGAACCTCCATAATATTCACAAAAGGCAGCTTACATCTCTCAAAAAAATATCCGCAGGGCTCAAGTATCATAACACTGTTTGATCGTGTAAAACCAATGATCACCACAGGCGTTAACACCAGCATAGTCATAATGCCCATAATGACCAAATCCTTCAAATCATTTTGAATGTTTTCTGCAGTAGGCGGTGTCTGACCGGATTCAATCATCTCATATTGATATTCTTTAATATAATCCTCATCATTTACCTTAGAAGCATTATCAAGACTCATAAAAAGGCAAATTACCATAACCGCAACACCCATCATAGGTCCGGCTAAAAATAACAACTTCATGAAAGGATAGCTTTTTTTATCATAAAAACTGATATTATGATTCTCTTTTGCCCTCTCGTTGGATATACTGTAAAATCCATCCTTGGTTAAAACCCTTGCAAACAAATCCGAACTACCGCAATATTTACAACTTCCCGTAAAATATTCTTTTTTTTCAATGATTGCACCGCAGTTTCGGCATTCACAGGTAGTCGTTTTGCTATTTAATACAATCGTTGCCTTGTTATTAACACTTTGTACTTTATAATTTTTCATATAAAGTAGCGGAAAAAAGCCTAACTGAACCCGAATCCACCAAGAAGGAATTCCTGTAGTCTTTTCTAACTCCGTAAAGGAAACATAGCCATCCAAATTCCCTTCAAAATAGCCGGAATAAAACACCGCATCTTCGATCCAACGCTTGGATATGCCCGCAATCAGTAACAGAATTGCAGCAAGCGGAAGTCGAATCACACTCCCCCAAAAAGAGTTTGCATAGAGTACAGTTTCCCAATCATTCCAATAGGTACTGATTAGGGATAAAATATTCCACGTTGACACCAAAATCCAAAGACAACCTATCACATTAAATATTACATTTTTAATTTTATAAATAAGAATTGCTTTGTTCTTTAAGTACATATAAAATTTTCCTCTGTTCAACTTTTATACGTGAATGGTTAATAACCGCAAATTATTCATCCTCGTCCGAAGCAAATCCGACTCTGTACAATTCATTTAATGCAGCTTGCGCTTTCTCAGATTCTTTCTTTTGGATTATTGCATTACGGTCACTAAGAATCGACAACATCTCGTCCACCAATTCTCCTTCCGGAAGATACGAATAATGCGAAAGATAGCCAATCATTCTAGCCGCCGTAAAATCGGTATTCAAATTTCGTGTAATCAAATCACAAAGGGCTTCCGGATATCCCCGTTCCACCAGCATGTGATACAACTGCATACTAAGTTCGGTTCTTTCTTTCATTTTTACGTTCCTTATTGTCTATGTAAGTGTCAGCAGGGCGGAAGCATTGTAAAACAGGAATTTGTCAAATTATTTAAATTATTTAATTAATAATCTCATCTGCATTAATTCGGCCTTTTCGTCATCATTTGCAGCCATATCGGCAAATGAATAAGCATCCTCAATAGAAAGTCTATTACTGCACCCACATTCCTTTTCACTACTCAAATATACTTTAGGTAGATTATGAAAAACATCAAGTTTATGTGCAACACATTTCCAATTCGTAATCCTTTTAGTAGTTTCTTTTATCGAAACATCCAATAAAGAAATCATAAACCGATTAAGAATGCAATATTCCTCTGAATATTCCTCACTGCCGGACAGAACCGGTGTTTCTTCTTTATACTTAGCGGCATAATCAAGAATCCCATTCCTTATTTGGTCCAAATCTTCGCTTTCAAGAAGATTCACAAGCGCCTTCATATCAACCAAATGGTTACATATCTGTTTTTTGTGTAATATTCTGTATCTTTTATTCCAGGCATTTGCCCTCTGTCTGATTGCTGCTATATACAAATACTTCCCGATTACATTTTGATATGACATCATTTGTTACACCTTTTTCCTTCAGCCTTCCAAGGATTTATAGCATCCGTTCTTACCGCAACTACCACCGGTTCTTCAATTTATTCTGCAAACGATATAAGGTATTCATAGCATCAAGCGGTGTCAAAGTTGTAATATCAATCTCTTTTAACTCAGCGATTACATCCTCGTCCGTTACCGTATCAAACAATGAGAACTGTGCCAAATCCACCTCATCATACTTGGGCACTGACGCTTTTTTATCAGCCTTACCGGTAGGTTGCGCAATGCTTTGAACCTTCTCAATAATATCATTGTCTGTCAACTGCTCTACAATCTCTTTCGCACGGTCAATGACCATATCAGGCACACCGGCAAGCTTGGCAACCTGAATACCATAGCTCTTATCAGCTCCGCCTTTGACAATTTTACGCAAGAAAACGATATCGTCGCCCTTTTCCTTGACTGCGATGCAATAGTTGTTGACATTACTCATTTTGCCCTCAAGTTCGGTCAATTCGTGATAATGAGTGGCAAACAAAGTCTTCGCACCAAGTAATTTACGATTGCTGATGTGCTCAATCACCGCCCAGGCAATACTTAAACCATCAAAAGTTGACGTACCGCGACCGATTTCATCAAGAATCAAAAGACTCTTACTTGTAGCATTACGCAAGATATTCGACACTTCGTTCATCTCAATCATAAAAGTACTCTGGCCGCTGGCAAGATCATCAGATGCTCCGACACGGGTAAAAATACGGTCTACAACGCCGATTTTTGCACTACCCGCAGGCACGTAGGAACCAATTTGCGCCATTAATACAATCAAGGCAGTCTGACGCATATATGTTGACTTACCGGCCATATTCGGGCCTGTAATAACCGAAATACAGTGGTTGTTATTATCCAAAAAGGTATCATTGGGGATAAACATATCGTGCTGGATCATTTTCTCAACAACGGGGTGTCTTCCATCCTTAATATCGATAATACCCTTTTCGTTTAAAGTCGGTTTCACATAATGATTCTGTTCCGCAACATAAGCTAAAGAACACAAAGCGTCCAAGGTCGCAACCGCTTTGGCAGTACGCTGGATACGCTCCAACTGCGCCGCAATGTAATCACGGACTTTACAAAATTCTTCATATTCCAAATTATTTAACTTATCTTCCGCATTGAGAATCGTATCTTCCAACTCTTTTAAACGAATCGTTGTAAAACGCTCCGCATTGGTTAAAGTTTGCTTACGGATATACTCTTCCGGCACCAAATTCAGGTATGAATTAGTGACCTCAAGATAATAACCGAAAACTTTATTAAATTTCACACGCAAATTCTTGATGCCAGTACGCTCGCGCTCGGTATTCTCAAGCTCGGCAAGCCAGTTTTTACCCTCTGACTTGGCATTGCGAAGATAGTCAATATCGGAATTGTATCCTTCTTTTATGATTCCGCCCTCTTTGGACTGAAGCGGTGCCTCTTCCACAATGGCATCAAAAATCATTTTATATACATCTTTTAAATCATCAATTTCATCGCGAAGCTCCACAATCTGGGGATTTTCAAAGCTTTCAAGCACAGCCTTAATGTGCGGAAGCATCTCCAAGGAATTACGAAAGGCAATCATATCACGGGGATTAATGGACTGATAGCTTACTTTACTAAGCAAACGCTCCATATCATAAATCGGATTCAAATACTCGCGCAATTCATCACGTGAAATACTATCCTTAAACAGCGCCTCAACCGCGCCCTGTCTGTGCTCGATATCCTCTTTGTAAATCAAGGGTTGCTCGATAAAATGCCTTAAAGTTCTTGCACCCATAGCTGTTTTGGTTTTATCCAAAACCCAAAGAAGAGAACCGCGTTTCTGCTTCTCACGCAAAGTTTCCGTAAGCTCCAAGTTACGTCTTGTAGAACTGTCAAGCAACATATATTTCCCGGTTGCATAAGGATACAAATGCGTAAAATGCGCAAGGGAAATCTTCTGGGTATCCTGCAAATAAAGCATCAATGCACCTGCTGCAATAATTCCTGCCGGAAAATCTTCCACGCCCATACCAATCAGGGAACTTACCTTAAAATGCTTCTGCAGGCACTTTTTACAAGTCGCCTCATCAAAATAACGGTTATCCAAAGTATAAACACTTGTATTCATTCGGCCTTTTAAGTCCTCAATATCAAATCCGCTCACCATAAAAGCTTCATTACAAATGATTTCCGAAGGATTATACTTGCAAATTTCATCAAACAAACGCTTTAAATCCGTTACTTCCGCAAGGAAATAATCGCCTGTAGTAACGTCAGCCACAGAGATTCCGATGGAATTCGTAAAATAAGAGATACACATCAAGAAGTTGTTTTTACTTTCTTCCAATGCCTGAATATTAAGGTTTGTACCGGGTGTTACCACACGTGTAACCTCACGTTTTACAAGGCCTTTGGCGGTTTTGGGATCCTCCACCTGCTCACAAATGGCAACCTTGTAACCTTTTGACACCAATTTGTTCAAATAGCCGTCCACCGCATGAAAAGGAACGCCGCACATAGGCGCACGTTCTTCCAAACCGCAGCTTTTACCGGTCAGGGTGATTTCAAGCTCTCTGGAGGCCGTAATGGCATCTTCAAAGAACATCTCATAAAAGTCGCCCAAACGATAAAAAAGAATACAATCAGGGTATTCCTGCTTGGTTTCCATATATTTTTGCATCATGGGTGTCATTTCAGCCATGTGTCTTCTCTCCTGTTTCTTGGAATTTACTTCTTCTACAAATAACCACGGAAAGTACGCACATTCATATATGCGTACTCCCAAGGATATATTTTATTTCTCAGCCAAGCTTTCTGCTCTCTTTAATGCATCATCAATATGCGCACAGAAGTTCTCGGCACCAACCTTGTCATAAAAGCCTGATTTCTTCATAACGTTCATAGGCTGTTCATTTACATGGGATAAAATCAAGGTAATACCTTTCTTCTTGCACGCGTGACGGATTTTATCCAAGTTACGCATTGCTGTGGCATCAATTGCATTTACACTTCTCATACGAAGTACAAGGCAATTGTGGTCGCCATCCAGGGAAATGTTCATAATTTTATCCGCAACACCGAAGAATAAGGGACCGCTTAATTCGTATACACGAGTATTTGCGGGCACCACTTTTAAGTCAATGCTGTCTTTGTCGTTTTCATCATCAATATACTTCCACGACTGCACATCGGTTACATCGCTCATTCTCTTCATAAAGAGAATTGCTGCAAGTACCATACCAACCTCAATCGCCACTACAAGGTCAAAGATTACGGTTAAGAAGAAAGTAACCAAAAGTACCAGAATATCGCTCTTAGGCGCTGATTTTAACAAGGTTACGATTTCTCTCCAGCCTGACATATTGTAAGCTACCTGAAGAAGGATTGCTGCGATGGTAGGCATGGGAATCCAACTTGCGTAAGGCATTAATACCACAAGGATTAAAAGCAATACAATCGCATGAACTATACCTGCGATAGGGGTTCTACCGCCGCTCTTTACGTTGGCAGCAGTTCTTGCAATCGCACCTGTTGCGGGGATACCGCCAAAAAGGGACGAACCGATATTACCGATACCCTGTGCAACCAATTCCATATTGGAACGGTGCTTTGAATTTACCATACTGTCTGCAACCACGCAGGATAAAAGTGACTCAATCGCTGCCAAAATTGCAATGGTAAAAGCATCGGGAATAATTCCCTTGATTAACTGTAAATCAAATGTAGGCATTACAAACTTCGGTAAACTGTTTGAAATTGTATATAAGTCACCGATGGTCTTAACATTCATACCGCCCAATTTTACCATAAGAACGCCAACAACTACGGCAATTAAGGAACCGGGAATGCTAACGAATACTTTTACGATAGCTTTTAGGACTTTATTTGACTTCTCTGCAGCCTTGGCAATCTTATTCCAAACCATAGGCCATACAATCAGAATTGCCAAACAAATCATACCAACCAAAAAGGCCTGCCAGTTGAAGGTTCCGATATTATGAACTACGGCCTCAGCCTTCTCTACGGTTTCAATTAAAACAAGACCTTCGGGATAGGTAAGTCCAAAGAAATCTTTTAACTGACCAACCGCAATGGTTACTGCGATACCCGCGGTAAAACCTGTGGTAATGGTATAGGGAATGAATTTAATGAGACTTCCGAATTTTAAAAGACCCATTAAAATCAACAAAACACCCGCGATTATGGTTGCCCAGAACAACTTGGACATACCGTTTTCCTGCAGTGCGATACCTGCAACAATGGTTGCAAATGCTGCTGTAGGACCTGCAATCTGTACACGGCTTCCTCCAAAGAAGGAAATTAAAAATCCTGCGATGATTGCGGTATAAATACCCTGCTCAGGACCAACACCTGAAGCAATGGCAAGGGCGATGGATAAAGGCAGGGCTACAATTGCAACCACAATACCTGAAATCACGTCCTTAATAAACTGTTCTTTTGTGTAGGTTTTCATGACTGAAAACAACTTCGGTTTTAACTTTTCCATTTTAAACAAGCTCTCCTATGTAATAGAATCCCTTGCAGGCGCAAAGACGCACCGGCACAATCTTACCGATAAGACTTTCATCTCCCGGAAAATGTACGATGGTATTATTAGATAAGCGTCCCGTAACCAACGTACTGTCATGCTCGTTCATCTCTTCCACCAAGGCATCCATGATATTCCCCTCCCACAATGCCACTTGGTTTCTTGCATTAAGCTGTACCTCACTTAAAACCCTGTCAAATTGCTCTTTTACGAATTCCGCACTACATTGGTTCTCCATTGCCGCAGCCGGCGTACCGGTGCGCTTTGAATACTGGAATGTAAAAGCATTGTCGTATTTTACCTTACGGATGACATCCAGAGTTTCATCAATGTCTTCCTTGGTTTCGCCGGGGAACCCTACGATAATGTCAGTGGTAATGGCAATATCGGGAATCTCACGACGTATTTTTAAAGCAAGCTCCAAATACTGTTCTTTCGTGTATTTACGGTTCATTGCTTTTAAAATTCTTGTACTTCCGGACTGCAGAGGCAAATGCAAATGTATGCAAATTTTCTTAGAATTCTTCATCACCTCAATTAATTCGACCGATAAATCCTTCGGATGGGAAGTCATAAAACGAATCCGTTGCAATCCTTCAATTTCTTCCACTCTTCTTAAAAGTTCTGCAAAAGAGATGGGGTTGTCTAAGTTTTTACCGTAGGAATTTACATTCTGGCCAAGAAGCATGACTTCAATCACGCCGTCAGCCACCTGTTTCTTGATTTCCTCGATAATTTCTTCCGGCGCACGGCTTCGCTCCCGCCCGCGCACATAAGGTACGATGCAATAGGAACAGAAGTTATTGCAACCAAACATAATGTTTACACCGGTTTTATATTTGAATTTACGCTCGATGGGCAAATCCTCCACAATCTGTGTGGTATCCTGCCAAATGCTTTCAATGCGTTTATCCGCCTTCAGCATTTTACAAAGAAGTTCCGCAAAGGTAAAAATGTTATGGGTTCCGAAAATCAAGTCCACGAAAGGATAACTTGTCTTGATTTTCTCCACAGCGGAAGGCTCCTGGGTCATACAACCGCAAAGGGCAATCTTCATCAAAGGATTCTTCTTTTTCTTGCCGTTTAACACGCCCAAACGGCCATAAACCTTCTGATTGGCATTATCGCGGACAGTACAGGTGTTATACACGACCAGATCCGCATCTTCCGTATCAATAGGCTGATAGCCGGCCTCAATCAGAATACCGAGTAGTTTTTCACTGTCTCTTGCATTCATCTGACAGCCGAAGGTTGCCACATGACAGGTCAAAGGACTGCCTTTTTCTGCGGCAATTTTAGCCACAAGCGTTTTAGCTTCCTCTATGTAAGCTTTCTGGCGGGCAAGCTCGTCCATATCGGACAAACCGGCACCGATTTTTGTTTTGTCTAAATTTGAGTACATATATTAATCCTTTTTATAAAAATTTCAATGCGAGAGCGCGTTCTGTTGGAAATAAACATCTGCACAGTACAATAAATTTCATAAAATTTTAACGAACCTGTCCGTTTCCGTTAATCAAATACTTGTAGGAAGTCAGTTCTTTCAATCCCATAGGCCCTCTTGCATGAAGTTTCTGGGTACTGATACCGATTTCCGCACCGAAACCGAACTCAAATCCGTCCGTAAAACGGGTAGATACATTGGCATATACACAAGCCGCGTCCACACCTTTTTGGAACTTCGCTATATTTTCAGCATTTTCAGAAACGATACAATCGGAATGCCCTGTATTGTGCTCATTAATGTGTGCAATGGCTTCATCTACATTCGCAACGGTCTTAATCGAAATTATGTAGTCCAAGTATTCCTTATAAAAATCCTCTTCCGTAGCATCCACACTGTCTTTTAATACTTCTTTGGCAGCCGCATCGCTTCGGATTTCTACATTGGCAGGTGCCAATTTCTCAGCCAAACGCGGTAAAAATGCATCCTTTACCTTCTCATGAACAACCAGGGATTCGCAGGCGTTACATACGCCAATACGCTGGGTTTTTGCATTGTAAATAATATTTAATGCCTTCTCAAAATCAGCATATTCATCCACGTAAACGTGACAGTTTCCCGTACCTGTTTCAATTACGGGAATGGTACTGTTCTCAACCACCGCACGAATCAGTCCCGCACCGCCTCTGGGAATCAACACATCTACGTAATCATTCAACTTCATAAAAGCAGTTATGGTTTCGCGATCCGTTTTCTCTATCAAAAGGATGGCATCTTCCGTCACACCGGCTTCTTTTAAAGCAGCGCGAATGGTATCAGTAATTGCCTTGTTTGAGTGAATGGCATCCTTACCACCCTTAAGAATCACCGCATTACCGGTTTTAAAGCATAATGCAAAAGCATCCGCAGTAACATTCGGTCTGGACTCATAAATGATACCGATTACGCCCATAGGCACACGTACCTTGCTGATTTCCATACCATTCGGTCTTGTTGTTGTCTCCAAAACCTCACCAACAGGGTCTTCCAAGTCGATAATCTGAAGAATTCCTTCCGACATTGCCGCAATACGTTCCGGTGTCAGACGAAGTCTGTCAATAAGACCCGGATGCATTCCGTTCTCTTCACCATTTTTTAAATCAATGGCATTTTCTTTTATGATAAAATCCGTGTTTGCAACCAAAGCATCTGCAACAGTTTTTAACGCATTGTTCTTTTCTTCTGTGGTTAAAACCTGCACTTCGTATTTGGCTACCGCAGCTTTTTTACCTAATTCTTCAAGGTACATATATTTTCCCTCCTGATTATAATGATTCTTCAATTGTCCTCACTAACACATCTACGATTTCAAAACTTTCTTTCTGATAAACAACAATCATTTCAATTTCTGATTTATAATAAATTGCATAGGTGCAATCATCCGGAATGTCATAGGCATCTCTTAGTTCCTGCTCCTTTATCTGCATATACTCCATATTATCCGGTGTTACAATTTCATGGCGCAGCCAGAATCCCTTGCTAAATGTATAACTATTCATATTCTGCATAAAATCACGATAATCACTGCCAAATTCGTAATTCGGCAAATCATAATCTTCAGGGTTCAAAGGTTCTGTTTCTATTTCTTCTGAAACATCTTCTTTTACAACAATTTGCTCACCGGGCAATATAATTGTTTTATCCGTACAATGGATTTCCATGCTGACAACTGCTTTGGTATTTGGGTATATCACCATTTCAACTTTCGTAAAATCATGATTCAGTGCATTTACAACCGATTCACTTAAACGTTCAAATCTGAATTTATAGTTTTCGCCGGTTGATAATTCCGTCCCTTTTAACGAATAATATTTTCGGCTAAATCCCCTGGTGCTTGTACTTCTGTGATACTCTGCCGACGTATTAATCAAAACAATTTCCGTTGTTCCTGCGTTAAAATCTTTTATACAATCCGGCATTTGAATTGCACTTACACCAATCAGTAAAATACCAAACAGTAACGTAGCAATCCCTTTAAAATCAAAATTACCAAATGTTTTATGGAAAGTATCTTCAAAATCATCTGCCTGATTATCCGGATCACTCTTATATTCCTTTCGTTTTTGCAACATATTAATTACAAGCAACGCCAAACATAAAATTCCCCAAATTAAAAAAGCAATTGCTATGGCAAATTTATAAAACAGAACAGATTTACCTATATCCGGTGCCGTTAGAAAAAGCACTGCTAAAACAATCAAGCCAATCAAATATAAAATCTTGACTGTTTTTGCTCTTTGTGATAAGCGCATATAATCTGCCTCCCCATCAATTAAACACAAGTTATCTCTTAAAATACACAAGTTTCCGTCACAACATAATCCGCACGCCAATCGGTTTCTTCCGCCGGAATTGCATCTTTTACCATTGCTTCATAGGATAATGCAATCGTTATAAGGTTCACATCCTTAAACACTCTGGCAAGATACTTGTCATAATAACCCTTGCCATAACCTAAGCGGTTGCCTTTTTTATCAAACATAAGACCGGGCATAAGCATACAGTAATAAACATCATTCTGCAGTACCAATCGCCTTTCTGCCAAAGATTTCGGCTCAAGCACGTGAAAATTACCTTCTTTTAAATCGTCCACAGATGAAATCTTATAAAACTCCATCTCATCGCCTTGTGTTACAGGGCAATACACTGACTTTTTATCTTCTTCTGTGAGTTCACGTATTAAGCTTAATGTCTCAACTTCATCCGGCAAGGACGCATACATTAAGATAACTTCCGCCTTCTGAAAGTCCTTTAATGCCTTAAGATTACTTATGATAGCACTTGACTTATCCAGTCGGTCATTTTCGGATAAACTTTTACGATATGTTTTTGCTTCTTTACGAAGTTCTTTTTTCTGCGAAAGTATATCCATAAGGCCTCCTGTAACTTATTTTTTAATATAAAATCGGTTAATTTAATGTTCCCTTGTTGTTCTGCCCAAACTTCTCGCCTAAATTTGTAACTGAACCGTCCTTCTCCTCGATATCAATATTATCAAGTTGTCCTCGAAGTGCTGCACGAACACTTGCAACATAATCTGCACGCAACTTCCGCTGTTCATCCTTTTCTTCCGGTGTAAGTCCCTCTTCTGTCTGGGATTTATGATATAACTCGTTGATACGTGCAATCTTTTCTTCCATTGTTGCCATAATTAAGCCTCTTCCTTCATTCCCATAATATAATCCGCAAGATAGAAATCTTCATCTCTGTTTGCCTTAAACAAAGTACCGAAGTTTCTGCCGTCCATAATTCTATGAAGAATATGAATATCCGAACTGTTTGCAATAATCATATCGCAACCTGCGCTTGTGGCGATTTTGGCAGCCTGAAGCTTGGTGTTCATACCGCCGGTACCTACATTACTGCCGGTTTCACTTTTACCCATATGCATAATATCGTCGGTAAGTTCTTCCACAACCTCGATAAACTTCGCATCAGGATTACTTCTGGGATTATCGGTATACAAACCGTCAATATCAGATAAAAGAATCAACAAATCCGCATCAATCAAAGCAGCAACGATTGCTGACAAAGTATCGTTATCACCAAACTTGATTTCGTAAGTAGAAATCGTATCGTTTTCATTTACGACAGGAATCACACCAAGGTCTAAAAGCTCCGAAAAGGTATTGTGGGCATTCACACGATTCGTCGTATTGGTAATGGTGTCCTTGGTCATAAGAACCTGTGCCGTTACCTGATTATATTCTGCAAAAAACTTCTGATATATCATCATAAGCTTAGCCTGCCCGATTGCAGCGCACGCCTGTTTTACGGATACTTTACCGGACTTATCGTTCTCAAGATGCACGGATTTTTTCCCTACGGAAATCGCACCGGAACTTACCAGAACCACGTCTTTACCGCTGTTTCTGATATTGCAAAGTTCTCTTACAAGAACCTCCATCTTATTGTAGTCCAAATCTCCTGTTTCAGGGTGCTGCAGGGATGATGAACCGATTTTTACAACAATTCTCTTTTTATCTTTGATTGCTTCTCTTAAAGTTTCCATATCTCCTCCGAAATGAAACATATTTTACAATATATTCAATATTTTTATAGTGATGTAAAATACATTTTCCAAATAATATATTTTAAC
>JAZNRC010000012.1:0-6178 GCA_045590555.1 Lachnospiraceae bacterium | reverse complement strand
CAGGTAGCAAAACGCGTGGAAGACAACTATTCCGGCGAGGGCTATTTGGGAATTGATTCCGGTTCCACAACCTTGAAAGTTGTGCTTACAGATCCCGAAGGTGCAGTGGTTTATTCAAGTTACCAGTCGAATCAGGGGCGTCCTATCGAAGTAGTAAAAGATGCTTTGATTGAAATGTATAAGAAGCACCCTAATGTTAAAATTGTATCTTCCGCAGTGACAGGTTACGGTGAAGATATGATTCGTAATGCCTTGGGTGTGGATTTGGGTGTTGTTGAGACGGTGGCGCATTTTACGGCGGCGAAATATTTTATGCCGGATGTGGAATTTATTATTGATATCGGTGGCCAGGATATGAAGTGCTTTAAGATTCGTAACGGCGCCATTGATAACATTTATTTGAATGAGGCATGTTCATCAGGCTGCGGTTCGTTTTTACAGACCTTTGCCAATTCCATGAGTTTTGAAATTGATGAATTTGCAAAGCGCGGACTCTTTGCGACCAAACCTGTGGATTTGGGTTCCAGATGTACCGTTTTTATGAATTCATCGGTAAAACAGGCGCAGAAGGAAGGCGTTACTGTAGAGGATATCTCGGCAGGTCTTTCCATCAGTGTTGTTAAGAATGCGTTGTACAAGGTTATCCGTGTGCATAGCGCGGATGAACTGGGTAAAAGAATTGTGGTACAGGGCGGTACCTTCCAGAATGACGCGGTACTTCGTGCCTTTGAAAAGGAAATGGGCGTAGAAGTTATCAGACCGGATATTGCGGGTATGATGGGTGCTTACGGCGCGGCATTGTATGCCTGTGATATTGCGAAAAAGAAGAAAACGGACAAGGTTTCGGAAATTTTAGATAAAGAGGCATTGGAGAATTTTACGTATACGACAAGAAACATTACCTGTAAGGGCTGTAACAACCATTGTAGCCTTACGGTAAATGATTTCGGCAACGGCCGGAAATTTATTGGCGGTAACCGCTGTGAGAAGCCTGTAACCAAGAAGGAGCAGGACGATTCGTTAAATCTTTATGAGTATAAGTTAAAGCTTCTTTCCGAGTATCAGCCGGATGAAAGCAAGACCAAAGGTGTAATCGGTTTGCCTATGGGCCTTAATATGTATGAGATGTTGCCCTTCTGGCATGCATTTTTCACATCTTTGGGTTATCAGGTAAAAACATCAGGATTTTCAAATCGTGAACTTTACTTAAAGGGGCAGGGAACCATTCCTTCCGATACGGTTTGTTTCCCGGCAAAGCTGGTACACGGCCATATTATGAAGTTAATTGAGATGAACGTGGATACCATCTTTTATCCCTGTATGACCTATAACTTCGATGAAAAGAAAGGTAAAAACCATTATAACTGTGCCGTAATTGCCGGCTATCCTGAGGTAATTGAGGCCAATACGGTGCATTTTGGCGATATCAAATATATTTATGAATACGTGGGACCGCACCAGCGGAACAAGTTCCCCGGTAAAATGCATGAGATTCTAAATCGCACCCTTGGCACATTTACCAAAGCTGAGGTGAAGAGGGCAAGCGACCTTGCTTATAAAGAGTATGCGGCATTTACCAAGAAGGTAGAGAAGCAGGCGCAGGTGATTATGGAAGAAGCAAGAAAGCAGGATAAAAAGATTGTTCTTCTTGCGGGCAGACCTTATCATGTTGACCCTGAAATCAATCACGGCATTCATAAGTTAATTGCAGCCCTTGGCTTTGCGGTAATCACAGAAGATTCCGTAGCATCCATGGTGCCGAAGTTTGATGTAAATATCAGAAATCAGTGGACCTACCACGCAAGACTGTTTGCGGCAGCCAAATACGTAACCATGCAAAAAGATGTTTATATGGTGCATTTGGTTTCCTTCGGTTGCGGACTTGATGCCATTACATCTGATGAAACCAGAGAAATTTTGGAAACGGCCGGTATGCTTTATACCCAGTTAAAAATCGACGAAGTTACGAATTTAGGAGCGGTTAAAATCCGCTTGAGAAGTTTGCTTGCGGCAATCGAGCAAAAAAAGGAGGATTAGTTTTTTGGAACAGAATAAAACCCATTACAGACCAAGGGTGAAATTTACCAAAAAAATGAAAAAAGAATATACCATTCTGTGTCCTATGATGGCACCGATTCATGCTTCTATCATTCTTCCTGTTTTTGCCAAAGAGGGTTTGAATGTTAAAATCATCGAAAGCGGCGGAGCGGAAGCAATTGAGAAGGGCTTAAAATATGTGCACAATGATTTGTGTTATCCCGGCGTATTGGTTACCGGTCAGATGATTAACGCCGTAGAAAGCGGTAAATTTGACCCTGATAAAATCGCTATGGTTATTACACAGTCCGGTGGTGGATGCAGGGATTCAAACTATATCAATCTGATGCGTAAATCAATGGAACGCGCGGGTTATCCGCAGATTCCTTTTATATCTGCAAATATTTGGGGCCTGGAATTGAATTCCGGTATCGATATTTCCATTCGCGGTTACCGTATGCTTTTATCCGCATTGATGTATGGCGATATGATGATGATTGCGGCCAACCAGGTGCGTCCTTATGAAGTAAATAAGGGTGATGCGGACCGTATGATGCAGAAGTGGACCGCTTATTTTGGCGAGCGTTATACCAAGGGCAAAGGTTACAGCCATAAGGAAATTAAGAAGAATATCCGCACCATGCTTCAGGAGTTTGCGGACATTGAGGTGAAGAAGGTTCCCAAGGTAAAAGTTGCCGTAGTAGGGGAATTGTACCTTAAGTATTCTGCGCCGGCGAACAATGATTTAGAGCAGTTCCTTCGTGACCAGGATTGTGAAACTTATTTCCCCAGTGTTTTAGGCTTTGGTATTTATAAAACCAACGGTGCGCTGGAGGACTTGCGTCTTTATGGCGGTAAGCCTATGAAACGCCTAATCCTTGAAATAGCAATGAAATATATGTTCCATATGGAAAATATGATGATTAGCATTATGGAAGAGTTTGACTGTTTTGTGGCACCGGAGCGCGTGGAAGTGTTAAAGAAACGTGCGGAAGGTATTATTAACACCGGAAACAGTATGGGCGAAGGCTGGTACATTGCAGCAGAGATGATGGAGTTTGTGGCACATGGATACGAAAATGTCATCTGCGTGCAGCCTTTTGGCTGTCTTCCCTGTCACGTGTCCGTCAAAGGTATGCTGAATAAAATACGACGCATTGAGCCTAAGTTAAATGCCGTGGACATTGAGTACGACCCGGGAGCAACCAAGGTAAATCAGGAAAATCGTATTAAGTTAATGCTTTCCGTAGCGAAAGAGAATATGAAAAAAGAAGTGAAACAGTAATAAAAGTCGTAATGAGCCGTATTTGGGACAATCCGAATACGGCTTGTTACATTATTATATTGGATAGTGAGAATACATATAACGATGTGTATGCTAAAAGCAAAATGTAAAAAATGAAAAGTAAAAAAGTAAAAATAGTATTTACAAACATATTATATTATGATATTCTTATATTAATCAAAGGAGATGAATTGTATGACTAATTTGATAGACTTATTTGATAAAAGAAGTATTGTAGGTACAAAGTTAGAAAATGTCATTTTGGAACTTGGATATACCAAAAAAGATTTGTGTGAGCGGGCAGGATTGTCAAGACCTACTTTAGATAAATTATTAGCAGGTACATTGACTAGCAAAACCAATTATGAAAAGCATATAGTTAAAGTGATGGATTGTCTTTCAATAACTCCAAATATTTTGTTGGGAAATATTAAAAATGAGTATAATCGAACTAGGGAATTAAAAAATATTATGAAGATTTCGTCTGAACAAATATCAAGAGCAACAAATATTCCTTTAGAACGTTTGAGAGCAATTGAAGCTGGAGAAGAGGCATCGTTAGCTGAACTTAGAGATATTGCAATGTGTTTTTCCGTAAGCGTCAGTTGCTTAAAAGGAGATAATTTTTTTGAACCGCAAATATCCCAATTAGATTTGTTTGTTAATATGTGTGATAAACCTGGAAAAGGAAAAATAAGTGGTTTTTGGGGGCATATTGGTGTGAATTTGTATGGTACTAAAATGTTATGGTTTCCTATTACAAGCAGTGTGCGCGAAATGATTTATAACGTAATGGATAATGATAGAATAGTAATACCTTGTATGAACAATAAATTATTGTATTTGAATATGCAGCATGTAAAAGAAATTGTTTTGTTAGATGATAATTGCGATACCCCACAGTATATTGAATGGGATTATCATGTGAGTAACGGAGAAATACCATTGGTTTTATATGAGGCTTTGGAAGATTACATATTAGATGAAAATGATGAAGAACTTATGTCTAAGAAGTTAAAAAAATGCTTGCATAACTTTATAGAAGAAAAAGAACTTTCAGAAGCTGCTTTGGAAGGAATGATTTTTTGCTCCTATGTTTATTATGCAGATGGAAGTATGCGTCCTATAGAAATTGATTTTACACAGAATGAGTCAATCGCTGAGGAAATAGAGAAAACTTATTTATACGAAGAAGTCGAATGTACTGAAAATATTTTATATTGTACAGATAATGGAGGCGCAGAAGTTATATTTAATATGAAAAAAATAGTAATGATAGAAATGCCATTATTAAAAGTTGAGAATAAGATATGTGAAATGCAGGAGGAAGAAAATGTATAATTTTGGCGAAATTATTATATATCAAACCGATGATGGATTGAGTAATATACATGTCACACTTCAAGATGAAACTGTATGGTTGTCTCAACAGCAACTAGTAGAACTGTATCAAACCAGCAAAGCTAATGTGAGCGAGCATATAAAGCATATATTTGAAGAAGGAGAGTTGGATAAAAATTCAGTTGTTCGGAAATTCCGAACAACTGGTTCTGATGGAAAAACATATAATGTAGCTCATTATAATTTGGATATGATTATTTCGCTGGGTTACAGAGTAAAATCCAAGATTGCAACCAATTTTAGGCGCTGGGCCACAGAGCGAATAAAAGAATATATGATCAAAGGATTCACTATGGATGATGAACGCTTAAAAGGTAATGGTGGCGGAAATTATTGGAAAGAGTTATTGGAACGCATTCGTGATATTCGTTCATCGGAAAAGGTATTATATCGCCAGGTGCTTGATTTGTATGCAACAAGTGTTGACTATGATCCGCGTTCGGAAGAAACAATTAAGTTTTTTAAGATAGTGCAAAATAAGTTACATTATGCAGCGCATGGACATACTGCCGCAGAAGTAATATATGAACGAGCTGATGCAAGAGAACCTTTCATGGGGTTAACTTCTTTTGAAGGAGAGTTGCCGGCCTTAAAAGATATTGGTATTGCTAAAAATTATTTAAAGGAAGATGAATTAAAGATACTAAATAATTTGGTATCCGGTTATTTTGATTTTGCAGAAATTAGTGCTATAGAACATAGACCAATGTATATGGAGGACTATGTGAAACAATTAGATTCTATTTTATCATCAGGGAATAGAAAGTTATTAGAAGGAGCCGGAACTGTGAGTCATAAACAAGCAATAGAAAAGGCAACATTGGAGTATCGAAAATATCAAGCAGCTATATTAGCACCTGTAGAAGCTGCATATTTAGAAAATCTTAAAGTGGTCGAAAAAAATATAAAAATAAAATAGTATTTATTGAATTTATAATAGGATTTGGAATTGAAACTATGTTAGACATTATAATCGTAGAAGACAATAAAGAAATCGGTACCTTACTCTGTGATTTCTTAAGAAAAGAAAATTATGTAGTAAGCATCGCGGATACAGGGGAAAAAGCCTTGGCGTTGTACGAAAAGTACGGTGCCAAGTTAATTGTGCTGGATATTATGCTTCCCGGTATGGATGGATTTGCGGTTTGTTCCAAGATCAGAGAGACGTCCAATACCCACATTTTAATTGCCAGCGCCAAGGTGGAGAAGAATGACAAATTAAAAGGTTTGAATCTCGGAGCGGACGATTATATTGAGAAGCCTTACGATATTGATATTTTAATTGCCAAGATAAAAGGCATTTTTAAAAGAAAATACGGACAGGAAGAAATTGTAGAAGGTAATCTTTGTCTAAATACTGTACAACAGAGCTTATTTGTGGACGGACAGAAAAAAGATATTACCGAAAAGGAATTCGAGCTGTTAAAACTTCTGATTGAGAATAAAGACGTCACT
>JAZNRC010000011.1:0-9508 GCA_045590555.1 Lachnospiraceae bacterium | reverse complement strand
GAAAGATTCCTTCGTATGGGAATTGACGAATTGTCCGTATCGCCTACCTTTGTTTTAAAAGTGAGAGAGGCGGTAAGAAGTGTGGATTTATCACGTGTATAAGATTAAAAATAGTGTGGCATAAAGCTACACTATTTTTTTATCCTTGACAGCTAATTGCAATTAGCCTATAATTTAGCTAATTAGAATTAGCCAACGAGGTAGAAAGATGAATACAAAACAACGAATTATGGATGAAGCACTAACATTATTTGCGGAAAAAGGATACGGAAACGTATTTGTGGGCCAGATTGCCGAGGCGGTAGGAATTAAAGCCCCGTCCCTATATAAACATTATAAAAGCAAGCAGGATATTTTTAATGCAATCTTGGATGAAATGAAGCGAAGATATGATATGCAGGCCGAGGCGTTAAATATGAACGGAAACGATGCGGCTGCCGATGCCGAAATGTTTGCCGGAATATCCGAGGATGCATTGGTACAAATGGGTATCGGGCTGTTTTCGCACTTTTTACATGATGACTACGCAAGCCGTTTTCGTAAAATGCTGACGATTGAACAGTTCCATAACCCGGAATTATCGCAACTGTATACTCAGCAATATGTGGACGGTCCGCTATCGTATCAGGCGATGATGTTTACAATGCTTACCGGCGGAGGGATTCTTGCCGGAGGCGATGTAAACGTGATGGCAATACAATTTTATGCACCGATTTATATGTTGTTGACGCTTTGCGACCGTCACCCTGAGAGAGAGGCTGAGGCAGTGAAACTTATAGAGCAACATATTCGTCAGTTTAACAGAAATTATCAGGTTTAGGAGGGGTACAAATGAAAGTAGTATTGATACATGGTCAGAATCATAAGGGTAGTTCTTATCATATCGGAAGAATGATTGCGGATAAAATGCAGGGCACAAATGAAATTACGGAATTCTTTTTGCCGAGGGACTTGAATCATTTTTGTCTGGGTTGCTATAACTGCATTGAAGATGATGCCAAGTGCCCCTTTTATGATGACAAAAGAAAGATTATGGATGCTGTAGAAGCTGCCGACGTGCTGATTTTTACAACGCCAACATACTGTATGCACGCGTCAGCCCCGATGAAGTCTTTTATGGATTTGACTTTTACATATTGGATGGTGCACAGACCCAGGAAATGTATGTTCTCGAAGCGGGCGGTGGTGGTTTCTACCGCTGCCGGAACCGGTATGAAGTCTGCGATGAAAGATATTACAAACACGCTTTTTTACTGGGGTGTGCCGTATGTTAAGTCTTATGGTGTCGCAGTGCAGGCGATGAGCTGGGATGGTGTGAATGAAAAGAAAAAAGTAAAAATCGAGAAGGATACAGCAAAACTCGCTCAGAAACTTTCCGTAGGTAAAAAACCTTCGGTGGGTATAAAAACCCGCTTTATGTTTAAAGTAATGGGCGCAATGCAGTCGGCAGGTATGGGTTCGTCACCTGTGGAAAAAGAGTATTGGGAGCAGAACGGCTGGCTTGGGAAGAAACGTCCTTGGAAGGATTAGCACAAATTTGTTAAAAAAGCATCCTTATGTTATAATGTGGCTAAACACGATATCTTAGAGGTGTTTGGAAGATACATGTAACTTTATTAACCGTATTAGCACTTAAGAGGAAATTACGATGCAGATTAAATGCGATTATTGCGGAAGCATGATTGAGGAACAGAACAGTACCTGCCCGAATTGCGGTGCTGCTTTGGATGGAGTGAACCGTTTTGCAGGCGGACAGCCACGTACCATTGAAGAGTTGAAGGCGTGGTATGTTGCGCATAATTTGCCCCCTGAGGAAGTGACACGCTTCTTTATCGGTAAAAATATTACGGAACCCAAGGCGTTCGGTATCTATCAGGACAGTACGGGCGATTTCGTTGTTTATAAAAATAAAAGCGACGGGCAGCGCGCAATCCGCTATCAGGGTACAGACGAGGCCTATGCGGTAAATGAACTCTATCAGAAGCTGAAGGGTGAAATTGCCGACAGAAAGAGCGAAACCGGAACACAAAAATACAATGAAGCTGCGTCCGCAGCAACCGCAACAACCACAGCAACCGAAAAAAGGAAGTCCCGTACGCGTGGTTTATTAATAGGGGGCATTATTTTTATAGTAATATACCCTATGCTGAATATGTTCATGACAAAGATGATCACAAATATGGCATACGGGATTGATGACCTTGGTCCGTCAAGAGGCTACTATGAGTACGAAGACGATACCTATTATTATCAGGATTCCATATGGTATCAATATGATGAGGCTGATGATGACTGGAGTCTGATGGATGGTGATGATGTGCCTGAGGCAATCTCTTCGGATGCGCAGGGAGAATATCAGATTTACAATCACGACGGTGCCAGATTTGAAGACAGCATCTGGTATACGGAGCCGACTTATACGGATTACGATGATGATTATGATGACGACTGGGACGACGATTACGATTGGGATACCGGTGATTCTTGGGATTATAACGATACCGATTGGGATACAGACTGGTAATTTTTAAAACAGCCTATCTTTTAAAGCTGGATAGTATGATTTTGCAAGGGGGATTTTATGAGTAAATCCATAACCAATCAAACCAAGAAGTTTCTTACCATCATCATTTCGGCAGTGATTGCTGTTGCGGTGATGTGCGCAGTGGAAAGCATCCTTCAGCCCGGCTACGTGTGGAAGTCGGTGGTAAAAATCACTATGTTTTTCGGAAGCGTGGTGTTGTTTTATCTTTTATATAAGGATGAGAAGATTAAAGAGCATTTTAAAATTAAGAATAAAAAGGCCTTCGCCGTATGCGTTGTGATTGCGCTTCTGACCATTGGCGTTATTTTAGGTGCTTATGCGTTGATTCAGGACTACGTGAATCCGGAGCAAATCAAGGACAGCCTTTTAAATAAAGAGAAAGTCAGCGTGGACAATTTCCTATATGTGGCTTTGTACATATCTGCGGTGAATTCTTTTCTGGAAGAAATATTCTTCCGCGGACTGCTGTTTTTACAGGTGAAAAAGTTGGGGCACCGCAAGCTTGCCTACAACTTAAGCGCGCTTTTCTTTGCGGTGTACCACATCGGCATTGTCAGCGGATGGTTTAACATCTGGGTATTTCTTTTGGTTATCTTCTTATTATATGTAGCGGGTGTAATTCTGAATATCGCGGCGGAGAAGTGCGACAGCTTCCTTGGTTCCTGGGTGATTCACATCGCGGCAAATATCGGAATTAATGCCATTGGGTGTTTCGTGCTGGGCGTATTCTAATTACTATACCAGGCAGCAGAATATTTTTATGTAAAAGAAAAGACCTCGGATAAGGATTTTATAAAAATCTTCTCCGAGGTTTTTATATAGTTTGCAACCTTTTATGGTTTGGTGTAGTGTTATAGGCAGAAGCGAAATTTCAGAAATAAAATGAGCAGCTTTTAACACGTTTCATATAAAGAAATAAGAGGGGATAAAAATGAAAAAGGCATTTATAAAAGGTAGCATCGCAATAGCATTTCTGTTAGGAGGCATAAGCTTATCCGGCTGTAGTATGTTGGGTAGCATGATGGGAAACGTGTTGCCAAATGAAGAGCCGGAATATAATGAGTATAATATGGAAGAAACAAGCACGGAACTGTCTAAGGAAGAGATTAAAGATTTGTTGCAAAGCAGTACATTGCCGGAACTTTTGGTTGAAAATGTGGACCAGAGCGTTCTGGAGTTTCAAAGCCATGTGTACCTTATGGACCCACAAATCGTTGAATACAAATTATACGTGGTATCGGATTCCAACGAAGCAATTGCGGAAGAAATCAAGAATGCCTTCGAAGCGTTAGAGACCTATTTAGCGTCAGACGATTATCAGGGTGAAGCGATTTGCATAGTGGTATGGGCAGAAAGTATTCACTGCCATTCGTCAAAATTGCTTCTATCTTTCGGAAACTGTGACTATAGTTATAATTATTATGGAAAGCACGAAAATCTTATCGTAGAAGACCATGTATCCCATATTGAACCCTATGGTATAGATGACGAAGTAGCAATCTATGATGAAAACGTAGATTACCTGATTAATCAGGAAAGTTACTGGAACGAATTCGATGTAGACTATGTGAATTATGATTATTTTAATTTGTAATATAATGGATAGATGGAGAGGAGCACATAATGAAGAAAACATTTAAAAAATGTATTGTGGTTGTAGTATTTCTGTTAGGTAGCATTGGACTAACAGGTTGTGGTTTGCTGAGTAGCACAAACGAAGAAGAGATTATTGCTGTCAGTTCTAATAGTGGAACATTTTATCACGGTGATTATAAAATTTATATGGAGTCGTCGAATACGATAGGACGTCCTCTAGATAGTGACTGGGGTAGCTATTATAAGACAGATGATGATATTAATGTGGATATTTGTTTTTACTTTAAAGACGGTTTCATTGGAGAGAGTATATCGGCACTTGAGGACGCAGGCAAGGTGGTTGAGGAAAGTGTGCTTTGGGGTAACGATTGTTATTTCTATACCGATGATGTGACGACTGCCTTAATCGAATTGGGTGAGGATGCTTATTTGCAGGTTGATTTTATATCAGAGGATGGCGTTATTGTGGAGATAACGGAGATTCCGGATGAGTTTGTATTGACAATCGGAACCAGATAAAAGAGGAGAATAGAACATGAAGAGATTATTCTTAACAAGCTTGGCAGCAATGTTTATCCTGTCCGGGTGTACGAGATTGAATCCCGAAGATGTGCCCATCATAGAAGAAATTCTTCCGTCCGAAACGGAAACCGTAGAACTGAATTTGGAGTATCTGGATGAGGTTGTGGCTATAGAAATTGTAGATTCCTACGAGGGAAAATACGAGGAAGAACTGTATATAAAACTTACTGCGGAAGAAATAGCAGCCTTGAAAGGAATGAAAGACCGGATGGTATCGGAGCCTTTACCTTGGGAGTCCAATGGTGTGGGTTATAGCGGATATAAGATGAATATGTACGATAAGGACGGTAATCTTCTGACAAGTTGGAATTGTGGTAGTTATTATAGAATTATAGATAGCCAAGGGCAGTTCATAGATATTAACGATGAGTTGAGAGAATGGAAGAAAGGTATGGAAAAAGCCCACGATGTATCTTTCTCAATTTATGCAAGAACCCCCGGTGAAAATTATTTTGCGGAACTTGTAAATGCAGATCATGGAAACGGAATAGAAGTTTATCTTGCTAACGGTAGCGATGATTATATCCGTTTTGACTTGGATGATGAAGATCTGTATACATTGCAGGAACTTACAGATACGATCTGTGTTATCAGAAAGTCTCCTTTGACAATTAAGGAAATGGACCAAGAGTATGATAACTTAAAATATACATTGTCTGTTTATACAAATACAGAAGCTTCGTATGATTTTGTTATTACGGATGATGGTTCAATATATATACAAACAAAATATACTTTTTTGGTTGGTGGCGAAGGTGTGGAGGAGTGGTTCCGCACACTGGAAGCCAAATATGGTTTGGATCAACTTTAAAGTAAAAATCCCAAGGTTTATGGCCTTGGGATTTTGTTTGTTAATTTGCAAAAAGTTTTGTGTGCGAAAATAAAAAATATCATATTATGTAATCAAAATCTTAATTGTTTTATAAATATTTTCCGAAGAAATCCAGGTGCAATTTCGATAATCTCTCGTGCATTTCCAAAGGAGGCATTTTGCCCGCAAGAAAGTCAAAAGGAATGTAGAATTTGGCATCCGTAAAGCCTAAGTGCTTCATATCTTCGAAAACTTCACACTGCACAGGCGCTTCGGTAGCTATTAGGGAACGGGTTGCCACGTTGTAGTTCTCTTTACAACAGATCTGCAGGAAGGGATTCTTCATAATCATTCCGTCGTACTCGCCGAATACACCGCCGTCGATGTTGATACCGCAGGTGAATTCATCTTCGTGATGGCAGAGGTAGTATGCAGTAGCACCGCCTAAGGAATGACCTGTGGCACCGATGCCCTTGGAAAAATCAATGCGGTCGGCGTATTTTTCTTTTAAGGCATAAACGGCTTGCATGGTATCCTGCGCCCACTGCGGGATGCGCTTAAGAATGTAGGTGCAGTGCTTTTTCTGGAACGCATCAAATTTCTCGAATAATTCTTCAGGCGTGCCCTTCGCTTTCATTAATTTTTTCTGGTCAAGGACGGCTTTCAGAACGCCTTTATCGTACATAATTTTATTGATGTGCTTATCATACAAGTCGAAACTGCCGTCGTCGTATTCGTTCGCCACCGCTTCATATGCGTGCCCTACGGAAGCTACGATATAGCCGTTGGACGCCAACTGACAGCAGAGGAAGGTGTTGCACTCTACATAGGCATTGTAGCCGTGGTTAAAAATGATAAGGGGAAACTTCTTATTTTCTATATAGGGAACATTCTTGTAGTAATCTGCTTTTAAGATAGAAGGATCTTTTACCTTCATGTGGTAAGCCTTTGCAAGGGCTTTTAACTTTCTTTCGGAGAAAACGTCCGCCTTTTCCAAGCCGGTTACGTTTACTTTGTCGGTGGGATAATAAAGGCGAACGGCGATTTTACGCGGGCCTTCTCCCGGGCCGAGAATCTCGGTTCGGCTGTTGTCGGTTATGCTGAAACACTCGGTTCCTACAGCATATTCGCCGGTAATGTATTCGGGGATTGTAATTTTCTTCATAATAAAAGCCTCCTATTTTCATTAGATGTGTGTGATTACATATTTGTAATAAAATCATTGATAAAAAAGTAGTTACTCATCGATGCCCATAAGATATTTTACGGTTGTTGCAAGGACGCGAAATCGTCTTTTGGGCTGAAACATTTCGTCCACGGGCACTTTGTTATAACAGTGCTGAACGATACAAGTGGTTTGGATACCTGTATAGACGGAAGAAATGTATGCAAGGATTTCCATCGGTTCTATTCGGGGTGTAAAAGTGCCTGCTTCCATTTTTTGGCCAAAATATTCGGAAGTGCGGTACATCAGGTATTCCTTGTTGCCCACACCCTTGGCTCCGGCAAGGATTTTATCCACACGTTCGGGTGCGTTCATGGCCAGTACCGACATTTCCAGGTCAATCTTCTGGATGCCCATCAATTCGGCTTCCATATTGTCTGCCAGCATATCAAAAACTTGGTCAATAACTTCGCCGGCACTGAATTCGTCCGCTTTGGCAAGAATGGCGTCCAGTTCGTCTTTGATGGTGACCCTTTGGCGCATATCCGCCAGCATATCGCCGAAGATTTCGTCAATATCCTTATAAAAGCGGTAAATTCCGCCCTGACTCAAACCAGTGCGGTTGATGATGTCCTGCATTGTGACGGTGCTGACCGTCTTTTCTATGCATAGCTCGTAGGCTACGTCGATGATTTTCTTCTTTTTATTCAGTATGTATTCCTGCGTTACTTTCGGCATGGTGTTTCCTTTCTGAATTGTATAGCGTTTCCTTATATATGTTGTTTTGCTTGTAAGAGGTATAGTTACAAGCAATATAAAGGAACTTATACTGCAATAAAAATGAATGTAGTTTTATTTTAATGCCTGCGCATGCATTTGTCAATATAAAAATGAAAGAAGTTTCATTTTTATGCATATATTAATAATTTTATTGCCTTGACAGTGGGAGAATTTATTTTTATAATATTGTTTAGCAACTAAACAATAAGGGGATGCGATATGAACTTTTTCGAAGATACTTACAGAATTATAAATAAATACAATCAAAAAAGTAAAACTGCAAAATGTTATGGGACGGATGATTTACTTTATCCGGCGGAAGTTCATATGATTGAAATTATTGGGTCTCATGAAAGGATCACCACGACAAAATTAGCGGAGGTTTTAGGAATTACCAAAGGTGCGGTTTCTCAGGTTACCCGAAAGTTGTCAGAGAAAGCAATGATTACGAAAGAGGCTTCGACAGAGAAAACTAACGAAGTGTGGATTTCATTAACAACAAAAGGCAAGTCGATTTACGATTATCATCGCAAGATGCACGAGGAATTGTTGCAAAAAATAGATTTGATTTTATCGGAGTTAACCGAAGAGAGTAAAAATGCAATGGAAAAGATGATAAGCGTAATCGATGAGTCTTTGGATGAGCTGTAGAAAGGGGTGTCATATATGAAGTTTATGGAGATGGGTGAGAAAAGCAATCCGGTGGTGGTTATGCTGACGGGCTCTTTTTGCCCGGGAGAATGCCTGGAAAATATTTATTCCCGGTTGAAAGAGTATTACGTTATTGTTCCCACATATAACGGTCATTATGAAGGTTCGAAGGATTTTACCACCAGAGAAAATGAGGCAAGAGAAATTTTAGAATATCTTGCATCACTTCATATAGAAGAGATTCATATGATATATGGGCAGTCTATGGGCTGCGAAATCGGTATGGAGCTGTACAAGCTGCTTACGGAAACGAAGATTACGGTTCATCATTTGTTTTTTGACGGCGCGCCCATGATTCGATTGTCTAAGGTTTATAAAGCTTTTATGCGTTTCAAGTTCAGCTCGATGATTCGAATCTTTCGGGATAAGTCAATAGATGAAGCTATGGATATGAAGTTTCTTAAGCAATTTGCCGGAGACAAAATCAAAAGTTTAAGGCCAATGATTGAATCTTTGGTAGCCATTGCACCATATTTAACCAAGAATACTATTGAAAATGAAGTGGAATGTTGTTATACATTCGACTTTCCAAAATTAAGCGAAGAAATGCAGAAAAATACTTATTTCTTCTATGGTGGCGAGGAGAAAGCGTATAAATCCTGTTATAAATATGTTAAAAAAGCGTATCCGAATGCAAACTATCAGGTGGAAAAAGGACAGGGGCACATTACCTATGCCTGCGAATTTACCAACGATTACGTAAAGAAATTAAAAAATATTATTAATGAAAGTTCATTATAAAAGAATAAAATATTTATAAATCAGAGCTTTTACAAAACTTCTTACATTATATATGAAGAAACACTATGGTTTGAAGATAGATGATTTGATTCATAAATCTTGTGGTAGTATTTATATATTTATACTATCTATAGAAGAAACTCATTCCAATGTCACTTGTAAACACTTTCTTCTATATAAAATGTATAAAATTACCACGAATAAATCATACTGAAAAGAGAATAAATTAGGCATTGACATTTAAAATGCTCAATGCTACAATTTAATTCCACCGCCGAAAAAAAGCGGTGAAAAAAGTTTAAAAAAGTTGTTGACAAGGTCAAAACGGTATGCTAATATAAATCCGTTGCGACTGCGAAACGCAACAAAGAACCTTGACAAATAAACAGCAATCCAACCCTGAAAATTCTAAAAACACTTTTAAAAGTGTGAGAGAAATTCAGAGAAAGAAACCTAAACAAAGTAAAACGGAAAAATTAGCTAGATGTTGATTTTGAACGGACAAATGATTTAAATTTTTTTAGAGAGTTTGATCCTGGCTCAGGATGAACGCTGGCGGCGTGCTTAACACATGCAA
>JAZNRC010000010.1:0-79067 GCA_045590555.1 Lachnospiraceae bacterium | reverse complement strand
CCCTTGTTAATGGCAAGATAAGAACCAGATAACCAGGGCTGTTTTATAATATAAATATATATTTAGTTTTTGTATTTTTCTAATTTTGCTTTGGCTCTTGGATAATTCCCGCAACTTTCAAAGAACGCAATTGCATCTTTGGTATTTCCCATAGCTTCATAGATGAGCCCAATGTGATAACGTGGAAAAGTATTATTTGCATCTTCTCTGAAATGGGCTTCTATGGTTAGTGCTTTCATAAATTCTAAAATGGCATTAAGGGGTTTGTTGTTTTTGATATAAATAAGTCCCATTAAACATACAAAATCAGCAGTAGTTGCAAATTCATCATAAACACCTTGCAACATTAGAGCATCCTCATATCTGCCGGTTGCAAGCAAAGTTTCACCGTAATTAATTACCATGAGTTGTACATAGGTAAGTGTAGGGTCTAAGTCAAATTCCAACCCTTTGCTATAATATGCACAAGCTTCAACAAGATTTCCTGCCATGTATTCGGCTTGGCCCAATTGATAGTAGATATAAGGGTTGTGAGGCTCTTTTTTTAATGCTTCCAGTAGGAGATCGCGATTGCGTCCGGCTTTGCGTTTTACATCTTCCGGGTTGCCGACATAACCATCATGATATACGGTTAGTGGGATGTTATAGCAGGAAAGTTCGGAACCATCATTGCTGCAGACCTGCTCGTGAATAATAGCTTCGTAATGAAAGTTTTTTCGATTAAAAAGACGCTCGACCCGATCATCCATACAAGTATGACCATCCTTCATTGCGTTGCGACGTAGTAAAAGCCCGATGTTTTTTTCGTGGGCAGAGCTCATAAATGTAAGGAGATTATTAATATCAAAGCTTTCCACATACTCATCACAATCCAACACTAAAATCCAATCATACGTTGCTTTGCTGATAGAGAAATTCCTTGCGGCTGAGAAATCGTTACACCATTCAAAGTCATATATTTTATCTGTATATTTCGAGGCTAATTCTTTTGTCTTATCCGTAGAACCGGTATCTACCAGTACAATTTCTGCACCTAACTTAGACGCGGCTGAAAGACAACGTTCAATGCGCTTTTCCTCATTTTTAGCTATTAAGCAAATAGAGAAAGGATTCATAAGTATTCCCCTTACATTTTTATTCTTTGATAATTACTTGTTAATAAAACATATTATGTACTTGCGCTTATGCTATTTCAAAGTTGCTATCCTAACTTTCGCCGGCTCGAATTCTTCACACATTTTATAATACTCTAGTGCTTCTTCTATTTTTCCGGTACATTCATAGATGACACCAATATTATAGTAAGCCCTGTAAGAATCGGCGCCGGTCACCTTGCATACTTCCTGCTTGGTTGCATTTAAGAACTCCTGAATTGCCAAGTCGAATAAAGCATTGTTCATATAAATTAACCCCATAAGGAAGCAGAAATCTGCATTGACAGCAAATTCGTTATAAACCCCTTCTAAGCCTAAGGCTTCCTGATAACGCTTGGTATACAGGAGTGCATATCCATAAGATTCCACCATGCTTTGCACATATTCCAGACGAGGATCTAAATCATAGGTCAAAGCCTTGCCATAGGCCAGTACAGCATTTTCATAATCTTCCATCATAAAATACGCTTGACCCAGCTGAAACATGAAGTATGTATCGTCAGGATTCTTTTCCAGTTCCTTCAAAAGCAATTCTGCATTTCTTTTGGAACGCTTTGCTCTGGTTTCGATATCTCCGGCATATGCCATATGATCAAATTCTGCATTTAAAGCATAGTATGATGAAGTTAAGTGATTATCATTCGGAACAATTTGTTCGTGAATGCTTCCTTCATAATGATATAATTTCTTAGAAAAGAAACGTCCCATACCTTCGCGGACTGTTCTTGTTTCGTTTTGTTGCGTATAGGTATCGGTTCGATATATCCTCCCAATCCCCATAGGATTCTTCTCAATCAACCTCTGGTTCTCTGCTTCATCCCACCCTGTCAGATATTCATCGCTGTCCACGGTCAGAATATAATCATTACTCGCATGTTTAATGCACTCATTTCTTGCGGCGGAGAAATCATTACACCATTCGAAATGATACAACTTATCCGTATATTTTAACACCATCTCGCAAGTTCCGTCAGTGGAGCCGGTATCCAGAACCACAATTTCCTGCCCTAATGGCACTAAACGACGCAGGCATTCTTCCAAAATGTTGCATTCGTTTTTGGTTATTATGCATATTGAGTAAGGAATCATAATGTGCATCCCCCATGTAGTAAAATGAATAAAATTTCATCGGAATTTAGATACTTTAATATGCTAATACTAAAAAGATTTTCATCTCTTAATTTGCATTATGAATGTCTTAATAATATTAATTAACGGTATAGAAACAGTTTATCATTTTATCATAAAAAAAGGAAGAACTATCCCCTATTTTATTGACGGAGCCTCTAAAAAAAACTATACTGTATTATAAGGGAAAACGTTATTATGCATAACGGAAAGCAGGGGAAATATGAGAATACTTTTATATCGGTGGGAGACTTTTAACGAGCCTGTCATAGAGAATACTTTGCGGGATTTGGGGCATTTCGTCAAAGTAGCATATGCACGTAAATTTGAGGAACTTGATACGGAAGAACAGATTCAGTCCATAACCAAAGTGGCGGATGAATTTCATGCAGATGCTTTTTTTTCCGTGGATTATTTTCAGATGGTTGCCATGGCGGCTAAGAAATTAAATATTACATATTATTCATGGCTATATCATATTCCGCAATGGAGTTTGTTCTCTTATGCGGCACAGCTTCCGAATAATCGAATCATTACCTTTGATTCGGCACAGATGCAGGAACTGAAGCAGTACAATGTAAATGGTATGCAGTATATGTCTCAAGCGGCGGATAAAGAGCTTCTGACTTCTGCCAAAGCATTGGCAACACCTCAGATGATTGACAAATATACGGCGGACGTTTCTTTTGTGGGAACGTTGTATGAAAGTTCCAACAATCTTTTTAATCGAATATCAACGGAGGCGCGGGAGAAAGAAATATATAAAGAAATTGTCAGGATGATTCGCGACAAGAGATTTTCTTACGGGAAGGATATTTTATATCGCGGCGTGACGGAAGAAATGGTGGAATTTCTTCTGGAAGAGGTAGAGCATGGACAGGATCATTTCTTCTTTGCCAATCAGGAAGAAATTGCAGTACAATCGGTATTGGCGCGTAAAATCACGGTAGAAGAGCGTAAACTGATGGCAAGAACGCTTGCGAAAGAGTTTGATTTTAAGCTGTTTACGATTTCCAATACGGAGAAGTTTCCGGAAATCAACAACTGCGGACCGGTGGATTTTGCAAAACAGGCACCTCTTGTTTTTAACGGAAGCAAAGTAAATATATATGTAACTCCGAGGTCAATCCGAAGCGGTGTGCCTTTGCGCGTGCTGGAAATTATGGCATGCGGGGGATTTGTACTGGTAAATTACCAGGAAGATCTGGCGGCTGAGTTTGAAGATGGCAAAGAATTGGTGATGTATCGTAGTTTGGAAGAGATGGTGGACAAGGTTCGTTATTATCTGGAACATGAGGATGAGCGCAAGAACATTGCCAAAGCAGGGTATGAGAAGGTGCTGCGAGAATACAATTATGCTGAGAAACTTCGGCATATACTGGAGCAGAAACCTTCAGGTATTATTCAAAATATGAGAGAGAATTACTAGAATTTGGAGAGTCCTTTTATAAGGGCTCTTTCCTGTAAAAAAGCAGAATCAGGCAGGCAAGGTAACTGTCATATACAGAAGGAAAAGGAGAATAGTATGAAACGTTCAGAGATTAATAAAGCAATCAGAGAAATGGAAGCATTGGTCAAAAAACACGGCTTTGCTCTGCCGCCCTTTTGCGATTGGACGAAGGAAGACTGGGCCAATAAAGGACATGAGTATGATGAAATCCGAGACAATATGTTGGGATGGGATATTACCGATTATGGATTAGGCGACTTTGAGAAGGTTGGATTTGCCTTAATTACCCTGCGTAACGGTAATCAGAATAATCCCAAATATAAAAAAGTATATGCGGAGAAACTTCTCATGTTAAAAGAAGGCCAGCATTCTCCTATGCATTTTCACTGGAATAAAAGTGAGGACATCATCAATCGTGGCGGCGGAACCCTGATTATCCATGTATATAATGATAAGGATGGAGAGTTGGGCGATACGGATGTTTTGGTGAATACCGATGGGCGTTCCTATTATGTGAAAGCGGGTACCGGCGTGGAACTCCGACCGGGTGAGAGCATTACTTTGTGGCCGCATCAGTATCATGATTTTGATGTAATGGAAGGTACCGGAGACGTATTAATCGGTGAGGTTTCCATGTGTAATGATGACAATACGGATAATCGTTTTTATGAGTCTGTAGGGCGTTTTCCGAAGATAGAAGAAGATGAAGAACCGTACAGACTTTTATGCAATGAATATCCGATTGCCAAATAGTTTGATAATTACGGGAAATATCGTAGAGCATACAAAAGATGAGTGTTGTAAGATTTTATAATGTATGAGGTGTAAAAGGAATGAAAAATGAGACATTGATGCAATACTTTGAATGGGATCTTCCGGCGGATGGCCTGCTGTGGAAGAGATGCAAAGCACAAGCGCCAAAGTTAAAAGAAGCAGGGATTACTAAGATATGGTTGCCGCCTGCATATAAAGGAATGAATGGCATATATGATGTAGGATATGGCGTATATGATACCTATGACTTGGGAGAATTTGAGCAAAAAGGTACTGTCGCTACCAAATACGGCACCAGGGAAGAGTATCTGGATGCTGTTAAAACATTACAAAAAAATGGTTTGGAAGTCCTTGCAGACGTGGTTTTGAATCATATGCTGGGTGCTGATGGCTGTGAGCCGGTGACGGCAAGGGAGATTGCAGAGAATAATCGTAATCAGGTGGTTGCCGATGTGAAGGAAATTTCTGCATGGACTATTTTTGATTTTCCGGGACGGAATGGAAAGTATTCGGATTTTAAATGGAACAGCAGCCATTTCAATGGTGTTGACTGGGATGAAAATGCCAAAAAGAAGGCCTTGTATTTATTTGAAGGAAAGCATTGGGATGAAGAGACTGACGAAGAAAAGGCGAATTATGATTATTTAATGGGTGCTGATTTGGATATGGATAATTCTGTTGTCAGAGCACAGCTTGTCAAGTGGGGACTTTGGTATGAAGAAACCGTTGGAATGGATGGCTTTCGCTTGGATGCGGTAAAACATATTAATGCAGGCTTTTATAAAGATTGGTTGTCTAAAGTTCGTGAAAAAACCGGAAAGCCCATGTTTGCCGTAGCCGAGTATTGGCATGCAGATTTAAAGCGCCTTTTAAAATATTTGGATCGGGTAGAGAACTGCATGTCGCTATTTGATGTTCCGTTACATTTTAATTTTTATAATGCTTCCCATCAAGGCGGGACTTATGATATGCGATATCTGCTCGACAATTCTTTGGTAGAGCATAGAAGTGCCAATGCAGTAACGTTTGTAGATAATCATGATACTCAGCCGGGACAGGCACTGTGCTCTTATGTCCAAGGTTGGTTTAAGCCATTGGCATATGCATGTATATTGTTTCGACAGGATGGAATTCCGTGTGTGTTTTATGGTGATTATTATGGATTGCCGTCACAGAACATTCCGCCTATGTCAGATTTACCCAAGATGATTAAAATTCGTGAGCTGTATGCATATGGTGAGCAAAATGATTATTTTGACCATGAAAATGTAATCGGTTGGGTGAGAATGGGTGATGAGGAACATGAGAATTCCGGACTTGCCGTAGTTCTTTCCGATGGCCCCGGAGCTAAGAAGCGAATGTTCATGGGCAGGCATTTTGCGGGTATGAAGTTTAAGGATGTGACCGGAAAATGTTTGGAGACTATTCAAATTGATGAAGAAGGATGGGGCGATTTCAGAGTGGAAGGCGGTTCGGTGTCCGCGTGGGTTTGCAGAGAAGCATATGAATTTTTGGAAACACATATTGCATAAAAAAGAGGATGAGTTTACTCATCCTCTAAACCGTAACTGTTTTCAAAAACCGTATCATTGTGTATTACCGTGCCTTCATCACGATATACGGTGTAATTGTCACTGGTATTGGTAATCATTCCGCCGTTTAAATGTAAGACTGCAACTTCGGCATTGTTATAGAGAACCGGGTGTGTTTTATCACCGGCACCGGTTATGGTTCCACTGTTAAAATGCATTTCGCCGGAGTTGATAACTACGATACAATCCAATTCATCTCTTGTTATAGTGCAATTGTCTATATTCATAACACTTCCGCCATTGTTGCTGTTCCAGATTGCGACATTGGCAGTGGTATTCTCTACGATAATATTATTAATTGTCAGGTTGCCGTAGTTTACCAGAGATTTGGAGTATTCTCCGTCAATCGTATTGGTTATGGTGCCTTCACCGTTTATTACCAAAGTGCCGTTACAGGTAATGGTATCAAATCCTTCCCCGTCTATAGTAAAACCATTCAAATTTAATGTAATATTTGAATTGATCGGAGTGGCTGCAAACCCTGCGTAGTCTGCGGTGGTCTCTATGGTTACGGGAGCGGTATCCGTTACAGAGTTAAAAGCATCCTGCAAAGTGGAATAACCGATTCCGTTTATTTTAAACGGTGACGAAGTATATTCGAAGTAAATATTGACGATAGTGTCCTTTTTGATATTCTCCGTGACTAATTGCCAGGCAGACATGTCCCAAGTAATATTTGCTTTCTCGTTATTGCTTTCAATAGATATAAAGTCATAAAAATTACGATCCGGAGCGGTATTGCTAAGCGCATCGTCAACGTAGTAATTCACGGTGACTTCGGGTTCTTTACAACCGCAAAGATAAACAGATAATATAAAAATTAAAAGCAGATTTAATAAAATAACCTTGGTATGTTTCATAATGCCCCCTGTTAATATGAAAAATATCCGAATGTTTTAGATAAAACAGATTAGTCAAAAATTAAGGTATAATTACCAGACAATAAACCAATGCAACTATAATGCCAAGGATGGCGCCGACAAGTACCTGAAGCGGGGTATGACCTACAAATTCTTTCAATTTCTCGTCGTAATTTAAGTCGCTACCCATTTTCTCAATGATTTCTATCATTTCGTTTAATACTTTTGCCTGTTCTCCGGTTTCACGACGAACACCTCTTGCATCATACATTACAATAATTGCCAGGATGGCAGCAATTGCAAAAAAAGGAGAATGAATTCCTTCATTGATGATAACGGAAGTTGTAAGTGCGCAAACGGTTGCAGAATGACAACTCGGCATTCCGCCGCTTCCGATTAGTCGTTCGGCAACAAATTTTTTTGTGATAATCAGGTGAATAATGGTCTTGATTACCTGTGCCAATCCCCAACTTAAACCTGCGGACATCAATATTTCGTTGTGTACAAGTTCCTGCCAAAATGTCATATGTATAGCCTCGCTTATTTTCTTTTTGTATCCTTATGGTACATAATCTGCACAATCAAAAGATATTATACCGAAAATTTGTAAAAAAAACAATATCAAGTGTTACTACATTTTACATTAGTAGTATTTAAAAAGAAGGATACATAGGTTTTCTTGAAATAATAAGATATCTGTGATAAACTTGAGCGAAGGAAAATAACCATCAGAAAGGTTTATATAAATGTTTAAGCATGAAAAGAAAAAACAGAATAAATTCGGATTGATGGCCGTATTGATGATGGTTACGCCTCTGGTTCTTGCCGGTATTGTGGCATGCTATTATTATTTAAGAAATAATGGTATGTCCTGGGTACCTGCTTTGAAATGGAATGATGAGGCGGCGTATTATCAGTTGATTAAAACCTGTATCACAACCGGACAACCGTTGGGATATTGGGGATTTAACGGCAATCACGCCATCGTGGGAACCGGAAGTGCGTGGAGCCCTGCCATTATATGGCCTTACGCCATATGGGCCTACATTTTTCCGCTATCTAAAGGGTTTGTCTATTTTGTGAATCTTTTTTATATTGTGCTGGCTAATTTTATTTTTTATCGCTGCGTCAAACCGGATAGAAGACAGTGTTTGAAACTTGCTCTTGCACAGGCGACTTCTGCTGTTTTTGTTTTATATTTGTCCGTGAATATGTCAGAAATGTTGCGTTTTGCCATTGCAATTGTGATTGCGGGACTGCTGTATAAAATTATGTTCGGCTCGGCTTCCAAATTAATGAAATATTTCATCACACCGTTTGTGATTATTTGGGCAACTCAGGTTTATGTATTTTTTGCTTTTTGTGTGCCTATATATGTATTCGCAATCATGAAGGAAAAGCAGTTGTGGAAAAAAATATTGGTGGCAGGCGGAAGTACCTGTGTTGTGGCCTTTGGTAGTTATTATCTTCTTCATTTAATATCCAGTAACTATAATATCCATAAAACAGAGGCTCTTTTGAGTGCTGTTAAAAGTATGGATATCGTAGGTGCGGTTATGGCTTTTTTGCGGATGATGAAGCAGGGTGCATTGGATGTTTTTCATCTTTGGACTTATGTGTACACGAATCCCCTGATTCCGTTCCATGTGCTGTTTGGCGGCTTTCTTGTGTTGATTTCTTTAGGAATTCTTCTGAAATTTTGGTGGCGTGGAAAGAAAAAAACTGATAAAAGTAAGGGAGCATCAAAGCGTAAGAGGAAGGCTGTTGACGCATTATCGCATGATTCCGTTATTGCATTGATTGTTTGCTATGGTATTGTACTATTTTATCTTATGTACATGACACTGTATTCCATTGATCCGTTTACGTTCATGCGGGGAACCTATATTGTCATTATCTTTTCTATGTATTTTATGGCAATGTTGGAACGTAAAAGTATTTATTTTATCATTATCGGAGTTCAGGCGATAAGTCTTCTGTTTTTGCCCGTAAACATGGACTATTATATGACGAATCACTATATGTCCCGGGAAGAGAATGTGGAATGGGAGAATTTGGAAAACTCCGTATCTGCCGTTATTATTCCGGATGAAAATAAGGATGCGTGGGGAAATACGGTTGCCATGTACACCATGGAGCCTAAGGCAATTTGTTCGATTCCTGCCGGCGCGGGAGTTAACTTCATCATGGAAGACGGAATTCTCCCGGAGGATGCTGAGTATTTGTATTTTTCATTGGTGCCGGCCGCAGAACAGAATTCAGAATGGCTGGTGAGGGATTATGAGGCTTTTTGCCGGCAGTTTGCTGATATTTTAGCCGCGGATTATGAGGTAATATATAATAACGGAGAGTATATCATATATCAAAAAAACAGAACTTAAACAAAAGGACAGCTTACGTCAAGTCGGGCTGTCCTTATTTTTTATGGATTACAAAAACGGTTCACGAATGTCGGAACGTATTTTATCTGCAAAGCCATATATGTATTCGCTGTTGGTGGGACGTTGTCTGCCGGAAACGGAAGAATAGCCGAAAAGATGTTCAAATGCATTGATATTTCCGCGTAACCATGAAATTTCGATTGCATTGCGGATGGAACGCTCAACTTTCTGCTCTGTGGTATTGTAGCGTTTGGCAATCGGTGGGTATAAAAGTTTGGTTACGCTGGTTAGGGTAATCATATCCTGCCCGGATATCAGGATAGCTTCTCTTAAGTAGTGGTACCCCTTGAGATGAGTGGGAATGCCCGCGTATGTCATTATTTGAGTAACGCGTTGCTCCAGCTCTGCGGGGGATATTTGTTTGTTCATGTAAATATCTCCTTTCTGCAATGTATGCCGGAAGAAATGCAAACTACGGTATAAAAGTAACATATTCGGTAAAAACTGTAAATATGTAAATATCGCGCAGTTTTTGTAATTTTTTAGCAGATAAAAACAATAAAAGGATGACGTTGTTTTTATAATGTGGTATACTAAAGTGTATTTTTATGACATTTTGCAAGAATGATGTAAAAAAAGCTTATCAAAAAGCCGGGAGGTTATGGGAATGCAGGATAAAGTGAGTATTATTGTTCCTGTTTACAATGCCCAAAATTACATAGAAAAGACAGTGAACAGTGTTTTGGAACAAGACTATGAAAACTGGGAATTGCTTTTAGTTGAAAACGGTTCTTCCGACAACAGCGTGGAAGTGATGAAACGCTATGATGATTCTCGTATCCGATTGATTGTAATGGAAGGCAACGTAGGTGCGGCCAATGCAAGAAATGAAGGCATGAAATTGGCAGAGGGGCGCTATGTAAGCTACCTGGATGCGGATGATCTTTGGCAAAAAAACAAGTTGAGTCTGCAACTGGCTTTTATGAAAGAGAAAGATGCGGCGTTTTCTTTTACCGGCTACGAGTTCGGAGATGAAAATGCGGTTGGTACGGGAAAGGTAGTTCATGTTCCGGTAACCCTTACGTACAAACAGGCTTTGAGCAATACTACGATTTTTACCTCGACGGTAATGTTTGATACTCATAAAATTGCGAAGGAACAGTTGTATATGCCTAATGTAAAAAGCGAAGATTCGGCATTGTGGTTCCGCGTTTTACGTAGTGGAATTACAGCGTATGGTTTGAATGAAAATCTGGTTATTTATCGAAGACCCGGCAAGTCGCTATCTTCTAACAAAATAGAGGCTATGCGGCGAATTTGGAATCTGTATCGCAAACAGGAGAGGCTGAATTTCTTTTACAGTGCTTATTTGTTTGTCGGATGGGCGTTTCGCGCGGTAAAGCGCAGGGTTTAGGAAACGTTATATCAGAGGAATTATCTCTGCGTATGAATAAGCTGTGTAAAAGAAGCAGAAGTAAAGTGGATTTGGAGAGCGTTGTGGAAAAGACATTTACAGTGGATGATATTGTTAAAAAAATATACAGGAAAATACAACCGCAGTGGTGGGCTGCTTTTTGGGGATGCATGATTTTGGGGCTTCTCACCTATATGTATTTTATGACAAATAATTTCCTGACATTTGATTCTTTGTGGAATATATATAGTGACCAGGATATGATAAGTTCGGGAAGGCAGTTTCTTACGTATGCATGCGGAATCAGTTCATTTTATGATCTGCCTTGGGTAAACGGCTTATTGGCTATTATTTTTCTGGCCATGTCATCCGTGGTTGTTGTGGAAGGATTGGGAATAAAGAGCAGGGTTGGCGCAATCTTGGCCGGGGGGCTGCTTGTAACATTTCCGGCCATTGCATCTACATTTTGTTACTCATTTACAATAGACGGGTACATGATAGCGGTATTTCTGTCTGCTCTTGCTTTTTTGTTGACAGATCGTATGAAATGGGGATTTTTGCCCGGGATTGTTTGCCTGGGGGTTAGCATTGGCATTTATCAGGCGTATTTTTCTTTTACCATTGTTTTATGTATTTTGCGACTTTTAACAGATTTGATTGAGCAGGATGACATGAAAGTTATATGGAATAAAATATGGCGTTATCCTGTAATGGGTATTGGCGGTTATATTTTCTACTGTGTTACATTGAAATGCATGCTTTGGTTAAAAAATGCTGAATTGTCAGGATATCAGGGCACAGACAAGATTAACAGTTTTTCACTCGCGGATTTACCCGCGGGAATAATAGAAGCACTAAAAAGTTTTGCAAGATTTGCACTTACGTCCAATGTATTGACAAGCACGGAAATTATGAAAGCGGCGTTTATTGTAATTGTATTGTTTGCAGTTGCGCTTTATATTATTTGTTTTGTTGATGGGAAAAGGTATAAAAGCGCAGCAAGAGTCGTATTGGCCCTCTTTTTGGTGATTGCAATACCAATAGGCGCAACAATGGTAAATGTGTTATCGCCGGGCACCTTTTTTCATCTGCTGATGCGTTTGCCGTGGGCCTTGTTTTTTGTATATGCCATAGTTTTGGCTGAAAAGATTACTGCCAATGGTAAGAAATGGTATGTTCTTGTTAAGAAGGGAATGTCTGCTGCGGTGTTGGTGTGCGGTGCGGTTTTGATCTGGCAGTTTGGAATTATGGCCAATATTGTAGCGTTCAATATGAATGAGAGATATGAGAAAACATATGCTGTTTGTGTTCGTATGGTAGACCGCATAGAACAGACGGAAGGGTATACAACCGGAACAAAAGTGGCTTTGCTGGGTGGCGTTTTGGATGCTGAAGCTTACCCTGATACAGATATCACAAAGGAAGATTTGGTGGGATATTTTGGTGCCGGCGGAACTATGTGTATCAGTGATACGGGGAAATTTGCAACATTTTCGAAACATTATCTGAATGTCACCATTGAAACAATTCCTCTGGAGGAGGAGATTAAGCTCACGACAACAGAAGAATTTGCCAACATGCCCAAATTCCCGGAAGAAGGAAGTGTGCAGTTTATTGGGGATGTATTGGTTATTAAATGGAACGGATAAAAGGTAATTGCGTTGTTGTACGTATAAGATTGAAGAAGAACGGTAGAAATGCTATAATAATAAGAATGACTTAAAATGATTTTTATAAAAATAATGATGATAAATACACGGAAAGGAACGGAAACAGATGAAGAGAATGGAATCCATAAAACGTCTCATAGTGCTTCAGCTTACGACAGTGAGTCTGATTGTACAAGTATTGGCGTATGCGTACATCTGGTTTAAATATTACAAGGCGGAAATTGTAACTGATTTTTATATTAAAGGTGACTTGCTGGTTGTAGCCTTGTATGCAATTTTACTGCTGTTTTTTGTTTCTACCTATGGCGGAACGAAAATCGGATATTTAAAGCCATTTGACGTTTTTCTGTCACAAACATTTGCAACGCTGATGGCAAATGTATTTGGTTATGCCATTTTGTCTTTGATGGACGCCGGACTGGTCAACCCCAAGCCTATACTGGTAATGACTGCGGCACAGTTATTATTTAATCTTATCTGGGTATTTGTCAGTGACGGTTTTTATAAAATGGTGTTCCCGCCCAGAGAACTTTTATTGATACACGGAGACAGACCTATAGAGGATATTTTGTTTAAATTCAGTACCAGAAAAGATCGTTATGTAATTGCCAAATGTATGCATGTGAAGGAAGGACATGAGGCAATACAGAAAGAAGTGCTGGAGCGCTATGCCGGAATTGTTTTGTGGGACATCCCTACTGTTGACAGAAATGAACTGATGAAATTCTGCTATATGAAGTCCGTTCGTGTGTACATGATGCCTAAGATTCCTGATGTTATTATAATGGGTTGTGAAAAGATGCATCTTTTTGATACTCCGATTCTTCTGACCAGAGAATATGCTTTGCGTGTGGAACAGAGAATGATCAAGAGAAGCATTGATTTGCTGTGTGCAATCACGCTGGTTATTATAACTGCGCCTGTGATGGTACTCACTGCGATTATAATTAAGCTGTCGGATGGCGGACCGGTATTCTACAAACAGGTGCGCTGTACATTAAATAATAAAGAATTTCATATTGTCAAGTTTAGGAGTATGCGTGTGGATGCTGAAAAAGACGGGGTGGCAAGACTGGCGTCAAAAGGCGATCCGCGAATTACTCCTTTTGGTCGTTTTATCAGGAAGGTACGAATTGATGAACTTCCGCAGTTATTTAATATCATTAAGGGAGATATGTCTTTTATTGGTCCCAGACCCGAGCGACCTGAGATTATTAAGCAATACATGGAAGATATGCCGGAATTTGCTTTCAGAACCAAGGTAAAAGCCGGTTTGGCGGGATATGCTCAGGTGTACGGCAAATACAATACGACACCTTATGATAAGCTGAAATTGGATTTGACCTACATTGAGAATTATTCCGTTTGGCTGGATATTAAATTGATGCTTTTAACCTTGAAAGTGCTGATTACGCCGGATAGTACGGAAGGCGTGGAAAAAGATCAGAAAACTGCGTTAAAGACATCGGTAGAGACTGATGTAATGCCACAAGACAAGAAAGAAGAAGCATAAAAGAAACATGTGCAGAATAAAGCGAAGGGAATGTTTGGGCGATGGAAAGAAAACAGAAACTTTGGTTTTCATGTCAGTATGAAAATGAACCTGTCGATTTGAAACTCTTACTGATTTACTTTTTAAAAAGAATACGTTTTGTAATTTATTTTGCTATTTTCGGGGCATTATTGTTTGCGTCCGTATATTATTTTAAAACCTTTGTTTTTGTGGAAAGTCGTCAGTATGTGGCTACCGGAGAAATGTATCTTGTGTATGCGGATGATGTCAGAATAGATAATGTTTATATTAACGATTATACATGGCAGAATTTGGTGCATACGGACAGGGCAATAGAGTATGCTTTGGAATACATTGATGATACACACGTTACGGAAGATTATTTGAAGGAAGTGGTTACGGCGGGATTGGTGTCCGATGTTCGTTTTGTCACCCTGAAGGTTACGACAGATAATCCGGAACGATCGATAGAAATTGCGCAGGCTTATCAGATTGCCATTAAAGAATTGGGTGAGGAGATGGTGGATATTGAGTCTGTATCCGTGTATACGGATGCTGATTCAGCTGAAGAAATTGTGCAAGATAACAGGACCCTGCGTATGGCACTTACCGGCCTGGTTATTGGTGCGTTTTTGTCAATGTTTGGAATTATTCTTCAATATGTATTTGATGACTCTGTGTATGTAGCGAGTCAGTTTGAGGCAAGATTCGGTATTCCTGTCATTGGCATTTGCTTAAAAACCAAGAAGAATGAGCAGAACAGCGAGCATATGGTAGGGAAGAAGAGTGCCTCAAAAGAACGTTTATGGGGACGTCAGGCAATTAAATTGAATTATAAGAAGTTAACGGACGGGTGCAGAAAGATTGTTGTTACGGATACATCAGTCAGAAATAAAAATGAGTTTCCCTTTGAAATACTAAAAGACGTGCAGATGAAGCTTGAACAGGACGAATTGTTGGCAATTGCTTTGGGGAATATCAAAGAAGAGGATGCATATTATACAGGAGGCAATTATGAACTGATAAAAGCAGACTCGCTGAACGAAAATGCAGACGGGGTTTTGGAGTGTGCCGATGCGGACGGAGTAATAATAATGGTTCAAATGGGTGCACATAATGGTAAGCTGATTGAGAGAGCGTTGGATTTACTGACAAAACAAGGTTGCAGAGTGGTAGGAGCCCTGCTTTATGATGGCGATGCTTCCCTGTTGAGAACATATTATTTTCAGGCGCTGCCTTTCGGAAGCCGTAATGATAAATCTGAAGATGAGGAAGACAACGAAGAAAAATTTTTATTGGATGATATCTTCTAAGAGGATAGTGTTATGCAATTGGAGATGTTGGTATCTTCGGTGGAACAGAACGTCGAAGAATTGATTGAAAAAATGAAGCCGGAATGCAATGTGGTAATGATAAACCAGTGTGATAAGGACGGGGAACAGGTTGCCACGTATGGAGATTATCGGGTAAAAGTATATCATCGAAACGAAAGAGGTGTGGGAAAAAGCCGCAATATGGCAATTTCCAAATCGCAAGGAGATATTTTACTTTTTTCAGATGAGGATATTCGTTACCAAAGCGGATATGCAAAAGCTGTGTCAGAAGAATTTGAAAATCATCCGGAAGCAGATTTGTTATTGTTTAATGTAGAAGTATGTCCTGAACGAAGAACCTATTGGAATGAGGGATTTACAAGGGTGAAATGGTTTAATTGCGGTCGATATCCCGCATACAGCATTGCAGTACGAAAAGAAGTTTTGGAGCGAAGCGGTGTGAAGTATTCGGAATTGTTTGGAGGCGGTGCCAAATACAGTAACGGAGAAGACAGTCTCTTTTTAAAACAATGCGCGGATGCCGGAATGCGGATGTATGCTACAGATACAGTAATCGGAAAAGAAGAACCCAGGGAATCTACATGGTTTAAAGGATATACAGAGAAGTTTTTCTTTGACAGAGGCGTTTTGTTTGCCTTTTTATATGGGAATATGGCTTGGTTGTGGGCCTTGCGTTTTGTGTTAACCAAGAAAGACATGCTAAAAGGAGAAATCAAAAGGAAGCAGGCTTATGGGTTAATTCGGCAAGGCATTAAGCAAGGAAAAAAAGAAAAAAATATGCAGTAGGAAAGGAGAAAAGATATGGCAGTTTATATTATTCTGGCAATTTTAACATGCATTATGGCTGTTATGGTAGAACAGAATAATGGTATAGCCGTATCGGAGAACTCCACTTTTGCATTAACGAATGCAACCAGACAACAAGTGAAAAATAAAAGTTTGATTGCCATGATTTTTTTGGCTCTGTTTGGAGTGTCTGCCTGTAGAATTGCCATCGGACATGATTATTGGGAATATACGGATATTTTTAATCTGATTGAGCAGGGAAGATATGTTTCCACGGAATTCGGGTTTAATTTATTGGTAAAAATCTGCCATTTTATCTTTGGAACAGAGGGGAAAAGTTATATCGCAATTTTTGCGGTTATTGCCTTTTTTACAATGTTTTTCTTTGTCAGGGCATTATGTGACCAGTCAGAAAATTTTGGATGCTCCTTTTTCCTTTTTATGGTATTCGGATACTATTTGTCGACATTTAATTCCATTCGGTATTATTTGGTTTTGGCGGTGGCGGTATACTCCGTGAAATTTATTTTAAAGAAGAAATATGCGCATTTTGTTCTGTGTATTTTGCTGGCAGCACCTTTTCATATGGCGGTATTATTCGTGCTTTTAGCCTATCCGCTGGCTCTTATGAAGTGGAATAAATGGAGTGTCTCTGTTGTATCAGTGATTGTGGTATCCCTTTTGGTATTTCCGCAGTTTTACAGAAAATTGATATTCACCTTTTATCCGTTTTATGAGAATTCCGTTTATGATACGGGAGAAACATCGCTGATTAATATTGCCAGATGTATCGGTACTTTGGTGTTTGCGCTGTTATATTATAAAACGGCTTTAAAGGATAACCGGAAAAATATGTTTTATTTTAATTTGAATGTGGAGGCGTTGATTGTATATGCCTGCTGTTCTTTTATTCCGGTGATATCCCGAATAGGGTTCTTTCTGAATATATACCAGATTTTTCTGATTCCTTCCGTGATTCGTTCCATACCAAAGAAGTGGCAACGTACTGTGATAACAGTGCTTATAGCCTTGGCGGGAATAGGATACTATGTTTTCTTTTTGAAATCCTGTGAGGATGACGGAACCAGAATCGTACCGTATTTGAACTGGATACTAAATTAAAGAATTGCAGACAGAAGAGATATTGCATTTGAATGGAGTAGAGAATGGTACGTTTTACGGTAATAACGGTAACTTACAATGCCGGTGATAAATTAAAAGAGACCGTAACAAATGTGTTGCGTCAGACATATGATAATTATGAGATTTTGATTAAAGACGGTTTGTCTAAGGATGATTCGCTTACGCAAATTCCTGCGTCAGAGAAAATAAGAGTGGAGAGTTGCAAGGATGCGGGAATTTACGATGCAATGAATCAGGCAGTTGCCATGGCGGAAGGGGAATATATCCTTTTTATGAATTGCGGAGATTTTTTCTATGACGAGAATGTGCTTGCAAAACTTGCGGAAAAGATAGAAGAAAATCCCGGAAAAGGAATTTATTACGGGGATGCGTATTTCCGATTAAGCGGTGAAGTGATTCACATGCCGGGTAAAATTACGGATTTTGTATGTTTTCGCCATATTCCCTGTCATCAGGCTTGTATATTTGCCAAGAAGTTATTTGCGGAAAACGGTTTTGATTTGACTTATCGGATTCGGGCTGATTATGAGTTCTTTTTGAGGCAATACTATCAGAAGAATGTAAGTCCCTTTTATACGGGGATTGTAGTTGCCGATTATGAAGGAGGCGGTTTCTCGGAGTCCGGAGAAAACCGTAAAAAAGATAAAAAAGAGCATAGGGAAATTTGCAGTAAGTATATGCCGAAAGGCAAGTTGTTTTTGTATCGAATGATTATGTTTATCACATTGCAACCATTGCGTTTTTGGATTGCACAACGAAGTCCTTTTGCAGGAGTATATGACCGGATTAAGACCGGAATTTACGGAATCGGGAAATAGGAAGCAATGGAAGAAAGGAGTTTTCTGCCATGAGAGTGTTATGGGTGTGTAACAGATGTCTGCCTGTGGTGGCGGCACATTTAAATATGGATGCCGGAAACAAAGAAGGTTGGCTTGCAGGCTTATCTGAAAGAATTCTGGCAGAAAATAATGATAAGTTAACGCTTGGCGTATGTTTTCCTGCCGGAAAAGATTTGGCCGGTTGGAAGGGAGATTATGAAGTTACCGCTTATGGTTTTTATGAAGACACTGCCCATCCGGAGCGATATGACGAGAAGCTGGAAGAACGTATGCAGGAAATCGTAAATGATTTTAAGCCGGATATGGTACATATTTTTGGAACGGAATTTCCGCACACTCTGGCTATGGTCAGAGCTTTTAACAATCCGTCCAAAACATTAATCGGAATACAGGGATTGTGTTTTGTATATGCGGATGCTTATCTGGAGGGTTTGCCCGAAGAAGTAGTTAAGCGATCTACCTTGCGTGATGTATTAAAAAAGGACAGTATTCTTGACCAGCAGAAGAAATTTTATCGCAGGGGTGCTTATGAGCAAAAAGCGTTAGCCTTAACCGGTAATGTAACCGGAAGAACAGACTGGGATTATCATTATACCAAGGAATGTAATGCGAATGTAAAGTATTATTTTATGAATGAAACCCTTCGTTCTAACTTTTATGATGGTGCTTGGGATTATAAAACGTGTGAAAAATATTCCATTTTTGTCAGTCAGGGAGATTATCCGATTAAAGGCTTGCATTTTCTGCTTAGAGCGATGAAGGATGTTTTGGAAGAGTATCCGGATACAAAAGTATACGTAGCAGGGAATTGTATTACCGGAGATGACAGCTTTAAGAAAAAAATAAAGATGGCATCTTATGGCAAATATCTGAAAGAATTGATTGATAAATATAAGTTGACGGAGCACATCGTTTTTTTGGGCAATTTAAATGCTGAACAGATGAAACAGAGGTATTTGGGCAGTAATGTGTTTGTATCGCCGTCTACCATGGAAAATTCGCCGAATTCGGTGGGCGAGGCCATGATTCTCGGTGTGCCCGTTATTTCTACCAGGGTTGGTGGGGTCCATAATTTATTGGAGGATCAAAAAGAAGGTATCTTATATGAGCCGCAGAATGTGCAGGCGTTGGCAAATGCAATCATTAAAGTGTTTGATGCTTACGAATATGAAGATGCGTCCAGAATGCGTCCGATTCGTGTAAAAGAAGAAGAAATTGAAGAGATAAGAGCATATCCGGTCAGAGCAAGGAAGCATGCAATGGCTACCCATAATCCGGACACAAATTATCACAGATTACTGGAAATTTATGAGGATATTTGTAAATGCGAGTAACATTTGTATCAAATTACATTAATCATCATCAGATTCCCATATCCACGGTTCTGTACGAGAAGTGGGGGGGCGGATATCATTTTATCCAAACAGAACCCATGGAGGAAGAGAGAGTCAGACAGGGATGGAATCCGAATACGGAAGAGTTACCTTATTTGTTGCAGTATGATAAGCAACCGGAATTATGTCGGCAATTAATCATGGATAGTGACGTGGTGATTTTTGGCGGGACGGAAGAAGAGGCATATATTGAAAAACGTCTGGAGCAGAAGAAAATTGTCATCCGGTATTCTGAAAGATTGTATCGGGAAGGGCAGTGGAAAGCAATCTCACCGAGAGGATTAAGAAAGAAATATCATGATCATACAAGGCATCAGAATGATCCGGTATATTTGCTGTGCTCAGGTGGTTATGTTGCACATGACTTTGAGATTGTAAAAGCTTATAGGGGAAAACGGTTCCGTTGGGGATATTTTACATGTTTTGAAGAAAGTACCCGTGAGGAACGTATGAGCTGGAAGTCCGGAGATGAAATCCGTATTGCCTGGGCGGGCAGATTTATTAGCTGCAAGCAGGCAAAAGATGCATTGAAGGCTGTAAAAATATTGAAAGAAAAGGGATTGTTATTCCGATTAAGCATGATTGGCGGCGGAGAACTTGAGCAGGAGCTTCGGCTCTATGTGGAGCAGAATAACCTGGAAAGTTATGTTGATTTCAAGGGTTTTTGTAAGCCTGAGGAAGTTAGAGAGTATATGAAGCAGGCACATATTTTCCTTTTTACCAGTGATTATGGAGAAGGCTGGGGAGCTGTTGTGAATGAGGCCATGAACAGCGGTTGTGCCATGGTTGTCAGTCATGCGGTGGGGGCCGCGCCATTTCTGATTGAACATATGGAAAATGGTTTGATATACAGAAGCAGGGATGTTTTGGAACTGGCAAACAGAATAGAGTATCTGCTTCAGAATCCCGAAGAAAGGGTGCGCATGGGCGAAGCTGCTTATGAAACTATTGCCACAGAGTGGAATCCTAAGAGCGCAGGCGAGGCGTTGATTACCATGTGCGAAGAGGTGGTAGAAGGTAAAGTGCATTTTCGTAAGAGCGGACCATTGAGTGAAGCTCCCATGATTAAACAACGTAAAATGTACGATTATTTGGTAAAAAAGCAGTAATGATTAAAATATAAAGGAGTAATGAGGTATGCAGGAACTGATTTCCGTCATTGTACCTATCTATAATGTTGAGAAATATCTGGACAGGTCTGTTGGTGCACTTTTGAACCAGACTTATCAGAATTTAGAAATAATATTGGTGAATGACGGTTCCACGGACCGTAGTGGCGAAATGTGTGATGAATTTGCGAGGAAAGATGCAAGGGTTCGTGTGTTTCATAAAGAAAATGGCGGTTCCAGTACGGCACGTAATGTAGGAATCCGTGAGGCGAGGGGAAGCTTTATTGGATTTTGTGACAGTGATGATTATGCAGAACTTGATTTGTATGAGAATTTGTATCGTATTTTTGAGGAATATGATAATGCGGTAATAGCACAGGCAATGTCAAGTAATTATGCAGAAGACGGCACGTTGATATCCGGTCCTTACAGGGATAGCGGAAAGGTGAATTTTATACCCAAGGATGAAATGTTTCGAATGCTGATGATGCACGTGGGCGACAGTTCTTTTTGCACGAAGCTGATACGTTCGGATTATATGAAAAAGTTTCTTTTTCCGGAGGGCGAATTGAATGAAGATTTTGAACTCCTTTTAAGAATGTTGGATGGTGTAGAAGGCTTTTATTCCCTGGAAAAGAATGGTTACAATATTGAACTCAGATCCGGAAGTAATTCCAGAAACAAGTTTAATAGGGTTTATTATGACGCAATGATTTTAAACAGTAATAAAGCCTACAGAATTATGGAAGAGAAATATGATATGTATCGCGAAGAGACTGAAAGATTTTGTTTTTTTCAGAGATTGGATTATCTGTTGCATATTCCTGTTTCTGCAATGAACAAGGAAAATGAAATGTATCATATTGTAATAAAAGATATAAAAAAAGGGCGAAGGATGATAAAGAAGAATCAGTTTCTGTCTGCGAAGGAAAAAAGAAATCTTTTGCTTTTGAGTTATATGCCGAAATTGAGTAAGAGATGCCACGGTCTTATTATGAAGATTAAGATAAAAAGAGGTCTGGCATAGGTAATTCATTATATGAAATTTGTTCACGAGGAATCGTATGAAAGGATCAAATAATGCTTAAAATTTGGAAGAAATTAAAAGTACTGTTAGATAAAAAACAAAAGCGGTTTATGGTGCTACTGGTATTTATGATGTTAATCGGAGCTATTTTGGAAGTGTTTAGTGTTGCTACGGTTATTCCGGTGGCCAATATCGTTTTTTCGCCCAATGAGATTCATGAAAACAGGTTACTGGACAGTTTATATAATTTGTTTGGATTCCAATCTGATAAAACCTTTGGAATTGCGGTAATGCTTTCTCTGATTGTTGCTTTTGTACTAAAGAATGTATACATCTATTTTATGCAAAAAGTAATGTATCATTTTGTTTATACAAATCAGTTTCGTACTTCAGAGCGTATGATGAAGAATTATATGCGTAGAGGATACGAATTTTATTTAAGCGCGGATACTGCAGTTATACAGCGAAGCATCACATCGGATGTAAATAATATGTATGCACTAATATTATCACTGTTGCAATTGATTTCAGAAACAATTGTATTTGTGGTATTGTCAGTTGTGTTGTTGATAACCGATCCGGTGATGACAATCGTTATCGCTTCTTTGCTTGGAATTACATTGTTGGCGATTAAGATTATTTTAAAGCCCATCATGCGTCGCGCGGGAGAAGAGAATCAGGAATATTACAGTAATTTATTTAAATGGATTAATCAAACCGTAACAGGAATTAAAGAGGTAAAAATAGGCGGCAAAGAGAAATATTTTATTGATACGTATTGCGGATACGGAAAAGGATATGTGGACGCGGTTCAACGCTATACTTTGTATAATAATATTCCTCGTTTGATTATTGAAACGGTATGTGTGGCCGGCATTGTGGGTTATTTATTGTTTTTGTTTCTGGGAAGTAATGAAACGGGAAATGTATTGGATATTATTGCGGCTTTTGGCGTTGCATTAATGAGACTGATGCCTTGTGCAAACCGTATAAACAATCAGTTAAACAGTATTTCTTATTTTGAACCGTTTTTTATGGGAGTTTCAGACAATCTGCAAGATGAAATCGATAGTAAAAAGGTAGATACTTCCGTTTTTGAGGTGCGCAGAGAAAAATTACCGGTAGAAAAAGAAATTTGTCTTACGGATATTTCCTATAAGTATCCCAATACGGACAAGTGGATTCTGAAAGATGCAAATGTAACCATCCCGGTAGGTTCGGCAGTAGGTATCGTAGGAGAAACCGGTTCCGGCAAATCTACATTTGTGGATGTCTTACTTGGTTTGTTAGAGTTGCAGGAAGGTGCAATTGAAGTAGACGGACAGAATATTTTCGAGGGCGATAATTACAGAAAATGGTTAAAAAATGTGGGGTACATTCCGCAGACTGTTTTTATGATTGACGATACCATTCGCAAAAATGTTGCGTTTGGAATACCTGAGGATGAAATTGATGAAGAAAGAGTCTGGGAAGTGTTGCGGGAAGCTCAGTTGGATGAGTTTGTAAAATCTTTGCCGGAAGGTCTGGAGACCGGTATAGGAGAACGTGGAATTCGTCTCTCCGGAGGACAGAGACAACGTATCAGTATAGCAAGGGCATTGTATGAGGATCCTAAAGTGCTTGTTTTGGACGAGGCTACGTCTGCACTGGATAACGATACCGAGAAAGCAATTATGGATTCCATTAATCATCTGCACGGTAAAAAGACGCTGATCATTATCGCACATCGTTTGCAAACCATCGAAAAATGTGATGCGGTATATCGGATTGAAGGAACCAAGGCGAAAAGAGAACGTTAAGGCATAGATTAAGCTTTTGGGCTTATGTTTTATAAGGAGATACAATGAAATTAAGTATTATTGTACCCGTATATAATATGGTATCGGATGGCAAATTAGAGTTCTGTATGGATTCATTGCTTGCCCAGACGATTCAAGATTATGAAATTATAGCTGTAGATGATAAATCTACAGATGAATCTCTGACCGTATTGAGAAGATACGAAGCAAAATATCCTGATAAAATTAAGGTAATAGCGTCACCGAATAATCGTAAACAGGGTGGAGCCAAAAATATCGGTCTTCGAGCAGCAACCGGAGAATGGATAGGTTTTGTGGACAGTGATGACTGGATTGCCCCGGAATACTATGAAAAATTATTGAAAAAAGCGGCTGAAACCGGAGCGGATATCGTGGAATGTTATTATTCCATTAAGCATGAACATGATTATGCGGTAGGGAAGGAGATACCCAGTGAGTTAAAAGCTTTAGAGGGGCCTATGAATAAGGAAACGTATGCTAAGGCGATTTTGACACCGGGAAGTATGGTTACTAAAATATATAAGCGTTCCATTTTTTATGATAATGGTATCTGGTTCCCGGAATATATTTTTTATGAAGATAATTGTGCCTCAGTTTTGACTATATTGAGTTGCAAGCATTTGGCTTATGTGGATGAAGCTTTATATTATTACTATCAACACAGCGAATCTACGGTTCACCATATCAGCAGAGAAAAATGTGATCATCGATTGAGATCCATGGAGATGTTGATTGGGGAGTGTTATAAAAGAGGTTTTTTGGAAGAATATCCGGACGAAATAGAATATCGGTTTACGGAGTTGTTTTATATTAACACGTTATTTACGTATATGATTGGAATGCCTTTTTATAAAAAACGCATATCGTATTTGCGTCTGCTTCGGGATGGTATTTTAGCATATTTTCCGGAATATGCGTCAAATCCGTATTTTAAAGAACGGCAGGATGCCGAAGTAAAAAAATTGACTGCGATGCATTGTAAATCGCCATTTTTGTTTTTTTGGTATTATACGGCGCTTACCACTTATCGTAAAATCCGAAAAAAATTGAGAGGATACTGAGTATAAGTAGTATTAAGTAAGGAAGGTGGAAAAAAGTGGAAAAATGTTCTCTTGTGGTGCCTTGTTATAACGAAGAAGAGGCAATACCCTTTTTCTATGAGGAAACCGAAAAAGTAATAAAAGAAATGCCATATTTGGAATTTGAATATGTATTTGTCAATGACGGAAGCAAAGATAAAACTGCACAAGTTATAAAAGAACTTGCTGAAAAGGATGACAAAGTGCATTATGTAATGTTTTCCAGAAATTTCGGAAAAGAAGCTGCCATGTACGCAGGAATGAAAGAAGCCGCCGGTGATTATGTGGTAATTATGGATGCTGATTTACAGGACCCGCCGGAGCTGTTGCCCGATATGTATAAAGCGGTGACAGAAGAAGGTTTTGATTGTGCGGCTACCAGACGGGTGGACCGTAAGGGTGAGCCGGTGATTCGTTCCTTTTTTGCCAGAATGTTTTATCGGATTATGAATAAAATGGCCCGAATTGATATGGTGGATGGAGCCAGAGACTACCGTTTTATGAAGCGCGTTATGGTAGATGCCATTCTTTCCATGGAGGAATATAACCGTTTTTCCAAAGGAATATTTGGTTGGGTAGGTTTTGACACCAAGTGGATTCCTTTCGAGAACAGACAGCGTGTAGCCGGTAAGACCAAGTGGAATTTCTTCTCACTGTTTAAGTATTCGTTGGAAGGTATGGTGGCATTTTCCACGGCACCTTTGGTTTGGGCATCTTTTATAGGGTTATTATTCTGCTTCATTGCGTTTGTGGCGGTATGTGTGCTCGTTGTAAGAGCAATTGTTTTTGGTGACCCGGTCGCCGGATGGCCTTCCCTTGCATGTATGATAACATTCTTTGCCGGATTACAGTTGTTCTGCAGCGGAATTATCGGTATGTATATGGCGAAGTCGTATTTGGAAATTAAGAGCAGACCAATTTATATTATAAAAGATAAAAAATAATTATTGGGCGTCTGTCCCATCATCTTTGGAGGCTTTATGAACGCAGTTGCAATTATTACTGCCAGAGGTGGCAGCAAAAGAATACCAAGAAAAAACATAAAAGAATTTTTGGACAAACCGATTCTTTTGTATTCTATAGAGGCGGCGCTTAACAGTGGCATTTTTGAAGAAGTAATGGTATCTACGGAAGATGAGGAAATTGCAGAATTGGCAAGACGGGCCGGGGCAAATGTTCCGTTTATGCGAGGGGCAGAAAATGCAAATGATTTTGCAACAACCACCGATGTTTTGCTTGAGGTATTGGATTCATATAAAAAATTGGGAAAATGTTTTGAATTTGGTTGCTGTATATACCCTACCGCCCCTTTTGTTACTGCTGAGAAATTAAAATCAGGTATGGAATCACTGGCAGCATCGGATGCTGATACATTGATGCCTGTTGTGGCGTATTCGTTTCCGCCTCAGCGAGGTATGGTGATTCGTGATAATAAGTTACAATTTGTACAACCGGAGCATGCACTGACCCGTTCGCAGGATTTGGAGCATTGGTATCATGACGCAGGACAGTTTTATTGTTTCCGTACTGAGAATTTTAAAAAAAATAAAATTCTTACGGTGGGAAATGTACTTCCAATGGTGGTATCGGAATTAGAGGTGCAGGATATCGATACTATTTCGGATTGGAAAATTGCAGAGATGAAGTATGAGGCAATGGTGGAGAAAAAGTAATGGATGCATTATTGGGAAAATGGTGGAGTGTTATTAAGAAAAAAGAATATTTATATCCGCTTGTTGCTACGTTGATGGTGGGATTATTAACCCATATGTTTATATTTGTAAACAAATTACCCAATGCGGATGCCATGACCAGTTTCTATTTTGATCAGAATATGGTAACTTCAGGAAGATGGTTTTTGACTGTAGTGTGCGGGATTTCATCCTATTATGACTTGAATTGGGTTATTGGAGTTTTATCAATTATATATCTGGCTGTTGCGACGGTTTTTATTTCGGAGTTTTTTGAAGTTAAGACTTTATCGGTTCGAATAAGCATTGGAGCTTTGCTGGTAACATTTCCGGCAGTAACTGCCACGTTTGCTTATTTATATACCGCAGATGGCTATATGCTTGCTTTTTTGCTTTCTGTGTTGGCTGCATATTTGACTAAAAAGTATAAGTGGGGATTTGTTGGCGGAGCGATATGTCTTGCACTTAGTATCGGCTCCTATCAGGCGTATTTGGCAGCAACGGTGTTATTATGCCTTTTTGATATGATACAGATGAGCCTTAGAAATGAAAATATTAAAAAAATATGGTCAAGAGGCTGGCGATATCTTGTTATGGGCATAAGTGGCGGTGCTTTATATTATGTTGTTTTAAAGGTTTGCCTTCTTTTACAGGGAAAAGAATTGGATACTTACCAGGGTATTAACAGTATGGGTTCAATTTCGTTGCAGACTTTGCCCGGAATGTTTGTTGAGGCATATTATGATTTTGCGGCGTTTGCATTAAAAGGAAACATCTTTATTAATAATGGATTTTCTGCCGTTTGTGTGGTATTATTAACAGTGGTGGTCTGCGTGACGGCCTTATTTTGCTATGTAAAAACCAAAGCATATAAGCGATGGTACCAAACGCTTTTGCTTTTTGCTTTTTGTTTTTTACTTCCTTTGGGCACAAATATTATTTTCTTTATGTCTTCGGAGGTGACTTTCCATTTGCTCATGCGAATGCAATGGGTGATATTTCCGATTTTTGCAGTAGTATTAAGTGAAATATGGTCTGTTGCCGGAACGGAGGAATTAAAAGGCGGAGAAGCGAAAGTATCAGAGGATAAAAAAACGGAGGATGTACCTGCGCGGAAAGTATCAAAAAAGGGTTTTAATTTGCCCTTGTTTGTGGCTGCAGTCGGTGTGCTTGCTTCTTTGGGATTATCTTACCAGTTTATCCTGATGGATAATATTGCTTATTTTAATATGAATGAGCGATATGAAAAAACGTACGCATATTGTTTGCGATTGGTGGACCGCATTGAGCAGACGGAAGGGTATGAGCCCGGAATGCCTATTGCCATGATTGGTGTCGTGGATGAGTCAAAATACCCGCCTACGGATATCACGGGAGATGTTACATCCCGTATATCGGGAACCACGGGAGATATTTTAATATATAAAGGTGAGCAATACGCTGCATTTATGAAACACTATTTAAATGTGACTATAAATCCTGTTGTAGGTGAAGAAATTATAGAGATTTATAATTCGCCGGAGTACCGCGAAATGGATAGTTTTCCGGCAGAGAATTCCATTCGTATTGTAGATGGTGTGATGTATATTAAAACCGAGCCAAAAGAATAAGTGAGGATATACAATGAGTTTGTTATCGGTAATTATTCCTTCTTATAACGAGGAGGCCAATATTGAAAGAACTGCAAGTGTTTTGGGAGAAGTTCTTTCGGAAGCGCAAATTGAATATGAATTGTTGTTTGTAAGTGATGGTTCAAAAGATAAAACCTATGAATTGGTATGTAATTTATCCAAGCAGGATGACAGAATCAAAGGCTTACAATTCAGCAGAAACTTTGGCAAAGAAGCCACCATTTTTGCTGGAATGTCCTTGGCGAAAGGCGATTGCTGTGCGATGATCGATTGTGATTTGCAACATCCGCCACAGACTCTGGTGGAGATGTATCGCCTTTGGGAAGCGGGATACGATATCATAGAAGGTATTAAATCCAGCCGTGGAAAAGAAAGTATTCTGCATAAAATGTTTGTGGGCATTTTTTACGGAATTATGAGTAAATTAATGAAGCTGGATATGAATGCCACTTCGGATTTTAAATTAATGGATCGTAAAGTGGTGGAGGTACTGTTATCCTTGCCGGAGAAGAATACCTTTTTCCGTGCACTTACCTTTTGGACAGGCTTTAAATCTACTACGGTGACCTTTGACGTACAGGAACGTGTGGCAGGCAAAAGCAAGTGGTCATTTATGGGACTTGTAAAATATGCAATTTCCAATACAACTTCTTTTACAACGGCACCCTTGCAATTTGTAACTGTTATGGGTACATTGATGATTATTTTTTCAATGGTGTTGGGCGTGCAGACGTTGGTACGGTTTTTTATGGGTACGGCAGTGGAAGGCTTTACCACAGTTATATTGCTTTTGCTGGTAATTGGCGGTTGTATTATGATCAGCCTTGGAATTATAGGACATTATTTGGCCCGTATTTATGAGGAAGTCAAAGGACGTCCTAAATATATTATACGTGAGAAGACAGATAACTTATCATAAAAGGAGAGCGCAGTGGCAGAAAACAGTAGCGTAAAATCCAGACAATCGAATATGGAACTTTTGCGCATTGTTGCAATGTTAATGATAATTACCCTGCATTATTTGGATAAAGGGAATGTATTACCGGAATTTGCGCAGATGAGTGCTCCGAATCACTATCTTGCCTGGTTTGTAGAAGCATTGTGTTATACAGCGGTAAATATCTATGTGCTAATCAGCGGATATTTTTTGTGTACTTCCAAATTTACTTTTAAAAAGTTATTTCTGCTGTGGATACAGATTATATTTTATTCGTGGATAATAGGAGGGATATTCCTTTTGACCGGCATGGCAGGTGAAGGTGCAACAAGTATATATGAGTTGATTTTCATTGCTTTTCCGGTGACTGCGGGACATTATTGGTTTGCTACGGTTTATGTGCTTTTGTTTTGCGTATTTCCTTTTGTAAATGCCGGTGTTGCCAAGATGAATAAAAAGCAGCATAGGGCCTGTATGGTTATGCTGTTGGTAGTTTTCTCGTTGTGGAATACGGTGTTGCCTATGACAATCCCCATGGCGGATAACGAAGGCATGGATATTGCGTGGTTTATAACTGTTTATATAGTAGCAGCCTATTTGCGTAAATATCCTGAGGATATGAAACATAAGAGATGGGTATACGTTGCCGGTTATTTTTTGCTTTGCGGAGTGACGTTTATTTCCGGCATTTTGTTGGTTTATGTGGATGGTATTGTAGGAAAATTGGGTGGCTATGCCACCAATTGGTATGCATATAACAGTTTGCCGGTTCTTCTTGCAAGCGTGTGCCTTTTTATTGCATTTATCAAAACGGATATCAAAAATATTAAGTTCGGAAAAGTGATAAATATGATATCAGGTGCTACCTTTGGTGTTTATCTCATTCACGAGCATCGTTATATGCGTTATTTATGGCCACAGTGGCTGGGGGTTGAGCAGAATTCGGACAAACCGTGGATGATTCTGCATTTGCTTGGAAGCGTACTGCTTGTATTTGCTATAGGCACAATAATAGAATTGGTTCGTAAATGGTTGTTCGGATTGGTTACGAACAGAATGTGGTTCAATAGTATTTTTAAAAAAATTGCAGGAATAGAAGAAAAAGTAAACGGAGATGCATCATGAATGCAACGAAAAAAGCAAACGAATGGATACAATCGCATAAAAAAATATTGACGTGGATTTGTGTCGTTGTTCTGGCTTTTTTACCGTTTCTGCATGTAAACAATGGTGTGGAGTTTTCGGATACCGGATACAGTTTGGGAAATTATGAACACTTTGCAGAGGCCGAGGGGACTTGGGCGTTGGCAACATTTTTATCCAATGTAACAGGCTGGCTCTTGACCAAGTTGCCCTTTGGACACACCATGCTGGGAATGCAGATATATTGCAACGCACTTTTAAGCGTTCTGTTAGTGGTCACATTTTTTACTGTAAAAAAATACTTTCCGGCACGCTATGTTTTTGTGGGAGAGGTTTTGACATGGGCATTATGTTGGTGCCCAAGAGTGATTTTATATAACTATATGACCTATTTTTTCTTGACATTGGGTAGTATTGTATTATTGCATGCCGTAAAAAGTCAAAGAAAAAAATACTTCTTTCTGGCCGGAATTCTTTTGGGAATTAATGTGTTTGTAAGATTCTCAAACCTTACCCAGGCAGCATTGATTTTAGTGGTGGTCTATGATGCAATCCTTCGTAAGAAAAAGTTGAAAAGTGCATTACAGACAATAGGTCTTTGTATTGCCGGATATTTTACGGCAGTGGTGGTTGTGCTTGCGGGAATTGCTGTTTTTTATGGAGCAGGAGAGTATTTTACAATGATTCAGAACCTGTTTTCCATGAAGGATACGGAAAGTACCTATTCGATTACCAGTATGATAAGTGCACCGATAAGGGCATATTGGGACCAGATGAAGTGGTTATGGGTATTTCCCGTGACAGCCGTAATAGGTTCTTTGATATATAAATTCTGTAAAAAGCCCATTATCAAATATATGTTCAGCGGAGTATTTCTTGCCGGATTGCTGACGATTATATTGTATTATTATAAAATTGCGGTTTTTTGGAGAAATTATAATGATTATCACAGCTTCCGATTCTGGGCGGTAGGATTCGTCGTATTTGCCCTTGGTATGGCCGTATATATTATTTTGTCGAAGAAAACAAAGCAAATGGAAAAGCTGTATGCATGCATGGTGCTGGTCATTATAGGCATTACGCCACTTGGAAGTAACAATGCATTATATCCGGTATATAATAATCTGTTTTTGGCTGCGCCTTTTGCGTTTGCACAGGGGATGAAATATATCGGGAAAAACAGGGCGGAATTCGTTTGGCCCGTTAAAATTACTTTAACGGTAATGTGCGTTATGTTGTTGTTTCAGAGCATTATGTTTGGTTATACGTTTACCTTCAGGGATGCGGGTTCCGGTATGGAAATTGACACAACCATTGAAGGGAATCGCGTATTAAAAGGGATGCGGACTACGTCGGAGCGTGCAAGACAGATTGAAGAATTAACAGAGTATGTTTATGCAAATGATTTGTGCGGAAGTGACGTGCTGTTGTATGGTGAGATTCCCTTTGCAGTATATGCCCTGGAAATGAACAGTGCACTGAGCAGTAGTTGGGCAGATCTGGATACGGTTTTAAACAGAGACGGAATGCAGGTTGAGATGGAAGCTTGGGAAGATGAGCCGGTAGTCATTATAGCCGCAGACCGTTATAAAGATTTATTAAATAACCCAGAAACCGATAATGAAAAAGCTTTGCTGGTTGCAGAATATCTTCAGGAGAATAAATATCAGGAAACTTTCCGGAATGATAAATTTGTGGTGTATCTTCCGGATGATTCGGTAGAAAAATAAAAGGAGCGTAAAATGATTCGTTTTAATGTACCACCTTATACGGGGAAAGAATTAGATTATATTAAGATTGCCGTAGAAAATCAGAAAATTTGTGGTGATGGTGAGTTTACCAAAAAGTGTAATGAATGGATGGAGGAGAAGACAGGAACCAAGAAAGCGTTGCTAACGACTTCCTGTACTCATGCTACGGAGCTGGCTGCTATTCTTGCTGATATACAGCCCGGCGATGAGGTAATTATGCCTTCGTATACTTTTGTGTCTACCGCGGATGCCTTTGTGTTGCGTGGAGCTACCGCTGTTTTTGTAGATATAAGACCTGATACCATGAATATAGATGCGGAATTGATTGAGGCGGCTGTTACGGAGCGAACCAAGGCAATTGTGCCGGTACATTATGCTGGTGTATCCTGTGATATGGATAAAATTATGGAAATTGCAAAGAAGCATAACCTTGTTGTTATTGAAGATGCGGCACAAGGTATCATGTCTACATACAAAGGGCAGGCTTTGGGAACCATAGGTGATTTTGGTTGTTTTAGTTTTCATGAGACCAAGAATTTTTCAATGGGCGAGGGCGGAGCTCTTTTAATTCGCGACGAGAAAGATATTGAAAACGCAGAAATTATCCGGGAAAAGGGTACAAATCGTGCTAAATTTTTCCGGGGACAGATTGATAAGTACACATGGGTAGAAAAAGGGTCATCTTATCTTCCCAGTGAGATGAATGCTGCGTATTTATATGCACAACTCGAATTGGCAGAGGAAATTACGGCAGATCGTATGGCAACCTGGCAAAGATATTACAATGCTTTTACGGAACTGGCCAAAGCGGGAAAAGTTGAACTGCCTTTTATTCCGGAAGATTGTACACACAATGCACATATGTTTTATTTAAAATGTAAAGATTTGGAAGAGAGAACTGCATTGATTCGTTTCTTAAAGGAAAATGATATTTTGGCGGTATTTCATTATGTACCCCTGCATTCTGCTCCGGCAGGTTTGAAATACGGACGTTTTCACGGTGAAGACAAGTATACTACCAAAGAAAGTGAACGGTTGGTAAGATTGCCTTTGTATTACGGATTAGAACCGGAAAAGACGGATTATATCATTGAGAAAGTAAAAGAATTTTATAGCTAAGAACTTAAAATGATGAAAAATGTGGAAGGAAGTCAGATGCTGTGAAGAAATACATGAAAGAGCATTGGATGGAATATGCATTTGCTTTATTGCTTGTTGGAATAGCCGGTGTGGGAATTTCTCTTATATTTGGATATTCTTTTAGCACAAATGATGATGCTATGTTAAGAAATATTGTGAATGGCAATTATACAGGTACGCCGGATGCACATTTAATTTATATTATGTATCCTTTGGGATGGATATTAAAATGTCTGTATCAAATAGCACCGGTTATACCATGGTATGACTTATTGATGATAGGGCTCCATTATTTGTGTTGGTTTATATTTGTAATAAGAGTTATGCAGATAGCAAAAGATAAAACGGTAAAGTATGTCGTGGCTATTTTAGTTTTAGGATTGGTCATTCTTATAGATTTGCCGTATCTTGTTATGCATCAGTATACTGTTTTGGCAGCCGTTTTGATTTCTGCAGTAATATTTATTTTGGCAACGGGTAATGGAGATTCTGCAAAACAGTATTGGATTGACCGGGTGATATGTCTCATTTTAATGACACTGTGCTTGTGGCTGAGAAAGCAAGTGTTTTTTATGGCTTTGCCGATTGTGTTTCTTGTTTTAATAAAAGAAATATACGGCGTGAGCAAAGATAGAAAAATAAAACGGCGTATTAAAAATGTTATTATTTTCTTCGGGGGATTTGCAAGTGTTTTATTATTGACTTTTATGATAGAGCATTTAGCATATAGCAGTCCGGAATGGAAAGAATTTGAAATCTATAATGAAGCAAGAACAGATATATATGATTATTATGGAATTCCCAAGTTTGAGGAGTATAAGCAAGAGTACGAAGCTTTAGGGATAGACTACGGTGAATGGGTTGTATTTGATCATTATGATACAGGATTAATATCAGGCTTGTCTGCTGATAAAATGAAAACAATAGCAGAGTGGTCAATGAATGAAAAGATAGAATTGCAACAACAATACAATGTGTTCCGTCAATGTATATATTCTGTCGTCAAGATCTTATTTTATAATGATGTACAACCTGCAGGGTTAATTCTGAGTATACTGTATGTGGTAACGTTACTTTATGTTTATAGGAATAGAGATCGTGTAGGCTTTTTGTGCGTGTGCGGTATGCTTTTGTTCCAAATGGTATTTATCGGGTACTTTATAGAGCAGGGAAGATTCCCGGAGCGCATATCCTATGGTTTATATCTCATGCAGATTTGTTATTTGGCGGGAATAGTTTCAAAGGGGTTGTCGAATAAGAATTTTTCATGGAAAAAAGAAAAGTTTTGGACAATAGCAATCATTGGATTATGTGTTGTGACGTTGTCGATATTAGGCATATATAGGGTACGCATGACGCTGAATGAATGTAATGAAATAACAGCAGAAGTAAAAGATTGGGAATATGTAAATGACTATTTTGACGCCAACACAGATAATAAATATTGTATTGTTACTAATTCCTTTGTTTTCTCAAAAGAGCTTATGTTTGGTAATCCGAAGGTGGAAAGTGATAATTTGATTCGTTTGGGAGCCTGGGTTCAGAATAGTCCTTTGGAAAAGGAACATAATGAAAGACTTGGAGTATTTGAAATAGGTGAATATTTGTTGTCTGCTCAAGATATTTATCTGGTTGCTGATGCTGAGATGGATTTGTGGTGGCTGGACAGTTATTTGAGCGGTAAGGACAAATGCGCAGTGGTAACCGAAACAATTGTTACTCCGGGCGGAAGACAATTTGCAATCATACAGGTTCAATAGATGAAGCGGTGGAGTTTAATATGCAAAAAGTAATTGAAAACGAAAACGTTTTTCTGCGAAAAATGGAATATTCCGATACGGAAAATATTGTAAAATGGCGTAATTCCGATTTTGTCAGAAACAATTTTATCTATCAGGCTCTTTTTACCAGGGAATCTCATGAAAATTGGATTCATACCATGGTAGAAACCGGCAAGGTGGAACAGTTGATTATTTGCTTGAAAGATGATTCGGAAGGTGAGGGAATTCCGGTAGGAAGCGTGTATATTCGCGATATTGATTGGAATCATAACAAGGCAGAGTACGGTATTTTTATCGGTGAAGCAAGTGCCAGAGGAAAAGGCGTAGGCAGTCAGGCAGCAGCATTGATGATAGAATATTGTTTTAAACAGTTAAGATTACATCGACTGTTTTTGCGGGTGTTTGCAGATAACAAGCAGGCGATACGCAGTTATGAAAAAGCCGGTTTTGTACAGGAAGCGTATTTAAAAGATGATGTAAAAATTCAAGGAAAATACAGAGATATTGTTCTGATGGGAATTTTGAATCCGGAGGATGAAAAATGAGTTTAGTAAGTTTTATTATTCCGTGTTACCGTTCAAAAAACACGTTGCCGAAAGTAATTGAAGAAATAAATACAACAATGGCGGGTATGGATTCATACAGATACGAAATTATTTTAGTGAATGATTCTTCACCTGATGACACCATAAATGTAATTCGTGAATTGTGTGCAAAGCAAAAGAATATTACCGGAATTGATTTGGCCAAGAATTTTGGGCAGCATGCCGCATTGATGGCAGGGATGAGACAGAGTAAAGGCGATATTGTTGTTTGTTTGGATGATGACGGACAGACTCCTGCAGATGAAGTGGGCAAATTGCTGGATAAGCTGGATGAAGGGTATGATGTGGTCTATGCAAGTTACGGAAAGAAAAAACATAGTCTTTTTCGTAATTTCGGCAGTAAGGTAAACGAACTGATGACTCGGGTTATGCTCGGAAAACCAAAGGAATTGCATGTGTCCAGTTATTTTGCGGTAAAGAAATTTGTGGTTGAGGATATGCTTCGTTACGAACATTCATATGCCTATGTTATCGGTTTGGTGTTACGTGCAACCAAAAATATTGCTAATGTTGAGGTAAATCACCGTTCCAGAACGGAAGGTACGTCCGGTTATACCCTAAAAAAATTACTGGGGCTTTGGTTTAACGGATTTACGGCATTTTCCATTAAGCCTTTGAGAATTGCAACCGTAATCGGTGTAATTTGTGCCGGTGGCGGTTTTGCCTACGGAATATATACTATTGTTAAGCGATTGTTATTGCCGGATATTCAGGCAGGCTTTTCGGCATTAATGTCTATGTTGGTCTTTATGGGCGGTATGATTATGTTAATGCTGGGGTTGATTGGAGAATACATTGGCAGAATATATATCAGTATGAATAATTCTCCTCAGTATGTTATTCGTGAAATTATAAAAGAAGAGACGGAATAAGCAGGAATGGGCAACACGAAAAGTAAACTAAAATTGAATAAGGCTGAAACAATCGGTTTTTTAGTCTGGATTGTGGTTCTGGTTGCTTACGGAGTTGCATGTACGTACTTGTATTATAACCAGACGCAGTTTGTGGAAGGCGGCAAATTTGAATCGGATTTGGCTGCGCATATACGCATGGCGCTGGATGGATGGGGGTATAGTGTTACCGCTATTATATATAAGGTATTTTTTATGTTGCCTTTATCAGAGTTGTGGGTGGCATTGTTCCTTGCTTTTTGTACCATAGGCACGATTCTTTTGACGGCTTATGTGTTACGTCCCTATATTGGTAAAAGTATTGTGAGACTTACCGTAGCCATGATGAGCGGACTTGCCATGCCGTTTTATATTTCTTTTATTCAGGGGACCAGATATATTGGATATCAATCGCCATCTATTTGGCATAATTCCACTTATATCGTAATGAAGTTGTTAGCTACTGCAACTTTGTTTCTCTGTTTTAAAATTGCAAAGAATTACAATGAGGCATTGAGTTTTAAATTGTGTGCGGCATTTGCCGTATTGTTGGCACTTACTACGGCGACCAAAACAAGTTTTGTGGCGGTGTTTGCACCGGCGGCATTGATTATGCTTGTAGGCGACGGATTGGCCGGAATACCCATTAAAAGATTGTTTCTGGTGGCATCGACAATTATACCTACAATTTTGGTTGTTTTGTTCCAGGAAGCGGTATTGTTTGGGGAAGATACAGGAAACGGAATTGTAATTGAATTTGGCTATACTGTGTTTTTACGGGCAGAGACTCCACAATATACTATGATTTTATCGGCATTGTTTCCGGTATTGATATTTCTGTTTAATTTTATTTCGGTATTTAAGGACACGTGGATAGATATCAGGCAGAAACGTGGCGGGCTTACGCACAGAGAATTTTTAGTGTCATGGGGGATGTGGTTTTTCGGTGCACTGGAATTGTTGCTTTTAAAAGAAACCGGAAACAGAGTAAAGGATGCAAATTTTGCGTGGGGGTATAATTACTGCTTATTCATACTTTTTATCGTGAGTTGTATATACTTTATAAAAAATTTAAAGGATAAAACTTTTTTAGGTGGTAATAAGACGTTTAGAACGTTATATGGAATTGTTCTGAGTGCCATACTTGGTTATCATGTGTATTGCGGAATATACTTTTTCCTGCGTTTGCTGGACGGAACTACCTATTTTATGTAAAGGTTGAATGTGAATATGAAAAAAAAGAAGTGGATAAAAGAATATACAGTATTCATCATTGTTGCAGTGATTGCTGCAGTGGCGATTTTATCTACATCGAAAATCGGCATTCAAAAGTATTATTTTGGGAATGATGAAACCTTACAGATTCTGGTCCTTGGCGATAGTAATATGGCGTATGATTTTGGAGACAGATCCATACCTCAGAGAATAGCCGAGCGTTTGGAATGCGATGTTTATAATTGTGCGGTAGGCGGTACTACGGCCTCTAAAACGAATTATAAGAATTATGCGGATTGGACTATTGATTCGTTATGTTTATATAATCTGACAAAGATAATAGAAACGGAAAATGCGCAGAATTTGTATGATTTTTATGATGATGTTCCGTTAAATGAGCGATATGCCATTGATAATATGTATTATCTGACAGAGCTTGAAAATGAAGATGTGGATTATGTGGTAATATCTTACGGATTGAATGATTATCTGGCAGGACAACCCCTCTATAGTGAGGATCCTTATGATGAAACAACTTATGCGGGTGCTTTGAGAAGTTCGATTGAAAGAATTCAGAGGAAATATCCGAACGCAACCATTGTGGTATCCTCTATTACCTATTGTGTATTTTATGAGGAGGATGGGCAAAATTTTGCTGAGGGATATGCGAAAGACTGGGGCGGCGGTTCCATTATTGCATATCGGGATGCAGCAAAAGCAGTAGCTGAAGAATATGCTAATGTTTATTTTATGGATAATCTGGAGTTGCTAAAAATCGATAAGACCAATTTTGCGGAATATATGCAGGATAGCATGCATCTGAATGCTGTCGGACAGGAAATGTATGTAGATTGTTTTGTAGATGTCATTGAAGAGGTTGAGAGTGGTAACAATGGGTAAAAAGCTGAAAAAATGGCTCGAAATTATTGCCATGGCAGTTATTACGGGTATTTGTTTGGTGCAAGTTTTATATGCGGTCGTTTGGGCTGTCCGGAACGGGAATAACGTGCAGGATTTTTATGATACAGCCGTTTATTTGGATAGTGCACTTACGTTGCAAAGTGACGGATGGCGTCTGATAGGTTATTCGCTTATTTTGAAAGTGTTTCTGCTTTTTGGAAAAAGTTTTAGCGTGGCTTTGTACCTAGGGCAGTGTGCTATAGGAATATTGTGTTTTACTCAGGTAATACGTTCTTTTGTTAAATTGTTTTGGGGAGAGCAACTATCCTTTTTAAAGGCTTTGCCGGTGGCTGTTTATATAATAACGATTCCGATTATTTGGCAGATGCAGTTTGCAGTTTTACCGGATGCTTTGTGTTTAAGTTTTTTGCTTTTGTTGTGTTCCGGTCTGATGGAATGCCGGGACCTGAAAGACAAGCCTGCTCCGCAGGTATGGGGTATGATTGCCGGAAGTTTATTTATGTTGGGAATATTGGAACGTCACTATTTCTACGGGGGCTGTATTCTTATCGGGGCTAATCTTTTAGCGCAGTTAATACATTTTTTCAAAAAAGAAAACAGAAAAAGAAGTAATTATATTACTGCATTAGGATTGGCTGTTATTATTTTTATAATGCCAATTGTTGTGGTTACACTTTGGAATATAACACCGAAAAGCGAAACATATGCAGCATATAGCCCGGAAGCGGATTTGTGGAAGCGGTTTGTATATCCTAATATTGTAGATGATTATCCTTATTATTCGGAAGATATCCAAAATGTATTTTCGGAAAATGACGTCATAGAAGTTTCGGGACGTTATGAATATTACAGGGATAAACTGATGCCATTAATTGAAGAATACGGCACGGATAATACTAAAACCATATGTCTTGAGATGGTGAAAACCGGTTGGATGTTGCATAGGAATGAATTGATTGAAAAAACGGTAAAAGAAGGCGTTTCTTACGCGCTCATCCCCGCGTTGATGCCTAAATATATGTACAATAATGCAAACTCGTTATACGGACATAATTTTAGCAGAATGTATGAAGTGTGTCCCAAGCTTACGGCTGACTACATGCATGTCGGAATGAATGGTTTTTTGGTGGTGTGTGTTTTGGGTATATTGATGTCGGGCGTAAGAGTGCTTGCTGATAAGCATACTTGGAAGGCGGTAATTAAAGCTATTTTATATAGCATTGTTTCAACTTGTTGCATAACTTTACCGGCTATGTTATTTTCGTTTGCCAGATTTGATTATCGAATCGGATTGTTTTCGACTTTTGCGTGGGGGATATGTTCGGTTGTGGTAATCATGTTTCCGATATTAAGTAAGAAAAATGAACAATAAACGAGGTAGAACCGTGAAGGGTGATATAGTTTATTTACGTAAAAAATGGATACGAACTACAGCAATATTTGCAATGGATGTCATAGCGATTTCGATTGCTAATTTTCTTGCACTTTTAATTCGTTATGATATGTATTTTACGGATATACCGCGAAAGTTTATTGATGCGGTGGGGTCTATCTGGGTTATAAATCTTGCCGTATCCATATTGATGTTTTGGATATGGAGATTATATAAAAGTGTGTGGCGTTATGCCAGTGCTACTGAGTTGGTTAATATATGCGGTAGCATATGTTTCATTTTTGTGTTCCAGCTTATCTATTTTAAAATATTTGAGGTGGATTTGCCACGTTCTTATCCGTTTTTCTATGCATTCTTGCTTTTTGTATTTATATCGGGAATCCGTTTTAGCTATAGACTTTTACGATTGATTAACCAAAAAAGACGTGGTAGTGCTACCGGAGCAGAACGCAAAAATTGTATGGTAGTTGGTGCCGGTGCGGCCGGATATTCCATTATCAAGGAAATTGAGACATCTTCATATCTGACTATGAAGATCTGTTGTGTTATAGATGATAACCCCGGATGTTGGGGCAAGCGATTACGCGGATTTCCTATTATTGGTGGGCGCGACAGTATTCCTTCGGCTGTTGAAAAGTATGAGATTGATGAGATTATTATCGCGATTCCTTCAGCAAATCCGAATCAGCTAAAAGGGATTCTGGAAATCTGTAAGGAAACCGGTTGCAGAATACGAACATTGCCGGCAATCTATCAGCTGATTAATGGTGAAGTGAACGTTTCTAAGCTTCGAGAAGTTGAAATTGAGGACTTGCTGGGAAGAGAACCGGTAAAGGTTAATTTGGATGAAATCATGGGTTATGTTAGTGGCAAAACCATTATGGTTACCGGTGGCGGAGGCTCCATCGGTAGTGAATTGGCTCGCCAGATAGCTACGCATAATCCGAAACGACTGATTATTGTAGATATTTATGAAAACAATGCTTATGACATTCAGCAGGAATTAAAAGAAAAACATCCGGATATGGATTTGAAAGTATTGATTGCGTCGGTAAGAAATACCGGAAGAATGGATGCTATTTTTGCAAAATATCGTCCGCAGATTGTATATCATGCCGCGGCGCATAAGCATGTTCCGCTAATGGAAGACAGTCCAAATGAGGCAATAAAGAACAATGTTTTCGGCACATATAAGACTGTTTTGGCGGCAGATAAATATGGTGTCGAAAAGTTTGTTATGATTTCTACGGATAAGGCAGTAAATCCTACCAATATCATGGGGGCATCTAAGCGAATTTGCGAAATGATTATTCAATCTATGAATCGTAAGTCAAAGACAGAATTTGTAGCAGTGCGGTTTGGTAATGTTTTGGGAAGTAATGGTAGTGTGATTCCTTTATTTAAGCGTCAGATAGCACAGGGAGGGCCGGTTACGGTTACGCATCCTGATATTATCAGATATTTTATGACTATTCCGGAAGCAGTATCCTTGGTTTTGCAGGCTGGTGCTTATGCTAAGGGTGGAGAAATTTTTGTCTTGGATATGGGCGAACCGGTTAAAATTCTTGATTTGGCGAAGAATTTAATTAAATTATCCGGATACAGAGTGGGAGAAGACATTGAAATTGTGTTTACCGGTTTACGTCCGGGAGAAAAGATGTATGAAGAGCTTCTTATGCAGGAAGAAGGATTACAAGACACGGAAAATGCGATGATTCATATCGGAAAGCCCATTGAATTTGATGAAGATGAATTTGAAAATATACTTATACGGTTAAAAGAAGTTGCTGAGAACGAAGATGAAGAAGTGAGAGAAATCGTGCAGGAGCTGGTGCCGACCTATCATCCGTTATAAATGAGCGTTTTAGGTAGGGGTAATTATAGATGGAGAGATAAACATGAAATCTATTCGTAACATCAAATTGAAAAGAATATTGCAAATATTGTTGTTTGCTACACTTCCTAATTTGGATTTGAGAAGGTGTGTGGGTGACGGTGATGAAATGATGTTTACTGTTCATGGAATTGGTTTGGTTGTTGCGGGTATTATCTTTTTACACTATGGCTTTAAAGCTTTCTTTAAGGTATACAATTTGGCATGGGTTGCTTTTGGGGCTTTGTCCATGTGGGTAATTACGACAGCGTATCATGAATTGCCTCTTGCTCATTATTATAAAAACGAATGTCAGCTGATTTGTATAAGCTTGAGTTTGTTCGGCATGATTTACACGAGAATGTTAATAGATTTCTTGAAGGAAAGGAAGAATATTACCGTCAAGATAAAAGCGTTTTTGTGTAAAAGAAATATTCCGTTTTTTTTGTGGTTTGGATATATTTTGTTGGGTTCTATCGGAGAAACTCATTTTTACAGACCCGAGTTTGATATAATTTATTTTCTTCCTTTGTTTCTGATTCCTTTTGGAAAAGAAGAAATGATGGATTTGTGCGAAGACTTAAGTAACGGCATTATCTATAGCTTCTGGATTATCCAAGGGTACGCATTTTTACGTCGTCCTTGGGTGGATGGGATGTTACGATATAGAGGCATGTACTTTAACAGTAATATATTTTGTATGATGTGTCTCGTAATTCTTTTACTTGTGTTAATTAAAATGACAAAAGCGAGAAAGCAGAGGACGGTAAAAAGTATACGTTACTGGTTCTGGATTGCACAGTACGGCATGGTATTTTCTCTGATTGTGATGTCCAGTGGTAGAATTTCCATTTTTTTGGCTGTTGTAGGTACCATGTTGTATATCTTTGTTGAAATGATGATGCTAGAGCGAAAAAAAGTTAAGGAAATGCTATTGGAAGGATTTCTTGTTGTATTAGCAGTTTGCATTATGTTTCCGGTAACTTTTGCTTGTGCTTCGTATTTGCCGCGTATTAAAAAAAGTCCTATTGATTTTCAGTCTGAGTATACTATGTGGGGGGATTTAAATGATCCCGATAATTATGTGTCTGTAGAAGAGTTTGTGCAAAGCTCCTTTGGTCGTATTTTTACGTTGTTTTCTAACATGGTGAAAGAACCTAAGGCGGTTCGTTCTGTTAATTTGAGAAGTAAAGCAATGCCCATGACCAGAGCGGATGGTCGTCCTATGGATCCTGAATATTCCGAAGATAAGATATATTATTTGGATGAGAATAATTACAATTCCTTTGAATTGAGGTTTGCAATCGGATTGACATATTTCATGAATTTAAATATGGATGGACATACTAGTTGGGGGCTTTGGATAACACCGCATGATTGGATGTTCCACGCACATAATATTTTTATTATGGAAGCTTATGTATATGGAATTCCTGCCGGAATATTGTTTGCGTTATGGATAGTGGGGTTGTGTATAACCGGGATACAGTATATGAAAGAAAATAAAAACCATGTATATGGAATTTTTCCAATTTTTGTTATAATGCTGGTAGTAGGATTTGGTGTTGTTGAGATTAGTTGGCAACCCGGACAGATATCATGGTTTCTTTTGCTTATGTCGGCTAAGATATTGATGGAAAATATAGAAATCAAGACTATTATGGCAGAAAATGAACCGAAGAGAGGATAAAAAATGGATAAAATCGCGGTCTTAATACCATGTTATAATGAAGCCAAAACGATTGAAAAGGTAGTTAAGGATGCTAAGGCAGCTTTGCCGGAGGCGGTTATTTATGTATATGATAATAACTCGACAGATGGGACGGCCAACATTGCGGCAGAAGCCGGAGCAGTCGTTAGACATGAGTATCAGCAGGGAAAAGGGAATGTGATTCGTACTATGTTCCGAGAAATAGATGCATTATGTTATCTTATGATTGATGGCGATGATACGTATCCTCTGGATTGTGCGAGAGATATGGTGGATGCTGTTTTGGAACGTCATGCGGATATGGTAATCGGCGACCGTTTGTCATCTACTTATTTTCAAGAAAATAAGCGTCCGTTTCACAATGTTGGAAACAGTATGGTCAGAGCAGGCATTAACCGTTTGTTCGGATGTAAAATTAAGGATATTATGACCGGTTACAGGGCGTTTGGTTATGGTTTTGTAAAAACATTTCCGGTTTTATCCAAAGGATTTGAAATCGAAACGGAAATGACCATTCATGCGGTATCGAATAACATGGCTATCGAAAATGTTATTGTTGAGTATCGTGACCGTCCGGAAGGAAGTGAATCTAAGCTTAATACCTATTCAGATGGCATGAAGGTTATATTCACCATGGTTAAGCTGTATAAGAATTATAAGCCTTTAAGATTTTTTTCCTTATTGGCCGTGGTACTTACTTTGTTGGCAGTAGGATTTATGGTTCCTGTCATCATAGATTATATTCAGACGGGATTAGTAGAGAAATTTCCTACGCTAATCGTATGTTGCTTTGTACAGCTGGCTGCCATTCAATCTTTCTTTTCGGGTATGATTTTGTCCGATATGACAATAAAAAACAGAAGAGATTTCGAATTCAGACGTAATTTGATTCAGAAGGATATCAATAATGTGAAATAAAAAAAGGCGGTTTCGCCTTTTTTTATTTTGTTAAACGTATATTAATTTGTTCGGAAATTCGGTCCGCAATCATAATTCTTGCTTCTTCGTTAGGTGTAATGCCATCTTCCAACAGGTATTGGTCTGCGGTTTCTGAATTTATATTAATTCCATAAAAATTATCCACATAGGATACGCTGTAGTTCTGAGCTTGTATCTGTAAAGTGGTTAAACATGTAGGAAGATTTCCATGTCCTAAATTTGCCACATCACAGCCTTCTTTTGTCCCGTCATCGTTGAATACATAGCAGAAGGTAGGAGCTATAAGCATGTGTTGCATATGAGGATAATTAATAGGGTATCGCTCATAACTGCCGGTAAAACTACCCTCCATGGCAGATACGTCAAATATATTGGTTGGGTTATTAATGGGGTTTTGAGCCAAATAATCATGACCGTCGTAGTATATTAATAATAAATCTATTTCGTTAAAATCTATGGATTTCAGAAGATCTAAAGTTTCCTGATATTCTGCTTTGTTGTACTCCGCAGGAAGTTTTTCCAGTGCATTTTGCTGTTTATCCCAATTGTTAATCTGTATACTGTCGGAAATCCAAAAGAAACTAAAGGAATCAATAGGGTTATTAAGCATTCCGTCGTAACTGTCAGTTTGACATGCCAGATAGGAACCCGGGAAAGCACCATTATATACGGTGGCGCCTGTTTTTTCGGCAATCAACTCGGCAATATTTATTCCACCCTTATCATAAGCGACAGTATCATTGCCCAGAATGAGAATATCCAGATTGCCGTCATAAGTATTTCCTTCTATTTTTGACGGGTCCGTAAAAAAGATAAAATCTTCCGTTTCCGTATCTACATTAACATCTTCATGAACGATAAATTCCTGGCCTTGGTTCCAACGCACTATTTTGACAATACAGATTATCAGTATGATTAGAATCGCTAAACCTAAGATAAGAGGAATGATTCTGCCGTAATTTAGTTTTCGCTTCTTTTTTTTATATGCAGGCTTTTGGTTTTCCATATTATGCCTCGCTTTCTTGTTTTACTATATCAAATAACGTCTTTTTATATGCAATTAATTTTACTATTATTTAAAAAAAAAGTCCAGTGAAAACATTATGTATAACCAAGGGGAGAATTATACATTCTTTTATGTTTTTTTGCTGCAGTTAAGTTTTTTACGTTGATATCTGGGAGTATACGAGCTTCGTAAACTGTCGAGTGTATGAGCGTTTTTGCATTGTGAAAGCAAATTGGCGCGTTGGATGGTGTCCATATTTATGTAGTTTTCGTAGGCTACACTAAGTTCCTGCAATTTTTTGTCGCATGCGGGACAGTAAATTCGATGGCCGCTTAAAAGATGAATGCGATTACAGTTTAAACAAAAATGAAGATACAGCATAAGAAAAATCCTTTCGTGGTTGATTTTGTCTCATTTGTATCTTCATTTCTTATCTTGTGTAAAAGCATTTTTATTATGTCATTTTTTGCGGTGTAAGTCAATATTAAGATATTACAGTTATTTTAAGCCGGACCAACTTCTTCGAAAATCCCCCGGTGAGATACCTTCAATTTTTTTAAAAAGTCTGGAAAAATAATTAGGGTCTTCTATTCCGCAAGTCGATGCAATTTCTTCAATAGAGAGGCGGGAAAAGCGAAGAAGGCGTTTGGCATGCGTAATTCTGCATTGTTGTAAATAAGAATTAATTGTTGTTCCAAAATGTTGTTTGAAACGACGACTTAAATAATATTTGTCAATAAAAAATAAGCCTCCTAAATCGTCTAAAGATATTTTTTCGTTAAAATGCGCATCCAAATACTTTTTTACATCGATAATAGAATTGTTTTTTAGAGGAATGCTGTTGGTGTCGCTATGTTTTTCGCAATCTTTTAGCGTTTGCGCAAGTAGAGCCATTAGTTTTTCACATATTATTAAATCCTTTACGGAGCTGTTGTCAGAAGCTATTTCCTGTAATTCCGTCAATATGTTTTCATAGGAACGAATATATAATGGGGAGAAAACGGGAGAAAGGTTGTCTTCGTAAAATTTGCTGTAAATATAATCCAAACCTTCTCCGTAAAAATGGGCCCACTGAAGTGACCATAACTCGGAGGAAGTATTGTGTTCATAAGGTTGATGGCAATCTATAAACACACAATCTCCGGCGGAAAGGGTGTAGGTTATATTATTATATATTAATGTTCCGGAACCGGATTTTACACAGAAGAATAAGTAAGAAGCGAGGCCGGTTCGTTTGCTGGCATGTTCCGACAATGCCTGCAATGTGCCGATTTCCTGGAGATGCATCAGATTTTTTTTGGCAAAAGGCGTAGGCGTGTATAATATACGATTTGAGTTTACCATTTTATCCTGAAATAAAGTGTTATTCATTACAAACCTCCATAAAAATGCTGAAAATAATTGACTTTAGTAAGTATAACACAAAAGTCAATATTGTGCTACTAAAACACAAAAAAGCCACTGAATATATGCTGAAAAGGGGTGTAGAATAAACAGCGTAGCTTATAGGCAATATTGGAAGAAAGAGGATGTTTTAATGGGAAAGAAAGCATTGATTACAGGGATAACCGGACAGGATGGTTCCTATTTGGCAGAGTTATTATTGGGAAAAGGATATGAAGTACATGGAATCACACGTCGTTCATCTATTTCGAATACAGGTCGAATAGATCATTTGATTGCAAGCGGAAGCGTGCAGTTACATGATGGTGATTTGACGGATTCATCATCCCTGATTCGTATTATTCGTATGGTACAACCGGATGAAATATATAATCTGGCCGCGCAGTCTCATGTTCAGGTTTCTTTTGACGTACCTGAATACTCCGGGGATGTGGATGCACTTGGGGTATTGCGTATTTTAGAAGCGGTAAGAATTTTAGATTTGACCAAAAAGACCAAAATATATCAGGCATCTACGTCTGAACTGTACGGAAAGGTTGAAGAGGTGCCTCAGAGAGAGACGACACCGTTCCACCCGTACAGCCCCTATGCGGTAGCGAAGCAATACGGGTTCTGGATTACCAAAGAATATAGGGAAGCTTATGGTATGTTTGCGGTTAACGGTATATTGTTTAATCATGAATCGGAGCGTCGCGGAGAAACATTCGTTACGCGGAAGATTACATTGGCAGCAGGACGTATTGCGGAAGGCTTGCAAGACCATCTTGAACTCGGAAATATGGATTCTCTTCGAGATTGGGGATATGCCAAGGACTATGTGGAATGCATGTGGTTGATGCTCCAACATGATACACCGGAGGATTTTGTAATTGCAACGGGAGAGCAGCATACGGTGCGTGATTTTACAGAGAAGGCATTTGCGGCCAATGGAATAAAACTTCGTTGGGAAGGCAAGGGCCTGGATGAAAAAGGATATGATGCAGCCAGTGGTAAAATGCTGGTGTGTGTAAATCCGGCATGGTTCCGGCCGACAGATGTGGATAATTTATGGGGAGATCCTACTAAGGCCAAAACGATATTAGGATGGAATCCGCAAAAGACAAGTTATGAAGAACTGGTACGAATTATGGCTGAACATGACAGGGCATTGGCAAAGCGCGAGGCGTCTCTTTGTAAGGCAATGAAAAATCAGTAACGCAAAACGGATGATTTTAGCGTGATATTATCAAAAATATATGGAGTATTAAAAATGATGGATTTAAATGCAAAAATATATGTGGCAGGGCATCGCGGAATGGTTGGTTCAGCCATTGTAAGGGAACTGCAACGTCAGGGTTATACCAATATTATTACCAGAACGCATTCAGAATTGGATTTGTGCAGACAGGAAGCGGTAGAGGCTTTTTTTCAAGAGGAGAAGCCGGAATATGTTTTTCTTGCAGCGGCTAAGGTTGGAGGAATTATTGCCAATCAAAGTGCTTTAGCTGATTTTATGTATGAGAATATGATTTTGGAAATGAATGTTATTCATGCAGCATGGAAGAACGGATGCAAAAAACTTGAATTTCTGGGTTCGTCCTGTATTTATCCCAGGATGGCGCCTCAACCCATGAAAGAGGAGTATCTTTTAACTTCTGAACTGGAAAAGACCAATGAGGCATATGCCCTTGCTAAAATTTCCGGTCTAAAATATTGCGAATATCTTAATCTGCAATATGGAACGGATTATATATCGGTTATGCCTACGAATTTATACGGTCCGAATGATAATTATCATCCTACCCACAGCCATGTGCTGCCTGCCTTGATTCGTCGTTTTCACGAAGCAAAAGTCAGCGGTGCTCAGTCCGTGACTTGCTGGGGAGACGGAAGTCCTTTGAGAGAATTTTTGTATGTGGATGATTTGGCGAATTTATGCGTTTTTCTCATGAACCATTATAGTGGTAATGAAACGGTTAATGCAGGAACCGGCAAAGAATTGTCCATAAAAGAACTGACGGAACTGGTTGCAAAAGTAGTGGGGTATGAAGGTGAAATATGTTGGGATGTTACAAAACCAAACGGTACACCGAGAAAGTTACTGGATGTGTCTAAGGCGAAGGCTCTGGGGTGGACATATCAAACAGAGTTGGAAGACGGAATTCGCATGTCGTATGAAGATTTTTTGAATAATCCCATGCGAGCAGAGCGATAAAACGGAGGTTGTAATGAATATTGTACTTTTATCCGGAGGCTCGGGAAAGAGGCTCTGGCCTTTATCCAATGATATACGTTCTAAGCAGTTTATGAAAATATTCAGAACGGAAGATGGCGGTTATGAATCCATGGTGCAACGTATGTATCGACAGATACGACAGGTAGATAAAAATGCATCAATCACCATAGCTACTTCTAAGACGCAGGTATCGGCCATTCATAATCAGTTGGGAAAAAACATTGGAATTTCTTTGGAACCATGTCGCAGAGATACCTTTCCGGCAATTGCCCTGGCTACATCCTATCTTCATGATGTGCAGGGTATATCGAAAGACGAGGCTGTTGTGGTATGTCCGGTAGATCCATATGTGGATGAGTCATATTTTAGGGCGTTGCATGAATTGTGGAAACTTGCACAGGAAGATGTGGCAAATCTTGTTTTAATGGGGATGGAACCTACGTACCCAAGTGAAAAATACGGCTATATTATTCCGCACAATCAGGAAAAAGTCAGTCCGGTTGACACATTTAAAGAAAAACCTGATGAGAATACTGCGAAACAATATATTTCAAAAGGTGCATTGTGGAATGGTGGAGTATTCGCCTATAAATTAAAATATGTATTGGAACGTGCGCATGAACTGATAGATTTTAAGGATTACTATGATTTGTTTGAAAAGTATGAAACCTTGACTAAAATCAGTTTTGATTATGCAGTGGTTGAAAAAGAAAAGAGCATTGCAGTCATGCGATTTGCCGGTGAGTGGAAGGATCTTGGGACATGGAATACGTTGACGGAGGCAATGGAAGAACCGGTAATTGGTAAAGGAATACTGGATGATAGCTGTGAAAATGTACATGTAATTAACGAACTGGATGTTCCTCTTTTATGTATGGGATTAAAAGATGTAGTGGTTTCAGCCAGTCCTGATGGTATCCTGGTTTCGGACAAAAATAAGTCGAGTTACATTAAGCCCTATGTAGATAATATTGACGGACAGATTATGTATGCGGAGAAGTCTTGGGGTAGTTATCGTGTTATGGATGTGGAAGACGAAAGTATGACAATTAAGGTAACCTTGAATGCGGGGCATCGAATGAATTATCACAGCCATGACAGAAGGGATGAAGTATGGACCATTATTTCCGGTGAGGGTATTACTGTTGTGGATGGAATGGAACAACAGGTAAAGACCGGTGATGTAATTACTATGCAGGCCGGATGTAAACATACGATTATTGCCACAACGGAGCTGAAACTGATTGAAGTGCAACTGGGCAGGGAGATTTCGGTAGATGACAAAAACAAACACACCCTTGAGTACTAGGGCTGAGGAAGAAAAAATATATGATAAAAATGAAGTTCGTCCGTTTCTCTTAAAACCTGTGTGCAAGGACTACTTGTGGGGTGGTGATAAACTTTCCAAAGAATATGGAAAAGATGCCCAAATGAATCCTATTGCCGAGAGTTGGGAATGTTCTACCCACCCTGACGGAATCAGTAAGGTAGACAGTGGATTGTATAAGGGGATGTTGCTGACGGAACTCATTGCAAAATATCCGGAAATTTTGGGCACACATCCAATAAAAGTAAATGGTATGGCGGATTTGCCGATTCTGGTTAAATTAATAGATGCAGGACAAAATGCTTCCATTCAGGTGCATCCGGATGATCAGTATGCGTATATTCATGAAAACGGTCAGAAGGGCAAAACGGAAATGTGGTATATTTTAGAAGCAGAGCCCGGAGCCAGGCTGATGTATGGTTTTTATCAGGATATGGAGAAAGAAACCATCCGCCGGGCACTTAAAGAGGATGACATTGAGAGATATGTACGAAAAGTCCGTGTGAAAAAAGATGATGTCTTTTTTATTGAACCGGGACAAGTGCATGCGATTGGTGAGGGTGTGCTTTTGGCAGAGATACAGCAGAATTCCAATATTACCTATCGATTGTACGATTATAAACGTAAAGATAAGGACGGAAGTTTGCGTCAACTTCATGTGGATAAAGCACTGGATGTTGCCGGGCTGAAAGGCGGAGAAGAGCCGCGGCAACCCATGCGAGTATTACGATATCAGCCCGGAGGGGCCACGGAATTACTTTGCAGATGTAAGTATTTTCAAGCTGAAAGGATGCTGATTAATGCAGAGAATAACAAACATATATGTGTGCTGGATGTAGGAAATGAATCTTTTCAGATTTTACTTTGCTTAGCCGGAAAAGGTACGGTTTGCAAGGACGAAGTGTTGGATATTGCTAAAGGGAATTGTATTTTTATACCGGCAGGAAGCGGAAGAATCCACTTATCCGGAAACATGCAACTTCTAAAAATTAAATGTTGAAAACGAAATGAATCAAATTGTATGAATACACATTTTTCCATCTGTCGAAAAGTGATTGAAAGGGTTTGCGTAACGTGATATAATGTGTCGGAAAAAGAAACTGATACATTTTGTGAAAAAGGATTGATAAAATGATAAAACGTGATTTGAATTTGGAAGAATTGGAATGGTCAGATGACGATTTCAACGTGGATGAAGAAACGTTGGTTCGTACAACTGTAGAGACCTTACAGACAGAGCAGGTAGATGCGGTGGACGTAGATGCTACAAAAGTGATTCCCACTGAAGAAATTGCATCTCAGATAGAAGTTAGTGCAAAAGACGAAGTTCAGGAATTGATTGATATTATAGAAACACAATATAGTGATACCAAGGTTATGCCCGAACCTGAACAAATCAGTCAGGTTTTAGAGGAAACTGAAAATGTTGATTTGGGAATGACCAAAGTAATTCCGGCAGTTGAAGTATCTGTGGCAGATATGCAAACAGAAAATACGGATGCGGAAGAAAAGCTTAATATGGAAGAAGAAACCGATATTGAGAATCAGGGGCAAAGTGCCGTGATTACTGAGGAAATGTCAGAAGTGGCATCAGATATGGTTCTGCCGGTAGGGGCAGGGATTGAATTGTCAGAAGACGAGATAGAAGAATTAGGTGATTTGACATATCACGATGAGGACATACGTCCTATCAGAAAAGAGATGACTTCCCTTCGGAAAAATTCGGAAAAGATACGTCAGTCGAATAAAGAACGGGGAGGCAATGAAAAAGCAGGCGTTAAAACCGGCAGTGGTAAAAATATTAAGGTTCAGCATAAAAAGAAAAATGCTTTTGAAAAATTCTTTATGAATTTTTCATGGATGGATGCGTTGATAGGTGTCACCGGTATACTTGCTGCTGTTATTTTGGTGTTTGTGATTGTTATTTGGAATAACAATAATAATAAAGTGACGGATTTGGGTGAGTTTTCGTCTATCGGCATGAAACTAAGCGAATTGGATATTATTGGCGATAATGGTATCGGTCGTATTGTAGTAACGGACAGTGAAGATGTGATTGGCGAAGTGATAATGCCTACGGAAGACGGAGAAGAGGAAGAAAACCCCATCATGGTATCCGTTAGCTTTACATCCATCGAAAGAGATTTAAAAATAAAATTTATTAACAAGGAAACAGATAAGTTGATTGACGGTGTTGCATTTGAATTGGAGGTAGTGACACCGGATAATGAAACACTGACTTGGATTGATGATGATAAGGACGGGATGATTTATCAGGATGGTTTAAAAGGCGGAGCCTATATGATCACCATTAAATCCGTGGATTCTTTCAGCTTCCCGGCAGATGCCACAAAAGTTATGGTAAAAGATAAGATTTCATACCAGGTAATCAACGTTTTGGATGAAATCAAGACAGAAGATGAAATTAATGTAGCGGTGGAAGATACCCAGAATAAGGATAATATTGAAACGGAAGAATTATTGGAAGATACAATTAAATGGGTACCTTCTGACAAAAAAGTGAGCTCGGGCGCAGACGGATATGCATTGATTGAAAAGAAGGATATTACGGATCCCATGACGCTTACAGAGGCGGCAGTGGGAGGCTATCGAAAAGTAAGTGTCGAGGTACCGAACACGGTAGAACCGCGAACATCAGAGGTGTCTACAGAAACTACGTCACAGCAACCTTCCGAGATACCTTCGGAGCCTACGTCTCAGCAACCTTCCGAGACGCCTTCGGAGCCTGCATCGCAGCAACCGTCTGAGACACCTTCGGAGCCTGCATCACAGCAACCGTCTGAGACGCCTTCGGAACCTGCATCACAGCAACCTTCCGAGACGCCTTCAGAACCTTCGTCTCAGCCGACATCTCAGAAACCTTCAGAGCCAACATCTCAGAAGCCTTCAGAAACACCTTCGGAAGTGGCAAAGTATGTTACCGGAGTAACTTTGGATAAGACTGCGTTGGAACTGAAAATAGGAACTACAGCCACTATAAAGGCTACGGTTACAGGAACGACAGGATGCGATACCGGTGTTACATGGTCGGTTGCAGATGCTAAAATTGCCACAGTGAAGGATGGTGTGGTTACACCTGTTGCAGCCGGAGAGACAACAATAACTGCCACAACGGTAGGGAAAGATAAATCAGGCAAAGCATTAACTGCAACCTGTAAAATAACTGTAAAACCTGCAGGTGAGTTGGGAATTAAGTTGAATGCCACAAGCGGTACGGTTATGATAGGAGAAACCTATACGATTGTGCCTACTGTTGAGAACTTTGTAAAGGATAAGACGGTTACCTATACAGTAGATAAAAAAGATATTGCGACCGTTGATGCAAACGGTGTGGTAACGGGTGTGGCAAAAGGTACTGCCGTGATAACGGTTACTACGACTGAAAAGGGAAGCAACGGGCAGGCTGTCACTGCTACGGTGACAATTACTGTCAAATCAAATCCCAAAAATGATAAGGTAACCTTGCTGAAAGATGTAAAGGGTGCACAGGTATATATTAAGGATGCCAGTGGTAAGTATATTCAGGCAAAATGGGCTGATTATTATACTGCCACCGAGTTTTACGTGGAGTCTGAACCGGTTTATGACTATTATGGTTGGCAGACGCTGGATGGTAAAACCTATTATTTTGATGAAAATGGTGAAAAGGTCACCGGTGAGCAGGTTATTTCCGGTGTGAAATATAACTTTGCGAGTGATGGTACGTTATCCATGAATGGTGGTGTCCTAGGCATTGATGTAAGTAAGTGGCAGGGTAGTATAGACTGGAATGCGGTGAAGAATTCCGGAGTTTCCTTTGTAATTATTCGTTGCGGATATAGAGGTTCATCTTCCGGTTCGTTGATTAAAGACCCTATGTTTGAGTCAAATATTAAGGGCGCAACCAATGCGGGATTGAAAGTTGGTCTTTATTTCTTCTCGCAGGCGGTGAATGAAAAAGAAGCCGTGGAAGAAGCATCTATGGCCATTGCCTTGGCGAAGAACTATAAAATTTCGTATCCCATTTTTATTGATACGGAGTGGACCAGTGGCGGTAGAGCCAATGGCATCAGCAAGGAAACCAGAACTGCAGTGTGTAAGGCGTTTTGTGAAACGATTAAAAGTGCAGGATATACACCGGGTGTATATGCATGTAAGTCGTGGTATCAGGATTCCTTAAATGTCAGCAGTCTGAATGGATATAAAATCTGGCTTGCGCAGTATGCTTCGCAACCTACGTATTCCAACAGATATGATATGTGGCAGTATACGGACAAGGGCAAGGTAAACGGAATCAGTACGAATGTAGATATGAATATCAGTTATTTAGGATATTAAAAGAAATGGGCAGAGAATAATCTCTGCCCTATTTGTTTTTAGCGTAATTTATTTTTTATAATAAGAAATTAATTTCTTAACTGCTGTTATTACGGTTTCCACATCTTCGTCTGTCATGGAGTAGAAGAGCGGAATGCTTAAAATCCGTTCATAAAGCGCTTCGGCTTTGGGGCATAACCCTTTTGAATAACCAAGTTTTTCATAGTGAGAATGGTAATATACCGGAATGTAATGTACCTGAGGGCAGACGTTTTCGGCAATGAGTGCATCGAAAAACTCTCTTCGGTTACAAGTAAGTCTATCAAGATCCAACTGTAAAATATACAGATGTCTTGTGGTGTCGGATTCCGGAATCTCTTTCTGGATAATAATTTCCGGGACATCTGTAAATGCTTCATTGTAGCGGGCTACAATTTCTTTACGACGTTTGGAAAAGGCCGGTAATTTATCTAACTGACTTGCCACTAAGGCACATTGGAAGTCGGTGATGCGATAATTATAACCTAATTCTACCTGCTCATAATACCAGGGATCATTACAAGGGTTGTTCATCTCATCCATATTACGCGTTATACCGTGAGCACGAAGACGTAACAGTTTACGATACAGTGCTTCGTCGTTAGTTGTAACGGCACCGCCCTCCCCGGAGGTTACGGTTTTGACAGGATGAAAACTGAAAGTGGTCATATCAGCAATGCTGCCCACGCCCTCACCGTTATATTTAGTGCCGATGGAGTGGGCGGCATCTTCAATTAAGGTTAAGTTGTGTTCTTTACAGATTGTACGTATTTCATCTAATTCTACGGCTTGCCCTGTAAAATCTACAGCAACTACAGCTTTGGTAGCCGGGGTAATGCAGTTACGAATTGCAGCAGGAGAAATGTTGTAGGTTTCGGGATTAATATCTGCAAAAACAGGTTTTGCACCGCAGTATAAGGCACAATTCGCCGACGCTGCAAAAGTAATGGGGGTTGTAATGATTTCGTCTCCCGGGCCTAAATCAATGGCCATGCAGGCGATGTGAAGGGCGGCGGTTCCGTTGCTGACGGCCACTGCATATTTTGCACCGGTCACTTCGCATATTTTTTTCTCTAATTCTGCTACTTTAGGGCCGCAGGTTACGTAACCGCTTCGCAGAACATCGGCTACAGCCTGAATATCGGTCTCGTCGATATATTGTCTTCCGTAAGATATTTTTGTGTTTCTGACGGGAGTGCCGCCAAGGATTGCGGGTTTGTTCATAAAAACTCCGTTCTGAAGCGTGGGTGATTTGTTGAAACTGATTTAAAAAAGAGTGATTATACATTTTTTGACCATCTTGTGCGCTTCATCACAAGAAAAGTATTCAACTTCTTAAGTATAAGTCAAGTTGAAGTGTCTTTCAATCATTTTCATTGTTTTTTTGCCGGTTACTATGTATAATGGGATAGAGAAAGAGGTGTAATAAATGCTTCAGATTCTGTTAGCAATCTTTTGGTTGCTTTTGATTCCTTTTGGAAGTGGACTTTGGTTTACATCCAAGTTGCCCGGAGAACGGCAAAGTATAGGTATGATTTTTTTAAACGGCTACCTGGTTATGATAGCCTTTTTTCAGTGTTTTTATTTGGGATTCCTTGTAGCGGGAAGTATATCTTTTAAACTGTTAACTTTGGTGTTTGGCATTTTTATTGTAATATTTGCGGGTGTTTCTTCAATACTCGGGCGAAAAGTGTTAAAAAAATGCTTGGCCAAATTGAAAAATAAAGAAGCTGTTGTGTTAAAAATTGTGTTTGTGTTGTTTGTGATTTTACAGGTTGTAATGCGACTTTTACAACAGGTATCGGATGGTGATGATGCCTATTATATTGCAGTAGCAGCTAACTCCTATACCAGCGGAACGATGAATTATATACAGCCTTATACGGGTACGGCGGCCGGTGAATTAGATATGCGCCATGCCTTCGCGTCGGCGCCGACCTGGCTTGCATTTCTTTCTAAAGTGACAATGATTCATCCGGCAATTATGGGTCATAGTATTTTGGCACCGGTGCTGATTGTATTGCATTATTTGATAGTTTTGCAGATTGGGGAATTGCTTTTTAAGGATAAAAGGAGCGAGAAGTATCTTTTCTCGTCCTTGGTTGCTTTGTTTAATATATATGGTTATGTGAGTATTTATACCGCCCAGACTTTCTTTTTGACAAGAACCTGGCAGGGTAAAAGTATTTTTGCGAATCTGTTTCTGCCGGTGCTGCTTTTAATACTTTTATGGTTGGGGGATAAGTCAAAAGGCGTCAAAATAGAAAATATATTGTATGTGATTGCCGGCATTATTATGTTTGCGGGAAGTTCCATGACTACCATGGCGGTGGCATTGTTGCCGATGGTGTTTATGTTGGGTATTTTCTTTTTGACTATTTATCGCAAAGAGCCCCTGATGATATTAAAAGGTTGCTTGGCTTGCTTGCCGGTGTTGCTGGTGGGACTACTGTATATATTGGTATGAAACAAATGATGGATTTGCATTGATTTCATAAGAAATAAAAAGCATTGCGGAGGCTTTAAATGAAAACGTTTAAGATTAACAACCGTATAATCGGTGAAGGATATCCTGCATATATTATCGCGGAAATGTCGGCAAATCATGCCGGCAGTATTGAGCGTGCCAAGGAAATTATTCGCGCGGCGAAAGAGTCGGGTGCGGATTGCGTAAAGATTCAGACGTATACGCCGGATACTTTGACCATTGATTGCCATAACAAGTATTTTGCTATTACGGAGGGGACTTGGGAAGGCGAGAATTTGTACGGTTTGTACGGAAAAGCATACACCCCGCTTGAATGGCAGGCGGAATTGTATGAAGAAGCGAAACGTATAGGCATTGATTTCTTTTCCACGCCCTTTGATAATGCTACGGCGGATTTTTTGGAAGATATGGGAATGGAATTTTATAAAATTGCTTCTTTTGAGATGATTGATTTGGATTTTCTGCGTCACGTTGCGGCAAAACAAAAGCCGATGATTGTGTCTACGGGTATGTCTACTTTGGAAGAAATGAAAGAGGCGGTAAATGCTGTTTATGAAACCGGAAATCATCAGTTGGCACTTTTAAAATGTTCAAGTGCTTACCCGGCTATCTCTGATGAAATGAATTTAAAAACCATTCAACATATGAAAGAAGTGTTTGATATTCCCATTGGACTTTCAGATCATTCCATGGGGTCTCTCGGTGCCGTGACGGCGGTTGCTTTAGGTGCCTGTATTATTGAGAAACATTTCTGCCTTGGTCGTGAAATCGAGAATCCGGATGCGTCTTTTTCCATGACACCGGAAGAGTTTAAGCAGATGGTGGAAGATGTTCGTGCAGTAGAACGTGCCATGGGCAAACCGACTTATGGAATGTCTCCTTCGGAAAAGAACAATATGGTATTTCGACGTTCTTTGTTTGCGGTGGAAGATATTAAGGCAGGTGAAGCTTTTACAATGGATAATATTCGCAGTATTCGTCCGGGATATGGAGTGAAACCTAAATATCGGCAGGACTTTCTTACAATGACAGCCGGGAAAGATATTAAGCGCGGCGAACCGTTGCAATTTGAACAGGTTAAGAAGGGGGCTGTACTATTCCTGACGAACAATTCAAATACAGACGATTTTTATAAAAGATTGTGTGAATGCGAGGAAATGGTATATCGATTTACCAACAAGTTGACTTTGGATATTGTAAAGGGACTTGAGCCGTCCTTTGTGGTAAGTTTTAATTATAAGCATATTGTATCGGCGGACGTCTTGGATTATATGAAAGGGCGCATCGTTAATTTGCATACGTCTTATCTGCCATATAATAAGGGGGCGGCGCCTAATTTCTTCTCGTTTTATGAGAATACGCCAAAGGGCGTGACGATTCATGAGATGGTGGCAGGGTTAGATGAGGGCGCAATTCTTTTGCAGAAGGAAGTTCCTATGAAAGCGGAGGAAGAAAGCTTTGTAACATCATATGATAAGTTGATTGCTATAATGGAAGAGCTGTTTTTTGCCAATTGGAATGCATTAAAAAGGGGTGAAATACAGGCTGTGAAGCAAGCTGGTGAAGGGACCTATCATACTTCCAAGGAACTGGTGGAAATTCGTAATAAAACGGATTTTTCGTGGAACGAAAATATAGCAGAGGTTTTAGACAGGATACAAAATGACAGGAATTAGAGCGGACGGGAACAATCAAATAGGAATTGGACATGTTATGCGGTGTCTGACCATAGCGGATGCACTGAAAGAAATTGGTGAGAACGTGGTTTTCTTTATTGCTGATCATGGTTGTGAGGAAATGATTACCGGTCGCGGATTTGACTGTCGCGTGCTGGAAACTTCATTTGACGATATGGAGGCGGAACTGGATTCTTTGCAGATTGCGATGAGTGAGGCGAAAGTTGACAGGCTGTTAATCGATTCCTATTATGTGACGGAAACATATTTGAAGACCTTGCGTGAACGCGTTGTAACGATGTATTTGGACGATGTGGATAGGTTTCCATATCCGGTAGATTTGTTGGTAAATTACAATGTATTTGCCAAGGCGTCAGACTATCCTTATGGTGTGGAATATGTAGAATACGGGCAGGCCGGGATGGTTGCAAAAGAAGATATTACATTGGTGCTTGCGGGACCGAAGTATGCACCGGTGCGTAAAGAATTTGCGGAGTGCCGGGGAGCGTTAAAGGATGAGATTTATGATATTTTAATTACTTTAGGCGGTAGTGATGCGTATAACTTGGCTTGCAAGATCAGCAAGGTACTTTTGAAGGATGCGAATTTACGTTTAAGTGTGGTGTGCGGGCCTTTTAACCGGCATAGGCAGGCTTTGTATGAACTGGCTATGAATGAACCGAGAATGACGGTGTATGAAAATGTAAAAGATATGTGGAAGCTGATGTCAAAGTGTGATTTGGCGGTTTCTGCCGCCGGTTCCACCATGTGCGAGCTGGCAGTGGCGGGCGTGCCGGCAGTGACTTTCTCTTTCGCGGAGAATCAAAGGCGGATTGCAGTGGCTTTCGGTGAGAAGGAAGCTGCGGTTGCAATCGGACACTACAATCCGATAGAAGAAGATGCCTTTTTACAGGCAATGAAAGAAGCGGTCCGGATGCTTTTGGTAAGCAGAGAAAAACGTGAAAAACTTACCGAAAATGCAAGCAAAATGGTGGACGGCTACGGCGCAATACGTATTGCACGGGCGATTGCGGAATATAAGTAAAAGAGCATAACGATAATTTAAAAATATATAAGTAAAAGATAAAAAGATAAGATATCAAGAAATAGTAAAAGAAAGGAGTGGTGATATGGTAGGTGCAGACGGTTCTGCTTTGATGATGTTAAAAATGTACAGCGGTAATTGCAGTCTTACTTTGCTTTTTGCGGCTTCTTTGATTTATTTATGGATTGCGGAGAAGAATAAAGGCCGTAAGGCGATTTTGGTATATGTGTCCGTGGCGATTCTTGCATTATTTTTGTTCCCGGTATTGTCGCATTTTGTTGTTAGTATTATGAACGAGGAAGAGACTTATTACCGCATTTTATGGGCACTTCCCATGGGAGTTGTTATATCCTATGCGGCGGTGAAATTTTTATCTGCAATCAAAAAGAAATGGTTACAGGCCGGATTGTTGTTTTTCTTGGCGGCTTATATTATGGTCGGTGGCCATTTGGTGTATAAAAGTCCACAGTTTAGTCGGGCAGAGAATTTATATCAGGTGCCGGAAGCGGTTGTCAGTATATGCGATGCCATTGTGATTCCGGGGCGAGAAATTAAGGCGGCTTTTCCGCCGGAATTAATACAGTATGTTCGCCAATATTCACCTTTTGTGGTGATGCCTTACGGTTATGATGCGCTGGTAGAACGTTGGTGGCTGAATAACGAATTTGAAGAAGAAATGTCCAAAGAGATTTCTGATGCAGACAAATTAACCGGTTTTGCAAGACAGAACGGCTGTCATTATGTGATTATCAATCAAAACCATGTGCTTGACGGCAAGATGGAGGACGGGGAATTTACATTGGTTTTACAGACTTGCGGTTATGATATTTATGTAGATAATTATGCGGATTTGTGGGTGCCGTAATAAATACGGATGTATGTCTAAAAAAGTGGATTTCTTATGCGTTTTATGTTATAATGCAACTTGATATGTATATAAAACAAGAAAGTAATTATAAAGGAGACAAGAAATGAGAACTTATCTTGTGACAGGCGGTGCCGGCTTTATCGGTTCCAATTATATTCATTATATGTTTGAAAAGTATGGAGATGATATTCGCATTATTAATGTGGATGCATTGACATATGCAGGTAACCTGGAGAATTTAAAGGCGGTGGAAAGTCGTCCTAATTATACATTCGTGAAAGCAGATATTACGGACAAGGATGCAATCGGTAAAATTTTTGCCGAGAATGATATTGACAGAGTGGTACATTTTGCAGCAGAAAGTCATGTGGACAGAAGTATCCGTAATCCGGAGGTTTTTGTTAAAACCAACGTAATCGGTACTGCTGTAATGCTGAATTGCGCTAAGGCGGCGTGGGAATTGCCTGACGGTACGTTCAAAGAAGGCAAGAAGTTCCTTCATGTATCCACTGATGAAGTATACGGAACACTTCCGGATGATGAGAATGCATTCTTTTATGAGACCACACCTTATGATCCCCATTCGCCTTATTCGGCAAGTAAGGCCGGTTCGGACATGCTGGTAAAGTCTTATATGGATACGTATAAGTTTCCTGCAAACATTACCAACTGTTCCAACAATTACGGACCGTATCAGTTTCCCGAGAAACTGATTCCGTTGATTATTAACAACGCGCTTCAGGGCAAGAAGTTGCCCGTATACGGTGATGGTAAAAATGTCCGTGACTGGTTATATGTAAGAGACCATGCCAAGGCAATTGATATGGTTCAGGAAACGGGAAAGTTGTTTGAGACCTATAATGTGGGTGGTCATAATGAGAAGCAGAATATTCAGATTATCGAAATTATTCTGGAAACATTGCAGGAGATGCTTCCTGATGATGACCCTCGTAAAGCACATATTAACAAGGATTTGATTACTTATGTGGAAGACCGTAAGGGTCATGACAGACGCTATGCCATTGCACCGGACAAGATTCGTGCAGACCTTGGCTGGGAGCCCGAAACAATGTTTAAAGACGGTATTAAGTTAACGATTCAGTGGTATTTTGAGAACGAAGACTGGATGAAACGTGTTACCAGCGGAGATTACCAGAAATACTACGAAGAAATGTATCAATAAAACAATTAATGGGGACGGTAAATGTGCCGTTCCCATTCAGTGCGTATAAAAGGAGATAAAAATGAAGGGAATTATTCTTGCAGGAGGCTCCGGAACCCGCCTCTATCCGTTAACCAAATCGATTTCAAAGCAAATCATGCCTGTGTATGACAAACCTATGATTTATTATCCGCTGTCTATCTTAATGCTGGCAGGGATACAGGATATTTTAATCATATCCACACCCAGGGATTTGCCTGTTTTTCAAGATTTATTCGGAGATGGTTCCCGGTTGGGACTTCGTATGGAATATGCGGTGCAGGAGTATCCAAGAGGGCTTGCGGATGCGTTTATTATCGGCGCCGATTTTATAGGTAATGACAGTGTTGCCTTGATTTTGGGTGATAATATTTTTTACGGGCAGAGTTTCTCTAAAGTGTTGCGTGAAGTGGCATCCATGGAAAAAGGCGCGACTATTTTCGGATATTACGTACGTGATCCAAGAGAATACGGAGTGGTGGAATTTGATGAAAACGGTAAGGCGCTATCCATTGAAGAAAAACCGGAGCATCCCAAGAGCAATTATGCAGTACCCGGATTGTATTTTTATGACAATGATGTGGTGGAAATTGCAAAGAATGTTAAGCCTTCCGCTCGCGGAGAAATTGAAATCACCAGCATAAATAATGAGTATCTAAGACGCGGTGAGTTGAATGTTAGAACTTTGGGACGTGGTTTTGCTTGGCTGGATACAGGAAATCATGATGCATTATTGGATGCTTCCGATTTTGTGGCGGCATTTCAGAAACGTCAGGGGTTGTATATTTCCTGCATTGAAGAGATTGCGTATAAGCGTGGATTTATTACAAAGGAACAGTTGTTGTCTCTGGCGGAACCCTTGATGAAGACCGCATACGGTCAGTATCTTGTGGAGGTTGCAAACGGATTGTAAAAGCGACGAAGCCTTAGAGGGTAGTGTATGGATAAAAATGTTAGAAATGTAGCGATCATTACCGTGGTGATGTCCATGTTTTTGATTCTGCTTGTTGTATTGCTGATAAACGGATGGAAGCATCCGGTCAAAGAAAGCGATGTTGGCAGTTCGGAGATTGCAAATTCGGAACTTGTAACAGATGCTTCGGATGAAAAATCTTTTTTGGAGGACCCTTCGTTTTTGGATGAATACCAACCATATGCGGGAGCAGTACGGGAAAATGATGATAGTCAACTGGCATTGCTGGTAAGCTCTGTGGAGCGGGATTTGCGTGTTACGGTTATTGACGATAAGGGCAATGCCGTAAAAGGAATTAAGTTTTATGTAACAGTGGAGGGTATCGGAGAATATAAAGATTTGGATGCCGACGGATATATATATATTGGCGGAATTAAGCCCGGGAGTTATTATGTATCGCTACAGGACGTAGAAGACTATCAGATGCCGGAACGGGTTAAGGTAAGTGTAAAAGACAAGATTGAGTTTGTTAAACTGGATGACATCTCATATTTAATTAAAACGGAAGACGAGATTGATGCTCAGGCAGAAGATACTGCAAATCATGAAGTTGATACCGATGAGACAGAACGAACCGATGTGGTGACAGATTCCGAAAACGGAGTTTTGGGAATTGATGTTTCCAAGTGGAATAAAGAGATTGACTGGGCGGCTGTGAAAGCATCCGGAGTGGAGTTTGTGATTATCCGATGCGGATACAGGGGCTCCAAAACGGGAGTATTGGTAGAGGATCCGTATTTTAGAAAAAATATAGAAGGTGCCAAGGCGGTTGGCTTGGATGTGGGTGTGTATTTCTTTACGCAGGCAATTACCCAAAGTGAAGCAGTGGAAGAAGCCAGTATGGTATTAAGTCTGATAAAAGATTACGAGCCGGATTATCCAATTTTTATTGATACGGAAGGTTCGGGTGGAAGAGCTGACAGCTTGGATGCGGCCACAAGAACAGAAATATGTCGGGCATTTTGTGAGACTGTTGAGCAGGCCGGATACGAGTCCGGAGTCTATGCCAGCAGAAATTGGTATTATAATCAGGTAGACGACGATGCACTGTCACAATATACCATTTGGGTTGCGGAATACAGGGAAGAACCGTTATATACCGGCAGATATGATATATGGCAGTATACATCTTCCGGCAGTGTTGATGGCATAGAGGGAAGAGTGGATTTGAATTTGTCTTATTATAAACCGTAAAGATATACTATTCGAAAATACAAAAAGATACAATACAAAACAGTTTTAAAGTGAGGGAAAAAGATGGGCAAATTTCAAGTAGAAACATGTGAGATAGAAGGATTAAAGATTATCACTCCGACGGTATTCGGTGATGAGAGAGGATACTTTATGGAGACTTATCAGTATGAGGATTTTAAGGCTGCGGGAATTGATGTAACCTTCGTACAGGATAATCAATCAGCGTCTAAAAAGGGTGTATTAAGAGGTCTGCACTTTCAGATTAATTATCCTCAGGATAAACTGGTTCGTGTTATCAGCGGCGAGGTTTATGATGTTGCGGTGGATTTAAGAGAAGGTTCGCCTACTTATGGGCAGTGGCACGGTGAACTTTTATCAGCCGAGAATAAAAAACAGTTTTTTATACCGAAGAATTTTGCCCATGGTTTCCTTGTGTTATCGGATTATGCGGAGTTCTGCTATAAATGCACGGATTACTATCATGCCAATGATGAAGGCGGACTTCTCTGGAGTGATCCGGCAATCGGAGTAGAATGGCCGATTCCTGAGGGAATGGAGCTTACCATTTCCGAGAAAGATAAAAAATGGGGTTCCATTAAAGAATTGAAAAAATAGGCATATTAAAGCCTAAATGAAGGGATAAGTATTATGGCGGAAAAAATGACTTCTGCAAAAAAGGGATTTCCAAAGTCATGGGGAATTACTTTGATTATAATGGTTGCTGCCGCTATGACGGGAATTATTGTGTATCATCATAATCCGTTGGCAGATCCGCGGGAAGAACTGATTAAAAAGATAATTGCCTGCGCCATTATTTTGGTGGCGGTATTAGGTCTGACAATTTTATATGATAAAATCATGCTTCTGCCCCAGGAGTTATGGCAGAACCGTAAATTGATATGGAAGCTGGCGAAGAATGATTTTAAAACCAGATATGCCGGTTCTACCATGGGACGTGTGTGGGCGTTTGTTCCTCCTGTGGTTACGGTCGTTATGTATTATTTTGTGTTTGGTGTAATTTTTCCTGCAAGAGCCCAATTGGTAGCCAATGGTATTGAAGCACCTTATGTAGTGTGGTTGACAGCTGGTCTCGTGCCCTGGTTTTATTTCTCGGAAGCTTTGGGGAACGGTACATCAGCATTGATGGAATACAATTATCTTGTGAAGCAGGTTGTGTTTAAAATCAGTATTCTGCCGATTATCAAAGTAATTGCGGCTACGTTTATTCATGTAGTGTTTGCGGGCGTATTATTATTGTTGTATTTTGGCTATGGATTTGCACCAAGCATATATCTGATACAGTTGGTATATTACAGTTTCTGTATGTTTATTCTGGTGTTGGCAATCAGTTATACTACCTGTGCGGTTGTGGTTTTTTTCAAGGACTTGACCCAGATTATTCAGATTGTTCTGCAGGTAGGAATGTGGGCGACGCCTATTCTTTGGGATTTAAGCTATCTTCCGGAGAAGTACCGCATTATTTTTAAACTGAATCCCGTATATTATATTGTAAACGGCTATAGAAGCGCGTTATTTGAGAATCAGTGGTTTTGGGAAGATTTCTATTCAACCATGTTTTTCTGGATTACCACAGTTGTTATTTTTGGCATCGGAACCTTGGTGTTTAAACGTTTGAAAGTTCATTTTGCCGATGTATTGTAGAAAGGGTTTGTGGAGTACCTATGGAAACAACAAATACTGAAATAAAAGAAAATCTTAATATGGATGAACGTCCGGTTGCCATCTCTGTGGAAAAGGTCAGCAAGGTATATAAGTTGTATAAAAAGCCGGCAGAGCGCGTGGTGGATGCCTTGCACTTAATGCCTTGGAAAAAAGTACCTGAGCACAATGCATTGAAAGAAGTGGATTTTAAGGTATATCAGGGTGAAATGGTTGGCATCATCGGAACCAACGGTTCCGGAAAATCCACAATTCTTAAAATTATTACCGGAGTATTGCATCAGACCAAGGGGGAGGTCAATGTAAACGGACGTATTTCTGCATTGTTAGAGCTGGGCGCCGGATTTAATCGTGAATATACCGGTATGGAGAATATATATTTGAACGGCACAATGATTGGTTTTACCAAGGAGGAAATCGACGCAAAGCTTCAGGATATTCTGGATTTTGCGGATATTGGTGATTTCGTATACCAACCGGTAAAAACTTATTCCTCAGGTATGTTTGTGCGACTTGCTTTTGCGGTTGCCATCAATATTGAGCCGGAGATTCTGATTGTGGATGAGGCCCTTGCCGTAGGTGATGTATTTTTTCAGGCGAAATGTTACCGCAAGTTTGATGAGTTTAAAAGAATGGGTAAAACCATTCTGTTTGTAAGCCATGATTTAAGCAGTATTTCCAAGTATTGTGACAGGGTCGTGCTTCTGAATAAAGGTGTAAAGCTTGGAGAAGGTAATCCAAAGCAGATGATAGATATTTATAAGCAGGTGCTGGTTGGACAGTACGAAGCAGATAAGCAGGCGGATAAAAAGACAGACAGCAATATCCTTGCCAATTTGGGAGATAATCCGGAATTGCTTGAATACGGTTCTAAAAAGGCTGAAATTACGGAATGTTATATTACGGATGATAAGAACAGAAGAACCACAGCCATTATAAAAGGTTCTACATTTACCATTCACATGAAAGCAGAGTTTATGGAACGTGTACAGGCACCTATTTTTGCTTTTACCATTAAAAATGCCAAGGGGACGGAAATTACCGGAACCAATACCATGTTTGAGAAGGCTTTTATGGATGCGGTGGATAAGGGTGTGGCCAAAGAGATTACTTTTACCCAGAAAATGGATTTACAGGGTGGCGATTATTTGTTGTCCCTGGGGATTACAGGCTATGAAGGCAGTGATTTTACCGTATATCACAGATTATATGATGCAGTAAATATAACCGTTATTTCTGATAAAGATACGGTCGGATTCTATGATATGAATTCCAAGGTGGAAGTTAGAAATGCCGGTGTAAACGGAGAGAAAGATAATATTGTAAAAATGCCTCAGGCAAAATAATGCCTGAAGTGGGAGGAAAGATGCAGGAACAAATCGGGAAGATTATTCTTGATAAAAAGTATTATCCGGGTGTGGATTTATATTGTGATGGCGTGATAGAGGATGAAATTCTGGACATTGTAAAAAACACGGATTCCGGAGATTACCGCAAGGTGATTGAGGAACGTGGCAGTTGGCCGATTTTTTATCATCTTTCTTCTTTGCGTGAAAATATAGTGGAATGGCTTCCTATCCAAAAGGGAGATAAGGTGTTGGAAGTGGGTTCCGGTTGCGGAGCGATAACGGGTGCGTTGGCGCGTAAAGCCGGAAGTGTAACTTGCATTGACCTTTCGTCGAAACGCAGTCAAATCAACGCGTACAGACATCAGGATATGGACAACATCTATATTCATGTAGGCAATTTTAAGGATGTAGAGAAAGATTTGGATTGCGATTACGATTATGTAATGTTAATCGGTGTTTTTGAGTACGGGCAGGGATACATGGGGTCTGAAACGCCCTACGAGGATTTTATGACTATCCTTAAGAAGCATTTAAAACCCGGTGGTCGTATGGTAATTGCCATTGAGAATAAGCTGGGATTAAAATATTTTGCCGGATGCCGCGAGGACCACTCCGGAAGATATTTTGACGGAATCGAAGACTATCCTACCGGAGAAGGCAGTGCAAGAACGTTTTCCAGAGCAGGGCTTGAGGGTATTATGAAGCGTTGCGGTGTGGAAGAGTATTCTTTCTATTATCCGTACCCGGATTACAAATTCCCTACTACAATTTTTTCGGATCGCAAGTTGCCTAAAATAGGGGAACTTTATCAGAATATCCGTAATTTTGACAGGGAGAGGGTGCTACTGTTTGATGAACAGAAGGCTTTTGATATGATTCTCAGGGAAGGATTATTTTCTCAGTATTCCAACTCGTATCTGCTGGTTATCGGACCGGAATTCGAAACGGAGTATGTAAAATATTCCAACGACAGGGCACCGGAATTTGCAATTCGTACGGATATTATTAAAGAAGCGGGAGAATATGCCGTGAAGAAGTACGGCATGGATGAGGCTGCATCTTCACATGTGGATCAAATGATTGTAATGCGTGAGAAGCTGGAAGCGGCTTATGAAGGTACAGGGATATCTTTTAACCGTTGTGTGAAAGAAAACGGCTTGCGCTTTGAGTTCCTTAAGGGGCTTACGCTGGAAGAACTTCTGGATGAGTGCATAGAGCGTGACGATAAGGAATGTTTTCTGGAATTTACTGACAAATATCGTAAGGCAATTATAAAAGGATGCGAAGCCGAGGTGGCGGATTATGATTTGATTTTCCAAAACATTATGGTGGATGGCGATGATTGGACTGTGATTGATTATGAATGGTCATTTGAACGTAGCATTTCTGCAGAAATTTTGTTCCGCCGGGCACTGTATTGTTATTTTGCAGATCGAAAACATCGTGAAATCGCTAAGGAATGGTTGGAAAACTTTTATAAAGAGGAAGAACTCTTTAGCGGAGAATACTGGGAGAAGGTTTGCAAGGCAGAGCCTGAATTCCAGAAGTATGTGCAGGGTCACTATATGGCTGCCAGCGAAATCCGACATGCCATTGGTAATGCAGTTTATACTTTGGACTATTTGTTGGATGAAGTCGGAGCCGGCAATAAAGGTATCCAGATATACGAAGATACCGGGAGCGGGTTCTCTGAGGAGAATTCTTATCGTATTCAGCAAATTGCCCGCATAGGCGACAAATATGAATTTGGCATAAAATTAAAACAAGATTTAACTAATGTAAGAATTGACCCGTGTGACAGACCTTGTATTGTATCTGTAGAATCGGTGTTTTTTGATGGGAAAGAAATTACGGCTGCACTTACGGGTAAGGGCAGGAACGGATTCCGTTCCCATAACGGTGTCCGGTTGACGGATTCTTCTTTCTTCTTTTATGATGGGGATCCTCATTTTCAATGGAAGGTGGCAGAATATGCCAAGAAGGAAAATGCTGTCTTACATGTAAAATTAAAGATTGAATATGTATCCCCGGAGACGGCTGGTCAGTTGTATGCGGGTTTTGGTTTAAAAGGAAAGCTTGGGAGTGGTAGATAAGAATGCCTGGTAATCTGAAAAGAAATATTCAGAATTTCATGACGAGACGGTATCGGAAAGAGTACGAAAAGGCTCTGTATGAGCAAAGCAATGTATATGATGTTTATATGCAGAAGCAGGAAGCGGATTTACAAGAGGTTTATGCGAATAAGGCATGCTCTTTAGCGATTCGGATACTTACCAAGCAGGAATTCGTTGGTTTGCATAGGGCCGGCGAGGAAATTTTTGAAGATATTCTCATTGTGACAGGGGAAGAAGGGATTCTGAACCCGGTTGCCAAGCAGGCAATTGGCAGTTATTTTGAGGAACATCCGGAATATAGTCTTTTATATGCAGATGAAGATGTCTGTATCGGTGAAAAAAAGGATTTGGAGCTTTATAAGCAGAAGGGTGTTAAGATTTCAAACCGTTGCTGTCCCGATTTGAAGCCGATTCCTTCGCCGGAAACGTTTTTGTCTTACCGGTATTTCGGAAATATCTGGGCGGTTCGAAGGGAATTGTATAAAAGTATTTCTGTGCCGGAGGATTGCGAGCCGGATGTCTATGAATATGCGTTTTTACTTCGTGCATGGAAAAAGGTGGGAAATGCCGGGATTGTGCATCTGCCGGAGATTCTGTTTCATAAATTTGCGGAAATTTGCAAACATGGAAACGGGAAACTCTTTTCCAAGGAGGAAATGGAGCGATTTTTGAGGGAAGCAGACAGATATGCGGGCAACGAGGACATATATAATGCAGTGAAAGATGCTTATTTTAGAGAAAAAGGTATTGTCTGTACCATGCATGTGAAGGATGGATATTCATATCCGGTCTATGAATTGAATGGTGAGAATCCGCTTATCAGTATTCTGATTCCGTCCAAGGATAATCCTGAGGTGCTTAAGAAGTGTATTTCTTCCATCTATGAAAAAAGTACTTATCCTAATTATGAAATTATTGTGGTGGATAACGGCAGTCATGAGGAAAATAAAGCTCGGATAGAGGATATGCGTGTAAAGTATCCGTTTACTTACTTGTATAATCCCATGGAATTTAATTATTCTGCCATGAATAATATGGCTGCGGGGAAGGCTCGGGGGAGTATTCTCGTATTGTTAAATGATGATATGGAAGTGGTAACACCGGACTGGCTGGAACGTATGTCGGGTCAGCTTCTGCAAGATGGTATAGGTGCAGTAGGTGCGAAACTGCTCTATCCGGATTCTACGTTAATACAGCATGTGGGAATTACCAATGCGGTAGACGGACCGGTGCATAAACTCTTGAAAAAAGATGATAAGAAATCTTACAATCACGGCAGAAATAAGCTTGTTTATAATGTACTTGGCGTAACGGGTGCCTGTCTGATGATAAGGAGAAGTGATTATGAGCGTCTGGGGGGACTGAAAGAAAATTTAAGAGTTGCCTACAATGACGTGGATTTGTGCTTTTCATTGTTCGAAGCAGGATTGCGAAATGTGATTCGAAATGATGTTATTTTATATCATCATGAGTCCTTAAGTCGCGGGGCTGACGTGATGTCTGCCGAGAAAATGCAACGTCTTAAGGCAGAGAGGGATTATTTATACAGTTGTCATCCCGATTTGTATTATAAGGACCCTTATGAAGGGGCCAATAATGTGGGAGGGGCAGATTTCGGCATTCAGATTCAACCGGATTATTCTGCTTCCCGAAGCGAAAAAAACAGTATTGTTCTCTGCGACCGGGATTACAGCATATATCCAAGCGGTATCCATGTAGGGATTGACAGGGCAGAGAAGGACGCTTTTATCCGGGTGGCGGATAAGGCTCTCTATGTGGTAGAGGGATATGCTGTTTTACCGGAATCGGATAACTGCAGATATGTTTTTAAATTAATTCTAAAAGGTGCGGAACAATCTTTCTGTATGCCTATTGAGAAGAAATTACGTCCCAATATGGCAGGCGGATTTCCGAATGCACGCAATGTGGAATTATGCGGATTTCATTGCTGGTTTACGGAGGGAGAGCTCCCCGGAGGGGAATATCGTGTGGGTATCTATACGGCAGACCGGTGCTCGCGTCAGAAACTGTATCAGGATACCGGAGTCAGCATTTGTGTAGAGTAAGACCGGTTTTTTGGGAGCGTTAAGGAGTGTCCGAAAACCTGATGTAATATTTTTATAAAATTAGAACGGTAGTGTAAAAGTAATGAAGAATTACGAGAATGAACAGCAGGAGCTTAACTTTTATAAGGAGGAGCTTCGCAAATTAAAGGAAGAGAATATTGAGCTTGCATCCAAAATCACTACACTGGAAGCGCAGAAAGGTGAAGCGGAGCAGAAATTGGCGCAGATAAAGGGAAGTTTTTTCTGGAAGCTTTCCAAACCTTTGCGTCTGGTTCGTGTGGCTTTTATAAGGCTCGGATACTATAAGTCGCCTAAGAAGATTGCGAGGAAAATCCGCAATAAGCGTTTGGAGAAGCGAGCATACAAGTATTTCGGAACCGAGTCGCTTCCTGACAATGTAACGCGAATGGAACAGGAGAATTGGGAGTTTAAAGAGAATTATAAAATTTCCATTCTGGTGCCTTTGTACAACACGCCGGAGAATTTTTTAAGGGAAATGATTGATTCCGTGCTTGCCCAGACATATAAAAATTGGGAGTTGTGCCTTGCAGACGGCTCGGATGTCGAGCACAAATATGTGGAAGAAATCTGTCGGGACTACATGACGGAGGATAAGCGTATTGTTTATGAAAAGTTAGAAAAGAACGAAGGTATTTCCGGAAACACCAACCGGTGTTATAAACTGGCAACAGGTGATTATATCGGTTTGTTTGACCATGATGATCTTTTGCATCCCTGCGTACTTTTTGAATATACAAGAGTTATTGAGGAGCAGGGGGCGGATTATGTATATTGTGATGAAGCTACTTTTACGGGAGACAGCATTAACAATATGATTACCCTGCATTTTAAACCGGATTATGCGGTTGATACCTTGCGGGCGAACAATTATATCTGTCACTTTAGCGTATTTAAGAAGAGCCTTTTACAGGAGACAGAGTTGTTCCGTAAAGAATGTGACGGCAGTCAGGATCATGATATGATTCTCCGACTTACCAGCATTGCAAAAAAAGTGGTGCATGTGCCGCGAATTCTCTATTATTGGCGTGCCCATGCCGGAAGTGTGGCAAGTAATATCAATGCGAAAACCTACTGTATTGATTCGGCAAAGAGAGCGGTTTCGGACCACTTGCACCAATATGGAATCTATAATACGGCAATTACCAGTACCAGAGCTTTTGAAACCATTTTCCGTTTGCAATACGAACTGACTACGGATGGATTGGTATCTGTATTGATTCCAAACTGTGACCATGCGGAAGAACTACGCAAGTGCGTGGAAGCAATCCGCACGAAGAATACCTATGAAAATTATGAAATTCTCATCATAGAGAATAACAGTAAGGACGATGCGACCTTTGCATATTACAAAGAACTGGCAGATGATCCGAAAGTACGTATTATAAAATACGAGGGCGAGTTCAATTATGCGTGCATTAATAACTTTGCGGCAAAAGAAGCCAAAGGCGAGTTCTTATTGCTTTTGAATAATGATGTAGAATTTATCAACAAGGATTTTATCAAGGAATTATTGATGTATGCCCAGCGTGAGGATGTTGGTGCGGTGGGAGCCAAGCTTCTGTTTCCGAATGATACCATTCAGCATGCCGGTATTGTAATCGGTTTGGGAGCTCACAGAACGGCCGGACATATTCATTACAAAGATGAGAATGCACATATCGGGTATATGGGACGTCTTTGTTATGCACAGAATGTATCGGCGGTAACCGGAGCGGCCCTTATGGTAAAGAAAAAAGACTACGATGCAGTGGGCGGTTTGGACGAGAACTACGCAGTAGCCTTGAATGATGTGGACTTCTGCCTTCGTTTAAGAGAAAAAGGTCTTTTGAATGTGTTTACTCCTTTTGCGGAAGCCTATCATTATGAATCTGCGTCCAGAGGTCTGGATACGGTGCCTGAGAAAGCAAAACGTTACGAAGAGGAATGTGCTAAGTTCAAACAACGTTGGAAAGCGTTGCTTGAAAAGGGTGATCCTTATTATAATCCTAATTTTACTTTGGACAGAAGCGATTATTCGTTGAATGTGCCGAAAAAGTAGGATAAAAAGGCGAAAAAATGGGAAGTTTGCAGAGGTTATTTCGTCTTGAATATTTTATGTGGTTAGTGTAAAATCTTTATTGTTGTATGTAGATTGTTATGAAAGAAGCAAATCCATCGCGTAAGCTTTGCTTTTGCCTTTGGGGAATTTGGGGAAAAGACCAATTAAAAAGGCTGTTGTAAGCCGGGATTTAAAGTAGGAGGCAATATATGAATTACAAAGATCAGTATCAGTTCTGGTTGGAAGATGACTATTTTGATGAAAAGACCAAGGAAGAATTAAGAGCAATTGCGAACGATGAAAAGGAAATTGAAGACCGTTTTTATCGTGAATTGGAATTCGGTACCGGAGGTTTGAGAGGCGTAATCGGTGCAGGTACCAACAGAATGAACCTTTACACTGTACGTAAGGCAACCCAGGGTCTTGCTAATTATATTTTAAAAATGGGTACACAGGATAAGGGAATCTCAATTGCTTACGATTCACGTTTTATGTCCCCCGAATTTGCAGATGAAGCAGCACTTTGTATGGCTGCAAACGGTATTAAGGCATATGTATTTGATGCGTTAAGACCTACACCTGAGCTTTCGTTCTCAGTTCGTTATTTGGGATGTACTGCAGGTATCGTAATTACCGCAAGCCACAATCCCCCTGAGTACAACGGTTACAAGGTATACTGGGAAGACGGCGCACAGGTTACTTCACCCAGAGACGTTGATATTATCAACTGCGTAAAAGAAGTAACCGATTATCATACTGTTAAGACTATGGATAAGCAGGCTGCAATCGATGCAGGTCTTTACATTACAATCGGTGCAGAAGTGGATGATGCTTTTATTGCTGAATTGAAGAAGCAGATTATCAATCCTGAAGTGATCAAGGAAGTTGCAGACGATATTAAGATTGTATATACACCGTTTAACGGTACAGGTAACGTTCCTGCACGTCGTATTTTAAAAGAAATCGGTTTCAAAAATGTATACGTAGTACCTGAGCAGGAAATGCCCGATCCTAAGTTTACTACTTTGGATTACCCTAACCCTGAAGATCCCAAGGCATTCACCCTTGCGTTAAAACTTGCAAAAGAAGTGCAGGCTGACATTGTTCTTGCAACCGATCCCGATGCGGACAGACTTGGTATTTATGCATATGATACCAAGAGTGGTGAATATGTACCTTTTACCGGAAATATGTCAGGTATGCTGATTGCGGAATATATTTTAAGTCAGCGTAAGGCTAAAGGTCTTATGCCAGAGAATCCTGCATTAGTTAAGACAATTGTTACAACTAATATGGCAGATGTAATTACTAAAGCATACGATGTTAAATTAATAGAAGTTTTAACCGGATTTAAGTATATCGGTGAGCAGATTAAGTGGTTTGAAGAAAACAACACTTACAATTATGTATTCGGTTTGGAAGAAAGTTACGGTTGCCTTGCAGGTACTCATGCGAGAGACAAGGACGCAATTGTTGCGGTTATGTGCCTTTGCGAAGTGGCTGCATGGTGTAAGAAGAACAATAAGACTGTTTGGGATATGATGGTTGAAATGTACGAGAAGTACGGCTATTTCAAAGAAGATTTATATACCATTACCATGAAGGGTAAAGACGGTGCAGAACAGATTGCAGCAATTATGGAGAAACTTCGTGCAAATCCTCCCAAGGAATTCGGAGCTTGGAAGGTAAAAGAAATGCGCGACTACAAGAGCGGTAAGACCATTAATCCCGAAAACGGTGGAGAAGGAGAAACCGGTCTTCCGACATCCAACGTTCTTTACTTCGATTTATCCGAGGATTCATGGTGCTGTGCAAGACCTTCCGGAACAGAGCCCAAGATTAAGTTCTATATGGGTGTTAAGGGAAGCAGTTTGGAAGATGCAAGTGTGAAAGTTGCGGCATTGACAGATGCGTTAAAGGCAAAACTTGACTAGTTTAAGAGCCTTTTATGAGGTGTACTGATGGGAAAAGGATTAGATTCCATTGCGAAAACAAGAAGATATTTGCGTAGAAACGGTTTGAAGAAAACCGTTTCTGCCGTTATGGAAAGAATCAGTGTGCCCAAGTATGAGGAATTCAATTTTAAGCCTCTTTCAGAGGAAGAAATAAAAATGATGCAGGAATACACCTTTGTAAATCCTGTCAAAATAAGCATTTTGGTTCCTGCCTATCGTACGAATCCAACCTTCTTCAGGGAGTTGCTGGATTCGGTTGTGGCACAGTATTATACACATTGGGAGCTGGTGATTGCAGATGCCAGCGGAAATAATGATTTGGAAGTGATTGTGGAGGAATATAAGGCAAAGCTTTCGAAAGACAGTAGCATTGTATATCTGACACTGACAGAGAATCGTGGTATTTCCGAGAACACCAATGTGGCACTGGAAGCTGCAACGGGAGACTATATCGGTCTTCTGGATCACGATGATGTGCTGACACCGGATGCTTTATTTTTTATGGCCAAAGCAATTGAGAAAGAAACACCGATTTTATTGTATTCGGATGAAGATAAAACGGACGCGGAGTTAAAAAGGTTCTATGAACCACACAGAAAGAAGAAATTAAATCTTGATTTAATATTAACAAATAATTATATCTGTCATTTTTGTGTGATAAAGGCAGACGTAATGAAGGGTTTGAGATTCCGTAAAGAGTTTGACGGTGCCCAGGATTTTGATATTATTTTACGATGCATTGCAGCACTGAAAGATGATACAGAAGCGATACATGTTCCGCGTATCCTGTATCATTGGAGATGTCATGACGAATCCACCGCTGTAAATACGGATTCCAAGCAGTACGCTTATGAGAACGGTAAGCTTGCGGTAGAAGATTTTATGAAGCAAAAGGGATGGAATGTTACGGTAGAACATATGTCTCATCTTGGCTTTTACCGGACAAACTATGAGCCGGATATATTTACTAACCGCCCGGAGGTTGGTATTGTGGCAGGTCCGGTATATAAGGCCGGTAAAATTGCCGGTGGTGCCATGAAACGGGATGGAACAGTGATGTATAAAGGATTGCCCAAAGGTTACAGCGGATATATGCACCGTGCGGCATTAAAGCAGCAGGTTGGTGCCGGCGATGTTCGTAATATGAAGATACGACCCGAATTACGGGAGTTGTGGGACAAGGAAGTTGTACCGAAGCTTACACAGAAGTATTGTAATTATACGGAAGTCAGTGTGGCATTTTGTGAACAGGCGAGAATGGCCGGATATTCGGTAATATATGATCCGGAGTTTGACGTGCGAAATTAAAAGCATTTGATACGGATGTTTATAACGGATGGAATGTTTTTATATAAAATAGTGAGAGTATATGTAGGGAAAGGAAGGCAGTGTGAGTAAAACAGCGGTTGTAATCCCAAATTACAATGGAATAAAGTATCTTGCTGACTGCCTGAACTCTTTAAAGAAACAGTCCGTGCAGGATTTTGATGTGATTGTGGTGGATGATTGTTCCACGGATGACAGTATTAATGAACTTAAATGCAACTTTTCGTGGGTGAAATGTGTCAAAAGAAGTGAGAACGGCGGATTTGCGGTAGCTGTGAATGATGGAATCCGCATGGCAAAAGAGAATGGAGCAGAGTACATTATTCTGTTGAACAACGATACGGTCGCAGATACGTTTTTTGTCGAGAAGCTAATCAAAGCAATAGAGGAAGATGAGAAGATTTTTTCCGTGCAGGCAAAGATGCTTTCTTTAAAAGAACCCGAAGTGATTGATGATGCCGGTGATTTTTATACGGTATTAGGTTGGGCATATGCCCGTGGCAAAGGAAAAAAAGCTTCTGATTATGCCAAAAAGAACAGGATTTTTGCGGCGTGCGCCGGAGCGGCTGTTTATCGCGGAGCTGTTTTTGAACGAATCGGTTATTTTGACGAAGCACATTTTGCTTATCTGGAAGATATTGATATCGGGTATCGTGCACGCTTATACGGATATTATAATATGTATGAGCCGGAAGCAGTTGTCTATCATGCCGGAAGCGGAACTTCCGGTTCGAGATATAATGAATTTAAGGTAAAATTGGCAGCCAGAAACAATATTTACCTTATTTATAAAAACCAGACAGGACTTCAGAGATTTATTCATTTTGGTCCTCATTTGATTGGTTTTACCGTGAAACAAATATTTTTTTGTAAAAAAGGTTTTGGCAGAATTTACCATAGAGCTCTTATGGATGGATTGCGCATGCGCCGCACAAATAGGGCAAAAGAGCAGCGTAAATTCTTGAAAGAGATTAAATTATCTAACTTTTTTAAGGTAGAAGCAGAGCTTTGGTTGAATGTAATTAGGAAAATCTTGTAATAAACTTGAAATTTTTGTAACAATATTGTAATATAAAAGCTGTGTGTAGAAATATAGGTGATGATTATGATTAAAGATAATCAGAGATATCTGAATCGTATCCATGTTGTTTTGGATGCAGTGGTTACGGTTATATCATATATTATGGCATGGTGGCTCCGAATTGTTGTATTTCAACGACCGGGAGAAGGAACATTGGCTCCGGAGACGTATTTTATTGCACTTTTGGGGATTGTACCACTTTATATGGCTTTGTATTCCGCTTTGAATCTGTATAAATCAAAGCGTTATTCCAGTGCATTGAGAGAGTTTTTTGATCTCATAAGGGCAAATCTCATAGGTTTGATTGTTTTTTTCGTTGCACTTTATATTATCAATGAGCCTAATTTTTCAAGATCGGTTATATTTATTTTCTTTGTAATAAATGTTTTGCTGACAGTATTGGTACGTAATGCCATTCGTGTATTTTTACGGCAGATTCGTAAAAAAGGATATAATATTAAATACATCGTACTGGTGGGATATTCCCGCGCGGCAGAAGAATATATTGATCGTATCCATGCGAATCCTCAATGGGGCTATGTAGTGCGCGGAATTCTAGATGATCACATTCCTGCCGGAACCTTATACAAAGGTATTAAGGTCGTGGGGCGAATTGACAATTTGTATTATGTTCTTCCGGAAAATAAACTGGATGAGATTGCCATTACCTTGTCTTTGGAAGATTATGACAGATTGGAAGAAATTGTCGGCTTATGTGAAAAATCCGGAGTGCATACTAAATTTATACCGGATTATAACAGTGTAATTCCCAGTAAACCTTATACTGAGGATTTATCAGGGTTGCCGGTTATTAATATTCGAAGAGTGCCTTTGACTAATACCTTAAACTGGGTAGTAAAGAGAGCGGTGGATATCGTAGGCTCTTTGGTAGCGTTGATTATATTCTCGCCGATTATGCTGATTTCGGCTATAGTGATAAAATGTTCCGGAAGCGGTCCTGTTATTTTTAAACAGGAGAGAGTCGGGCTTCATAATAAAACTTTTAAAATGTATAAGTTCCGCACCATGGAAGTACAGAAGCCGCAGGATGAAAGTAAGGCGTGGACGGTAAAGAACGATCCGCGCGTGACGAAGTTTGGCAGATTTTTAAGGAAAACAAGTTTAGATGAAGTGCCACAGTTTTACAATATTTTAAAAGGCGATATGAGTCTTGTGGGTCCCAGACCGGAACGTCCGGTTTTTGTGGACAAGTTTAAGGAAGAGATTCCTCGTTATATGGTAAAACACCAGGTGCGTCCCGGACTTACCGGTTGGGCACAGGTAAACGGACTTCGCGGCGATACTTCCATCCGCAAGCGAATAGAATATGATATTTACTATATTGAGAACTGGACCCTTGGATTTGATGTGAAAATTATTTTCCTGACGTTCTTTACAGGATTTATAAACAAAAACGCATATTAATGCAGATGAAGGAGAAAAGTGGGTTATGGCTGAGAACTACAAAGGTAATGCGGGTGCAAAAAAGGCATCGAAAAGCAAAAGTAAGGTAATTATTTTTGCGATTGAGATTCTGTTGATTTTGATTATGTTGGCAATTTTAGCATTTTTCTGGAAGCAGGAAGGTCCCAAGGT
>JAZNRC010000009.1:0-3447 GCA_045590555.1 Lachnospiraceae bacterium | reverse complement strand
AGTTCCTCGAACTGCTACTATTGAAGAAATTCAAAACATAGAGTGTAATAATAATTGTGAAATGGTTATTTATGAACCAAATGCGACAAGACATACAGATTTGTCTATAGAGCGAGCAAAAAAATTCGATATAAATTTATTAGATGGTCAATATTATCCAACATTAGCTATTACAGGTCCTATGAATTTTTATGAAATAAGTGATATGATAAACGAAAATTATTCGGAGGCTTTAAACATGGATAATAGCAAATTTCGTTCAAACAAATCTATGGAAGACTATTTAGAAACCATCCTTTCCCTTCAAAATACTATAGGACAGGTTCGTTCCATTGATATAGTAAGAGAAATGGATTTTTCAAAGCCAAGCGTCAGCGTTGCCATGAAAAACCTTCGTGAAAAAGGATACATTATCATTTCAGAAGAAGGCTATATAAACCTAACACTTAGTGGCAGGGAGCAGGCAGAACATGTACTGGAAAAGCATACGCTTCTATCAAACTGGCTCATCAGTTTAGGCGTAGATCGTGAAACCGCACTTGATGATGCATGCCGTATGGAACACGATATCAGCGACAAGAGCTTTGCCGCCATCAAAAGATACATCAGCAAACACTAATCTTCTATAAATATTTTTAATTCTTCAACCTTGTATAAATATTTAGTCATATTAAGTTGAATGACCCGCCAAAAATGGTGCATCGTTCAACTCCGAAGGACCCGAGTCAAAGCGACGGCGCAGAACGTACAAATCAATTTTTGAAAATATTCATTCTGATACTTGTGATTCTGCTCGGATGTTTTGGATTGTTTGCGTTAGGCATATCTCAGGGACAGATTATACTGTAGGACGTTGATTTTGGATTTGTGGACAGGCATAGCCTGAAGAGGGATACATATTGGATGAAAAAAAGAGTCTAAGTTGGACAAACAAAGGAAAAAAAGATTTATTTGAGACTTTTGCAGTGGAATTGCAGGAGTATTATGAATCAGATAAAATGCCGGGTAGCTGCGACAGAGAGATGCAGTATTGGCTGGAGTTACAGAATGAACGTTTACAGGGAAAAGACCTTTCCATGAAATATCATTTCGTGCCAAGAGACATTCCTGATAATATGAAAAGAGAACCTATATTATCTTACGCGGATGATAAGTACAAAACGAAAGCATTCTGTAGACCTTGTCGGTTTGAAGGGAAATTTTATCGCGGAACGAAGCAAATATATTCCTATAAAGAGAAGCGGAATTTATTTCAGAGCATTACATTCCGTAAGAATCCCGAAGTGGGGGAAAATGAAGAATATATTTGCCCCAACTGCGGTGCCGGAACCACCATTAAGGGGTTGCTGGACGGATGTGATTATTGCCAGACCCGTTTTAAAATGGATGAGCTGTTTCCGAAGGTAACAGGTTTTTACATGTTAAAAGATTTTACGGGAAGCAAAAAGGATTTGGCGTGGGAGATTTTAAGAATTGTTCTTCCTACGATTTTGGTGTGCTTCCTGATTTCCGCCTATTTTGAATGTTTCGTAAACGGCAACGGTTTATTCCCCGGAGCCTTAATCGCCTTGCTTCAGGGAAGCATCATAGGCCTTGTGATTGGATATCTGTTGTGGTGTGTTTACAAGGTTGGTTCCGTTCTTGTGACCGGCGCTGAGTCTGCCGACATGCTGGTTGGTGCAAGCGGCTCCAAACAGAAATTTGAGAAACAAATGAAGAAGTATTCTCCGGAATTTTCTTATGCTTTTTTTACCAATAAGGTAATTTCCATGCTGAGAGTTCTTCTTTATGCCAAGGATGTGAAAGAAATTCCTTTTTACGCAGGAGAGTCTGTGGGGGATTTGTTTGAGGATATTGCGGATGCCCATTTTCGTGGCTCTATGGGATTGAAAAAGTTCGAAGTTAAGGATAATTATTGCTATGTGACGGTAGATGCGTACATGGATGTTATCTATGCCAAAACAGGCATTCGTAAAAAAGAGGTTACTTACCGTATGGAACTTCGTAAAGATATCAGTGTCCCCATGGACATGAATTTCTCAATTGCCAGAATTCATTGCCCGAACTGTAACACCAGTTTCGATGCCACCAGACGATGCGATTGCCCCGCCTGCGGTACAAGATACGAGGTAACTGACGACTGGGTAGTTTTAAGCGTGAAGAAGAAATAGGCGGGTGGTTTTTGTCGCCGGCGGTTTGTGTGTTTTAAGAAGGGGGAAAGATTTATGGATGATAAAAAAATCATTAGTGAATTGAATAAAGGTGTTAAAAAGGGTTCCGTTTTTTCGACTTTAATAAGTTTCCTGTTATACACGGTAGTAGTAATGGGAGTTATACTTTCCTTTGTATCAATGATAAGCGGAAGTAAGATAGGATTCTTATTACTGCTCATTTCGGCAGGGATCATTTTTATTATGATTATTCGTTCCGCAATCACTACCAAGAAAGCGAAAAAAAGAAAAGAGATAATGGGTGAATATGTGATTAAACCTTTGTTGGAAGAACGTCTTGAAGTACTGGAATATTCTCCGAATAAAAAGTTAGACAAGAATTCTATTTCGCAATGCAAGATTCTTCCCGGTTTCAGCAAGCTTCAGGCCACGGACTATTTTCGCACCATGTATAAAGGTGTAGAGATGGAATATTGCGATTTGGTTTTGACGGCAGAACGGGAGAAAACATATAATGACGGAAGCTCTAACAGTTATACCGAAACCGTATTTCGCGGAAGTTTTATCAGACTGCATTTAGAAAAGAACCTGTATGGATATGTAACACTCATGGAACGAAAAAACCATAAAAAGGGGAAATCTTTAGTGGATTCACTCTTTGGTGTAATGGGGAAAAATAATCTCATTGAAACGAAAGATGAAACGTTTGACAATTATTTCGAGGTAAGAAGTGATGATGAGCATATGGCGCTTGAACTCTTAACACCGCAGTTTAGGGACCGAATTGTAAAGATTGATGAAATGGCTCAGGGGTATACCAATATTGACTTTAGTGCTGATGAGGTTACTCTTGCCCTAAATAATAACAGCGATAACTTTGAAATCAACAAAAAGATTACAAATGTCAATGACCTGGAAGAAAGAAGGAATCGCATGAGAACCCAGCTTTCCACCGTTCTGGCAATCGTGGATGAGGTTCTTGCAAACGAAATGTTGTTTAATTAAAACCTGATTCAGTTGAATGACCCGCCAAAAATGGTGCATCGTTCAACTAAAATCTGTTACTTTACAAGTAACACTACTCAAAGGAGGTAAATTATGTTTAATCAATGGTATGATAAATCTGGTTTTTCATTTAAAGTCGTCCCCATTTATGTTTTTAACACAAAAAAAATGCGTTGCATAAAATGCAATCGCACCGGCTTTCTACGTGAAGGCTTTAAAATTAAGTATACAATAAAGTCGGAGGCCAAGCGGTCTTAGGAAGACAAAGGGC
>JAZNRC010000008.1:0-9011 GCA_045590555.1 Lachnospiraceae bacterium | reverse complement strand
CCCGGTGCAGACGGCTTTGAAATCTGCCGTACCATCCGCAAAGACAGCATCGTTCCCATTATATTTATCACGGCACGCGGCCGAGAAGAAGACGTTCTCTACGGCTACCGGATGGGCTGTGATGACTATGTGGTAAAACCCTTCTCTCTTGCGGAATTCTATGCCAAAACCCAGGCGCTCTTAAAACGCGCCAAGGGCATGGTGGCAGGACCTTGGTTATCATGTGGTGAAATTGCCATAAATCCTTCACGCTACCTTGTATCCGTGGAAGGACACTACATTAATTTACCGCCAAAGCAGTTTGCACTTCTTAAGTATTTGATGGAGAACAAAAACACCGTCGTTCCCCGTGAAACCCTGTTAGTCAAAATCTGGGGCTACGATTACGAAGGCGGTGAACGCGTGGTAGACAACCACATCAAGAAACTCCGCCATGCGGTGGGGCCTTACAAGAAACAAATCAAAACCGTCATTACCAAAGGCTACAAAATTACGGATTAATGTGTTTTCCGCTATTTCAATCATAAACGGAAAGGATTTATTTTTATGTCTAAAAATAATAAAAAAAGCCGCGTTGCCCGTCTTGGCAAACGCAAAACTTTTAAAAGCATATTTTTTAAAAGATGGATTACTTCATTAATTGTCTTTGGCCTGCTATTGGCCATTCTGGTCCCCCCGCTTATAAGTACTGCTTTTATGGCACTGGAAAATATTTTTTATATTACAGATTCCAATATGCTACATTCCCTGCAGAAGGCTTACAATGATATCTACGCTGAAGATTCTATGATACCGGAAGAGGAGCGTAAACAAGAGTTTATTGACCGCGCTAAATTCCGCGTCACTTCTTTCTCCTATGACTCAACCTACTTCTGTATGTTATACGATACTCAGAACGGTAAAATTGTTGCAGACTGCGAGGAGAACATATTTTTATTCATACGGGAAAGCGAAGAAAAACCTGCAATAATGTATACCTGTCCTACATCTGCGGTTCCGGAATATACAGCAGTATTTGAAAGCATTGCGGGTGATATTATAACGTATAACAATTACTATATAGAAACGAACATCGAAACCTTTTACCTCAAAGGAAATGAATTCCGTCCCGGTAAAATGACTGCCTATGTAATGCCCATAGATTACGATGAAGTCTTACACGAGGCCGACGCATATGCTAAAGAAAGCTATTCTTTTGACTTTACCCCTACAGAAAGTGGTTATACGGAATGCCATGCTGACGACTACAAAACCGTATTGGGACCTATTGTGGCCGGTCACGGCGATACAACCTGCTATGCCTATCCCGAAACTGCAGCAGATGCATGGAGCGTTTTACACCATACCTACGACGAAGAAACCGGTTGTATGGTGCCGGAAGAATTAAATTTAACTGTTGGGTGGGACGGAACTACGCTGCTTATTGTGTCTGAAACACAGATGCATTTCTCCGAAAATGAAAATTATACCTTACGTAGTATCTGCTATTATGATGTGGCGGATTATGCACTGGTCCCCTTTATTCTTTTTATTGTGGCATTCATAATACTCTCTTGCTTAATCTGCCTTATCAGTTCTAAGATTACTTATGCAGGCCTAAAAGCACATTATGATATGGAGGATTATCGCAAGACCTTAATGAACACCATGGCCCATGATTTAAAGAGTCCGCTAATGTCAATCTCAGGCTACGCCGAGAATCTGAAAGAATCGGTACACGCCGAGAAACGCGAACACTATGCAACTTCTATCATGGAAAACGTAGACCATATGAACCGCATCATCAGTGATATCCTTTCTCTCTCCAAAACAGAGGACGGCAATGTGGTTCTGAATAAAACAGAATTGAATATAGAAGACTTAATCAGCGAATGCTTAAAGAAATATGAATTGCAGATGAGCGAACGCAAATTGCAATCCGTAATTAACGGATCCCTAACCCTTCGCGCGGATAAAACCCTCTTTACGGAAGCCTTGGATAACCTCATCGGTAATGCCGTAAAATACGCTGACCGTAATTCGCAAATCACTTTTAAATTAGATAAAAAAGGCATCGGTATTACAAACCAATGCAGTGCTGAAATTGGAGATGTAAATGAATTGCTCAAGCCCTTCGTAACCGGCAATGAAAACCGCAGTAACAAGGGCGGAAGCGGCTTAGGACTGGCAATTGCAAAGAACATTATGGATTTGCATAAATTCAAGATGAATGTAAAATTTGAAGATAAAAAATTCCACGTAAAAATCAAATTATAATATTATATTTATACATGGTTAAACAACCAATATCCACTCAAATCTAATATCAAAATTTGCGAAGTTGAAACACTTCTGTCAGTACATGAAATGCCCCGGCAAAGGTGCTAACGAATGTATTCAAAGGGCCTTTACACTCGTCGGTACTTGGATTGCGTTCTTTGCAATCCTATGTACCGCTACGTAGGGTAACGGAGCGAGAGCGTCCCTGTGAAGACATCGTTAGCACCACTGACCGGGGCCTTATTTTACTTACCTCCGTTTCAACCCCCGCAAATACTCCTTCTGCTCCGGCGTAATGCGATAGCTTTCAATCGCCTTTTGAATTGCTTTGTTATGTGTCCATACTTCCAATCGTCCTTCTTCGATAAAAGGAATCACCGCATCCCACTGCTTTGCAAGTGCAGTCGCAAAATACCAAGCCACCATCATTTTTACATAATATTCTTCTGACTCTACCGCTGCCACCTCATCCACATATTTCACCTCAAAATATTCATCCAAGAAATAGGTCATCAGCATACCGATTCCGTAACGCACCGTATAGGTCTTTCCGGACGCCATCCATTCTTTTATCTTAGGCAACAATCCTTCCGGATTCTTCTTAAACACCTTCGGTCGCATCATATCACAGGTTGCCCAATTATCCACGTAGGGTAAAAAGCGGTCTACCTCCGCCAGACACTTGTCATAATCCTTCATTCCCTCTACCAGAAACCCGTGAAGATTATTCTCTTCATAGAATTCATGGGGCAAGTCCGCAATAAAATCCTCTACAACGTCGTATTTGGCGATTTCCTTGGCAAATTTGCGCAGGGCAGGGGTTCTTACCCCTATGATGGTTTCGGGGCTGATTGTGGGCATTAAGCGGCTGTGAAAGGCTTTGTATTCCAAATCCTGCAGTTCAAATAACTTACTTTTAACATTTTCAACCGTAAAATCCATTTCGGTACTTCCTTTTTTAATCTACACTGTATAATGTTTCATTACTGCTTTTATAACTACAACAACATTTATTCACTGTCGCCACCTATCAACACACTATTCATCATCCGCCTGTAATCGAACAACGACCACTTCCGGACGATTATTGATACGCACCGGTATCACACTGTTGCCCAGTCCTCTGCTTACAACCATGATTGTATGATTCTCAGTAAAAGTTCCTTCTGCATATTCCGGAAATAATCCGGCTCCCGGAGCAATCACACCTCCTATAAAAGGAATTCGAAACTGCCCACCGTGATAATGTCCTGTAAGCACCAAATTAACGTTGCTGCTCACATATGTATCATACAATTCCGGACGATGAGACAAAAGAATGGTATACCCTGTAGTGCCTTCCATGAGTGCCTGTATTGTTTGTTTCGCCAAAACAATGTTATTTCCCGGCATATCCGGATCTGAGATGCCGGCAATATTTAAGTTCATTCCTTCAAATTGTCCGCTGTACATTGTATTATCCAGTACAAATACTCCGACTTCTTCCAGACGTGCTTTTAATTCATCGTAAGTACCATCAAGCCACCCCTCATGATTACCCGTCACGTAATACACCGGTGCGATTTCTACCGCCTGTTCCACAAACGCCATGGCAACATCTATATCGGTATGAGAAGAATCCACCAAATCTCCCGTAATTGCAATTATATCCGGTTCCTGTTCTGCCACAGCCGCAAGAAGTCTCGATTGTTCCCTTCCGAATCGCGCATTGTGCAAGTCCGAAATCTGTACAACCGTAAAACCATCCAAATCTGCATACTCGTTTTTAACCTGAATTTCATACACCGTGGTTTGAAGACTTATATTGCCATGCAAAAGCCACAAGCCTAAAAGCAAAAAACATCCAACACTAATCCATCTTTTAATCCTTTTCTTAGATGGTTTGGTATGCTTAATTTCGGAATCATTCTGCATGCTTTTCTCATTTTTAATTATTTTTTCAGATACTTCATCTTCATTTTTTCGTATCATGATAATATCTCCATGCAATCCGTTCTCTTGATTTTAGAGCACCTTGTCACCGTTTACGCGCAACTTAAATCCTGCATCCAGAATCTCCGCTGCGCCCCTGCACATCATCATTCGTGCAAGGAAAATATCAAAGTACTCATACATGCTGCAAATATTTTCATCTACGGAAAGATTTAGGATTATCACCTTTTTCTCTTTATCCACTGTAATATCTGACTTAGTTACTGCATAATTCACACGGTCATGAATATCAAATTTAGAACGATCCTGAGGACGCACACGGCTTCTTCTAACGTCCGTTTTATCCGCAATAATTAAAGCAGCCGAAACCGCATCTTTCGCACCGCCTGTAGACTCGTCATGATTGCCGATAGCAGACATAACGGTTACTCTGTCTTCTAATGACATATCTGTTTTCTGCAAAATATCATTTGCCAGAAGAGCACCGTATTCTGCATGATTTTTACGATTTACTGCATTTCCGATATCATGCATAAAACCTGCGATTTTGGCCAGTTCAATTTCGTGGGTATCATAACCCAACTCTTCTAAAATATATGCCGCACGCTCTGCAACAAAGGCGGTATGTGCCTGGGAATGATCTGTAAATCCCAGCACTCCGAGATTATCGTTTCCTCGCTTAATATAAGCGTTTACTTCCTCATTCTTCTTAATTTCTTCGTAGGTCATAAACTATCTCTCCATTTTATTAATGATAACATAATTCTACTTAGTTCATTAATTGCACTTTTCCTTTTATATTATCTTATATTTCACGAAAATCCGCATTGTCATTTGGCTTTTTACCAATCAACAAATTAGCCAGAACACCAATAGCCCCCAACACTGTAATAATTACATCATCAAGCTGACCAACTCCGGCCATAACATCAGGTATAATATCCAAAGGGGAAATATCGTATCCAAGCACAACAGCAACAATTAAAATCGTTACAATAATTTTTCTTAACTTTGACTTTTCCATACTCAAACTCTCCTATTCTAAAACACTCAAATAACATACTAAATTCTTTATTCGTATTATATCTGTTAAAAGAAGTATCGTCAAATTGCTCAAAATATTTATATTGTCATAAAAAAGGCGGATATTCATATATGCCGGAATAGGTATTCACAAAACTCTATAAGATTAAATTGATCAATATACCCGTCAAACATGCATATATTATAACAAAAGCCCAGTAAAAGAGGAAATGCTTGATTCCAAGCACTGCCTTAAGTGCTCCCAGATTTGTTATCTTGGTCGCAGGTCCTGTTATCATAAATCCCGCAGCACTTCCAAGGCTCATACCATTTGCCAGCCATGTCTTAAGAATCGGTATAGTGCCTCCGCCACAAACATAAAGAGGAACACCGACCGTAGAAGCCATCAGCACTCCCCAGGCTTCATTTCCCCCAAACACAAATGTTACAGCCTCCTGTGGTACATATCGCTGAAAAATTGCTGAAAGAATTATTCCTATCAAAAAGTAAAGTCCTGTCGCCTTAAAATTTCTAAACAGATTCTTTAATAGTCTTACGAATATATTGGGATCCGTATCCTTATTTCGCGGTTCATCAAAGTTCTCAAATCTAAAGAAATTCTTTTCTTTGAAAAAGAACTTTATAACAAGTCCTGCCACAACCCCACACAAAAAGCATGTTACTATACGAATCATAAGAACCTTAAACCCAAGTGCCGCACTATATACAATAAGCTGTGGATTCAAAAGAATGGAACTCATCATAAAAGAGGCCAGCCATTCATCTCTTATTCCTCCTTTTGAAAAGGAAGCGGCTATCGGAATTGTACCATACATACAAAGCGGGGATGCAACACCTAAGGCAGAAGCAAATATAATTCCTATTATACTGCTCCCATTGCCTTTCATTGTTCTCATAAGATTGTGGATTTTATCCTTAAAGAATACAGAAATGATTGAACCAATTACCATTCCTATAACCCAATATAAAAAAATTTGTCTGAATTGTACTAGAAAATAGTACCCTAAATATATAAATTCTCTTTCTATTACATCAAACATATATTCATCGTTCTCCAAACTACTCTCCTTACGACTCTGCCACACTATCAGATTCATTTTCAAAAGCAGTTTTATTTTTCATCAACATTTATAATTTCATACGCTCTGTTTCCCAAACCTATTTCTTCAGCATGCGTTAGTATGTGAAGTCCGTTTTGATCCAATATCCTATTCTGAAGTGACTGACCATCCTGTGCCCTAAACACAAGATCTATACACGCCTGGTCCAGCGCAACCGGATCCGTAGACGCAAGGATACCGATATCATGCATATCCACTTCAGTAGGATTGGAAACACAATCACAGTCAATGGACATATTATTCATTACACTTATATAAATAATTTTTTGTCCATTTTCTTCATAATCCGAAACTGACTTTGCTGCCTCCGCCATTGATTCCGTAAAAACATCCTGATTCGTAAACAGACTTCCAAAAGTTATCGGTGGCTTCGAAAAAACTCCGCCTGTATGTATTCTGACCTTCCCTTCACTTGATGCTATACCGATTGAAATATTTTTAAGTGCCCCACCAAATCCGGCCATTGGATGTCCCTTAAAATGAGTAAGAACTATCACATAATCATAATTAGCCAAATTCATTCCAACCCAGTTTTCCTGTAAATTTGTACCATCTGTTACAGGGATTTTCATATAACCGTCACGGTCCATAATATCTACATCTGCAATTTCAGTAAAACCGTGATCCTCTGCAACCTGCATATGCATTTCCGTTTCAGCTCTTCTGGAGCCGGAATATGCTGTATTACACTCAACAATTGTTCCATCCACACTTTGAACCAAATCTTTAATAAGATAAGGATCCAAATGATTGGGATTACCCGCTTCACCTGTTGATAGCTTTATAGCTACATTACCTGTGGGAGTCACCTCCAATGCTTGGTATACCTTATCAAGACCTTCAGGGCTAATATCATATGTCATATATACAATCGATGAATCATCATAACTTCGACCCTCAGATTGCAAAGTTTCCACATCATAATATTCATGTGCCTCTATATCATAGTGCATATGGTTAATGTACCAGACAAGAAATATACCAATAGATGCTACAAAAATGCCTAAACCAATCAAAAATTTACGAAGTCCTCTTCTGTTTTTCTTTGCCCCTTTTGGATTACTCTTATCTTTATCCTTCATAATTATACCCAACCCTTTCCTTAATTCCATTTAATCCAAGATAATGATATGAAATAAGCATCTGTAACCTATATCGGATTTCATCCTCTTCACTGTACTTAATAAGTATGTCTTTCAGTCCCATTATTAGAAGAGATACTATCTGAACCTTAAATTCCCTATCATTTATCGGACAAGTTTCAACAAAGAATCCTTTCATCATTTCCGTAAGAATAACTTGGTCTTTACTTCCGACAGACTTAAGCATTATAAGTATACATTCACGATACTGACTCATTATCCTTGCAAGGACTTCTGAAACTTCTTCTATCTTATCCGCAGTATCATTACCGGCATAATCTGAACTACCAAATCTATTGATTGCATCTATAAGACTTAACCTAGCCTCACCTACAAGTGTTTCATATATTTCTTCTTTAGAACTAAAATATCTGTAAATATTGCTCTTACTTATAAAACATTTATCCGCAATCATATGCAATGATGTTTTATCATATCCGGCATTTGTAAAGAGTTGTTTGGAAACAGCCAAAATCCGTTGTTTTATTTCTTCCTTCTTTATCTGCATGTTTCTTCCTTCAGCGATTTTATATCTAATAGCGACCAAAATATTGTAATAAAAATACCACATATGCATCTTGTTTTCAATATAATTTCAACAAAAGCGACCAACGCACAATATTGTTCATTTAAGACATATGCATACACAGAACACACAAAATTTTATTTATCGCTTTATCATATCCTTATGCTTTTTTCAACGCATATAATAATAAGCAAAAAAGCCAGGAAATACGGTATGTACAAACAAGTACAAACAAAAGTATCAAAAATAAAAAAGCTCCAAAGCCTTAATCTATAAAGCTTTGAAGCATTTCTCTTGACTGCCGGCGACCGGAATCGAACCGGTACGGGAGGTTAGTCCCGCAGGATTTTAAGTCCTGTGCGTCTGCCAGTTCCGCCACGCCGGCATAACCGATATTCGGTTAGTGGGACCTACAGGGCTCGAACCTGTGACCCTCTGCTTGTAAGGCAGATGCTCTCCCAGCTGAGCTAAGATCCCATAAAAATATTCTATTTCATAAGTTTTCTCATAAAATAAAAGACGACCCAGAAGGGACTCGAACCCTCGACCTCCGCCGTGACAGGGCGGCGCTCTAACCAACTGAGCCACTGGGCCAAAGTAATGGACCTTCGGGGACTCGAACCCTGGACCGACCGGTTATGAGCCGGTTGCTCTAACCAACTGAGCTAAAGGTCCCAACCCCTAAGGAAGGGTATAAAGCCGATGATCGGACTCGAACCGATAACCTGCTGATTACAAATCAGCTGCTCTGCCAATTGAGCCACATCGGCATGTGGACTTAATAGAAACTACTGTCTAACCCAACTTTGATATAATACCATATCTTTGCTCATTATGCAAGTAGTTTTTTAATGACTCCGACGGGAATCGAACCCGTGTTACCGCCGTGAAAGGGCGATGTCTTAACCGCTTGACCACGGAGCCAGCTTAAAACGGTTTCCCGTCTTAACTCCCCAAGCAGGACTCGAACCTGCGACACTTCGGTTA
>JAZNRC010000007.1:0-28925 GCA_045590555.1 Lachnospiraceae bacterium | reverse complement strand
CTTTGTCATTGTATAAAGGATCTGCTAAAACATCTCTTTTCTGAATATGTCCTTTACGTGGCACGATTCTTCCCTCCTTAATATAATAAATTAATTCACAGGTACTCACATGTGTCCTCTAATGTGTTCGTGCGGTATTTTATTTATCCTGCACATACGGCGTGAAAATGAAATCCCAACACTAAATTAGTTCTGTTTGTGGTACATAGACAAGGTAAATTACTTACCTGCCTTAGGTCTCTTGGCGCCGTATTTAGAACGAGCCTGACGTCTGTTTGCAACACCTGCTGTATCGAGTGTACCTCTGATGATGTGGTATCTGGTACCGGGTAAGTCCTTTACTCTACCACCACGAATCAGAACAACGCTATGCTCCTGAAGGTTGTGACCTTCACCGGGAATGTAGCTTGTTACTTCGATACCGTTTGAAAGACGAACTCTGGCAATCTTTCTAAGAGCTGAGTTAGGCTTCTTAGGTGTAGCAGTCTTAACTGCTGTACACACACCTCTCTTCTGAGGAGCGGGAGCCTCAACAGCTTTCTTGTGCAAAGAGTTATAGCTTCTCTGCAAAGCAGGAGCTGTAGACTTCTTTACAGATGTCTGTCTTCCCTTACGTACTAACTGATTAATTGTGGGCATTCAATTTCACCTCCTATGATAATATTTTGTTTCTTGTTTGGTTTTATACATATATTGTAAAAAACGCCACAATAAAAACATGCATAAACATGCACGCTAAATCATTATACTTTTATGATTTTTTATTGTCAATAATTTTTTTTGCATTTTTAGCGGTTTTTAAAGGAATTTCTTTATCATAAAGCTTTTCATTCTGCTTTGCAGACATATTTTGCAGATAATTTTGCTCCCGATACTCCTTAGGCGTTAAATTCTTATATTTCCGAAACACGCTGATAAAAGCACTCTGGGAAGAATATCCCAACGCCATTGCAATATCCAAATATGAAAAATCTGTATTTACAAGCATATTAGCCGCTGTATTAATTTTAGCTTCTCCGATATAATCTTTTACCGTAATTTTCATTTCCTTATAAAAAAGCTTCGCAAAATAATCTGCCGAAAGCCCCACCACCTTGGCAACATCTTTTACGGTCAGACTCTCATGCAGATGTTCAAAAATATAATCAATACTTTTCCTGATATGAATCGATAAAACTTCTTCCTTTTTTAATGCACGCATGCGTCCGGCAAAATCCAGTTGCATCTCCTCCAACAAGTCAATCAGCGCTTCGACAGAAGTACATTTATCTCCTCTTTTAATATAAATATCGCTCAAGGTATATGCCACATCATGATTCATTCCGCCTTCCACACAGATACGCGAAATCATTGCCACCGACACCACAAAATGATACATGACATTACGTACCGGATTATCCGATAACTCTCCTTTGCCTTTCATAAAATCTTTTCTTATTTCAGCAAGATTTTTCTTAACAGTTTCCACATCTCCGGAACGAATCACCATATACTTGGCAAACTCACTCTGAAATGCCGTTCTTGTAAAACCGGTTTCTTTTTGTACATATAATCTGTAATTTAAATCCTTGGTCGTATTCATGATTAACTCCTTTTATAATCTTCCAAAATATAATATCGTTTTTTTATTATAAAAACAAGTTTTTTGTTATATATTTATTTTGCCAATGATTATACTATCATGCGGAGGAATTATTATGAGAAAGAAACAGACGCAAGACTTAACAGAAGGTAAAGTATTTCCGCTGATTATGCGCTTTTACTTTCCTATGTTTTTTACAAATATGTTGCAACAGGTATATACCATTGCCGATTCTGCCATTGTAGGAAAAGGTTTAGGTGATAATCCCTTGGCTGCAGTAGGAAATATGGGTTCTCTTTCTTTCCTGATTGTAGGATTTTCGGCAGGCCTTGCAAACGGCTTCTGCGTTCCCATTGCTCACAGTTTCGGAGCAAAAGATTATTCGCTTTTACGAAAGAATACTGCATCAGCCATTAAGCTTTCACTGATTCTTACCGCTATACTAACCGTGCTAAGCATTGTCTTCCTAAAAGATATTTTAATTCTTTTACAAACCGCACCGGAAATTCTTGAAGACAGTTTAATATATGGCTATATTCTCTTTGGCGGTTTGATTACTACCATTTCCTATAATTTATGTTCAGGGATTTTAAGATCTCTAGGCGACAGCAATACTCCTTTTATTGCAATCATTGCTTCTACTACTGTTAATATTGTTCTAAACTGCATTGCCATCTTTATATTGGGAACAGGTGTGGAAGGTGTGGCTATCGCAACCATAATTGCGCAGATTGTATCCACTATCATTTGTTTTAACAAATTACGTAAAATACCGGAACTTAAATTGCACGCTTTGGATTTTGCAATTAACTTTTCTTTAGACTTGAGATTACTAAAAAACGGCATTCCTATGGCATTAATGAATTCCATAACCGCTATCGGATGCATGGTAGTTCAATACTTTGTAAACGGCCTGGGTGTTGCCTATACCACTGCTTATTCCGCTTGCATTAAATATCTGAACCTTTTTATGCAACCCGCCTGCACCGCCGGATATGTTATGTCTGCTTTTACCAGCCAAAATCTCGGTGCCAAAAAGATCGACCGCATTATGAAGGGCTTGCATGTGTGTTTAGGAATTGCATTAATTACCTATGTGGTATTAGGCTCTGTTACAGTCTTCTTTCCCGGATTTCTTGCCGGATTAATGATGAATGGCGATGAACCAATTGCACTTGCCAAAGAATATCTGCCCACTTGCGGCGTTATGCTTTTTGCTGTTGACCTTCTATTCGTATATCGAAGTGGCGTCCAGGGACTTGGCAAACCGCTCATCCCCATGCTTTCCGGCATTGTGGAAATGGTAATGCGAATTTCCGTTATCGTCATCTTTTTGGATACCATTGGCTTTATGTCCACAGCCTACGCAGATATTTCTGCATGGGTAGGTGCACTTATTATGAACGTAATTGCCTTTTACATTCTTGTAAAAAGGCCAAATAAATTATAAAATATATAAAAAGAAGGGGGTATTTCTCATGGAAAATTTTAATTTTTACAGTCCTACGGAATTTGTATTCGGCAAAGATACCGAAATGGATTGTGGCAAGTATGTGAAAAAACACGGCGGTAGCAAGGTGCTGATTCATTACGGCTCCTCATCTGCCGTTAAATCAGGACTTCTTGACCGAGTTAAAAAGTCTCTCGAAGAGAGTAACATCGCCTATGTATGTTTAGGTGGTGTTAAACCCAACCCAAGAGACACACTGATTTATGAAGGCATTGAATTATGCCGCAAAGAAAACGTAGATTTCATCCTTTCAGTAGGTGGTGGTTCCTGTATCGACTCCTCAAAAGGTATCGCTTTAGGCGTTCCCTATGACGGAGACTTTTGGGACTTTTACGGCACCGGCAAAGTTGTTGAAAAGGCTCTTCCCATCGGTACTGTTTTAACCATTGCCGCAGCCGGCAGTGAAGGTTCACCCGGTTCAGTTGTAACCAAGGAAGACGGCATGTTAAAAAGAGATGTAGGTTCTGATCTTTTAAGACCCAAATTCTCTATTTTAAACCCGGCATTAACTCAGACATTACCCGCATATCAGACAGCTTGCGGTGCCACTGATATTATGGCACATGTTTTTGAAAGATATTTTACAAATTCTACAGAAGTAGAAATCACAGACAGACTTTGCGAAGCAGTTCTTCTTACTATGATAAAAGAAACACCCAGAGTCATCGCAGATCCTGATAATTATCAGGCAAGAGCTAATATTATGTGGGCGGGCACCGTTGCTCATAACGACATCGTAGGCGTGGGAAGAAGTCAGGATTGGAACAGTCACGGTATTGAACATGAACTTTCCGGCTTGTATGACTGTGCCCATGGTGCAGGTCTTGCTGTTATTATGCCTGCATGGATGGAATTTGTATATAAACACAATGTGATGCGTTTTGCACAAATGGCAGTTCGTATCTGGGGTTGCGAAATGAATTTTGAGAATCCGGAATTTACGGCTCTGCAGGGAATAAAATGTTTTAGAACCTTCCTTCATAATATCGGTATGCCGATTAATTTTGAAGAACTGGGAGCTAAAAAAGAAGACATTCCTACATTGGTGGAAAAATTCGGTTTAGGCGACGGCAAAACCGGTGGTTTTGTTCCTTTAAGTTCAGAAGACGTGGCTACAATCTATACCATTGCTGCAAATGCTAAACTGTAAACAGAAACTCATTTCGTGTTTTATGACATTATAAAAAACCGGAAGCGCTATGCTTCCGGTTTTTATTACTTTTATTCTTCAGTTTCTACTGCTTCCTCAATTACTTCCATATCATCAAGTTCTTCCGCCATATCCATTTCAGCTTCAAACTCTTCTGTAAGTTCTTCTTCAAAAACAGAATCAACCTTTTCACGCATGGTATCAATCTTAACATCACGGTAACGTTTCATACCTGTACCTGCAGGAATCAACTTACCGATAATAACGTTTTCTTTCAAACCATACAGAGGGTCAACCTTACCCTTGATTGCAGCTTCTGTAAGTACCTTCGTGGTTTCCTGGAAGGATGCAGCTGACATAAAGGAGTTGGTTGCAAGAGACGCCTTGGTAATACCAAGAATAATGTCTTTTGCCACTGCAGGTGCAGCATCAGGATTCTCAGCAAGGAGTTTTTCATTGATTTCTTCCAAAACAAGTCTGTCTACGAGACTTCCGGGAAGTAAATCTGTATCTCCGGCTTCTTCCACACGCTGTTTCTTCAACATCTGGCGAACAATAACTTCGATATGCTTATCGCTCAAGTCTACACCCTGAAGGCTGTAAACCTTCTGAACTTCACGAATCATGTAGTTCTCAACCGCTTCAATCTTCTTGATTTCCAGCAAGTCGTGAGGATTAACGCTACCTTCTGTCAATTCATCACCGGCTTCAATCTGTGCACCATCAAGTACTTTGATACGTGCGCCATAAGGAATCAGATAACTCTTCTCCTGTTCACCGTTTGAAATCACGATTTCACGTTTCTTCTTGGTATCATGAATCTGTACGGTACCACCGAACTCTGCGATAATCGCAAGTCCCTTAGGCTTTCTTGCTTCGAACAATTCCTCAACACGGGGGAGACCCTGTGTGATATCGTTACCCGCAACACCACCGGTATGGAAAGTACGCATGGTCAGCTGTGTACCGGGTTCACCGATAGACTGAGCAGCGATAATACCAACCGCTTCACCAACCTGTACCGCTTCACCGGTTGCCATGTTAGCGCCGTAACATTTTGCACAGATACCATTCTGTGACTTACAGGTTAAAATACTTCTGATTTTAACGGTATCAATTGCATTACCATTTTCATCTACACCTACAGATACAATCTTAGCAGCTCTGCTGGGTGTAATCATATGATTTCTCTTAACAATAATATTTCCATCTTTATCACAGATGGTATTTACGGAATATCTACCCTTAATTCTTGCTTCTAAGGTTTCAATGGTTTCTTTTCCGTCTGCGAATGCAGAAACATTCATACCTGCAATTTCAGCTCTTTCTGCACAACAGTCTACTTCACGGACAATCAATTCCTGACATACGTCAACCATTCGACGTGTAAGGTAACCGGAGTCAGCTGTACGAAGCGCCGTATCGGAAAGACCCTTACGAGCACCATGGGCAGACATGAAGTATTCCAAAACGTCAAGACCTTCACGGAAGTTTGACTTAATAGGCAACTCGATAGTACGACCGGTTGTATCAGCCATCAAACCACGCATACCTGCAAGCTGTTTCATCTGCTGTTCGGAACCACGGGCACCGGAGTCAGCCATCATCTTGATATTATTGTATGAATCAAGACCTGACATCAATTCCTTGGTCAAACGGGCATCGGTATCATTCCATACGCGAATAACGTTTTTGTATCTTTCTTCTTCCGTGCACATACCACGGTTGAAGTTGGTTGTAATCTGGTCTACCTGAGCCTGTGCTTCTTCTAACAACTGCTTTTTGATAGGCGGTACTGTCATATCGGATACGGATACTGTCATTGCCGCACGTGTTGAATACTTATAACCGGTAGCTTTTACAAGGTCAAGTACTTCAGCAGTCTTGGTTGCTCCATGTGTATTAATAACCTTGTCAAGAATTTGTTTTAACTGCTTCTTACCAACAAGGAAATCAATCTCCAATTTAATCGCATTCTCAGGGATGCTTCTGTCTACATATCCAAGATCCTGAGGAAGAATCTCATTGAAGAGGAAACGGCCAAGCGTTGATTCCACAACACCCTTTACTTCCGTTCCGTCTGCCATAGTCTTGGTTACACCAATCTTTACTCTGGCATGAAGTGTAATAACTTCATTCTCATATGCAAGAATTGCTTCATTTACATCCTTGAAAATCTTGCCTTCGCCCTTCGCACCGGGTCTTTCCTGTGTCAGGTAATAGATACCAAGAACCATATCCTGTGAAGGAACGGCTACAGGTGCACCATCGGAAGGTTTCAAAAGGTTATTGGGTGAAAGAAGGAGGAAACGACATTCTGCCTGCGCCTCTACGGACAAAGGAAGATGTACCGCCATCTGGTCACCGTCGAAGTCAGCGTTGAACGCTGTACATACCAAGGGATGAAGCTTAATAGCCTTACCTTCAACAAGGATAGGCTCAAATGCCTGAATACCAAGTCTGTGGAGTGTCGGAGCACGATTTAACATAACCGGATGCTCACGAATTACTTCTTCCAAAACATCCCATACAGTATCATCCAGCTTTTCTACAAGCTTCTTAGCATGCTTAATATTCTGGCTGATTCCCTTTCCAACCAATTCTTTCATAACGAAAGGTTTGAAAAGTTCGATTGCCATTTCCTTGGGAAGACCGCACTGATATATCTTCAATTCAGGTCCAACTACGATAACGGAACGTCCTGAATAGTCAACACGCTTACCTAACAAATTCTGACGGAAACGTCCGGACTTACCTTTTAACATGTCGGAAAGTGACTTTAACGCACGGTTACCGGGGCCTGTTACGGCTCTTCCTCTTCTACCGTTATCAATCAAAGCATCTACTGCTTCCTGAAGCATTCTCTTTTCGTTGCGCACGATGATATCAGGCGCACCCAAATCAAGAAGTCTTGCAAGACGATTGTTACGGTTAATAATTCTTCTGTATAAGTCGTTCAAGTCAGAGGTTGCGAAACGTCCACCGTCTAACTGAACCATAGGTCTTAAATCGGGGGGAATTACCGGAATGGCATCCATAATCATCCATTCAGGTCTGTTTCCGGATTCGCGGAATGCTTCCACTACCTCAAGACGCTTAACAATTTTAGCTCTCTTTTGACCCTTGGTAGAATCATTCTCAAGCTCAGCCTTTAATTCAGCATTTTCCTTTTCGAGGTCAATTGCCGATAAAAGCTCTTTGATTGCTTCTGCACCCATACCTACGCGGAATTCATTGCCCCATTTTTCTCTTGCTTCCTGGTAATCTCTCTCTGATAAAATATCTTTTACCTTTAAGTCTGTATTACCGGCATCCAACACGATGTATGAAGCAAAATACAATACCTTTTCAAGTACTCTGGGTGTTAAATCAAGGATAAGTCCCATACGGCTGGGAATACCTTTAAAATACCAAATGTGTGACACGGGAGCCGCAAGCTGAATGTGTCCCATTCTTTCACGACGCACATTTGCTTTGGTTACTTCTACACCACAACGGTCACAAACAATACCTTTGTAACGTACTTTTTTGTACTTACCGCAATGGCACTCCCAGTCCTTGCTGGGTCCGAAAATCTTTTCACAATATAAACCTTCGCGTTCCGGTTTTAAAGTTCTGTAGTTAATGGTCTCGGGCTTGGTAACCTCGCCCTTAGACCATTCTAAAATCTTTTCCGGTGACGCCAAACCGATTTTGATGGAGTCAAAACTAATCGGTTCATATATCTCTTTTTTTACATCAGACATTATTGGCACTCCTTCCAAAAATAAGCTGTCGCCTTATTCGTTTTCATCATCAAATGCGTCGTCAAAATCCACTTCGCTTACAAACTCATCCGCATAATCGTCCATATCGGATTCATCATATGCATCTGTAAGTTCTCCGTCTTCATTGAACTCCTGTTTCTGATAGCCGTAGCTTGCCATATCATCACGCTCATAATCATAATTTCTGGCTTCGCCTTCCATCTCGAAACGATAGTTATTGGTGGGCGGCTCAACATTTTCTCTGATTTCAACTTCATCGCCGTTTTCATCAAGTACTTTGACATCCAAACACAGGGACTGTAATTCCTTCAACAATACCTTGAAGGACTCAGGAATACCCGGTGTAGGAATATTTTCGCCCTTGATAATAGCTTCGTAAGTCTTCACACGTCCAACCACGTCGTCTGACTTCACTGTCAGGATTTCCTGCAAGGTGTATGATGCTCCGTATGCTTCCAGAGCCCAAACTTCCATTTCACCGAAACGCTGTCCGCCGAACTGAGCTTTACCACCCAGAGGCTGCTGTGTTACCAATGAGTACGGTCCGGTAGAACGAGCATGAATCTTATCATCTACCAAGTGATGCAACTTAAGGTAATGCATGTGTCCGATGGTAACAGGACTGTCAAAATACTCGCCTGTTCTACCATCACGAAGTCTTACCTTACCGTCTCTTGAAATTTCTACACCCTTCCAAAGCTCTCTGTGAGCTCTGTTCTCATATAAATATTCAAGTACTTCCGGACGAAGAGTATCTTTGTGTTTTGCTTCGAACTCTTCCCAGCTTGAATTAACATAATCATTTGCAAGATCTAAGGTATCCATGATATCTGCTTCGTTTGCACCATCAAATACCGGTGTGGCAATGTTAAAACCAAGAGCCTTAGCAGCCAGTGACAAGTGAATTTCAAGCACCTGTCCGATATTCATACGGGAAGGTACACCCAAAGGATTCAATACGATATCCAAAGGACGTCCGTTGGGCAAGTAAGGCATATCTTCTACGGGCAATACGCGGGAAACAACACCCTTGTTACCGTGACGACCGGCCATCTTATCACCTACAGAAATCTTTCTCTTCTGTGCAATATAAATACGAACCTTCTGGTTTACGCCGGGAGACAATTCAGAATCCCCTGCCGCTCTGGAGAATACTTTGGCATCTACAACAACACCATACTCACCATGAGGAACCTTTAAGGAAGTATCACGTACTTCTCGTGCCTTCTCACCAAAGATGGCACGAAGGAGTCTCTCTTCTGCGGTAAGCTCTGTCTCTCCCTTCGGAGTAACCTTACCAACAAGAATATCACCGGCACGTACTTCCGCGCCAACACGGATAATACCTCTGTCATCCAGATCCTTTAATGCATCTTCACCAACGCCGGGAACGTCTCTTGTAATTTCTTCCGCACCAAGCTTTGTATCTCTTGCCTCTGTTTCATATTCTTCAATATGAACAGATGTATAAACGTCTTCACGTACTAATCTTTCGCTTAAAAGAACAGCATCCTCGTAGTTATAACCTTCCCAGGTCATAAAACCGATAAGAGGATTCTTACCAAGACCAAGTTCACCTTCTGCCGTAGAAGGACCATCCGCAATTACCTGACCTTCCGCTACATGATCACCCTTAAACACGATAGGCTTCTGATTGTAGCAGTTACTCTGGTTACTTCTTACAAACTTGGAAAGATGATATTCCATCTTTTCGCCGTCATCTGCAGTAATCTTAATCAATTCGGAAGATACGTAAGTTACGGTACCTGCCTTCTTGGCAACCACACAAACACCGGAGTCAACCGCTGTTTTTACTTCCATACCTGTACCGATTACGGGTGCCTCTGTGAAAAGAAGAGGCACTGCCTGACGCTGCATGTTGGAACCCATCAGCGCACGGTTAGCATCGTCATTCTGCAAGAAAGGAATCAATGCTGTAGCTACGGAAAATACCATCTTAGGAGACACGTCCATAAAATCAAACATTGCCTTGGGATATTCCTGGGTCTCTTCTCTGTAACGACCGGATACCATATTCTTGACAAAATGTCCGTCTGCATCAAGCTTTTCATTTGCCTGTGCTACATGGTAGTTATCTTCTTCATCCGCTGTCATATAGATAACTTCATCTGTTACACGGGGATTCTCAGGATCTGACTTATCAATACGACGATAAGGAGCCTCTACGAATCCGTATTCATTAATTCTTGCATAAGATGCAAGAGAGTTAATCAAACCGATGTTAGGACCTTCAGGAGTTTCGATAGGACACATTCTGCCATAGTGGGTATAATGAACGTCACGAACCTCAAATCCGGCACGATCTCTCGAAAGACCACCGGGTCCTAATGCAGAAAGACGTCTCTTGTGTGTCAATTCACCAAGAGGGTTATTCTGATCCATGAACTGTGAAAGCTGTGAAGAACCAAAGAATTCTTTGATAGCCGCCTGCACAGGTTTGATGTTAATTAATTTCTGAGGTGTAATATCCTCTGAATCATGTGTTGTCATTCTTTCACGAACAACACGTTCCATTCTGGAAAGTCCGATTCTGTACTGGTTCTGTAATAATTCACCAACCGCACGAATACGTCTGTTACCCAAATGGTCGATATCGTCATCATGACCGATACCATATTCCAAATGAATGTTATAGTTAATGGAAGCAAGCATATCTTCTTTGGTGATATGCTTCGGAATCAATTCATGCACATTACGCATAATTGCTTCTGCCAATTCTTCCGGTTTATCTGAATATTCTTCAAGAATCTTCTGGAGCACGGGGAAATAAACCAACTCAGTAACGCCTAATTCTTCTGCGTCACAGTCGATCCATTCGTTGATGTCAACCATCATATTAGAAAGAACCTTTACGTTCTTTTCTTCTGTCTGAATCAATACAGAGGTTACTGCTGCATTCTGAATGGAATCTGCCATTTCTGCAGTAACAATTTCGCCGGCCTTTGCGATAACTTCTCCTGTATATTCATTTACAACATCTGCCGCAAGAACATGATTGCGAATTCTGTTCTTAAGCATGAGTTTTTTGTTGAATTTATAGCGTCCAACCTTAGCAAGATCATATCTTCTGGGATCAAAGAACATAGCACTTAAAAAGCTTTCTGCACTTTCCACGCTAAAAGGCTCTCCGGGATGTACCTTGGTGTATAATTCTTTTAAACCATCCACATAATTCTTGGAAGGGTCCTTTGCAAAACTTGCAAGAATCTTGGGTTCTTCGCCGAACACTTCAAGAATCTCTTCGTCTGTTCCCAGACCAAGAGCTCTGATGAATACGGTAATGGGAACTTTTCTGGTTCTGTCCACACGCACGTATGCAACATCATTAGAGTCGGTTTCATACTCTAACCACGCACCACGGTTGGGGATTACAGTTGCCGAGAAAAGCTCTTTACCAATTTTATCATGTCCAATTTCATAATAGATACCGGGCGAACGTACCAACTGGCTAACGATAACTCGCTCTGCACCATTGATAACGAAAGTACCTGTTTCCGTCATCAAAGGGAAATTACCCATAAAAATAGGGTGTTCTTTTACATTATCCTGATCATTCTTATTGAAAAGGCGAACTGTAACTTTTAAGGGTGCTTCATAAGTAAGGTCTCTTTCTTTACACTCCTCAATCGTATGCTTGATTTCATTCTCAGCAAGTTCAAAATCTACAAACTCCATGCGAAGATCGCCACCGAAATTTGTAATAGGAGAAACATCATCGAATGCTTCTCTTAAGCCTTCCTCCAAGAACCACTTGTAGGAATTCTTCTGAACTTCGATGAGATTAGGCATCTCCAGAACTTCTTTCTGACGTGAATAGCTCATACGCATACTGTTGCCGTTAACAATAGGACGTATTCTGTTCTTTTCCATTGACACTCCACTCCGTTCTTATTTATGTTATATAGCCGTTTTTTGCCTATTTCGGGATACATGTCTCTCTTTTTGCTGTTTTTGTCCACAAAGAAACAACCCTCTTGCGTCTAAAGACAAAAAGGGACAGTAAACCACAATAGAGCATTATCCATAATAGCAGAAAACAAGACGGAAGTCAAACATTATTTTCCAGTTTTTTTAATTTTATTATGCAACAAAAAAACCGCGAAGAATAAATCTTCGCGGTTTTTATACTTATCGTATAAAATTACTTCAATGTAACTTTAGCGCCTTCAGCTTCTAACTTAGCCTTGATATCATCAGCTTCTTCCTTAGAAGCGCCTTCCTTAATCATCTTAGGAGCAGCGTCTACTAAGTCTTTAGCTTCCTTCAAGCCAAGGCCTGTAGCTTCACGTACAACCTTGATAACCTTAACCTTGTTAGGTCCAACGTCTGTTAATTCTACGTCGAATTCTGTCTTTTCTTCAGCTGCTTCAGCTGCTGCGCCAGCGCCTGCTGCTGCTACAACAACACCTGCTGCTGCAGATACACCAAATTCTTCTTCACATGCTTTTACTAAATCGTTTAATTCAAGTACGCTTAACTCTTTGATAGCGTCGATAAATTCCTGAGTTGTTAACTTTGCCATTTTATTTTCCTCCATTTAATAATAATGTTTGTTCTAAAAGTTTCAAATGCAACAATTACTCTGCTGCGGGAGCACCCTGCTGTTCTGCAATCTGATTGAGAACACGTGCAAGGTTTGTAATAGGTGACTGAATGCTTCCAAGTAATTTGCCAAGTAATTCTTCTCTTGAAGGTACGTTGGAAATTGCTTCAATGCCCTTGCTGTCATATACAGTTCCTTCAACAACACCACCCTTAATTTCAAGAGCCTTAGCGTTCTTTGCAAACTTGCAAAGAATTCTTGCAGGAGCTGTAGCGTCATCCTTGGAAATCGCGATTGCACTGGGTCCCTCTAAATAAGGCGCAAGTCCTTCGCAATCTGTTCCCTTGAATGCAAAATTCATCATGGTGTTCTTGTATACCTTGTAAGTAATGCCTGCTTCACGAAGCTGCTTACGAAGTTCGGTATCTTCAGCAACGGTAAGTCCGCGATGGTCAACGATAACAACTGACTGTGCATCTTTAATATTTGCTGAGATTTCTTCCACGATGGGTTTCTTCAATTCAACTTTTGCCATTTTGTTTAACCTCCTTCTTTATTTGGTGCCGAAAGAGTATATCTTTTAAAAAGAAAACCTCTCATCTTCGCAGAAGACGAGAGGGCAAAATTCAATCAAAATTTACTCATCCTCGGTAGGCGTTAATCCCTTACGTCGCTTGGCGACACCTACTGTCTTCGGCGCGGTTATTTTCACAACCTCAATAAACTTATCACATACATTCCGTATTGTCAAGCTTTTTTATATAATTCCTTTTATTTAAAATATCCACGCAAACAACGCACAATAACCAACGTTATTCCTTGGTAACATATCCGTTTACATCGATGTTTACGCCTTCTGACAGTTCTCGCATATAGTTCAGAATTCGTTCCGCTTCCGCATCAGTCGCGAGATAAGTTTTGCTTCCTTCTGTTCTGCAGGGAATAAACTTAGCCGAAACCAGTCCCTCACTTCCGATTTCCAGAGTCACAAGACAACTGTCCTGAGTCTTGGAATTAAACCAATAATTGCCCAGACTGTAAAATACCGGCACATCATTTACATATGCAATCTCCTGTAATACATGAGGATGCGCTCCGATAATCACATCCGCTCCCGCTGCAGTAAAATCAACCGCCTGACCGGGCTGACTCCAATCTAGTTCATCGGTACTTTCCGTTCCCCAGTGCACATATACAATCAAAAAGTCGCACTTTGTTTTTGCATCCCTTATGACATCTTCAAGCGCATCATTTTGAAAACAACGGAATGTTCCCGGAGAATTTTCCGTAGCCCCCTTAGTGTCCGGGCTCGCCAGACGTTCTACTTCCGTCGCAGAAACAATGCCTACCTTCAAACCATCTTTTTCATAAAAAACCACCTTGGACGCCTCTTCTGAATTTCTGCCGGCTCCCACATAAGGAATCCCTGCCTCGTTTAAGGTATCCAATGTATCCAACAATGAAATCTCCCCGTAATCCGACGCATGGTTATTAGCCAGAGACACAATATCCACACCCATTTCATCTAAAAGTTGCACATTGGCAGGATCTGCCCGAAAAGTAAACGCCTTATTTGCCAACGGTATGCCGCGATTGGTATAAGGAAACTCATTATTAATCATAAAAACATCCGAACCGCGCATAATCTCCAAAAGTTCCGGTGCAATGCACGCTTCCAAAACACTGCCGTTTGCACGATATGTACTCATAACCGCATACTCTTCATCCAAAAGCACATCTCCTGCAAAGGTAAAAGTCACCGTGTCCTTATCCGGTAATCTGTAGGTATTTTCCGCCATATTGTTAGCATCTGCATTCCCTTCACCGTTCGGGACTTCATGACCATCCGAAATATTATCCTCCTCATACCATTCCGGGAAGAGTTCCTCTCCCGTAATCTGCGGAAGCGGTTCCGATGTTTGACTTAACAAAAGTTCTTCCGCACGAATATTGTTTTTACGGATTATAAGAAAAACAAGGAATGCCGCGCAAAGCAACACACTTACAACGACCCCTAAAATATTCCATATTCTGTTTTTTCCCGCATTAACATCTAAAGTATCTCTCATATTTGCATTTTATCATTTTCTATTATATTTGAACAGCAACATTTTACCGCAAACAAAATCATTTCTATAAACAAAAAGACAGCGGATTGCTCCACTGTCTTTTAAAATGCTGATTACAGCTTCATTACGTTTACTTTAACACCAGGTCCCATTGTGCTTGAAAGGGTTACACTTCTTAAGTACTGTCCCTTTAATGAGCTGGGTTTTGCCTTCTTAATAGCTTCCATTAAAGCTTCGAAGTTTTCATTCAACTTCTCTTCTGTGAAAGATACCTTTCCGATAGGGCAGTGAATGATGTTCTGCTTGTCAAGTCTGTATTCAATCTTACCAGCCTTGATATCAGCGATAGCCTTGGTAACGTCCATTGTTACAGTGCCGGCCTTGGGGTTAGGCATTAAGCCCTTAGGTCCTAAAACCTTACCAAGACGACCAACAACACCCATCATATCGGGAGTTGCAACAACTACGTCGAAATCTAACCAACCATCGTTCTGAATCTTAGGAATAAGTTCTTCGCCGCCTACATAATCAGCACCTGCTGCTTCAGCTTCGTTTGCCTTATCGCCCTTAGCGAATACGAGAACCTTAACTGTCTTACCTGTACCGTTGGGTAATACTACCGCACCACGGATCTGTTCTTCAGCGTGACGTCCGTCACAACCTGTTCTAATGTGAATTTCTACTGTTTCATCAAATTTAGCACCAGCAGTCTTCTTTACCAAAGCAACTGCATCAGCAGGATCATAGAGTGTAGCTCTATCAACAAGCTTAGCTGCTTCGTTATATTTCTTACCATGTTTCATAACTTTTTTACCTCCTTGTGGTTCAATGCACACACGTGCTCCCACCTTCTAAAATTAATCTTCTACTACGATACCCATACTGCGAGCTGTACCCGCGATCATGCTCATAGCTGCTTCGATACTTGCTGCGTTTAAGTCCGGCATCTTCATTTCTGCGATTTCACGAACCTTATCCTTAGAAATTGTTGCAACCTTCTGCTTGTTAGGCTTAGCAGATGCTGTCTTAAGGTTACAAGCCTTCTTTAAAAGAACTGCAGCGGGAGGAGTCTTAGTAATGAAACTAAAGCTTCTGTCTGCATAAACTGTGATAACAACAGGGATGATTAAGTCACCCTTATCTGCTGTCTTAGCGTTGAACTGCTTTGTGAATTCAACGATGTTAACGCCATGCTGTCCAAGTGCAGGACCTACAGGCGGTGCCGGTGTTGCTTTGCCGGCAGGAATCTGTAATTTGATATAACCTGTTACTTTCTTTGCCATTTTGGCTACCTCCTAATAAATTGTGGTTCGGCGCCGTGCCCTATGCAACGGCTCCCACTGTTCATATAACAACACTACAGTTGCTAAAATAGGATAAATCCTATGAACAAGCATTTTTACATTTTCTTAATATCTGAGAAACCGATTTCAACCGGCGTCTCACGGCCAAACATTTCTACGCTGATGGTAACAACCTGCTTACCTTCGTCCACGCGCTTAACAATACCTGCGGTATCTTTCCAAACACCTGCAATAACGGTAATTGCATCGCCTTCTTTGACATCAATATGTGCAGTCTCGCTGCCACCGACATTCAGCATTTTCATTTCTGCTTCCGTCAAAGGAACGGGCTTACTTCCGGGTCCTACGAAACCGGTAACACCTCTGGTATTTCTTACTACATACCATGCAACTTCATCGTCTGCATTCATATGAAGCAAAACATATCCGGGAAAAAGTTTTTTCTGAACAACTTTCTTGGTGTTATTCTTCACTTCAACCACATCCTGCATGGGAACACGTACTTCCAAGATTTCATTCTCAAGATGACGATTCTCAATTGCTTTTTCGATGTTGGTCTTTACCTTATTCTCATATCCGGAATAAGTGTGAACCACATACCATCCCATACCTTTGCCACTTTTATTGTCACTCTGGCCAATGTCGAATTCTTTGTTTTCTTCCATACGTCCACCCTCACCTTAAAAACTTAAATTTGTTAACCATTCCATACCGAGCTTTACAAGTGCATCCACACCGAAAATCAAAGCACCGATTAAAATAATTGCCACAAGGACAACCGCTGTCTGTTTTACAACATCGTTTTTAGAGGGCCAGGTAATTTTCTTCCATTCCTGTCTCACGCCACGAAAGAAACTTGTTTTTCTAGGTTTCTCTGTGTTTGACGCATTTGCCATAATTCTAATTTCCTTTCGAATAAAAAAGACAAATTATTTAGTTTCTTTGTGCAATGTATGAGCCTTGCAGAATCTACAATACTTCTTTGTTTCCATTCTGTCAGGATGAGTCTTCTTATCCTTAGTTGTGTTGTAATTACGCTGCTTGCATTCTGTACATGCTAAAGTAATTCTTGTACGCATTTTCCCACCTCCACGCGTATTTATTTCTATTTTCTTAACGAATCTTTTTGCTTGATTTAATGAAATTTAAGCGCATAAAAAAAAGGCCTAAAAACCAATCTTGCTAGGTTAGAATAGCACACGAGGGTATTTTCGTCAATGGTTTTTTTAAATTATTTTTAAAAGTTGCAGGGCGTAGGTATTGAAAATATATATTATTATTTCTATAGAAAATATTCTCTCTTCTGATTATTAATGCAATTCTATAGCGAAGATGATATGAACTCTGCCATCTCTTCCGCTATTAATACGTATTCGTGGTCGTGCACATAATGGGAACAATTCAGTTCAACAAGTCTGCCATCCGAAACTTCCTGAATGTAATCTTTCTGATAATTACGCCAGGCCTCTTCCTCCCAGCCGGTTCCGCTTCCGTTTGATACGAATAAAAGCATGGGCACCTGCGGAACACCTGCATCATCTACCACCTTCGCACTCTCTTTGATACTGCCCACCTCATTCATCATGGTAGTGGTTGCCGTACGGCTAAAGAACACCGCCTTGTAAATCTCTTTTTCTTCTTCGATTAGGGTGCCGTACTTCATCGCCTCGCTTTCCGCAACGCCCGGAAGAAGTCTTATGACTCCCATCCGCGCGGCAAGTTGCGATAATTTTAACATAGGCACATTCATTTTATAATCTTCATATGCTCTGGGAACTGCCATATCCAAACCGACAATCGCCGATACTTCCTCGGGATACTGTTGTGCCCAATACAAGGCCTCAATGCCCGACATAGAATGCGGACATAAAATATACGGCCCTTCCACGCCTGCTGCCGCCAGTGCCGCTCTCGTATCCGCAAGGACGGATGCAACGTCTCTCTCTTTATCCACCACATCGCTGAAACCGTAGCCGAACTTTTCCACCACGACCACCTTATAGTCGTCACTCAGCAAAGAATACAACGACTTAAAATCCAAGACAGGCGAACAGGTTCCGCCTCCGGAAAGGAATACAATAGTCTGTTCTCCTTCGCCTTCTATATATATGTTCATTTTATGGCCGTCCACTTCCACGAGTTGCCCGATGGGTGTTAAAAGCTTCGCTTCCTTTTTTAGCCTGATTTGATGATTGATAAAAATTGCGAGAAATAAAAGGATTACAACTCCCAAAATAATCAGCGTCATTTTTATCCCCTTCTTCATAAACAGCCTCCTATGATTTTACTCCTACAATTCTCTGTAGTACGGGCAAATATCTTCGTACTGTCCGTCCTTCATACGGAATCCGCCGGGAATCGTGCCCAACTGGACAAATCCTAATCTTTCATACAAATGTCTTGCATGAATGTTGGTTGCCACAACGGCGTTGAATTGCAACACCTTAAAGCCGTGCGCTTTGCCTTGGACCATACAATCTTTTACCAACTTTTCACCGATATGCAAACCGCGACTGTCTGCTGCTACCGCGTAACTTGCGTTACAGATGTGTCCGCATCTTCCTATATTATTAGGGTGTAAAATATACAGTCCATAGATTCGGTCCGTTTCAGAATCCACCGCCACGCCCGTATAAGTCTGGGACGCAAAAAATTCTCTTCCGGACTCAATTGTTAAAAGTTCTTCCTGCGGAAAGGCAATGCCTTCTTCTACGATTTCGTTCCAGATTTGAATCATTGCAGGAAGATCGTTTTCGGTGTATTTACGTGTTGCTAAGTTCATGATTTCATTCTCACTTTACCATATTATTTCGTTTGCTAGTCATATTCAAATTCTTGCGTGCTTTCAATTCCTCTATGAAACTGAAAGTTTCACCTTAGATTGGCAAGCCAAAAATACAGAATCTAATCCAATCAACAATTCCGTGTGCTATCATTGCAGATGTAACATCTCTCTTTTTCTGTAAAAAAGCAAAAACAAATCCGAAAACAACAATATACAGCACAAGAGATATCAACCATGACAATATACTTTCGATTATACCATTTGTCATACTAAAAAGCATATGTGGCAAAATATGAGGAACAATCATCATGAACCAACCTGTAAATCTTTGAAATCTGCCCTTAAGTTCTCCTTCTGCCATACTTAAACAGAAAGCAAAAAATACACAACGACACGCAACCTCTTCGAGTATTGCTGGATTTAAGGACACTATCAGTGCTTTAAACACATTTGTCTGAACCACAGGATTACTTCCTCGCATGAGAAGAAAGTTGATACCTCCCCAAAGAATTCCACATACTATTCCAATTACAATACTTACAAATACATCTTGCTTTTTATCATTTCTAATCCACCGTAATGAGTGTTCTCCACATTTCTCAAAAACACTACATGACGCGCAGCATGAAAGAAACAGAATCATCCCTTGAATCACTGTAAATGCATTGAACCTAAAAGTTTCAGACAGCAAATATAGTAAAGTCAAAACAGAAGATAATATCAGATATTTTCTTTTGGGGAAATGATTTTTTATCAATAAGATCATCGAAACAATGAGTGACAAAAGGGATAGTTCCAACCAAAGAAAATCCTGTTTTCCGGTATTAATACTAATCGCAAAATATCCTATAACATACAAAAATAATATTGTCCAAACTATTGAAAATCTCTTACTCATATTTAATCCTCACAATCTTTATATATATGCGACCACTTACTCATCTGCAAAATTCAATTTTCAAGTGGTTGCTAGGCTTACATTTTGTTAATACCCTAAATGCTCATAACAATTTCATACTCGTATACTTCTCTGCTTCCCTTTGGCGTTTTGATGACATTTACAACTTCATTTTTTATCGCAAATCCAACGGACAAATATAACTCTAGTGCTCCTGGATTTGTCTTAAGAACTTCTGTTGTGTATAACTTCACCTCATTTTGTTGAAGCAGAATTTTCATCTTTTCAAAAATAGTTCTTGATATTCCCTGTCTACGGTAATTCGGTATTGTTCCCGTGAGTATATCATAAGCAGTTTTAATATCTCGCTCAAGTATACTATTTAGAACATAGCTCACAAGTTCTCCAGTTTCAGTATCAAATGCCCCAATCAAAATTGTCGAATCATAATTACGTTCTGTAAGCATTTCAGAAAATGATTCATAAGTTGTTTCGGTAGTGATACGAAATCCTTGAAATGATTGCATAAAAGCTTTAAACAACACTTCAATAGATACATTTTCGAGAGTGGAATATCTTATCATTATATTTCTCCAATCCAATTCAAAATTCAATTTTTTCTCACAATTTGTCCGACAATATCTTGCACCTGTAAGTCTATAATCCCTTTTACATGTTTTTCAACCATCCTATACCCTGCCGGATTACCTGCATAGCCCAGTGGCACTACTTCTTTTGTAACGTCACCCCCCTGCAACCATTTCTTCATCCCATCATTATCCAAAGATGATGATTTTAAACTTAATGCCACATTTATATCTACTTGCTCAGGACAAAAATAGTTCATAACTGCAGTTTCGTACGCACCGGCATGAATATCAAAAAGCCCTTGTTCGTCCGGTTCTATCTCCTCAAACCATTCAAGTGGATAATCCGGCTTATATACTAGCAAAAAATCTTCATTTCCTGTCCAACCATACAATCCCAAATCCATAGCTTCTAGAACCAATTTAACACAAAGTCCAAGTTCTGCATTAGCCCTCTTAATCGATTCAACAATGGATTTAACATGTAAAGAGTCCCCATGATAATTAAAGCAATATACCTCTAAAAATCCAAAGTTCTTCAAATTCTCAAAAATTTCAAAAAGAACCTGTTGCATAGTTTCGGGTCTTAGCGAAAAACTACCAGGAAAACCACCTGTACAGTGGTTTACTCCCCAATAATATGGTGGTGCCACCACACTTTCACTCCCCAATTCTCTTAATTTTTCCCTAACTCTCAAGGATATAGCATGACTCCAGTTAATATCTGAACCCAGAGAAATATGTGGACCATGCTCTTCAATTACACCTAAAGGAAATAGAACCTTTGCTCCTTCCTTACTGTATTTTTCAATTTCCTTCCAATTATTCAATGTCATTGTTCCTTCAAAAATTGATGACATAAACTATCCTCCATATACAACTAAAACTATCATCTCGAATGTGTTTAAAACCATTAATAAGCTAATTCACTTCACTAATAACAATGCGTAGAATTGAATAGGTTACAATCAGCTAAGGGGTATAAGAAGAATTGCAACAAATCCTTCACCATCACTTTTACACACCATTTCTCCATTCATTTTTTCCATAAGCGTCTTCGATATGTAAAGTCCCAAACCGCTACCTTCCTTCTTGATATCCTCCACACCTTTACCACGATAAAACTTATTGGTTATAAGCTGCAGTTCTTCCTCCGGTACACCGGGACCATAATCCCTTATCTGCATCTCTAGATATCCTTCTATGATTCTGTAATTTACATCAATTTTAGTATCTGCATATTTAAAGGAATTGGCAATAATATTTCCAATCACCTGATTCAAACGTTTCACATCAATATGAATAAGCACACTCGGAATACTACTTTGAACTATGCAACCCTTATCATCATTCTTTTTGATGATATCGCTAAGCACACACGACTCTTCATCCTGACAGTTTACCGTAAATTCACTCAAATCATCCAGCGTATAGGAAAAAAGGTCGCTTACCAGAAAATCCATTTGGTCTGCTTTCTTATAAATATTATCTGCAATCTGATCCAGATTCTCTATCCCCTGCATTATAAGCTTCGCCTTAAGAAGTTCTGCCGAAAGTTTAATTCCGGTAATAGGTGTCTTCAAATCGTGACTAAGGGATGCTATCAGCTCCTTTTCTTTCCTCTGAAGCGCCTGCTCCCTCTTTCTCGACTCTGTCAATTCTTCTCTCATAATGTCAAAGCTTTCAGAAAACACACCAAACATGTTGTTTTTCTCTGTCAGAAGCGGCTCATCAAGTTTTCCTTCCGCGACCTTCCCCGCAAAGTCCTCCATCTGCTTAAACGGGACAATAATATTCTTTTGAATATATAATGCAAATAACACTGCTCCCAACAAAATAGTCAGTCCGCATATCCCAAATCCCAGAATCATTTTATTTCTTATGCTCATATATATCTCTTCGCCGGAATCAAGCATAACAACACAACCCACAATTTTGTTATCTCTAACAACATAAGAATAGGGATATCTGTTCTTTATCGCTTCTTCAACAGTAAGTTTCTCATTCTCCTCAATAGAATCAGAACTATAAAGTATGTTATTTATATTATCAAGCACGACAAAATCCACTTCAAACTCTTCACTATCCAGGTTTTGAAGTGCATCCCAGTTTTGCTTTACCGTTTCTCTAATATCATTTAGCTGTATTACATCAACATCGTTTTCGCTAATATTATGCAAATGCCTATCCATAATCGTTAGACATCCCAGCAAACCGATAACAAATATGATACATACAACAATAACAATTCTTACATAGTTCTTCATATCATTCACTCCGGTGTAATATATGTTCTCACATTTCATTGATTCAACATCTTAAAATTAATATTCTTCAATCATATAACCAACGCCCCAAATAGTTTTTATAATCTCTGGATTCTTGGGGTCTGCTTCTATCTTTTCTCTAAGGTGTCTGATATGTACCGACAAAGTTCCTTCTCCTATAAATTCATCATTCCATACATTTTTCAGAAGTTCCTCTTTAGTCACAACTCTGTTCCTGTTTTTCAAAAGATACAGGAGCATCTTATATTCCATAGCCTTAAGACTTATCTGGATATCTGCTCTTTTTATCTTATGCACATTCGTATCCAGAACAATTTCCTCCGTCAACTTGATACAACCATCTTCTCTGTCAGTTTGAAGTTTCATACCGATGCTTGCATCACCGGATTTCTGATTGCCGGCTACATACTCTGCCATTTCCTTTGCCTGCTCGTACCTGCTCAAGATTGCCTTTACCTTTGCCAGCAAAATGTTTAGTGTGTACGGTTTCTTTATATAATCATCACCGCCAATATTAAGAGCCGTCAACATATCATCATCACTAGTTCTTGCACTGATAAAAAGTATAGGCATATCGTAATTTTCTCTTACTCTTTTGCAGAGTTCAAATCCTGATTTATCACCCAGATTGATGTCAAGAAGAAGCAGGGATACCTGCTCCTTCTCTAAAAAATCCACCGCTTCCTCAAAACCGGTTACATATGCTGTTTTTATATCAAACATGTTGAAGTATTCTGCCGTAGACTGTGCAATCACTTCATCATCATCTATCATTAAAACTTTATAATCCATATTTATTCCTCTCTTAAAAGTTTATATCTTATTAACAGCATTATACAAAAAACCATGCATGCACGCAATTAAGGAAAGCCACGAAAAACAGATTAATCGTATTGTGTAATCTCAATCTTCCCACCATCTTCTCCAAGGAAAACAATATATCCATCCTTAGGAAGCGGAATACCTCCAGTCCAATCCTGCATATGAGTACTGTATACCATCTCGCCATATTTATTATAAACATATATGGCACTTTCTTCAGGTCTTATGAACTTAATCATATTACCTGCCATATCATCATCTATCTGATACCAACTTGCTTCTTCGCCACATATAGTTATCTCGCTTACTTCACTTATCAAGGCAGGACGTTCATCCAGAAATCTATACTGATCTCCCGAACTAAGACAAATTATTTCATAGGATTCCCCATCTTTTAAAGTAACTTCTTCTACCCATAAATCAAACAAATCTCGACTGGTACTACTAGGAATGGTTAAAAATGCTTCTGCAGTATCAGCTCCTGTAATCTTAAGAAGAAATCCGAATCCTTTTGAACTGACAAACAGATATCCCGGCACTTCTTTTATCAGCGTACATTTACTAATTGGTATGTCATAAGCCGTTGAAGAATATTTATGATTATATATTCCTACATCCCGATTGCATCTTGCCTCCCATACGCTCTGTACTTCTTCGCTTATAGGGTTTTCCTCCAGATTTTGGGCAATGTAGTTTTGATTCACATAGTTCCCCAGGCCGTTTACACGCATCAAGTCATCTATCTTGATGTATACCTTTCCGTTTTCCGCTTCTGTAAATGTCAATATTACCTGATTATAGTCTTGACGAAGGGGACGTTGCGGATACCCCTCGTCTGCCCACTCACTTAAATTGCTCTCCATTCGTACAAATCTGCCATCATGGGTAAACATATAATCTTCACTTATAGTGTTATTGTAAAGAATCCTTTCAAGATGCATATACTTCCCATCTGGAAAGCTGATATTCCAAATTTCACTGTTTGTTGCATAATATCCTTCATATTTGGCATATTCCTTAGGTACTTCCCAAAGACATTCTACCGACTCCGCACTTGCTTCTTCAACTTCAATTCCTCTTTCTTCCAAAACCACCTTTAAAAGAGCATGTGCCATCAAAGCATTATATGCACTGTTTCCGCCACTACTAAGAACTGCCACACTGATTTCTTCATCCGGTGCTACCAACAAATGAGAATGCTGGTTTCCAATATCACCACCCTTTCCCAAAACCTTCACGCCGGCTTCTTCGTACTGTAACATCTCCACATAGTCCCAACCCAGACCATTTCCGTCCATGTAAGGATCGTCTGTCCAGCAGCTTGCCATTTCATCTTTGGAATTCTCTGTCAAAAGTGTATTATTTCCCGTAAAAAACGTAGAACCAAACTCTGCCACTTCAGAAGCGGTGGCATAAACGCCTCCACTTCCAAGATTCATACAATAATTATAGTCATATAAGATATTTCCTAGTTTGTATATAGGAACCATCTCCGCCATTTGAAATTTGTTTGCCGGCGTCCCTGTATTTTCAGCCCCTATTTCATCGACAATATACTTATCAAGATACTCTGTATAACTCATACAGGTTACATTTTCAACTATGATTTCCAATAATCCAAAACCATCATTGCAATAGGCGGCATAGGCACCCGGGTCAGCCTTCAATCTTTGTTCTGCAAGCGATTGAAGAAGTTCATCATGGTAACGCGTATCATTATCCTCATAAAGCATCCCATTCGTAGTACTTGAGCCCATAATTCCCGAGGTGTGGTTCATTAACATTCTGACGGTTATCTCTTTGTATCTTTCATCTGCCATCTTAAAATCCGGAATATATTCTGTAATCGGTGCATCCAAATTTATCTTTCCTTCTTCAGAAAGCTGCATAACCGCCGTCGTAACATACACCTTACTGACGGAACCTATACCGTATAATTTTTCCTCCGATACATTCACGACCTCATCGGTCTGTACATTCTGTTCATTTACATTGACAAAAGGTTTCTCTGCTAACACCTCTTGTCTGCTACCCCAGAATACCCCTACGATTCCCAGCATGCTGGCAAGAACCATCGCCAATAACCTGTTTTTTTTATGTTTCATATAAATAACCTCACCTTTCACGCTATTCTGTCATCAATTCAGTTACTGAAATCTTTTTTACTTTACCTGCACTGATATAGGTCACCAGATAACAGAATAAAAGTATACATATATCAATTGGAATCATAATCCAAAAGTTGACATCAAGAATAACCGCAAACATAACAAGACCAAAAGCATTCATCAAAAGCACGGAACAAACGGATGCGAGAATCACTGCCACAAAAGCAATTGGCATAATACGAAATGCAATCTGTTGCATCAAATCCTTTGAAGTGTATCCCATAGCCTTCATAATACCTAGCTCTTTTCTCTTTCTTCTCACGGTTGTTCCTGCAAGAACACTAAGAATTACTGCCGCAACAATTAGGGAAATACTGACAATTACCGCCGAAATCGCCTTCACACCAACGGCAACCGTTCCAAATAGACCTTCTGCCAGTTCAGCCGTAAAAGTAACTTCACGAAGAATAAATCTCTCGCTGTTTCCGGTTATAACGCTATCTCCGATTTTAATAGCATAATCCACATCTGTTACGCCGTATAAAGAAATAAGCTGTGCCATTTTTTCATCCGCAACCTGACTAATTCTATCTGCATCATTATTGACAGAAACACTGTTCTCTATGGTGTCTTCCACACTTCCTCCATAAAATGCCGTCAGTTTTTCCATAAATTCATGACTGTCTGCATCTTCTTCTAAATAGATTTCGATATTAGATGGTCTGGCAGCAGGAAAAGAACGTCTGTAGCCTTCTGATGTAAAATATAAATTCATTCCGCCATTATTCATTGAATTAACAATACCTGTAATAATATAACTATTCTCAGTTCCCTCACCTATTACGACAATGCTGTCTCCTATAGTAAACCCACCATCTCTTGCTCTTCCATGTGCAATCATAATCTCATTATTATGTTCCGGATAACGCCCTTCAATGAGATGAACATTTTCTGTTTCCTTGAAATCATCAAAAATTGTTGGATACCCCCGCTCATATTGGTTATTTCCACTTCTGCATTCTGCATCTACCATAGTATCCGGATAGGTAACCAATACCTTTCTTACCTCCGGAAACTCCAGTATTGTTTCCCGAATTTCATATGGATTGACACCATCCATAAGTTCCACCCTTACATCACCAACTTCTAACCCGGTAATTGTCACAATAGATGCAGCTCCGGCCTTCAAAAAGTCAAAGAAATAAAAGCCCAAAAGAATTGCCGTTGCTGTTGCAAATATACATATCATCATTCCGATATTGTGTTTTGTATTTCCAGTAAGCTCCTTCATGGAAAGTCTCAGATTGACATTTCCTTTTGCCCTTGAAAGTGGAAAACGATTTTTTCCAAAATGATGTGTATGAATTCCTTTTCTGAACGCCACCATCGGTGGATATTTTTTTACTGTTTTTGCTTTTCCAAGAGCAGACAAAACAATGATAAGAACCAAAATGCACATAATAATAAACTGTAGTCCAAGGTTCACACCGCCATACACATGCTTTCCAATCATTCCTTCAATAATGCTGTTAAGAATCGGGTCCGTTAGTATTACCAGTAACGTTCCAAATAAAACTCCAACGCCTCCGGTAAGCATATACTCAAAAATATAAACCAGCGATATTTCCCCGGATTTGTAACCCAGTGCTTCAAGCACACCTATTGACTGCATCTGGTCCTCAATATCATTTGATATCTTGTGACGAATCATAAAAAGACACGAAATCATCGTAATAAAAGAAACTGCAAGCAAAAAGTACAGATACAACGTAATAAACATTGTAGTATTCTCTTTTTCGCCACTCTTTCTGGTATAAGCACAATACTTTGTGACGTTTTCAGAAGATTGGTCTGAACACAATGATATATATTCAGATGGCAAAAAAGATTCCTCACAGTCATAAGCCAGAACTTTTTCCTCGTCCATAACTGTTGAAAGCAGTTGATAATCTCCTTCTGAAATAACACATTTCAGCCTACTGTTATTGCTCAAAAGTCCTGAATTATAAAATCCTGCAATTTCAAAAGGATACTCCCTGCCTGCTAGGACAAAAATAAAAGGATTACCCACTTCGTATTTCTGACTATACTTAAAGTATTCAGGTAACCATATAGGATGACTGAAATTATTAATTTCAACCTCGGTCAAATTTGTCTCCGGATTAAAATTTTCAATCTTTTTTTCAGAATTTTCTGTTACGAAGAAAAAGCTGGCTCCGATTAATTCATCCTCTTTTTTATAAGAACCACTCATAGAATACAATGCATCTGCTTCCTCTACACGGGACACTCTGTCATCATCTTCTAAAATATCTTTATAGTCCTGACGATATACCTCTGCCGGAAACCAAATTATAGTATTCACACTACCTGTCTTCTCAAATGAATTATCAAAAACCGTGTTTACTTTTGTTATGTTACAAACAGAAATACCCATAAGCAACATGGTAATTGCGGTAAGAAACATAACAGATAATGCTTCTTTTTTATTCTTTTTTAAATTAAATAGTGATAATCTGAGTATTTTCATCTTTCTTTACCACCCCATTGTTTCAAGGAACTGCGAAAGCTTATCCCTTCTTTCTTTCTGATCATTCTCGCCAAACCTTGGCATTCTATAATCACCTTCCACTTTGCCGTCTCGCAGGAACAGAACTCTGTTTCCTCTCAGTGCCGTCTTTAAATCATGGGTTACCATTACGATTGTCTGACCATTCTTATGTACCTCTGTGAAGATATCCAACACATCCTTGCTTGCTGCTGAGTTAAGAGCTCCGGTAGGCTCATCTGCAAAAAGAATCTTCGGATCATTAATAATTGCCCTGACAATTCCCACTCTCTGCGCTTCCCCACCTGACAACTGACTGGGATACTTATCCCACATTTCCTCATTGATACCAACCTTTTTCAATAAATCTTTTGCTTTCTGTACAAGCTCCGGTGAATTCTTCTGCACAATCAAGGCTCCGGTCAGAACATTATCAAGAACTGTCTGGTTCTCTAATAAATAAACACTCTGAAATACGAAACCACAGTTACCTCTTCTGAATACTGCCAGTTCATCATTGGAATAATCCTGTATTTCTTCATCGCCAAAATATACTTTTCCAAGATTCGGCTTATCCATTCCGGAGAGTGCATATAATAATGTGGATTTACCCGAGCCTGAAGCTCCCATTATGATAGTGAAATCATTCTCCATAATTTCTAAATCCATATTTTTTATCACATGTTGCTGTCTGCCACCGTTTGAAAATGACTTGCATAACTTATCAGTTCTTAAAATAGACGAAACCATATATAATAACTCCTCTCTTTGCGAATATCTTTTATCCAGCTTATAGGTGTATTATATATGGTTCCAAGAAAAATTTCTTTAACAAACTACTATTAAATTCTTATCAAATTCTTAACAGATTGATTTAATTTACCTGCATATTTCATTTAATCTGCATTCATGTGAAAATTCAAATCTTCTGTTGCTTTCAATC
>JAZNRC010000006.1:0-19174 GCA_045590555.1 Lachnospiraceae bacterium | reverse complement strand
AAATATTATATCATTGTAATTAAATAATATCAGATATTGTTTGTATAAATAGAGAACTTTCAATAGAACGGAGCAGTAAATGTCAGAACAGAAATTTTATATGGATATAAATGAGGAAGAACAGAAGGAACGTGCCATTTTGGTAGGGGCAGACTTTGATAATATAGATGACTTTGACCTTTATATGGATGAGTTAAAGCAGCTTGCAAGGGCTTGCAATATGGAAGTGGTTTGTATTATTACTCAGAAGCTGGATATGCCCAATAAGGCAACGTTAATTGGGCCCGGAAAGGTAGAAGAGGTAAAAGAATCAGCCGTAATGTTGGATGCGGATATTGTGATTTTTGCCCAGACTTTATCACCGTCACAACTTCGAAATCTCCAGAACCAGTTGCATATTGCCATTATGGACAGAACTTCTCTGATTTTAGAAATCTTTTCGAAAAGAGCCAGAACACGTGAGGCAAAAATTCAGGTAGAGGTGGCAAGATTACAATATACATTGCCGCGATTAGTGGGCCTTCATGAGGCCTTAAGCCGTCAGGGGGGCGGAAGCGGAAGTATGAGTAATAAGGGCGCCGGCGAGAAGAAATTAGAGCTTGACAGGCGTTATCTTGAGAACCGTCTGGCACAACTTCGCAGAGAATTGAAAGATTTGGAAGAAAATCGTCAGGTACAGCGTAAACGCCGTGATAAAAACGGTGTTTTTCGTGTGGCATTGGTTGGTTATACAAATGCCGGCAAATCTACGCTTATGAATGCTTTTATTGATTATGGTAAAAAAGGCGATGATTATGATAAGGATGTAAAGAAAGTATTTGAAAAAGACATGCTTTTTGCTACTTTGGATACCACCGTGCGAAGAATTGAGCCGGAAGGCAAAATCCCTTTTCTTTTAACGGATACTGTAGGATTTGTAAGCCATTTACCCCATGCTTTGGTAGAGGCATTTCATTCTACATTAGAGGAAACGAAGGATGCAGATGTTTTATTGCATGTTGTTGATGCTTCTGACGTGAACCATGAGGAGCAGATTGATATAACAAGAGAGGTTTTAAAAGACTTGGAATCCGGAAGTATTCCGGCAATTTATGTATATAATAAGGCGGATGTACTTTTTGCGCCTGAGGAGTTGCCTAAACGTATCGGAAATAGAATTTATATGAGCGCATCCTTGCAAATCGGTATCAAAGAACTACTTGAAATGATTCAGGATCTTTTTATGAAGAATTATATTTCTTGCGAGTTGTTGATTCCGTACAAGGATGGTGCAAGCTATTCAAGGTTAAAGCAGAATGCTCAGATTGCGGAAGAAGAGTACGCTGAAGAAGGCATTCGTATTAAAGGAAAGCTTCTTAGAGAAGATTATATGCGTATGCAAGCGTATATATTAGAATAAAAAACCGTTTTCTTTTGTATTTTGGTTTCCATCTTAAAAAATGGAGATGTTAAAAACAAAAGAAAACGGTTTTAATGTTTCGATATAAGGTTTCGTTCTAAACGAATTTGTGAAAATAGTTTAAGACTTCATAAAACAATTAAGGTACAGGAATTCCAAGTTGAGTAGCAAAGGTAGGGTAGCATTCATTACATACTACATGCAAGGTTTCTTCCATCATGTAACCGGCACAAGGTTTTTCTTCGCCACATAAACTACAGGTTCTGGGGATTTCGAAAGCGGTTGCAAATTCATTGTAGCAATCATCGCATACAATATGGGATGCACCGTCCACATCATAAGTTCCGCAAATTTTTATCTCTTCACATAGGCTACATTTTTTGTAAGGAGTCTCATATTCAATAATTGTAGGTTCGGAGGTTGTTGCGTCCTCCACATCTGATTTGCAACCTACCAATAATCCCATCATTAATATAGCTGATAAAACAGTAAATAAAATTCTTTTTTTCATGTTCAATCTCCTAATAATAGATACTCTACTTGTATAGATTACAGCATTTTGAACGAAAAGTCCAGATAAAAAGTAACCACTTTTTCAAAGTGCTTTTGTAAGTATTATTTTATCAAAGTTTTAAAATGAATAATGTTCAAAATAAATTGTGAATCATTCATAAATTAGTAAAAGAATAATATTAAAAATATATAAAAAAGAGCGTATTCCTTTTACAGAATTTATAATGTATGATAAAATAAAGCATTCATAAAGCTATTTTCGTAAGAATTTTATATCGTAAATAAAACAGGAGAAACAATACATATGAAAAAGGTATTTGTTTTGGCAGGAATTATCGTTACTGCGATTATTATAGGTATTTTTGTTATTAATATATATGAGGCCGACACGGAAGTGACAAAAGAGATTACCAAGGTTGGTGTCATTCTGAATGGTAAGATTGATGATCAAAGCTGGAGTCAGTCCCATTATGAGGGAATGGAGATCACTGCCGAGGAATTAAATTTGGCTGTCATCTATAAAGAAGCTGTTTCACCGGAAGAGATACCGCAGATTATTGAAGAATTTGTAGAGGAGGATTGCAAAGTTGTGGTTGCAAACTCTTTTGAGTTTGGCGAATATATGGTAGATGCGGCAGAAAAATATCCGGAGATTTATTTTTTACACGCAACAGGCACCGGTTCTGATAAAAATATGTCTACTTATTTCGGAAGAATTTATCAAATAAGATATTTGTGTGGTATTGTGGCCGGCTTACAGACTGAAACCAATGAAATTGGGTATGTTGCGGCATTCCCGATTCCGGAAGTAAATCGTGGAATTAATGCGTTTACATTGGGAGTAAGAAGTGTTAACAGTGAAGCTACGGTATATGTCAGTTGGACTTACTCCTGGCATGATGATACTTCTGCGGCAGAAGCAACCAATAAATTGCTGGATAATCATAATATTGATGTACTTACAATGCATTCGGATTCATTAATGCCATTGGAAATTGCCGAAGAAAGAGGTGTCATGTCCATCGGCTATAATTATGACAACAGCCGGAATTATCCCGAAACCTACCTTACGGCTGCGGTATGGGATTGGGATGAATTTTATACACCCATTATTTTAAAATGTCTTCAAGGCAAGTTTGAGGGAAAACATTATTGGGAAGGTATTGATACGGGAATGGTATCGTTAGCCCCGCTTACAGATAAAGTGAACGACGAAACGGAAGCAATTGTTTTACAGGAAATGGAGAGAATCAGCAGTGGTACATATGATGTTTTTTACGGTCCAATCTATGATAATGAGGGAAATCTCCGCGTTGAAGAAGGTGAATGTATGACAGATAATGCTATGCTGAATGAATTTGACTGGTATGTTGAAGGAGTAGTAAACGATGAAGAATAGTAAAAATAAACAGCAGTGGCTACTCGTTTTGGCAGCGTTTATTTTGATTGTAATTTTTATTTTTATATTTGGAATAAATAAAAAGAAAGAAGACACTGTAAAAATCGGACTGATTCTGACGGGTATGTCAACTGACGAAGGTTGGAACGGGATGCATTATCAAGGAGTAAGTTCTGCTTGTGAAAGTCTGGGTGTGGAACTGATTGTAAAAGAAAATGTATCGGAAGGAACCGGTAGGTGCGCGCAAGCCATTGATGAGCTTGTAAAAGAAGATGTGGGAATGATAATTTTATCCAGCTATGCATACCCAACGGAAGTGCAGGATACGATTCAAAAATACCCTGAGGTTTCTTTTTATGGTATTTCAGCAGAATATTATGCGGATAATATGACTTCATACTTTGGAAGAATGTATCAGGCCAGATATTTGGCCGGAATTGTTGCAGGGATGAAAACAGAAAGCAATGAGATCGGGTATGTTGCGGCAATGCCCAATAGTGAAGTGAATCGTGGAATTAATGCGTTTACAATTGGTGTAAAAAGTGTGAATCCGAACGCTACAGTAAACGTTATCTGGACAAACGAGTGGGAATCACCGGAAGAGGAGAAGAAAGCAGTAAATACTTTAATAGATGAATGTGGAGTGGATGTAATTACCTATCATCAGAATCAGCATTATGTGGCTGAAGAAGCTGATATGGCAGGGGTCTTTTCCATTGGATATAATGCGGTTGCAGATGGTTTGTCAAATAAGTATCTCACTGCTGCTGTGTGGGACTGGAATGCATTATATTATCAGATTATTAGGGAATATTTGCAGGGCAAAGCCAATAGTGTAAGACGTCACTGGTATGGAATTGATACGGGAGTTGTTGCCCTGTCGGAATGCTCAGAACTGGTAGATGAAAGTATTTTAAAAGAGATTGAACAGGCAAAAAAAGAGTTAAGTGAAGGCAATCGTGTGTTTTCAGGTGTTATTTATGATAATACAGGCGTTCTTCAGTGTGATGAAGGTGAATCCATAAGTGATGAAATCTTATTGGAGAAAATGGACTGGTTTGTGGATGGAGTCGTAATTCATGAGTAAAGTAAGCGATAAAAAAGTGATAAAAAACAATATATGGGTAACGGGCATCAGTTTTGTGATTTTAATGATTGTCTGTATCGCCATGTGGTGGAAAATGCAAGACATTATTAATGTCCAATTGGAACATCAGGTGGCAGAGCAGGGAAAAGTATTGTCTAAAATTGTAAATAACAGTTTTAGTGAAGAATTGCGTCTTTTAAGTGAAGTGACAGTTTTCATTGATATGGAAACCGGTAAAATTGAAGAGTTTATGGAGGAAGAAGAGGGCGTTTCCTACGGTGTGTTAAAGATTGACGGGCAGGCCACTTATGGCGAAGCTTTGGATGTTGCGACTTATGAGGGCATTTTTGAGTCCATTCATGGTAATGCCGCAGTAAGTTGTGGAGAGGATTCCACAGTATTGTTTACGGTTCCGGTATATAGCGGTGAGAATGTAAAATATGTACTGTATAAATTGTATGATGGCGCAGTGTTGGCTGAGAAAATTGATATTTCCTGTTATGACGGAAATGGTATTTGTGCGATTATTAACATAGATGGTGAGATTTTGTTGGAGAAAGAAGATGCACCATTAGCTGATAATTTCTTTTATGTTGATAGTCACCAAAAGGGATTTGCTGAGATTCGCGACAAAATGAATATCAGTGCCACAGCAGCTGCTGTTTGCAAGGAACCCGGCGGTGATATTGTTTTGTTTGCATCGGAAACGGAGTACCCCGGGCTGTACGTTGTTGGTTGGGTGCCGATGGATGCCGTAGCCGGAGATGTAAGTTTGCTGATTCCGCTGGTATTGTGGTGCTTTGGTTTATTATGGCTTTTATTGGTCATTGTGATGTTTTATCTGTTAAGTGCGGAGAAGAAAGCGAGAGAAAGCGATGAACTTCGTCATGCCAAGCTGATTGCAGAACAGGCAAATCAGGCAAAATCAGATTTTCTTGCTAATATGTCTCATGAGATTCGTACCCCGATTAATGCGGTAATCGGCATGAATGAGATGATTTTGCGTGAGTGTGAAGATAAAGCTATTTTGGAATATGCGGGAAATATTGATATTGCAAGCCAGAATCTTTTATCCATTATTAACGATATTCTTGATTTTTCAAAAATTGAATCCGGAAAAATGGAAATTGTTAATAATGAATATAAGTTGGGCGAAGCTTTGAATGATGTCGTTACCATGATTGAATTAAAAGCCAAACAAAAAGGATTGCAGTTTGAGGCAGTGGTTAATAGCGATTTGCCGAATACCTTGTATGGTGACGATGTAAGAATAAAGCAGGTTTTATTAAATCTGTTAAACAATGCAGTGAAGTATACCCCTCAGGGAAAGGTAAAATTAGCCGTTTCAGGCGAAAAGACGGAAGATAATAAAGTAAAACTTATCATGGAAGTTCAGGATACCGGAATCGGAATTCGAAAAGAAGATGTGGATGGGCTTTTTGAGCATTTTCAGCGTTTGGATTTGAAAGCAAACAGAAATGTAGAAGGTACCGGATTAGGTCTTGCAATTACCGATAACCTTATTCGTATGATGGGTGGAGAACTGGAAGTGGAAAGTATCTATGGTGAGGGCTCTACTTTTACGGTGAAGCTTACACAACGAATTTGTAGTGATGGTGAAATTGGTGATTTTGTTAAGAACTATCGCAAATCTTCCGGTCGTTTGCGCAAATATCAGACCGGATATACTGCACCGGAAGCAAAAATACTTGTGGTGGATGATAACCAAATTAACTTACAAGTGGTAAAAAATCTGTTAAAAAAGACACTTATTCAGATAACAACTTGTACAAACGGAGTACAAGCGTTAGATTGGATTTGTCGGAATCGATATGATGTAATTCTTATGGATCATATGATGCCCGGAATGGATGGTATTGAAACTTTAAAGAAATCCAAAGAACTGGAACACAATAAAAACAAGGATGTAGCAGTGATTGCCCTTACGGCAAATACCATTTCAGGTGCGAAAGAAATGTATATGCGGGAAGGTTTTACCGATTATCTGAGTAAGCCGATTGTAGGTAAAATTCTGGAAGATAAACTTGCAAAATATATTCCGGCAGAAAAAATGAATGTTGTGCAGGAAGTAGAAGCAGAGAGCATTGAGAAAGCAGTTGAGGCAGAAGTGCAGAAATCCGTGGGCCTTACATCGAATTTAAAGAATGCGGAAAATTCCGCAAACTTGTTGGATCCGAATATGGGAATGAAATATTGCGGCGGAAGTAAAGAAATGTATCTGGAAGTGTTAAAAATGTTTTACCAGCAACATGCCGAGAAAAAGGCGCATTTAGAAGCTTTTTACGGAGGTAAAAATTGGAATGATTATACCGTTTCCATTCATTCTTTAAAAACCAATGCTTTAAATGTGGGATGCGAGTCTTTTGCGGAGAAATGTTTACAATTGGAAAAAGCAGGTAAGAAGTTGCGTGAAAATATTGAAACAGAAGATAGTCTTAGTTTTATAACAGATAATCATGCAGAAACTATGGCATTTTATGATAAAGTAATCAATGAAGTAAAAGCGTATCTAAACCAAGAGGGAGTTGAATTATAATGAAACAATGGAAGGGTGATTTGCAATTGCAGAATGCCGAAGATGAAATAGAAAATATAAATAAAAGTCGTATTCTTGTGGTAGATGATGATGCAATGAATTTATTTATTGCAAAGAGAATTCTTTCACAAAGGTTTGCAGTGGATACTGTTTCCTCGGGCAAGGAAGCCTTTGCATTTCTGGAGAAAAATTCTACGGACTTGATTTTATTAGACATATGTATGCCTGAAATGGATGGGTTTACTTTTATGGAATTGTTTAAAAAAAAGCCGGAATGGCGAGACATTCCCATTATTTGTCTGACTGCCGATAATGAGCAGGAATCAGAAGTGAAGTGCTTTGAATTGGGAGCGGTTGATTTTATTACGAAACCCTTTGTGGACGAAATTATGTTTCAGAGGACAAGCCGTACTTTGGAATTATCTTATCTGCAAAAAGAGCTTCGTGCAGAAGTAGAGTATAAAACAAGAAAGCTGGATAAGCGTAGTCAGCAGTTGAAACGTATGACGGTGCAGGTAATGCAGACACTGGCAGGTACCATCGATGCCAAGGATAAATATACCAACGGACATTCGTTACGTGTTGCAGAGTATTCGGCGATGCTAGGAAGTAAAATGAATATGTCTCAGGAGGAGATAGACAATATTTATTACATTGGTCTTTTACATGATATCGGTAAAATCGGTATTCCGGATGAAATTATCAATAAAACATCAAAGCTGACAGACGAAGAGTATGCTATTATAAAAACCCATCCGGTAATCGGATCTGAGATTCTTGAGAAAATGTCGGAGCTTCCGGATATTATGGTAGGTGCCAGATGGCATCATGAACGTTATGACGGAAAAGGATATCCGGACGGACTCGCAGGAGAGAATATTCCTTTTGTGGCCAGAATAATCGGAGTGGCAGATGCATATGATGCTATGAGTTCAACGCGAAGTTACAGAGGTGTATTACCGCAGGAAACAATTCGCGGAGAAATACAAAAAGGTGCAGGAACACAGTTTGATCCCGTAATTGCGGAAGTTATGTTACAAATTATGGATGAAGATACGGAATATAAACTCAAAGAGAAATAAAGGGTACATAATATGTTGAAGAAAATTTTAATTGTAGATGATGATGTCATTAATTGTATGCTTGCAAAACATGCGCTTATCAATGATTATGATGTAATAACCGTAAATTCCGGAAGCGAGGCCTTGGCACTCCTGATAAAAGAAATTCCCGATTTAATATTGATGGATATTGAAATGCCGGAGATGGATGGTAAGACGGTGGTTAGAAATATTAAGGCACATGATGCATGGAACAAAATTCCCGTTGTCTTTTTAACAGCAGATTCCAGTCCGATTACGGAAGCAGATTGCTTACAATGCGGAGCAGATGATTTTATTACAAAGCCTTTTGTAGTTGATGTTATGAGACAACGTGTATCTAAGGTATTGGAAGCCCATGAAGTACGTAAAGATTTGCAGGAAGCATTGGACCAGGAGACAATCAAATCTTACACAGACATGCTTACCGGATTAAAAAATCGTGCCTACTTGGAAAAAGAATTGAAAAAATTATTGGAGGAAGGTCATGGCGGTACTTTATTTATGACAGACCTTGATAATTTTAAATCCATGAATGATACCTATGGTCATATGGTCGGTGATGCGGTTTTACAGAATTTTGCAGACACGCTAAAAGAATATTCAAAAGAAGATGATATTCTTTGCCGTTTGGGCGGTGATGAATTTGTTGCATTTTTTACGGATGTGACAGAGAAAAGCGAGGCTGCCGATAAGGCTGCAGGTGTGATTAAAACTTTTGCCGAAAAGATGGGGGCTATGGGATATGCGGGGATTGTATCGGTATCCATTGGTGCTAAAATCACTAAGGGTGGCGAAACTTTTGAAACCCTCTACAGTGATGCAGACGATACGCTGTATTTTGTAAAAGAAAACGGTAAGAATTCTTATCATTTCTGGAGTGAGCAGGGTGAGACTATCGATGCAACATTAGAAATGATTGATACGGATGCTGATTTAAATGATATTCATCGCATGATTTCGGAGGAACAGGACAAAGACAAAGGGGCTTTTCATGTAGACTATGAAGACTTCAAGAAATTATATGATTTTGCAATGCGTTCTGTGGCAAGAAACGGTCGAAATATACAGACGTTATTATTTACCTTACGCTCCGGTGGTATGAAGTCAGAAGTTTCTATGGACGACATTATGGAAATTTTAAAACAGACCGTAATATCCTCCTTACGCTCTGCGGATACCGGAACCAAATACAGTTGCAGTCAATACATAGTACTTTTGATGGATACAGATTTAGAAAAAGGAAAGATTGCAGCAAAGCGTGTGATGGATAAGTTTTACGGGAACCATTTGGTGATGGAATCCGGTGTAACAGTAAATTATGACATTCAATCCTTGTCTTCAGAATAGAAGAACTGATAATATAAGCAACGCGGAAGAGTTTCTTCCTCGTTGCTTTTTATATAAATATCTATTTTATGTAAAATAAAAAAAGAAACACGATTACTCGCATTTCCCTTTTATAAATTGAAAAAGTAACTGCCGGCGGCGGGACTTGAACCCACACGTGGTTGCCCACAACAGATTTTGAGTCTGCCTCGTCTGCCATTCCGACACACCGGCATAAGTTATCAACCGTTGTCTATACTATCATAAAATAAAGATTCTTGCAAGGGAAATTTGCATTTTTTCTAAAATATATTTTTGGGGTTTTACTTTAAAAAAGATATGATTTGGTGTATGATAGATGATAGTGTATCATGTGTGCAATTTAGGGATATTTGATGGGGTAATTTCTATGGAATGCAAAGAAGTTCAGAAAAATATTCATAACTTCATAAATGATGAACTGGACAGTAAGGACTGCCTTGCTTTTATTGAGCATATCCGCAAATGTCCTGTATGCAAGGAAGAGCTTTCTATTGAATTTCTTGTAGTTACCGGTCTGCAGCGTTTGGATGATGCGGAAGCTTTTGACTTGCAGAAGGAACTAAATGATAAAATCAATAACAATGAAGCAAATGCATTACAACGAAAGAAAATGTCACGTATCGGTTTCCTTTTAATCATATTATTAGCTGTTGTGGCAGGTTATTATGTTTCGATGTTTTTTTATACGTAGAATAGATGCAGATTCAGTTTGCGTATGAGTGACTGTGATGTGAAGGTGTGTTTTATACCATGAGATTAATTTAGGAATAGATTTATATTGATAAAATGAGGTCATAATTCATGAATGAAAAAATCGTTTTAATAGATGGTCACAGTATTTTAAACAGAGCCTTTTACGGGGTGCCCCTGCTTAGTAACAGCAGCGGTTTGCATACCAATGCTGTATACGGGTTCTTAAATATTATGTTTAAAATTCTCGAAGAAGAAAAGCCGCAGTACTTGGCGGTTGCTTTTGATGTGAAAGCGAAGACCTTCCGTCATGAGATGTTTGCGGAATATAAAGGCACAAGAAAGCCTATGCCGGCGGAATTGCATGAGCAGGTGCCGGTGATCAAAGAAGTATTACAGGCCATGGGGATTCTTATTATGGAACAGCCCGGGCTTGAAGCGGATGATATTTTAGGAACCATGGCAAAACGTGCCCAGAGTGCAGGGATGGAAGTTGCTTTGATTTCCGGTGACCGCGATTTGTTACAGATTGCAGACGAGCATATAAAAATCCGTATTCCTAAGACCAAGGGTGGCGGAAAAACAGAGGTGGAAGATTATTATCCTGCGGATGTGGTTGCCAAGTATCAGGTGAACCCCAAGCAGTTTATCGAGTTAAAAGCCCTGATGGGCGATACGGCTGATAATATTCCGGGTGTGCCCAAAGTCGGTGAGAAAACCGCTACGGATTTGATTGTAAACTTCGGCAGTGTGGCAGGGGTGTATGAGCATATTGAAGAGGTATCAAAGCCTGCCATTCGCAAAACTTTGGAAGAGAATAAAGACTGGGCGGAGCTTAGTTTAAAGCTTGCTACCATTGAAATCAATGCAGAAATTCCTTTTGATATTAAGGATGGCGTGATTGGTGATTTTTATAATGCTGATGCTTATGCTTTGTTCCAGAAACTGGAATTAAAGTCTTTCTTAGGTCGATTTGCTGCAGGCGTGGTAAAACAGGACCGAAAGGTTGAGAAAGTGACGCTTACAACCGTGAAAGACGCCAAGGCATATTTTAGCAAGGCTATGAAGGCGAAGTGCGTAGGTGTAGCACTTTTACCGGCAGAAGAAGGCGAGACGGTTGCGTCTTTCGAGCAGTTGTCTTTGTTTGCACCACAGGCCGAAGAAAGTAAAATCATTGGACTTGCCCTTGCCTGCGAAGCAGAGCAGATTGTTTGGATTGCGAAGAACGAAGAAATCAGCGAAAGTTTCCTTTTAGAGAATATGCAGGCCCTTACGGAAGGCAAGAACGGTCCTGTAATTTCAATATATGACAGCAAAAATGCCTATCCTTTTATGGTATCCAAGGATTTTCGTAAGAAGTCTTCCAAGGAGATTTCGGGACGATTCTTTGATATTTTAATCGGAGCTTATCTTTTAAATCCGTTAAAGAGCGATTATGCGGTGGAAGATATTGCATCGGAGCACTTGGATCGTGTAATGCCTACCTTCAAGCAGGAGTTTCCTAAGATGACGCCGGCGAAGGCTTATAATGAGAAACAGGATGCTTTGATATCCTATTATTGCGATATTGCGGGCGTGGCATATGACGCCTACGAAGTATTAAAAGAGAAACTTCAGCAGGCGCAGATGCTTGAACTCTTTACTGAAACCGAAATGCCCTTGTCGGTGGTTTTGGGTGAAATGGAAGAGGAAGGCGTTATTGTAAAACCGGATGAGTTAAAAACCTACGGTGATGAACTGCAGGAAAAAATAGAAGTTTTGGAAAAACGCATTCACAATGCGGCAGGCGAGGATTTTAACATTAATTCGCCGAAGCAGCTGGGTGAGATTTTATTTGATAAAATGGCTTTGCCCGGTGGTAAAAAGACCAAGACAGGCTATTCTACGGCAGCCGATGTTTTGGAAGGTTTGGCAAAGGAACATCCGATTGTTGCGGATGTGTTGGAATACAGGGGGCTTGCTAAATTAAAATCCACTTATGCGGACGGTTTGGCAGGAGAAATCGCGGAAGACGGCAGAATTCATACCACCTTCCATCAGACTATTACCGCAACGGGACGTATCAGTTCTACGGAGCCGAACTTACAGAATATCCCCATTCGTATGGAAATGGGGCGCCTGATTCGTAAGGTTTTCGTGCCCAAGAGCGGTTGTGTGTTTATGGATGCGGATTATTCCCAGATTGAAGTTCGTATCCTTGCCCATATGTCCGGAGATGGGCAGTTGATAGAAGCTTATCGTTCGGCAGAGGATATTCACAGAATTACAGCGTCTAAAGTATTTCACGTGCCTTTTGAAGAGGTGACTCCTTTGCAGAGAAGAAATGCCAAGGCTGTAAACTTCGGTATTGTATACGGCATCAGTTCCTTTGGTTTGAGCCAGGATTTAAGCATCAGTCCCAAGGAAGCCAAGGTATATATTGATGAGTATTTTAACACGTATCCCGGAATTAAATCTTTTCTTGATAATGCAGTGGCAGATGCCAAGAAGTTAGGTTATTCCACAACGATGTTTGGCCGAAGAAGACCGATTCCCGAGCTTTCTTCATCCAATTTTATGCAGAGAAGTTTTGGTGAGCGTGTAGCGATGAACGCACCCATTCAAGGAACGGCGGCAGATATTATGAAGATTGCAATGATTCGTGTGAGAGACCGTTTGGCAGAAGAGAATTGCAAGTCCAAAGTACTTCTGCAGGTGCACGATGAACTGCTATTGGAAGTAGAGAAAGAAGAAGTATCCAAGGTGGAAGAAATTCTTCGCAGGGAAATGGAGAATGCAGCGCAGTTAGCGGTATCCTTGGATGTGGATTTGCATACGGGAGATAACTGGTATGAAACGAAATAAACCTTTCAGGGTGATTGGAATTACCGGTGGTGTCGGAGCCGGCAAATCGGTGGTTTTAAACTATTTAAAAGAGAAATATCCCTGCGAGATTTTGGTGGCGGATGATATCGGCAATGAGGTAAAAATGCCCGGCGGCAGATGCTATGAGGCTTTTATCGAATTGGTAGGTGAAGATATTGTCTTGGAAGACGGCACCATTGACAGGGCTAAGGCGGCAGAGAAGATTTTTGCAGATGATGTCTTGTTAGACGAAGTCAATGCCTTGATTCATCCGGCGGTAAAAGATGAGGTGCGAGAACGTACTGCTAAGGCAAAGGAAGAAGGCGAGGTCGGCTTTGTTTTCATCGAAGCGGCGCTTCTCATAGAAGCAGGATATTTACCGGAGTTAGATGAACTTTGGTATGTATGTGCCGGCGAAAGTTTGCGTGCAAAGCGCTTAATGGAAGCCAGAGGGTATTCCACAGAGCGTATCGAAGGCATCATGGAGCAACAGCTTACGGAGGAAGAATTCCGTAAATATGCCCACCGTGTAATTGTAAATGACGGAACCATTGAAGAATTAAAAGAGCAAATAGATAAAATTATGGGGGACTATTTATGGCAGGAGTAAAATATCCCGCGTCTCTGGTATTCGGTCTTGATATCGGAACCAGAAGCATAGTAGGAACAGTTGGATATAAGGACGGAGATTGCTTTTATGTAGTGGCACAGGCAGTCAAGGAGCATGAAACCCGTGCAATGATTGACGGACAGATTCATGACATTGCCAAGGTTGCCGGAACCATCAAAGAGGTAAAAGCAATTCTGGAAGAGAAGACCAAGCGCAAGCTAAAAGAAGTATGTATCGCTGCGGCTGGTCGTGTTCTGCGCACAGAGTATGCCTATGTGGAGAAGGATTTTGAAGTAGAGACCACTATTACTGATGAGCATATTTATGACTTGGACGGTGCCGGTGTGGAGAAGGCTTATGCAGCTTTTAACAAGAATTTGGGTCCGGATGAGAAGTTTTATTGTGTTGGTCACAGCGTAATCCGTTATTATATGAACGGTAATGTTATGACCAATCTTGAAAACCATAAGGCAAAGCAGATTGGTATGGATTTGATTGCAACCTTCCTTCCCAGCGATGTGGTAGATGGTTTGTATACCGCAGTGGAAATGGCGGATTTGACGGTTGCAAACCTTACTTTGGAGCCTATTGCTGCGATTGAAGTGGCTATCCCTGAGAAATATCGTATGTTAAATATTGCCCTTGTGGACGTTGGCGCAGGTACTTCCGATATTTGTATCACCAAGGACGGAAGTATAGCGGCTTACGGAATGATTCCTACAGCGGGGGATTGTCTGACAGAGATGATTGCCCAGCATTGTCTTGTGGATTTTAACGTAGCGGAAGAGATTAAAAGAAACGTTACCGAAAATGGTGTGGCTGAGTATGAAGATATTATAGGTCTTCCCCAGTCTATTACCAAGGAGGAGGTTTTAAAGGTTCTTGAGCCTGAAATCGATAAAATGACCGCGCAGGTAGCGGAATGTATTATGAAGTTGAATGGCGATAAGCCTGTCAGTGCGGTATTTGTTGTCGGCGGCGGTGGTAAAATCGAAGGTTACACGAACCACTTGGCTGATAAAATCGGCATTCAGGTACAGCGTGTTGCTTTGCGTGGTGAGGAAGTAATGCAGAAGATTATCTTCCAGGACGATTCCTTGAAGAAGGATTCTCTGTTGGTAACACCGCTTGGTATTTGTTTGAACTTCTATGAGCAGAATAATAACTTTATTTTCGTATCTTTTAACGATGAGAGAATGAAGTTATACGATAACGGTAAATTGACTATTGTGGATGTGGTAATGCAGGCAGGCATACCCAACGAAGCTTTGTTCCCGAGACGTGGCGCGGGTGTTACTTTTACATTGAACGGTAAGCCTAAGACCATTCGCGGTAATCAGGGTGAAGCGGCAGAATTTTACTTAAACGGCGAACCTGCGGATTTACATAGCTATATTCACGCAAACGATATCGTGCGTTTGATTGAATCTACCGCAGGCGATGATGCTGTGGTAGAGCTTGGAAGTCTTGCGGAAATGAAGGAAAGCATCACGGTTATCGTAGATAAAACACCGGTACAGTTCCCGAAATTTGCAAGTGTAAACGGCGAGCTTCGTTCCCCGGCTTATGTGGTGCAGGAGGGCGATGAAATTGAGATGCTGAATTACTACACCGTACCGCAGATTCTTGAGTTTATGGACATTATTTTAGACAAGAGCAAGTGTGTCAATGTCAATAACAAGAAGGCTGACAAGAGAACCAAGGTGTATGATAATTTTACCTTTGATATTGTGAAAGCAACACCGCCGAAGAAGAAAAAGACAACGAAGAGCAAGGCCGGAAGTAAGTCTGCCGGAACCGAAAGTAAGAGCGGCAAAGCAGGAAGTGCGGATAGCAGTACAAATAAAGCAGGAAATGCAGACACAAAGGTAAATGCAAATAAGAGCGTAACTGATGACGTGGAAACGAAAGCAGATGCATTTGCGGATGATATGTCGGATTATCTTGCTGATGTGGAAGAAACCATGGCGGAGGAAGAAAGTGTGATAGAAACCGCCGGAACTTCTTCTGCAAATGCTACCACAAATACAAGTGCGGATGCGGAGGTACAGGAGGCGCCTAAGCCTGCGGCAGTTGAGATGATGGTTATGGTAAATGGCGCGCCTATTACCTTAAAAGGCAAGTCTTCTTACGTGTTTGTAGAAGTGTTTGATTATATTAATTTTGATTTGTCACACGCAAACGGCCGTTCCATTGTAACGCAGTTAAACGGCAGACAGGCGCAGTATATGGAACCCTTAACGCCGGGGGATGTGATTGAAATTTACTGGAAGGAAAGATAAAAACAAATGAGACTGGTCAGTATTGCCAGCGGTAGCAGCGGAAACTGTATTTATGTGGGAAACGATAGCACCCATCTTTTGGTGGACGTGGGCATCAGTGCTAAGCGAATCGAAGCCGGATTAAAAGAAATTGACCTTTGCGGCAAAGATTTGGACGGCATTCTGATTACCCATGAACATTCCGACCATATCCAGGGCATTGGTGTTATGGCACGTAAATACGGTATCCCGATTTATGCCACCCGTGGCACGATTCAGGAAATTTTACAGAAAAAAACATTAGGGGACATTGACGTATCGCTTTTTGAAAGTATTCAGGCGGACAGTCCTTTTATGATAAAAGATATGGAAATTAATTCCATGCGCATCAGCCACGATGCAAGAGATCCTGTGGCGTACCGCTTCCGGAGTGGTGACAAAACAGCCGCCATTGCGACGGATATGGGAATGTATGATGATTATACCGTAGATTGTTTAAAAGGCTTGGATGTGCTTCTTTTGGAAGCAAATCACGACATTAATATGTTACAGGTAGGGCCTTACCCTTATCCCTTAAAACAGCGTATTCTGGGCACGCATGGGCATTTGTCAAATGAGGCCGGCGGAAGACTTTTATCCAAGGTCTTACATGATGATATGAAGGCTGTGGTGCTGGGACATCTGAGTAAGGAGAATAATTTGCCGGAATTGGCTTATGAGACAGTGAAACTGGAAGTGACTATGGGGGATAATCCTTATGACGGCAATGATTTTCCGATTCTTGTGGCAAAGAGGGACGGGACGTTTCCGAAGTTGGAGTTTTAGGAGATAGTAAATGCTTAGAATCAGACCTTATAAAAAAGCAGATGCCGAAACAATTTTATCATGGTGCCAGGATAAAAGAGCCTTTTATCAATGGACGGCTGGCGTAATGGGAGATTATCCTATTACGGAAAAAGAATTCGGCTTTGTTGAAAATTTGATGGCTTTTACAGCATTTGATGAGAACGGTATACAAGGCTTTTTTTCAATGAGAAATCCAAGTGTGTTCTTGGATGAATTGCGTTTTGGATTTGTTATTGTGAATCCTGATATGCGTGGTAAAGGTTATGGCAAAGCAATGCTTGAATTAGGCTTAAAATATGCCTTTGATATTTATGGTGCTAAGAAAGTATCCTTGGGCGTTTTTGAAAACAATCTTCCAGCCTATCATTGCTATAAGGCGGTTGGCTTTGAAGATGTGGTGCTTGATACAGTTGAGACATATTCTGTTCTCGGAGAAGAATGGAAGTGCAGAGAGTTGATGTTGGAAAAGAGATAGTATAGAAGTTTATGTTTCCTAAACTTTGCTTATTGGCTTATGGGGAGTGGATGAAGTGAAGAGATTGTGCATACCAATTACTTTTTTTCTGATATTTGGGATTCTTTCAGGTTGTACGAAGTCGTTAGAAGAAAATAATTTAACATCTGAATTTATTATAACGCAAGAGGATAGAGAAGATTTTATAGCAGAAATTGATAGAGAAGCATTAGGGATCTGGGGGTGCACTTCGGATATTATAGAATTTGATGTCACAGAGGACGGATATCCGGACTTATGTGTTGGTATTACGCAGGGAAGCGGGATTGTTTCGGATAGTATCATTGTTTATGATGTTTATAATCAGAATATATATAAATTAGATGATAGAATGAAATATGATTATTATATTGATTCTGTTGAAGACGACGGTATTTACATTAGACGTGGCAGGTGGCAAAGGCAGAGTAGTGATGAAGAAATTTTAGGTGTACTTAAATTTGAAGATGGGGCATTAAAGTTTGTACACAATTAAGTTGGTACTTGGGGAGGAATGCAATGAGTTTTTTTCAGAACTTATTTGGTAAGTCATCAAAGGCAAAAAGTGTTGAGTCTTCCAATAATGATTATGGGACTGCCCAAATAGTAGAATATATTAATTCCATCAGTATATGGGTGCGTGAAGAGAAGAGTATATATTCTAAAGAACAGTTAGCGAAAGAACTTGTGACGCAATTATTGCGTGATACGTTGGACGGAACTTACAATAAACTGGTTATGGAATTGGAAATAAAAGGAGAAAGTACTTTTATTCCTCAACTTAATAAGACAATAGAAAAGAAAATTTATATTACGATGGTATTGCATAATACAGAGGCTGGAAAGGCGTTATTGCTATTTTATCATGACAGTTTCCGTTGCCATCGACTTATTAGCAATTATGATATGTACTGCCATACGGATATTAAGTCCATAAGGGATATTGCGCTTGGTACAGCAGTACTTCCGGAATATGTTGTGCATCAGGATAGACAGGCATTGGATGAAGGAATTCGGTTTATTTTTGAAGATTTGGAAAATGCAAATGAGCGTTTGCAGGATTCAAAGAAATGGAATTCGGAAATCTGCAAAGGGAAGAATACTTTTTATAAGTTGTGTGTAAAGAGCGGAGCTGTGGAAACGACTGCAGACAGTTGAGAATTGATATAAAAATATAAGAATAAAATTTTCACATAGAAAGGAAACATTATGAAAAAGACAATTATTACAGTAGTAGGTAAGGACGGCGTTGGTATCATCGCTAAAATCTGTACTTACCTTGCAAACAATCACATTAACATTGAGGATATTTCTCAGACCATCGTGCAGGGATATTTTAACATGATGATGATTACGGATATGAACGAGGCATCTAAGCCTTTTGCGGATATCGCGAGCGAATTGGAGCAGATTGGAGAAGAAATCGGCGTTGTGGTTAAGTGTCAGCGCGAAGAGATTTTTGACTCTATGCACCGCATCTAATATAACTAACGAGTTATGCAGATTCGGACGCAGAAAGAATTTACAAGCTTGCTAATTTAAAACATAACTTTGGAGGCAATCATGATTAACATATATGAAGTATCTGAGACAAATCAGATGATTGAAAAAGAGAATCTTGATGTGCGTACCATCACTATGGGTATCAGTCTTTTGGACTGCGCGGACCCGGATTTGAAGGTATGTAACGAGAAGATTTTTAAGAAAATCACTACCTGCGCTAAGGATTTGGTGCAGACCGGTAAGGATATTGAGCGCGAGTTCGGTATTCCCATCGTAAATAAAAGAATTTCCGTAACACCCATTGCTTTGGTGGGCGGTGCGGCTTGTAAAAGCCCTGAGGATTTTGCAACCATCGCAAAGACTTTGGATGACGCGGCAAAAGTAGTCGGCGTTAATTTTATCGGCGGATATTCTGCGTTGGTTTCTAAGGGTATGACTCCGGCGGAAGAGCTTTTGATTAAGTCCGTACCTTTGGCACTTTCCACGACAGACAGAGTGTGC
>JAZNRC010000005.1:0-16734 GCA_045590555.1 Lachnospiraceae bacterium | reverse complement strand
AGATAGCATAAACTCACATAGTAAAATAAGGAGGTACGGGCATGTCACGTATAGGAAGAATGCCAATCGCGATTCCCGCAGGTGTAACTGTGGATGTTGCAGAAAATAATAAAGTGACTGTAAAAGGTCCTAAGGGTACTCTTGAAAGAGTTTTACCCGCAGAAATGGAAATCAAAGTTGAAGGCGCTGAAATCGTAGTTTCAAGACCTAACGACTTAAAGAAAATGAAATCTTTACACGGTCTTACAAGAACCTTAATCAACAACATGGTAGTTGGTGTTACAAATGGTTACGAAAAGAAACTTGAAGTAAACGGTGTTGGTTATAAGGTGGCTAAGGCTGGAAAGAAGCTTACATTAAGCTTAGGATACTCTCATCCGGTTGAAATGACAGATCCCGAAGGCATCGAAACTGTTGTTGACGGTAATGTTATTGTAGTTAAGGGTATTGACAAAGAAAAAGTTGGCCAATTCGCAGCTGAAATCAGAGATAAGAGAAGACCTGAACCTTACAAGGGCAAAGGTATTAAGTATGCTGATGAAGTTATCAGACGTAAAGTTGGTAAGACTGGTAAGAAATAGGTAAGGAGAGTGTAAACATGGTTAGTAAAGAATCAAGAACAGAAATTCGTGTAAAAAAGCACAGAAGAATGCGTAACCGTTTCAGCGGCACTGCTGAAAGACCTCGTTTGGCTGTGTTCAGAAGTAATAATCATATGTATGCTCAAATTATCGACGATACAGTTGGTAACACTTTGGTAGCAGCATCTACATTAGATAAGGATGTAAAGGCTGAGCTTGAGAAGACCAACAACGTTGAAGCAGCAGCATATTTAGGAAAAGTAATTGCAAAGAAAGCATTGGATAAAGGCATTACCACAGTAGTCTTTGATAGAGGCGGCTTTATATATCAGGGTAAAATTGCAGCTTTAGCTGATGCAGCCAGAGAAGCTGGCTTAGAATTCTAGGAAAGGGAGGATAAGAACACATGGGACGCACATTAATCGATCCTACACAGTTAGGTGAATTAAAAGAAAAAGTTGTAACAATTAAGCGTGTAACTAAGGTTGTTAAAGGTGGTCGTAACTTCCGTTTCACAGCTTTGGTAGTAGTGGGTGACGGCAACGGACATGTTGGTGCCGGTCTTGGTAAGGCTACTGAAATTCCCGAAGCAATCCGTAAGGGAAAAGAAGATGCTATGAAGAGAATGGTAAGCGTAGCATTAGATGATAACAAGAGTATCACACATGACTTCATCGGTAAGTATGGTTCTGCTTCAGTTCTTTTGAAGAGAGCTCCTGAAGGTACCGGTATCATCGCCGGCGGTCCTGCTCGTATCGTTTGTGAACTTGCAGGTATCGGCAACATCCGTACCAAATCATTAGGCTCTAACAATAAGCAGAACGTAGTTCTTGCAACAATCGAAGGATTACGTAACTTAAAGAGTCCTGAAGATGTAGCAAGAAATCGTGGCAAGTCAGTAGATGAAATCTTGGCTTAAGACATTTCTTTTAAGATGGAAAGGAGTCTGAAATGGCAGATAAGATGTTAAAAATCACATTGGTTAAGTCTACAATCGGTGCTGTTCCCAAGCACAAAAAGACAATTGAGGCAATGGGATTAACTAAGTTAAATAAGACTGTTCTTTTACCTGACAATGCAGCAACAAAAGGACAGATTCAGCAGGTAGGTTACCTGTTAAAAGTTGAGGAAGCATAAGAATACAAGAAGGAGGTGTCACAATGGAATTATCTAATTTAAGACCCGCAGATGGCTCAAAACATAGTGATAATTTTAGAAGAGGTCGTGGACACGGTTCAGGCAACGGTAAGACTGCCGGTAAGGGACACAAAGGTCAGAAGGCTCGTTCCGGAGCTCCCAGACCCGGTTTCGAAGGTGGACAGATGCCTTTATACAGACGTATTCCTAAGAGAGGTTTCACTAACAGAAACACTAAGGAAATCGTTGGAATTAATGTTTGCGCTCTTGAAAGTTTCGATAATGGCAGTGTTGTAACTGTAGATGCTCTCATTGAAAAGGGAATCGTTAAGAACCCCAGAGATGGAGTTAAGATTTTAGGAAACGGCGAACTTACCAAGAAGCTTACTGTTCAGGTAAATGCGTTCAGTGAAGCAGCAAAGGCAAAGATTGAAGCCGTAGGTGGAACAGTTGAGGTGGTTTAGTGTTTAAAACATTCATCAATGCGTTTAAAATTAAAGAAGTCAGAAATAAACTGTTGTTTACCTTATTGATGTTAATTGTTATTCGCTTTGGTTGTCAGATTTCGGCTCCCGGTGTAGACCATGAGTTCGTTCAATCTGCGTGGGCATCGTTGTTTAGTATGGGTGGAGCAGAAGGATACATTAATGCTTTTACCGGTGGTTCTCTGTTCCAGATGTCAATCTTTGCATTGAATATCACCCCATACATTACATCGTCCATTATTATGCAGCTGATGACTATTGCGATTCCTAAGTTGGAAGAAATGCAAAAAGAGGGCGAAGACGGTCGCAAGAAAATTGCAACCATTACGCGTTATGTAACAGTTGGTCTTGCGGTAGTGGAATCCGGAGCAATGGCAATCGGTTTCGGTAGCCAGGGCTTGTTGGAAAACTACAATGCTTTGAATGTAATTGCAGTAATTGCTGCCATGACAGCAGGTAGTACATTCTTAATGTGGATTGGTGAGCGTATCAATGAGAGAGGTGTCGGAAACGGTATTTCCATCATTCTTGCCATCAACATTATTTCTTCATTCCCTCAGGATGCGATGACTCTTTTTGAAAAATTCATCAAGGGCAAAACAGTAGCAATTGCAGTACTTGCAGCAGTTATTATTTTGGTAGTGATTGTTGCCATGATTGTACTGGTTATTTATTTGAGCAACGGTATTCGTAAGATTCCCGTTCAGTATGCTAAGAAGGTACAGGGACATAACAGAATGATGGGTGGAAATTCCAGCGTTATTCCGGTTCGTGTAAATACGGCAGGTGTTATTCCCGTTATTTTTGCATCATCGCTTATGACCTTCCCAATCATTATATCTAACATGTTGAAATATAATGGCACCGGTTGGTGGGGCGAAGTACTCAAATATTTGAATTCAAATTTCTGGTTTAATCCGGAACAGATAAAGTATTCAATCGGCATAGTTCTTTATATCGTATTGGTAGTATTTTTCGCTTACTTTTATACTTCAATTACTTTTAATCCGATTGAGATGGCAAACAATATGAAAAAGCAGGGTGGTTTTATTCCGGGTATTCGTCCCGGTAAGCCTACCAGCGAGTATCTGAATAAAGTATTGAATCATATTATCTTTATTGGTGCAATCGGACTGATTATTGTGGCTGTGCTTCCCTATATCTTTAATGGTGTATTCGGAGCGCAGGTATCGTTCGGCGGAACAAGTATCATCATTGTTGTGAGTGTAATTGTTGAAACCGTAAAACAGGTAGAGTCACAGATGTTAGTTCGTAATTACAAAGGATTTTTGAACGACTGATAAAACAAGGGCAGGGGCACACCGCTTATAGCGGCGTGTCTTGTCCTATTGATATGAGAAAGGACCGAACAATGAAGATTATTATGTTAGGTGCACCCGGTGCAGGAAAAGGTACTCAGGCAAAAATGATTGCGGATAAGTATAATATTCCTCACATTTCTACCGGTGATATTTTCAGAGCAAATATCAAAAATGGTACTGCTCTCGGAATGGAAGCAAAAAGTTATATGGATCAGGGTAAATTGGTACCCGATGAATTGACGGTAAAAATTTTGTTAGACAGAGTGGCAGAGGCTGATTGTAAGAACGGATATGTTTTGGATGGTTTCCCTCGTACCATTCCTCAGGCAGAAGTGCTTGATAAAGCCTTAACAGAATTAAATGATAAGATTGATTATGCAATCAATGTGGATGTTCCCGATGAGAACATCATCAGACGTATGTCAGGTAGACGTGCCTGCTTAAATTGCGGCGCTACCTATCACATTGCACATGTGCCGCCTAAGACAGAAGGTATTTGCGACAGATGTGGTAATGAATTGATTCTTCGCGATGATGACAAGGAAGAAACAGTTAAAAATCGTCTTGTGGTTTACCATGAGCAGACACAGCCTTTGATTGATTTTTATACAGCAAAAGGTGTGTTAAAAGACGTAGACGGAACTCAGGATATGCAGGTTGTTTTTGATAACATTATTGCTTGTCTCGAGAAATAAAATATTTGAAGAACAATGTGCGTTGCACATATGATAATAGCTCATAGAAGTTGCTATGAACGATATGTCCACCGCAAGGTGTGAGGCTTTGCGGTGGGTTTTATATGAGATGATAATAACTGTCTCTGAAGGATAGAGGTAATCTCAAGAAGGAAAAGGAAGAAAAGCAATGGCTGTATCAATTAAGTCAGAAAGAGAAATCGAGTTAATGAGAGAAGCAGGAAGGATTCTTGCACTGGTTCATGAAGAACTGGGTAAGGCAATTCATCCCGGCATGTCTACATTGGAAATAGATATCCTTGGCGAAAGATTGATTCGAAGCTATGATTGTATTCCGAATTTCCTTCATTATAACGGATATCCCGCATCTATTTGTGTTTCCGTAAATGAGGAGGTCGTACACGGAATCCCCAACAAGAAACGAATTTTAAAAGAAGGGGATATCGTAAGTCTTGATGCAGGTTTGATTTACAAAGGATATCATTCTGACGCGGCAAGAACCCATGCGGTTGGTAAAATAGCACCTGAGGTGCAGAAACTGATGGATGAAACCAAAAACAGTTTTTATGCGGGAATTAAGATGGCAAAGGCAGGAAATCATCTTCATGACATCTCCAATGCCATTGATGCATATATCAGTCAGTTTGGTTACGGAATCGTAAGAGAACTGGTTGGACACGGAATCGGCACACAGTTACATGAAGATCCGCAGATTCCTAATTTTGCACAGGACAGAAGAGGAATGAAATTGCGTCCCGGTATGACACTGGCTATTGAACCCATGATTAACCTGGGAAGAGCAGATGTTGAATTTTTGGATGATGACTGGACTGTGGTTGCGGCAGACGGACTTCCTTCTGCTCATTATGAAAACACCATTCTGATTACGGAAGGTGAGCCTGAGATTTTAACCATTTTAAAATAAATCGGAAAGCCTGTATTGCGGAGATATAAAATGAATGGTAAATATGCAATTTCCACGGCGGGAAGAGATGCCGGAAAGTTATATATTATAGTAGGAAGCGAAAATGGCATGTTGCTGTTAGCAGACGGTAAAGAGCGTACACTTGCAAAACCTAAGAAAAAGAATGCAAAACATGTTGAGGTTCCGCTACAGGAGAAAACGGAAAAACTTGCCGGGATGATTGAAATGAGGAAACGCGGATGCGATGAGGAAATACGACAGACGCTGCATCATCTTTGGAAAGATAATCTGAAATATAAATAAGAAAATAATACTTCGGTTGTTATCGGAGATTTAAATAAAAGTAACAATAAACATTCAAAACAAACGAACGGAGAGTGTATATGTCAAAAGCTGATGTAATCGAAATTGAAGGAACAGTTGTAGAGAAGTTGCCCAACACCATGTTTAAGGTACAGTTGGAAAACGGACATGAAGTATTGGCACATATCAGTGGTAAGTTAAGACAGAATTTTATTCGTATTTTACCGGGTGATAAAGTTACATTGGAACTTTCGCCTTATGATTTGTCAAAGGGACGTATCATCTGGAGAGATAAGTAAGGGAACTAATTTTTAAGTGCGCACCCGACTGCGGACGGTGACACAGTCTTGGATTTTTGGGGCAAAAAACCTTTTTAAGAAAGTTCAAAAAAGGGCTTGCGGACTTGAAAATATAATGTTATAATGTTAAACGGTCATTTTTGAAAGGAGGGTTTAACGTGAAAGTTAGATCATCAGTAAAACCTATTTGCGAAAAATGCAAAGTAATTAAGCGTAAGGGAAGAATCATGATCATCTGTGAAAATCCCAAGCACAAACAGAGACAAGGATAATTTGTTCTTGTCTGTTTGCATGTTACCGAAGTGTAACAAAACGGATGCTATTTCCGTGTAGTCGGGCTTAAGGTTTTGTCCGGTTATGAATTAGTGCGGCTGGCAGCGTGATTTTCCGTCAAAAATTTGCGCTGAACAAAGATAAATGTGAGGGAGTCTTATGACTTGCCGGGCATTTACTTTTTGATACCGAGAAGTTAGTTCTTAAGTATCGGAAAAATCGGATTTTTATCCGGTCGGGTTATTTTTATAACCCCAATCAATTAGTAACTGTAAATCGTGTGGACCAAAGAGTACCACACCAAGAAATGGAGGAATTTTAACATGGCTCGTATTGCTGGTGTTGACTTACCCAGAGACAAGAGAATCGAAATCGGTTTAACTTATATCTACGGTATCGGTAGAGTAAGTTCTAATCGTATCTTAGCAGAAGCTAAGGTTGACCCTAACACACGTGTTAGAGATTTAACAGACGACGAAGTAAAGAGACTCGGTGAAGTAATCGCTGAAAGTTACCTCGTAGAAGGTGATCTTAAGAGAGAAATCGCTCTTAACATCAAGAGACTTCAGGAAATCGGATGCTATCGTGGTATTCGTCATCGTAAGGGACTTCCTGTTCGTGGTCAGAAGACAAAGACCAATGCAAGAACACGTAAGGGTCCGAAGAGAACTGTTGCTGGAAAGAAGAAATAAGTAACAATGTAACAAAATTGCGCTTCTTTTATAAAGTAGGAGCGTTAGTATCTATATTTGAGAAAGTAGGTTAGTTTTTATGGCAAAAGCAAACACAAGTAAAAAAGTCGCTAAAAAGCGTGTCAAGAAAAACGTTGAACATGGACAGGCACATATTCAGTCATCTTTCAACAATACCATCGTTACATTAACAGATAGCGAAGGTAATGCTTTAAGCTGGGCAAGTGCCGGTGGTCTTGGATTTAGAGGTTCAAAGAAATCTACTCCGTATGCAGCTCAGATGGCAGCTGAAACCGCTACTAAGGCAGCTCTTATTCACGGTTTGAAGACGGTAGATGTAATGGTTAAAGGACCCGGTTCAGGACGTGAAGCAGCTATTCGTGCGTTACAGGCATGTGGTCTTGAAGTAACAAGTATTAACGATGTTACTCCCGTACCTCACAACGGATGCCGTCCGCCTAAGCGTAGAAGAGTGTAGTCGAATTAGTAGCTGAGATGATTGATACAGGTTTATCCTGTAGAATTTTTAGGAGGTAAACAGAAATGGCAGTAAACAGAGTGCCCGTTCTTAAGAGATGTAGAACTCTCGGTCTTGAACCGATGGTTTTAGGATATGACAAGAAATCCAACAGAAAATCTGCTAGAGAAGGCAAGAAGATGAGTGAATACGGTCTTCAGCTTAGAGAAAAGCAGAAAGCTAAATTTATCTACGGTGTATTAGAAAAACCTTTCCGTAATTACTACAAGAAGGCTGACCGTATGAAGGGTATGACCGGTGAAAACCTTATGATCCTTCTTGAAAGCCGTCTTGACAACGTAGTATTCAGAGCAGGTTTTGCACGTACAAGAAGAGAAGCAAGACAGATTGTTGACCACAAGACTATTACAGTAAACGGCAAGATCTTAAACATCCCTTCTTATCTTGTAAAAGCTGGTGATGTAATCGAAATCAGAGAAAAGTCACGTAGCAACCAGAGAACAAAGGATGTATTTGAAGTAACAGCAGGCAGACTTACTCCTGACTGGCTCGATGTTGACAAGGATGCATTCAAGGTAGTAGTAAAAGAACTTCCTACCAGAGATGCAATTGATGTTCCTGTTAACGAAATGCTTATCGTCGAATTGTATTCTAAGTAAAATTAGCAAAACATTATCATTTATAAGGAGGGACCTACAATGTTAGCATTTGATTTTGATAGCCCTAATATTGAAGTGGCTGAAATTTCAGAGGACAAGAAATACGGCAGATTCGTAGTAGAACCTTTGGAAAGAGGCTACGGTATTACATTAGGAAATTCATTGAGACGTATCATGTTAGCTTCCTTACCCGGTGCAGCAGTAAGCCAGGTTAAGATTGAAGGTGTTTTGCACGAGTTTAGTTCCATTCCCGGAGTAAAAGAGGATGTAACTGAAATTATCATGAATATCAAGAATTTAGCCATCAAGGATAACAGCGATTCGGACGAACCGAAGAAGGCTTATATTGAATTTGAGGGTGAAGGCGTTGTAAAGGCATCCGATATTCATGTGGATTCAGATATTGAAATCATGAATCCTGACCAGGTAATCGCAACTTTAAGCGGTAAAGATACAAGACTTTACATCGACTTTTTAATTACAAGAGGCAGAGGATATATCAGTGCTGATAAGAACAAGAGTGATGATCTTCCTATCGGAAACATTGCAATTGATTCCATCTACACTCCTGTTGAAAGAGTAAATCTTACAGTTGAGAATACACGTGTTGGTCAGATGACTGACTATGATAAGCTTACATTAGATGTATATACCAACGGCACATTGGCTCCGGACGAGGCAGTCAGTCTTGCGGCTAAGGTTTTGAGTGAGCACTTAAAACTTTTCATCAACCTCTCCGAGAATGCTAAGAATGCCGAAGTTATGATTGAAAAAGAAGATGACCAGAAAGAAAAAGTGCTTGAAATGAGCATCGACGAATTGGAACTTTCTGTTCGTTCTTACAACTGCTTGAAGAGAGCAGGTATCAACACTGTTGAAGAATTAACCAACAAGACTCCGGAAGATATGATGAAGGTTCGTAACTTAGGACGTAAGTCACTTGACGAAGTTTTGGCGAAATTAAAAGAATTAGGTCTTCAGTTGAATCCTAACGAGGACTAAGCGAAGACTTGCGGTAAGTCCGAAGGGCACGCACATAACCCAATAATGGATGCTAGGCGTAAGTAAATAAGACCAAAAGGCGTTACTTTACGTTCCACGAAAAATGAAGGGAGATATTAAAAATGGCAGCATACAGAAAATTAGGAAGAACTTCAAGCCAGAGAAAGGCATTACTTAGAAATCAGGTAACAACTCTTTTATACCATGGCAAAATCGTGACAACCGAAGCTAAGGCTAAGGAAATCCGTAAGATTGCAGAAGGTATGATTGCACTTGCTGTAAAAGAAAAAGACAACTTTGAAATGGTAAAGGTTACCGCTAAGGTTGCTCGCAAGGATAAAGACGGCAAGAGAGTAAAAGAAGTTGTAGATGGTAAGAAAGTTACCGTATATGATGAAGTAGAAAAGGAAATCAAGAAAGATTTACCTTCAAGACTTCATGCAAGACGCCAGATGTTAAAAGTTTTAACACCTGTTGTAGAAGTTCCCGAAGCAGCAGCCGGAAAGAAGCGTAACACAAAGAACGTTGATATGGTTGCTAAGCTTTTTGATGAAATCGCTCCTAAGTATACAGAGCGTAACGGTGGTTACACAAGAATTATCAAGGTTGGTCCTCGTAAGGGTGACGCAGCTATGATGGTTGTAATTGAACTTGTTTAATCAAAAAAAATGTAATTGCAAAGGTGAGTTGGTGATTTTAACCAACTCGCCTTTTTTATTTTGTAGCAGATTGACTATATTTTTCATTTTGGTAAATAAAATACTTTTTATTATTGTAAAAATAAGTTATACTTTTAAAGTAGGGTTTTGTGGTAGTTTGGTTTTTAGACCATAAAATATAAGCCCGGTATAGCAAAAAGGGAAATTGAGGAGGATATTTTAAAATGACTTTAGAAGAATTAATCCGTTATGCCAAAGAAAATCATTGTTCGGATATTCATATTACAGTAGGTACTGCACTGGCGATTCGTCGCTACGGACAGTTGCAGATTTTGGAACCTGCACCTTCGGCAGAAGAATCCAGAGATATGATTTTCTCTATTTTGGATCAGGAACAGGTACATAAAGCATCCGCAGGTGAAGACCTTGACGTTGGTTGTATGCTTCGTGACGGAACCAGAATTCGTGCTAACGTATATCATCAGAGAAATAACTTAGCTGCAAGTATTCGTCTTTTGGACGATACCATTCCCAGCTTTGAGAAGTTAGGATTACCTCCCATTGTTAAGAACTTTGCAGAACTTCCCAATGGTCTTGTGTTGGTAACCGGTCCTACAGGTAGTGGTAAGACAACAACATTGGCATCTATGATTGATTACATTAATAAAAATACTTCAAAGCATATTATGACGATTGAAGATCCGATTGAATATATTTATCCTCATAACAGAGCGATGATTCACCAGCGTGAAGTTGGCAGAGACGTTGACAGTTTTGCAACTGCTCTTCGTTCAGCACTTCGTGAAGATCCCGATATCATCCTTGTAGGTGAAATGCGTGACTTCGAAACAATTCAGGCTGCGATTACCGCTGCTGAAACAGGTCACTTGGTATTCTCTACATTACATACAACAAGTGCAGCTCAGACAGTAGAGCGTATCGTTGATGCTTGTCCTATCGATGGTCGTGAGCAGGTTCGTGCACAGTTTGCAAACGTTATCAGAGGTATCCTTACTCAGCAGTTGATTCCTTTGGCTGACGGAAATGGTCGTGTGGTAGCAACTGAAGTATTAAATGCAAACTACGCTATCAGTAACTTGATTCGTGAAAACAAATCTGTACAGATTACAAGTGCGATTCAGTCAGGTATGCGTGAAGGTATGCACACTATGAACAATGACTTGATTCGTTTGGTTCATGAATCTAAGATTACAAAGCAGGATGCTATGAGAGTATCAACAGTACCTGCAGAATTAGAAAAAATGTTATTCTAAAAATAAGATTTTGCGAAGAGCATTGCGAAAGCAGTGCTCTTTTTTATTTATGGTGGCAAGGTAAGCTTGTGAATCTTGACGTTGAGTCATATTAAAGTTAAAATGTAACAAATTGTAATCTTGGAAAAGGTGTCAGATGTATGGCGGCAACAGAAAAGAAAGCAAATAAAAAAAAGGGTCTGTCTGCAAGTTGTATCAAAACAGTTGCGTTGATTTGTATGTTCATTGATCATTTTGCAGCGAGTCTGGTTTCAAAACTGATGTATTTGCCTCAGCATCCCATTATGCAGCAAATAAGCAAGTGGTGGGGAGGAGCCAATTTCGTTGAAATGAATCAGACGATGAATGAAGCAGCCAGGCAGACTTGGATATTAACATTTTATGAGTGGATGCGTCATGTTGGACGCATCAGCTTTCCGATATACTGTTTTTTCATTGTGGAGGGCTTTTATAAAACCAGAGACCGTAAAAAGTATGCCAGAAGACTTGCAGCTTGTGCATTGTTATCAGAAATACCTTTTGACTTGGCTCTTTATGGCAAGGTGTTTTATTTGTGGCATCAAAATGTATTTTTTACCCTGTTGATTGGTTTGTTGGCGATTTGGGCTATGGATTTTTTGCTTCATATGCAGGAGCTGAATCGCGGAGCGGCAATATTGTCGGCATTTTGTGCCGGTTTTGGATTTGCATTGTTGGGAGATTTATTTTTTGTAGATTATTACAGTTATGGTGTGATAACCATTATCATAATGTATGTGGTACGTCTTCTTCTGGAAAAGAAAATAAAATTTCATGCGCCTGTGGTTTTTGCGGCAGGTACTGCCGTATTGTGCATAGTTAGTCCGGGTGAGGCTTGGGCACTTTTGGCATTGCCGCTACTGTTTTTTTACAGGGGTAAAAAAGGGTGGAATGCCAAGTGGTTCTTTTATCTTTTTTATCCTGCACATTTACTTATACTCGCGGTTGCCGGTTTATGTTTGGGTATTATTAAATGGGGGATTTTGTGACCGTGTCGGAATGAGTACCCGTAAAGAAATGCTGACTTGTTTTTATTAGTGGAATCAGTTAGAATGTAGGTTGTGCCGAATGAGGCGGGAAAAGGAAGCGCATGTTAATTTCAAGGTGTGCTCCGGCACAGTTACAGATAAGTTATGATGATAAAATTGCAGTAAGGAATGGAGATTTTATGTCGTTAATCAAAACTAAAAATCTTACATTTGAATATATACGTCGCGATGATGAAGGCAATGTGGAGGGCATTACCAAGGCTGTGGATGACGTAAACCTTGACATTAAGCAGGGTGATTTTATTACGATTCTCGGACATAACGGTTCCGGTAAATCCACTTTGGCGAAACATTTGAATGCTATTCTTTATCCTACGGAAGGTACTGTTTGGGTAGATGGTAAGGATACCAATGAAGATGAACATCTTTGGGATATCCGCCAGACCGCGGGTATGGTTTTTCAGAATCCGGACAATCAGATTATCGGCCAGGTGGTTGAGGAAGACGTAGGGTTTGGTCCCGAGAATATGGGCGTGCCTACCAAGGAAATCTGGGAGCGTGTGGAAGAGAGTTTAAAAGCAGTGGGTATGTATGAGTTCCGCAAACATTCGCCTAATAAATTATCCGGCGGTCAGAAGCAGAGAGTCTCCATTGCAGGTGTCATTGCCATGCATCCGAAGTGTATTATTTTGGATGAGCCTACGGCCATGTTGGACCCCAAGGGACGTAAGGAAGTCATTCGTGCGGTAAGGGCATTAAATGATGTTGAAAAAGTAACGGTGATATTAATAACTCATTATATGGAGGAAGCGATTTACTCCGATAAAATTTTTGTAATGGATCAGGGGCGTATCGTAATGCAGGGGACACCGAAGCAGGTATTTTCGCAGGTGGAGCAGTTGAAAGAATTGCGCCTGGATGTGCCACAGGCAACCTTGCTTGCTTATGAACTTAAAAAAGCAGGAGTAAACTTAGAAGACGGTATTTTATCCAAGGAAGGATTGGTAGAGGCCTTATGCCGATTATAGTGCATGAATTGTCCCATGAGTATGGGGCAGATACAAAACTGAATATGTTGGCTTTGGACGATATCAACCTTGTGATTCCCGACGGACAGTTTGTGGGTTTGATTGGACACACAGGTTCCGGTAAAACCACGTTGATTCAGCACTTGGATGCCCTTTTGGAACCAAAGAGCGGCACTGTATATCTGGATGGCGAGGATATTTTTGAGAAGGATTATGACAGGCGGAAACTTCGCGGAACCATGGGGCTTGTGTTTCAGTATCCGGAGCATCAGTTATTTGAGACTACGGTATTTGCCGATGTTTGTTTCGGTCCGAAGAATTTGGGCCTTGATAAAAAAGAGACGGAATTGCGTGCCTACGAAGCTTTGAAATTAGTGGGATTGGAGGACGAAGTATTTTATCAGTTGCCCTTTGATTTATCAGGCGGGCAGAAGCGTCGCGTGGCAATTGCGGGTGTGCTTGCCATGGAGCCGAAGGTTTTAATACTGGATGAACCTACGGCAGGGTTAGATCCCAAGGGCAGAGATGAAATCTTAGACTGTATTAGTGAATTACACCGTAAAAAAAATATGACCGTGATTCTTGTCTCTCATAGTATGGAAGACGTGGCAAAATACGTGGAGCGTATCATTGTAATGAATAAGGGCAAGGTGTTTCTGGACGGAAGTCCCAAGGAAGTGTTTGCTCATTATAAAGAATTGGAAGAAATCGGTCTTGCGGCGCCGGAGGTGACTTATATTATGAATGAGCTGGCGGCGAAGGGCTTGCCCGTTAATACAGAGGCGACAACACTTGATGAGGCAAAGGAAGAGATTTTGCGTGCATTGAATAGCAGGAGATAAAATGCTTAGAGATATTACGTTAGGGCAGTATTATCAGGAAGATTCCGTGATACACCGCTTAGACCCGAGAGTCAAGCTGGTGGGCACCGTTCTTTTTATGATATCACTGTTTATGTTTAACAATTTCATAGGGTATGGTCTTGCGGCATTGTTTCTTTTTAGTGCCATTAAGATGTCCAAGGTGCCTTTTAAGTTTATGGTAAGAGGCATGAAGGCAATCTTTCTGTTGTTGCTTATTACAGTGTTCTATAACCTGTTTTTGACTAAAGGTGATATAATCTGGCAGTGGGGATTTTTAAAGCTTACCAAGCAGGGTATTGAGACAGCAGCGTATATGATGCTTCGTTTGACGTTGTTAATTATCGGTTCGTCACTGATGACACTTACTACAACGCCGAACCAGTTGACGGACGGTATTGAAAGCCTTTTAAGCCCCTTGAAGATTTTTAAGGTGCCGGTGCATGAGGTGGCAATGATGATGTCTGTTGCGCTCAGGTTTATACCGATTCTCATGGAAGAGACGGATAAAATCATGAAGGCCCAGATTGCCCGTGGTGCGCAGTTTGAGAGTAAAAATCTGTTTAAGAAAGTAAAGGCGTTGGTACCTTTATTGGTACCTTTGTTAATATCGGCTTTTCGAAGAGCGAATGATTTGGCCCTTGCTATGGAGGCGAGATGTTATCGTGGCGGTGAAGGCAGAACGAAGATGAAACCTTTAAAATATAAGAAGCGTGACGTGGTGGCATATGTGGTGTTGATATTGTATATGCTTGCGTTGATTGCGGTAGGTATTTTTACGGAAGGATCGTTGCTTAAAGTTTTGGGATTGGTGGCGTAGATTGCCGGCGCGAGCGGGTGCCTGTGAAGTGTAACAGAGTAAGAGGATAAAATGAGACGAATAATGCTGACCGTCGCTTACGACGGAACGGATTTTCACGGGTGGCAGGTTCAGCCCGGCGTGAGAACCGTAGAAGGTGAATTGAATAAATGTCTTTCAGAACTTCTTGGTAAGGAGATTCAGGTGATTGGTGCGAGCCGTACCGATGCGGGTGTGCACGCAATGGGGAATCTTGCGGTTTTTGATACAGAGGGAAATATTCCTGCTGAGAAGTTTGCCTATGCTTTGAATTGTAAGTTGCCTTCAGATGTAAAAGTGCAGAAGTCCGAGGAAGTGGCGGAGGATTTTCACCCAAGAAAGTGCAATAGCATAAAGACCTATGAATACCACATTGACTGCGGAGAATTCCCGATGCCGATTAACGGACGATATGCGTACTATACTTATCATAACCCGGATGTGGAACTGATGCGTGAGGCTGCAAAGTATATCGTGGGCGAGCATGATTTTAAAAGTTTCTGCAGTGTCCATACCCAGGCTGAAACCACGGTACGTACCGTTTATAGCGTAGATGTAGAGCGAATAGGCCGTGAAATCGTCATAAGAGTGTCAGAAAGCGGTTTTCTCTATAATATGGTTCGAATTATCGCAGGAACCCTTTTAGACGCCGGAATGGGCAAATATGAGCCTTCTAAGGTGGCTTGGATGATTGAACAGTGCGACAGAACGGTTGCGGGACCTACATTACCGCCAGAGGGGCTTAGGTTGTGTGGGATTGAGATTAAGATGTAACAAATAAAAAGGGCACTTGAAAAAACAAGTACCCTAGTGTATAATCTAATTAGAAAGCAAACGGAATTTCCGTTTTGCCCCAGAAAGAAAATACTAATTAAGAAACTAGCATCTGAACTTTGCAGGGACGGATGCTATTTCTTTTTATGGTTGTCTAAATAAGACAGGGCCGCAAATATTACCAACAACAAAGTTAAAACTTCTATTGCATTCATGGGCACCACCCCCTTTATGTACTAGGGGCATAACAGAAATTCGCATCCACGCTCTGTTTGATTACACAGTAATATTATAACACAAATCGAACATATGTTCAATCTGTAAAATATAAAATATTTTTATAAAAAACTAATTGACACCAAGAATTTCCTATAATATAATAATTTAGCATGCGTGTGGACCGTAGCCCCGGGACATAGGCATGAAAACAGACATAGCTGATTCGGAGCATGTGGCCCGGACATCCGTACGCTTTATGTATCGGCAGAACAGTTGAAATTTGGAATGAACATTTTGATGGAGGTAAGATCATGAAATCTTATATGGCGAATCCTGCTACCATTGAAAGAAAGTGGTATGTAGTAGATGCAGAAGGATGCACATTAGGACGTTTAGCTTCAGAAGTAGCTAAAGTTTTAAGAGGTAAGAATAAACCCCAGTTTACACCTCATATTGATACAGGTGACTATGTAATCGTTATCAACGCTGAGAAGATTAAAGTTACAGGTAAGAAGATGAACCAGAAGACATACTTCTCACACTCTGACTATGTTGGTGGAGACAAGTTAATCACTTTGAAGGAAAAGCTTGCTAAGCATCCTGAAGAAGTAATCGAACATGCTGTTAAAGGTATGCTTCCCAAAGGACCTTTAGGAAGAGAAATGTACAAGAAACTTTATGTTTATGCAGGACCCGAGCACAAGCATGCAGCTCAGAAGCCTGAAGTATTGACATTCTAATCTAAAGGAACCAAGAAGGAGGAAATGAAAAATGGCTAAAAAAGCAACAGAAAAGTTCTACGGAACAGGAAGAAGAAAAAGTTCAATTGCCAGAGTATATGTTATGCCTGGTAAAGGAAATATTACAATCAATAAAAGAGACATCAATGATTACTTCGGCTTAGAAACCTTAAAGGTAGTTGTTCGTCAGCCTCTTACATTATTAGAAGCTACAGAAAAGTATGACGTAATCGTAAGCGTACACGGTGGCGGTACAACAGGTCAGGCCGGTGCTATCAGACATGGTCTTGCAAGAGCACTTTGCAAAGCAGATGCAGACAACAGACCTGCACTTAAGAAAGCCGGTTTCTTAACAAGAGATCCTCGTATGAAAGAAAGAAAGAAATACGGTCTCAAAGCAGCTCGTCGTGCACCTCAGTTCTCAAAGAGATAATCAAAAGAGAATTATTTCAAAAGCCTCGATTTTTTATCGAGGCTTTTTTAT
>JAZNRC010000004.1:0-26236 GCA_045590555.1 Lachnospiraceae bacterium | reverse complement strand
AGCCATGTCGTTCTGTGAGCCAAGGAGTTGTCATAGCCCTTTGTCTTCCTAAGACCGCTTGGCCTCCGACTTTGATGCAAATCCTTGGAAGGATGCAGCTGAGAAATATGCCGTAGGCAATACCGTAACCGGTAAGGTGGCAAGAATGACCGAATTCGGCGCATTCATTGAGTTAGAAGCAGGTGTGGATGCACTTCTTCATGTATCGCAGATTTCCAAAGAACATATTGAGAAACCTGCAGATGCATTAAAGATCGGTGATGAAGTAACTGCTAAGGTTGTTGACTTCAATGCAGAAAGCCAGAAGATTAGCTTGAGTATTAAAGCACTTCTTCCCGATGCAGAAGAAGAAACAGTTGATGTTGTTGTGGAAGAAGTAGTTGCTGAAGAAGCTCCCGCAGAAGAATAAGAGTAAGGAATTGTTCTGATATGGTATATGATTACGAGTATTTCAAGAAGCAAGTGCTTGCACTGACCAAGATTGATTTGAACTGCTATAAAGAAAAGCAGATGAAACGAAGAATCGACACCTTGATTAGCAGACACAACCTGGAAGGGTATGAGGCTTTTCTTGGAAAGCTTAAGACGGATGCGGCGTTGTTGGAGGAGTTTGTAAATTATCTTACAATTAATGTATCGGAGTTCTATCGTAATCCGGATCAGTGGCAGATTCTTGATAAAGATGTTTTTCCGCAATTAATTAATACATTCGGACAGCAGTTAACAATTTGGAGTGCTGCATGTTCAACCGGTGATGAACCGTATTCGTTGGTTATGGCATTGTCCAGACATGTCCCCTTGTCTAAAATTAAAATTTTGGCAACAGACATTGACAAACAAGTGCTTGCGGCTGCAAAGAACGGAATATATGCGGAAAAGAGTTTGGTAGGCGTGCCTGCTGATTTAAAAGCAAAATATTTTACTAAGGTTGGTTCTTCTTATCGTATATCTGATGAGATTAAATCAAGGGTGGAATTCCGAGAACATAATCTTTTAAGAGATCCGTATCCGACCAATGTCAATTTGATTGTGTGCAGAAATGTACTCATCTATTTTACGGAAGAAGCCAAGGAAGACATCTTCCGAAAGTATTTTAATTCATTGGCGCCCGGTGGTATGCTTTTCTTAGGCAGTACGGAGCAGATGATGAATTACAAAGAAGTAGGGTATGAGAGAAAGGCATCGTTCTTTTTTGTCAGACCTAAGAATTAAAAAAATAAAAGCACTTTCGGTTTGCCGGAAGTGCTTTTTTAGTTTAGAAAATATGTTGGAATACATTGTAAAAAAGAACGTAAAGAATAAAAACAAGCCCGGAATAATCATCCGGGCTGAAATTTTACATATAATCAGACATCAACATGTTCTGTAAAATATGCTCTGCATACTGATTAAACGAAGCTCTGCTTGTCTTAAACTCGTCTGTCAGTTCAAAGAACATATCTCTTTCGCGATATCCTCTTTTATAAAAAGGAGTAAAGAGCATTTCCCACTGGGGAAGGTAGGAGGCATATTTTCTGGTATAGCAGTTTGCTGCAGTTGCCTGCTCGCGATGCTCTTTGTCTACAAAGTTCGCTACGGATTTATGAATTGCTATATCTTCTTCGGGAAGATAGTAGTAATCTCTGTAGTTAGAGTAGAAATACTTCATTTCTTCCTCATAGAGAGGAACCTTAATCACACCGTTTAATTCGTTGCCCGTAAAGTAGCATCCCATGGAAGCATAAGACACGGGAACGGGAAGAGGAGTCATAAAGCGTAGGTTTAATACCAGTTCCTGACGTTTTTTATTTTCGTAATCATTATAATAATTTGCCTGCACTTTCATGACACGAAGAGGGAGATTAAATAAATCTGAAAAAGCAAGAATGGCTGTCAAATCCAACATACCTTCCACATCTTCCTGATTATGTAAAAGAATGGCATTCATTAGTTCTTCATCATGTGAACACACATAATCATGATAATAGTTGATGAGTTCTCCACCTGAAAACTTGTCATCGCGTTCCAAACCCAGAAAATGTTCCAATGTTTTCTGTTTTAAATCGTTTAATTTCAGAAAACTCTTATAGGGTTTAATACGTTTATAAAGGTCAACTCCCTGATATACATCAAACATAAAAGGAATATTGTACATATTACACTTTTGCTGTAAATAAGGTATATCAAACCGATTACCGTTAAAATGAATCAAGAAAGTATAATTCAGACAAAATTCCAGAAATGCCTGTAATACAACGGTTTCTTCATCATAATTCTCGGCAAGCCACTGAATGGTGTGCCATTCTTCATCCTTATAATATGCACAGCCAATCAGATACAGATTAGAGTTTTGTGCCGTAAAACCGGTAGTTTCTATATCGAGAAAAAGAATTTCTTCCGGTTTTGCAAGATTTTCAATGGGATAATTTGGTTTTTTGCTACCAAGGTCTTTTACAATTGTTTTCATAGTGTTCACCTTTATAATACATTTTTGATTGGCTGATACCAAACAGAATATTACAACACCTATTATAACATAAATCCTAAAATAAAGTAGTATTTTTTATAAAAATATAGTACATTTATGTATATATAATAAAATAAAAAGCAGGTTTTTACGGAAGTAAAAAACTGATATACATAGGAGGCGGAATATGGTTAAATTTACGTTTGCAGGAGGCATACATCCCAATGACGGAAAAGATTTATCTAAAGAACAGCCTATAAAAGAATATTTGCCTAAAGGAGACATGGTCTATCCTCTTTCTCAGCACATCGGTGCGCCTGCAAAACCGGTGGTAAAAAAGGGTGACAAGGTGTTGGCAGGTCAGGTGCTTGCAGAGGCGGACGGATATGTTTCTGTACCGATTTATGCCACAGTGTCAGGAAAAGTAAAAACGATTGAACCCAGACGTGTGCCAACCGGCGATGAGGTTATGTCGGTAGTTCTTGAGAATGATATGGAATATAATGAGATGCCGTTTGAACAACCAAAGCCTGTAGAATTGCTTCTAAATGAAGAGATTCTTTCTCTGATTCAGAAAGCCGGGGTGGTAGGCATGGGAGGTGCCGGTTTTCCCACGCATGTTAAATTGGCGCCCAAAGATCCGGATAAAATTGATTTTGTCATAATTAATTGTGCTGAGTGCGAACCGTATCTTACCAGTGATTATCGAAGAATGATGGAAGAGCCTGAAAAATTGGTAGAAGGGCTAAAAATTATATTACGATTATTTAAAAAAGCCCGCGGTATTTTGGCAGTAGAAGACAACAAAAAAGATTGTATCAGATTGTTAAGGAAACTTACGGAAAAAGAAGACAGTATTTCCGTAACCACCTTAAAAACCAAGTATCCGCAAGGGTCTGAACGACATTTGATTTATGCGGTAACAGGAAGGGCAATCCATTCATCCATGTTGCCGGCAGATGCAGGCTGCATTGTAAATAATGTGGATACGGTGGTGTCGGTTTATCATGCGGTAAAAGAGGGATGTCCGGTTATGCATCGTATTGTGACGGTTACGGGAGATTGCATTAAAAATCCTGGAAATTATATGGTACGAATCGGTACCAATTATGCTGAATTGGTGGATGAAGCCGGTGGTTTCGTGGAAGAACCTGCTAAAATCATATCCGGTGGTCCCATGATGGGATTTGCATTATTTGACATCAATGTACCTGTAATCAAAACATCTTCGGCATTGTTATGCCTTAGCAGAGATGAGGTATCGGAGGCGGTACAGACCGCTTGTATAAATTGCGGGCGTTGTGTGGAAGTGTGCCCCGGAAGAGTTGTTCCAAGTCGACTGGCAGTGTTGGCTGACCGGGATGACAAGGAGGCTTTCATAAAATTAAATGGAATGGAGTGTTGTGAATGCGGATGCTGCAGTTATATTTGCCCCGCAAAACGTCAGCTGACACAGTCCATTAAGTCTATGAGAAGAATGATTCTGGCAGACAGAAAGAAAGAGTAGGAGGAAGAATATGAGAGAAAAAATGGAAGTTTCGTCCAATCCCCATATTCGTTCAAAAGACAGTACGGATAATATTATGTTGTCTGTGGTAATTGCCTTAATGCCTGCAACCTTTTATGGTGTATGGAATTTTGGCTGGTATGCGGCAGTGGTTATTGTTGTATCCATATTTACCGCGGTTTTATCGGAACATATTTTTTGTAAAATATGTAAGAAACCTTCTACCATAAAAGATATGAGTGCGGTTGTGACAGGTTTATTGTTGGCGTTGAATCTACCACCGCATTTTCCGATATGGATGACCGTAGTAGGTGCAGTGTTTGCCATTGTTGTGGTGAAAATGCTGTTTGGCGGACTTGGACAGAATTTTATGAATCCGGCATTGGGAGCAAGATGTTTTCTTATGATATCATTCGCACGCTACATGACGGATTTTACTTGTGATGCTTATACACAGGCAACCCCCTTGGCAGTAATGAAGGCGGGAGAGAGCGTTAATATTCTTGACATGGTAATCGGCAGAACCGGCGGCACCATTGGAGAAACATCCATGATTGCCATTATTCTCGGTGCATGTTTTCTGATTGCAAGAGGCGTAATTGATTTGAAAATTCCGGGAATGTATCTGTTAAGTTTTATCATTTTTCTTTCCTTATTTGGCGGTCACGGATTTGATGTACAACAGATTTGTGCTCATTTGGCAGGTGGAGGACTGATGCTGGGGGCCTTTTTTATGGCTACGGACTACACCACAAGACCTATTACAAAGAAAGGACAATATTTATATGGTATTCTATTAGGTATTCTTACGGGTGTTTTTCGTTTATACGGACCCGGGGCTGAGGGTGTTTCCTATGCAATACTCTTAGGTAATCTTTTGGTTCCGCTGATTGAGAAGGTTACCCTTCCCAAAGCATTTGGGAAAGGGGGCGAAAACGCATGAAGCAGGTAATAAAAGGTACATTCATTCTTTTTGTAATTACCCTAGTGTCGGGAGCGTTGTTAGGTTTTGTAAATGAGTTAACCCAAGAGCCTATTGCAAGGTATGAAGCAGATAAAAAAGTAGCCGCATGTAATGAGGTCTTCTATGAAGAAAATGAAGATGGAGAACTTGTGGCGGTGACGGATTTGGTTTTTGAGTCATATGATTATAACGAAGTTGACAATCTGAATGCTCTATTAAAAGAGAAAACTACAGATAAAATCAGGATTGATGAAATCTATAGTGTGTACCGTGGTGAAACTTTAAAGGAAAATTTTTATGGTTATGTATTTGGTGTAACCACAGGGGAAGGTTACAACGGGGATATTTCTTTCTATGTGGGAATTACTTCTGATGGCAGAATAAGTGGGGTATCCCTGCTTAAAATCGGAGAAACTCCCGGATTGGGAATGAATGCGGAGACCGTTTTGCTGCCACAGTTTAGAGATGTAATGACGGGGCATTTTATTGTGGTCAAAACAGGAGCTATGGGTGAGGGTGAAATCGATGCCATTTCCGGTGCTACCGTAACTTCTGAGGCAATTACGGAAGGTGTAAATGCAGCATGTGATTGTTATGTTATTCTGAAGGAAGGAGGGGACATGCAATGAAACAAAGCATGGAACGTTTATACAACGGAATAATAAAAGAAAACCCTACCTTTGTGTTAATGCTGGGGATGTGCCCTACGTTAGCAGTAACAACGTCGGCAATCAACGGATTAGGAATGGGTCTGTCTACCATGGCGGTTTTGGCATTAAGTAATCTGATGATATCTGCGATGCGTAAAATAATTCCCGACAAGGTGCGAATTCCTGCCTACATAGTGATTATCGCAACTTTTGTAACGGTAGTAGAACTTTTGTTACATGCGTATGTACCCGCATTGCATGAATCTTTAGGAATTTATATAAGTTTAATTGTTGTGAATTGTATTATTTTAGGACGCGCTGAAAGCTATGCTTCCAAGAATCCCATGTTACCTTCTTTGTTTGACGGTATCGGAATGGGACTTGGGTTTACTTTTGCATTGACATTGATTGGTCTTGTTCGTGAGTTTCTCGGGGCGGGTACAATCTTTGGTTTTTCCATGTTTTCTGCGTCAGAACTTTTAACAGGGCTAATTAATCAATGGTTAGATCCTGCCAATCCTTCGGAAAAAGTGCAGTTTTGGAACCGTTTGTTAACGGACGAAGTAGGAAGCTTTGGTCCTATGAGTATTATGATTATGGCGCCCGGTGCATTTTTTATACTGGCAATTTTGACAGCAATTCAGAATGTTATAAAAGAAAAAGGTGAAAAAGCCGGCAGGGATGTAAGTAAAATTCAGTCCGGATGTAACAGTGATTGTATGTCATGTAAAGAGAGTTGCGTCAATAAGTCTGCAGAAACGCAGGAAGTCGAAAAGGTTAGTGTGGTTACAGACGAGATAAATGAAACGCACCAAACTGAGACTGTTACAATTACAGAAGAAGCAAAGGAAACGTCTGAAACTGAGCCTGGTGAACCTGCAGGGGAGGCAAAGGAAACGTCTGAAACTGAGCCCGGTGAACCTGCAGGGGAGGCAAAGGAAATGTCTGAAACTGAGCCCGGTGAACCAGCAGAGGAAGCAAAGAATGATGCAGAAGAGCCTGTGAAACGTAAGAAAACGCTTTTGGAGGCTACTCAGGAAATTGATATTGTAGAACTGGAAGAGCTTCTCGATAATAATGAAATGAAGGAGGACAAAACCAATGAGTGATTATATTGTACAATTAATTGTAATAGCTTTGGGATCATCATTGGTATCCAATGTGGTTTTAAGCCAGTTTCTTGGCCTTTGTCCTTTTTTAGGAGTATCCAAGCGGGTAAAAACTGCCGTCGGTATGGGTGGTGCAGTTATTTTTGTCATTACATTGGCATCTTTGGTGGCCGGATTATTATATAAGTTTGTATTGGAACCATTAGATATTACGTTTTTGAAAACCATAGTTTTTATTTTGGTGATAGCAGCATTGGTGCAATTTGTAGAATTGTTTTTGAAGAAACACATGAAGAGTCTCCATAAATCGTTGGGTGTATTCCTTCCCTTAATTACTACGAATTGTGCAGTGCTCGGGGTGGCAATTACCAATGTAAATATGGAATATGACCTTCTTACCGGTGTGGTTAACGGCTTCTCAACCAGTGTGGGCTTTGCCATTGCCATTATTATTCTTGCCGGTATTCGTGAAAAAATGGAATATAATGATATTCCGAAGCCGTTTCAGGGGATGCCCATTGTTTTAGTGACTGCGGGACTGATGGCAATTGCATTTTTAGGGTTTGCAGGTCTGATTTAAGCAAAGGAGGATTACATGGATTATATGGGGATTTTGACAACCATGGCAGTTGTGGCTGTTATCGGATTGTTTATTGGCATATTTTTAGGTATTTCTTCCATTGCTTTTAAGGTAAAAGTTGATGAGCGGGAAGAGAAGGTACTGTCTGTTTTGCCCGGAAATAATTGTGGCGGATGCGGATATCCCGGTTGCCAAGGTTTGGCAACTGCCATTGTATCGGGAAAGGCTCCGGTCAATGCCTGCCCTGTTGGCGGTGCGGACGTTGCCAAAGAAGTGGGAGCTATTATGGGGATTGAAGCAGAGCATAAGCAGAGAATGGTTGCATTTGTAAAATGCCAGGGGGATTGCGACCATACTAATACAGCTTATCATTATACAGGGGTAGAAGATTGCAGAATGTTGCAATATGTGCCGAATCATGGACCCAAAAGCTGTAATTACGGCTGTCAAGGTTACGGAAGTTGTGTAAAGGTATGCGCTTTTGATGCCATCCGTATTGTAAATGGTGTGGCAGTGGTTGATAAAGAGAAGTGCAGAGCCTGCGGCATGTGTTTGAATGTTTGTCCCGGGAAACTGATAGAATTGGTACCCTATGATGCTAAGTTTCTGGTGGCATGCAGTTCCAAAGAAAAAGGACCGGTGGTTAAGAAAGCTTGCAACATAGGCTGTATTGGCTGTGGATTATGCAAAAAAAATTGTCAGTCCGAAGCTATTTCCGTTAAAGACTTTTTAGCAACAATTGATTATGAAAAGTGTGTTGCTTGCGGTGTTTGTGCACAAAAATGTCCCAATAAGTCCATTGTGGAACGGAACTAGCCATCGGAACGTATTAGACTTCCGTTTGTTTTTATCAGAATACATTCTGTATCTTCTAAGGCATTGATATGATTCAATGCCTCTTTTTCACCCATGATAAAACAGGTGGTACTTAAGGCATCAGCCTGCGTGGAGGATGGACAGAGAATGGTAATGCCGGACAGAGAATTATCCACGGGATATCCGGTTGTGGCATCCAAAATATGATGGTATAGGGTATTATCATATTCATAGTAACGTTGATATGTGCCGGAAGTGACCGCGGAACTGTCGGATATTTGTATTATATCAAGGGTGGTGCCGGTGGGGGCAAAGGGCTTCTGTATGCCAATGGTATAGGGTGAACCATCCGGTTTATTTCCGATCACGCAAATATTTCCTCCTAAATTAATCACAGCGGAAGTGACGCCCTGAGAAGTTAAATATTCTTTTAATTTATCCGTTACATAGCCTTTGACAATAAATCCTAAATCAATGGCAGCTTCCGGATCTTTTAATGTGACGGTATTGTTGGGTCCTAATTCAATCATGCGATAATCCACATGTTGCAACAGTTCATTGATTTCTTCAGGGGAAGGGGGAGACTGTTCATCCCGGTTTCCCGTAAAATTCCATAAATCCATTAGAGGAGCTATGGTAATATCAATTTTACCCTCTGTCAGTTCACAGTAATACAAGGCTTCGTTGATTAAATAATAAGTTTCTTCCGAAACGGTAACCGGATTGCCGTTGCTGTGGTTGATGCGCCAGATATCGCTTCCTTCCATGGTGCGACTGAACATTTTTTCATATGTATTACATAATTCAAAGCATTGGTCGGACAGAGAACAGTCACGCTCATTGTAAAAAGTCAGGCTGACAACAGTATTAAAATAAAAGTCCGTATAAGTTACCGGTTGATTCTGCTTGTTTCGATTCATAAAGGAAAGTATACATAGAATAAAAATAGAGCATAGAATCACTGCAATATATAAAAAATGTTTCTTTGAGATTCTCATTGTCTGTACGAAATCCTTTCACGGAAGAAATTATAATATAGGTTGCGATAGGTTTATTATATAACATTTTATAAGAAATGTAAGAGAGTAATAATTGTTGATAAAAGAAAACCACAGTATGATGCAATTTCAAGGTTGAGAAAAGGATACATTTATATTATGATTATATCATAAACGAGAGAGTATCCAATAAATAGTTTTTGTGAGTCAGGAGATAAAAATGCGTTTAGACGAACAGTATGAGGATGAGAGCGCGGCAAAAGGAACTAATTTTATGTTAACCTCTGTTTTGGCGGTGACAGCTTTTTTAATTGTGGTTCTTGGTGCGGTGATTTTTGTAAATCGTGAAGAACTTTTTTCTAAAAAGCCTAATCAGAATCCTGTAGCGGTTTCATCAGAAGAGCCGGAAGAACCTTATATCAGTGGAAGTACATTGGTTTCCGATGACTTGGATATTTGGGATGAGTATCCGGAAGAAAAAGAAGAAACGGAAAAAATAGAGGAAGTTGTATCGGAGGTTGTAAGCGAGGAAGATCCCAGCGCAGGAGGAACTAAGACATTGGTGACTTTTGCGGACGGCAGTGAGCAATGGTATAACATCAGTAAATATTTACCTCAAAATGAGTATGAAGAAACCGGTTTTGTAATGGGGAACGGGCGCATGGCTTACTATGTGAACGGAAATAAAGAATCCTATTTGGGAATGGATGTATCCAAGTATCAGGGGTATATTGATTATAATGAGGTAAAAAAGGACGGTATAGATTTTGTTATTATTAAGTTAGGGGCAAGAGGATATGGTACCGGACAGCTTACGGTAGACGATTATTTTCAGGACAATATCAAAAGGGCGACTGATGCAGGCCTGGAAGTGGGAATTTCTTTCAGCTCACAGGCCATTACCGTGGATGAGGCGTATGAGGAAGCAGAATTTGTTTTACAATATCTGCAGGAGTATGATATCGGTTATCCGATTATTTTTGAAATGGAGCATGTCGTTAATGATATTGCCAGAATTGATGAATTAACCAAAGAAGATAAAACCCAGATTACCAAAGCGTTTCTTGATAAAATTGAAGAGGCCGGATTTAATGCCATGTTGTCCGGGGATAAAGCATGGTTGTTTGCGGATATTAATTATGCGGCATTGTCTGCATATGATGTTCGATTGGAACAGGAGGCGGATTTGCCGGACTATCCATATCGTTTTTATATGTGGCAATATACACAAAAAGGAACCGTAGACGGAGTTTCCGGTCAGGTTCCCTTGACTATCTGTTTTATTGATTATACCATAAAATAGGTTGACATAATTAGAAAGTATAGTTTAGAATGCGGGGATTTATTTCCAAAATGGAATAAATCTCTGCATATTTTTTTGGAGAAATGTCTTCTATAAAATTTTGCATATATTTTTTGGAACTGCCGTTTTTATGTAATATATCAATGGCTTTGTTATATGCAATGGCAGCTTCCTCTTCTGAAGTATAAGTGCCGACTTTTACAATGCCTTTTATATGTATTCTGGTAATGAAGGTTGATTTGTGAAGCCCGGGCTGCTCTGTTACACCGTGGTAACGGTTTACAATATTGATATTGGAATACCGGTAATCATGCTCATCTTTATTAATAAAATAATAGTCTCTTCCGGGAACGGCATAGTTCATAATACCATAGCGATTCAGGATATTAATCTGCATACCGTAATCAGATACAAATAAGTGATTTCCCCTGACCATAATTTTATGAGAGGAGTAATAAAATAAGTCATCCTTATCAAATTTTAATATTTTATCCTTGGACAGATAATACAGAAAAAAATTAGGGCGAAGATATATGGGAGTAGGAAAATAAATACCGTTATCCCGCAGATTATGCAGAATAATCCATTTATCGTATTGCATATAATTTTCTCCGGGATAATCATCCAGATTTATGGAGGTATCTTCAAGGATGCTGCGGGCAAGTTGATAGCATCGGCCTGCGTCTTCTTCCGTGGAGAAGCTTCCCAGACTGATATGTTTTCCTTTGTGTGTCAGGGACGCGCGGTAATATATGGAATTGTCTTTTTTGTGGGTCAAATATACCCCTGAATATTTCTTTTCCATAAATTTATCATATCATATCCGGTGCAGAAATTCGACATTTTTATTAAAAAGATGATTCTCAACCCGGCTTGTAAAATGTCACATTTTGTAATGTTTTGCTTAAGGTTATTTTTACAGAAATTTCCGCATAAAATGATATTGATATGCGGTTTAAGCAGTACAAGCATTATGGCTCAATGGTTTAAAGTGCATAAGAATGTCACATAACCGGAGGAAATAAAGAAAAAATGTATAAAAAATATGCGGCAATACTGTTAATGTTCTCACTGATTACGGGTATTGCCTTCCTCATTACCGAAGAGAAAACTTTTGTAGAAAAATTAGGAAAAATGAACGAGGAAGAAGTATATGAGGCATCCGCCTGCATTGCAGTAAACGGATATCGAACTGATGTTGTACAAAATTCCATATTAAAAATTGTTTGCGGGAATGAAAATATATCGGGAAATCATCCTGTATTGGAAATGCAATCCGTGAAAAAGGAGTGCCGTATTGTTTTATCGGAAGAAGATAAAATGATTCTGTATAAAATTGTGGAGGCGGAAGCCGGAGGTGAGGATCGGAGAGGTAAAATACTGGTGGCAAATGTGATTTTGAATCGCTTGGAGCATGAAAGTTTTCCGGACAGTATAGAAGAGGTGGTATTTCAACAAAAAGAAGGCGTTGCACAATTTTCTCCGGTGGCCAACGGTAAATACGAAAAATCAATTCCCACAGAAGATACCATCGAAGCAGTTACTGCGGCTTTGGAGGGAGAAGATTACTCTCAGGGAGCCTTATATTTTATGGCACGTAATTATGCAGATGAAAATAATATAAAATGGTTTGATACACATTTAAATCAGGTGCTGGCTCACGGCGGGCATGAGTTTTTTAAGTAAACGTCAAGGTTTGAAAGCGGATTATGAATTGCATATAAAAAAGGAATATGGTATAATCTGAACAAGAATGATATTTGGTCGTAGTTTGCCTATAGACGAATTACGAGGAAACGGAGATAAAATACTATGAATGTACAATACAGAAGCTCAAGAGGCGGACAGGAAGCAGTCAGTGCTTCGGGAGCTATTATTCAGGGACTTGCAAAGGATGGAGGTCTGTTTGTACCTGACCATTTTCCGAAGCTGGAAATCAGCCTTGAGGAATGTGCAAACTTAAATTATAAAGAATTGGCTTATGAAGTTATGAAGCTGTTCCTTACGGATTTTACGGAGGAAGAGTTGAAAGGATGTATTGAGAGAGCCTATGATGATAAATTTGATACGGAAGAAATCGCTCCGTTGGCAGAGGTAGATAAGGCATATTATTTGGAGTTATTCCATGGCGCAACCATTGCTTTTAAAGACATGGCATTGTCTATTTTACCGCATCTGATGACGACTGCAGCCAAGAAAAATAATGTTGATCAGGAAATTGTAATTTTGACCGCTACTTCCGGAGATACCGGGAAGGCGGCTTTGGCAGGTTTTGCAGGGGTGGAAGGTACCAGAATTGTAGTATTTTATCCTAAGAATGGTGTATCGGCCATTCAGGAAAAACAGATGGTAACCCAGAAGGGAGATAATGTAAAAGTAATCGGTATTACCGGTAATTTTGATGATGCCCAGACCGGTGTAAAAAATATTTTTGGCGACAAAGAAATGGCGGAAGAACTTGCTAAGACAGGTTTTGTTTTCTCGTCTGCAAACTCCATTAATATCGGACGTTTGGTGCCGCAGGTTGTTTATTATGTATATGCCTATGCAAAGCTTGTAAAAGAAGGAAGAATTAAGGCCGGAGATTCTATCAATGTAACGGTTCCTACCGGAAATTTTGGTAATATTTTAGCAGGATATTATGCGAAGCAGATTGGTGTGCCTATTGCAAAGTTGCTTTGTGCATCCAATGAAAATAAGGTATTGTTTGATTTCTTTGAAAGCGGATGTTATGACAGAAACAGAGATTTTATTTTGACAACATCACCTTCTATGGATATTTTGATTTCAAGCAATTTAGAGAGATTGATTTATCTGATTGCAGGCAGTGATGCGGACCGAAACCGTGAACTTATGCAGAGTTTGTCAGCAACCGGCAAATACAGTATTACGGAAGAGATGAAAAAACGTCTGAATGATTTTGAAGGTGGTTTTGCAAGCGAAGCACAAGTGGCAGAGACCATTGGACGTGTTTATGAAAAAACAGGATATGTAATGGATACCCATACTGCGGTTGCATCTACCGTATATGAGAATTATCGTAAAACATCCGGGGATGAGACTCCTACGGTTATTGTTTCTACAGCCAGTCCTTTTAAATTTACAAGAAGTGTCATGGAGGCTATTGAAGGAGATATTAACGGTAAGAGTGATTTTGAATTAATTGATAAATTATCTGAACTTGCTAATGTCAAAATTCCTAAGGCAATTGAAGAAATCAGAACCGCGGAAGTGTTGCATGATACTGTATGTGATAAAGAGGACATGAAAGTACAGGTTAAGCGTTTTTTAGGCATATAAGTTTGGAGAAAATGGATGGAAAAAGCAAAACATATTTTAATTGTAGATGACGTGACTACAAACTTAAAATTAGCTGCGGAAGTTTTGCAGGAACATTATAAATTATCTATGGCAAAGTCCGGCCAACAGGCACTTTTGTTTTTGCAAAAAGCGAAGCCGGATTTGATTTTACTGGATGTAAGAATGCCTGAGATGGACGGATATCAGACTTTGGAAAGAATTAAGGCAAATCCTGCTACCGCGAACATTCCTGTAGTATTTCTTACTGTGGATGATCAGAGAGAAAGCGAAATAAAAGGTTTGAAAATGGGGGCGATGGATTTTATTTTAAAACCTTTTGAGCCGGAAGTTATGCTTAGCAGAATTGATAAAATTCTGCAGATAGAAGATTTGCGTAAGAATTTGTCTATCAGTGCCCGTAAGGATGTATTGACCGGTTTGTGGAATCGTAAGCATTTGGAAGATGAAGTGGAACGTTTTCTGGATGAGAATGGTCAGATGGCCGTGTTCATGATTATGGACGTAGATAATTTTAAACAGGTTAATGATACCTTAGGACATATTATGGGTGATGCTGTTCTGGAATGCATCGGAAGAATTTTAAAGAGCAGTGTCGGCCCCAGAGATGTAGCTGCCAGAATCGGTGGAGATGAATTTGCGGTATTTTTAAAAGGCGATTATACCGATGGTGAAATTTGTCAGTATTGTCAAATGCTTTTTTCGCAGATTGATACAGAATTGAAAGAAGTTATGGGACATAAGGAGACCATTACTTTGTCGGTGGGTATCGCTCAGGTTCCCATGGATGCGTATGATTATTTCGGATTATATTCCAAGGCGGATAAAGCGTTATATCATGTTAAACAAAATGGTAAAAATGATTATCATTTCTATAGCAGAAAAGAAGAAGAGCCGGAAATTTTTAATCTTGAAGGCGAAGACAGTTCCGTAGATATGGAGAGACTGGAACAGTTTGTAGAGGAACGAAATGGAGTTGAGGGCGCTTATCGGGTAGAGTATGAAGGCTTTAAGCATATTTATCATTTTGTTTCCAGAGGACTTGGAAGAAACGGTCAAACAGTTCAAATGGCTTTATTTACATTAAATTATATCAAAAGTATGGGGATTACTCATGAAATGCTTCAGGAAGCCATGAAGGAGCTGGAACGTGCCATTGTTGTTTCCTTACGACAGGGTGATGTAACAACCCAGTACAGTAGTTTTCAGTATGTGGTGCTTCTTATGAATACCAGTGAGGAAAATGGGGAAAAGGTAGTTCAGCGTATTCTTGATACTTGGGATGAAATGAATGAATACAGCGGTATTCAGTTGGATTATGCTATCAAGCAGGTGGAAGCCAGAACCAAGTAAAAAACGTGAGTAGGTAAAACGAAAACAATTATATAAAATCGGTTATATAAAAGGGTGTTCGATTGATTTCGAACACCCTTGATTTTTTTATCTGTTTGATAAAGGAATGTATTCCATATCTTCGTGGATTGGCTTGTATGCGGGACGGATGATTTTACCGTTGTTTGCAAGTTCTTCCAAGCGATGTGCAGACCAACCTACGATTCTTGCCATAGCAAACATAGGAGTGTAGAGTTCATGAGGAAGTCCTAACATGTTGTAGATAAATCCTGAATAGAAGTCTACGTTGATACTTACGCCCTTGTACATCTTACGTTCTGCCGCAATGATTTCGGGAGCAAGACGTTCTACGAGAGAGTAGAGTTCAAATTCAGCCATCAATCCCTTTTCTGCGGATAAGTCGTCTACGTACTGTTTTAAAATGATAGAACGGGGATCAGACTTGGAATAAATCGCATGACCTACACCGTAGATTAAGCCTGCGTGATCGAAGGCCTCTTTGTGAAGAAGTTTCTTTAAGTAGTTGCTTACTTCATCTTCATCCTTCCAGTCTTTGACTTCTTTCTTCATATCTTCAAACATCTGAACAACCTTGATGTTGGCACCGCCGTGACGAGGGCCCTTTAAGGAGCCGATAGCTGCTGCGATAGCAGAGTAGGTATCGGTCAAGGTTGAAGTTACAACGTGTGTTGTAAAAGTAGAGTTGTTACCGCCGCCGTGTTCCATATGAAGTACCAAAGCAATATCAAGTAATTGTGCTTCCAAAGCGGTATACTTGCTGTCAGGTCTTAACATATGAAGAATGTTTTCGGCAGTAGATAATTCCGGCTTGGGATTATGTATATACATACTTTTGCCATCGTGATAATGGTTATATGCATGATAACCATAGATGCTAAGCATCGGGAACATACTAATCAACTGTAAAGACTGTCTTAATACGTTGGGAAGAGAAGTATCGTCTGCCCTGTCGTCGTAAGAGTAAAGGGTTAAAACACTTCGTGCCAAAGTATTCATCATATCCTTGCTGGGCGCTTTCATAATGATGTCACGCACAAAGCTTGTAGGCAGTGTACGATATCCTGCCAGCATTTCTTTGAAGTTAGCAAGCTCTGTCGCATCAGGTAATTTATCGAAGAGAAGAAGATAAGCCACTTCTTCAAAACCGAAACGATTCTGATCCGCAAAGCCTTTTACCAAATCTTTTACATTATATCCACGATAAAAGAGTTCACCGTGAGTAGGAACCTGCTCACCGTTTACCAGCTTGTTGGCGCGTACGTCTGATATATGGGTAAGGCCGGCAAGAACGCCCTTACCGTTTAAATCTCTTAATCCACGTTTTACTTCATATTTTGTAAAGAGTTCGGAGTCGATGACACCGTTCTCAGCACACATATTCGCTAAACGGATAATATCGGGTGTGATTTCACAGTACTTGTTGTATTCCATTTCTTTCCACCTTTCTTTGTCTGTCTAGTGTTTACATAAAATGTAACCGAATATATATTATCACGGGATAAACCGCAATGACAAGTAAAAATTCCATAATATGCAAAAAGTTAATATTTTCAACACAAAATGTACACATTCTGTGGTAGAATGAAGGAGTTCAAGTTGATTTGAGGGTAATGCACCGCTTTCTTTATTGGTATATGAATAGTGTGAGGGCAGTGTGATTATTTTATATTCCAACAGAACGCGCTCTCGCTCGGTTGTCTGCGTAGCAGTACTAAATTCGCAAGGAAATGATTCCTTGCTCATTAAGTGCTGACGCATACAAACGGGTCTTTATGGAATATTAAAATATTCACACTGCATTCAGGGTATTGGAATACCAATAAAGAAAGCGGGAGGGAGATTACGCGTGGAGAACAACTTGGAATGTGGGTGAGGATAATTTGACTTTGTATGATTTAGTCCATTGTTTTTATTTCGTGCAAAACTATGAGAAAGGACTTTTAATATGAAAATTTTTATTGTTTACTGTCATCCGTCACAGGATTCTTTTACTAAAAATATGTGTGACGCATTCATAAAAGGGATAACTGATTCGGGTAACGAATATATTATATCTGACCTTTATAAGATGGATTTTAATCCTGTTATGACTGAGCAAGAATATCTTAGAGATGCGAATTATAGAAATTCTCCGGAAGTTGCAAGTGACGTTCTCGCAGAACAAGAAAAAATCAATTCTGCAGATGCCATAGCTTTTATTTATCCGGTTTTCTGGACCGAAGCACCGGCAAGGCTTGTAGGATGGTTCGATAGAGTATGGTCTTATGGATTTGCGTATGGGGATAAAACGATGAAGCTTCTCGATAAGGCAATAATACTTTGCTCGGCTGGCAATCCTATAGAGAAACTTGAACAGTTTGGACTTCTTGACAGTATGAAAAAGGTTATGCTGGGGGACAGGCTTTATGGTCGTGCTAAACAACTTGAGTTTGTTGTTTTTGACAATACTTCAAGGGAAAATGAGCTTCGTACAAAAAATTGGGATACTAATCTTCAAAAAGCTTACGAGAAGGGGAAGACATTTTTTGATTAGTGCTATTAATCCTAATTTGTAAAGCACATAAAACGTTCAGCTCCACAAAGAAATACATTAAATTCACATTAATTAGGAGTGCATTATGGCTACCATCTACAAAACAAGAATCAACTTGTTACAAACTAAATTAAAAGAACTCAATATCGACTATTTTATTATCAGTGACGCAGACCCGCATCACTCGGAGTACGTATGCGACTATTATAAAATGCGTAGTGCCTTCAGTGGTTTTACGGGTTCTAACGGAACACTTCTTGTGGGAAGGAAAGATGCGTACCTTTGGACGGACGGCAGATATTTTATCCAGGCAGAGAAGGAACTTGCAGGCAGTGATGTTGTGTTGATGCGTATGGGTGATAAAAATGTGCCCACAGTGCGTGATTTTCTGGCACAACATAGTGAAGCGGATGAGGGCAAGCCTGTCACTATTGGCTGTGACGGCAGTTGTATGATGAAAGGTGCCATGGATGAAATTAAGGATGCCTTTGCGAAAGTTGGTAAGCAGGCAGACTTTTATTTCGATGATAAAATCATAAGAGAGATTTTGAAAGAAACCGACGCTGAGGAGAAATATTTTATATCACCAAGCGGTAAAATCCGCGTGTTGCCCGATTCTTTACAGGGAAAACCAGTTGAACATAATATCCAAACGATCAGAGAGGCACTGTCTAAAGCCAGAGCAGATGTGTTTTTATCCGCAAAGCTTGACAGCAATATGTATCTTGTAAATATCAGAGGCGAAGATATCACCTATAATCCCGTGGCGTTTTCTTATGTGTTGGTTACGGATAAGGATGTTGTTTTGTTTGTAAAAGACAAGGCCGTGACGGATGAATTAAAAGCGCACGCCAATCGTTATAATATCCTGCTTGAAAGCTATGATTGCTTTGCGGAGAAATTGGCTTTTTATACGGCAGGTAAAAAAGTGATGACTGAGTCTGCATCCTTAAGTGCCAAAGCCTATGAAGTATTAACTGCAAATAATGCGGAACTGTTGGAAGGTGATTGTGGTGTTGCCCTTTTACAGGCTGTAAAAAGCGAGAAGGAAATTAAGTTAATCAAAGACACTTATTTAAAAGACAGTGCAGCGGTTTGCAAGTTTCTTTATTGGTTGTCAAAGCAAGACCCCGGCACGATTACGGAATATGATGCCGCCTGTAAAATGGATGCGTTACGTGGCGAGATTCCGGAAAACAGGGGCTTGTCTTTTAACACGATTTCAGCTTTTGGATCGAATGCGGCAATGATGCATTATGAAACCAAAGAGCAGGCGTGTGCGACTATAGAAAACGGTAATTTATATCTCTTGGATTCCGGCGCACAGTATGACGGCGGAACCACAGATGTGACAAGAACGGTTGTAATTGGTGAGCCCACAGAAGAGATGAAACTGGATTTTACAAGGGTGGTAAGAGGAATGCTTGCGCTTCAAAATGCGGTTTTTATGAAGGGTTGTACCGGAATGAATCTGGATATTCTGGCACGAAAACCTATGTGGGATGTCTATATGGATTATAAGTGCGGTACCGGGCATGGCATCGGTTATATGTTAAATGTGCACGAAGGCCCCCAGGCAATCCGTATGCGCGGCACAGGCATTGCGGGAACAACGGAGTTTGAACCGGGAATGCTTGTTTCCGATGAGCCGGGGGTTTATTTGGAAGGGAAATACGGTATCCGAATGGAAAATATTCTTCTGTGCGAGGAAGTATGCGAGAATGGTGACGGAACCTTTTTATGCTTTTATCCGTTGACGTATGTGCCCGTGGATATGAGGCTGATTGATAAAACGCAGATGGAGCCGAAAGAGTGGCAGGCGCTTTGCGATTATCAGCAGGCAGTATGCAAAAAAGTTGCTCCGTTTTTGTCGAAAGAGGAGCGGGAGTGGCTGAAGACAGAAACGTACGTTTTATAATTGGCAATTGAAAAAATATAAAATTATGGTATTATAATAGCATATGAGTTTTATTTACATTTTTTAAAAAGAGGAGATGGAAAAATGGATAATCAGACAATGACTTCACAGGAGTTACAGGACAGAGTTGCGTTAAAACAGTTACATAAGGGTAAAGGTGTTGCCGCTACGATTTTGGGTATTATTTCCTTGATTAGCTGTCTTGGACCTATTTCATTTATTTGCGGTGTGATTGCAATTTTTGTGGGTGCCAACGCAAGAAAGAAGAGTAAAAAAACTACCGGTACCGCCGGCATGGTTATGGGTATTATCGGTGTTGTTCTTTCACTTCTGACCACACTTTTTATTATTTTAGGTATGGCCGGTATTATGGGGCCTCAGTTAGTTAGCTACGTAGACAAGACAGAAATATCAAATGATACGAGAACGTGTGATATGGTCAGAACGGCATTGGTAACCTGTATGATGGATCCTTCTGTTATCAGTGATGAAGATGCTGTGGAATTTATTGAACGTTATAGTGACGGGGATTACTATGATATTTATGTAATTTATAATGAAGACAATGAATTTACAAGAGCTTTCAAGGATATTATGGGAATTGATTCTTACGTTGATTTCTGTGATTCGTTGCAGTCAGAAGGTGCATATACGGTAGAATTCGCAATTGAAGATTATTACGATGTTACGGTACGTATTCCGGGCACTGATATTGAAGTGTATTAATATCACAATATATTGATTTTTTATGCGTTTTGGCATATAATATAACTATCCTGGAATGTTCGAGAACTCTCGTCATTTTGAACCTACAATACTTTAAACGGGATTCCTATATTGCTTTGCGGATGTCAGGCCTCACCGGATTTCAGTGGAAGGCAGAAGTAAAGTTGCGGTCGCCCACCTAGCTGTAGCTAGGAGTCAAAATACGGGAACCGGCATTTTGGGTGTTACTTTAAGAAAAAGGGCGACCTGTAACGGGTCGCCTTTACATTTTTATGCATCGCGCAGTGAGAATGTGAAACCGGAGGATAAATTTTTACTTTGTGTTAGTATAAAATTCACATTTTAGGAGTACAATATACAAATTAGGACGAACATGGGGAACGATGAAGAAAAATATTTTTAAAATATTAATTATTATAATGTGTTTTGTCTTTGTTCTGATTGTAGCAATGAATCAACCTATAATACCTTCTGAGAATGAGCAGGAATCTGTTGAAAAAACAGAGGAAGAAACTTCGGAAGAGAATAAAGTTGATGATTCTTATGAAGAAATGCAACCGATTGCGTTAGTAAACAATCCGGAGTTACGAATTCTTATTACTACAAATGGTTTTACTGGAAGCATTCACGAGAAGGTAAAAGTGACTTCAGGGGAAGATTTTTCTCTGCTTGGTGAAGATGGAACGGTATATGCAAATTATAATGCGTGGGAAATGATTGATTTAGATCAATATAATTTAAAGGTTGGGGAGACGCTCATTTTTAAGAGTGAAGGTCAGATGGCAATCCATTCCATAACCAGAGAGCAAGGGACACCGGAGTATTACGGCAGTTTACAGATATATAAAGAAGATAATGGATACAGTATTATCAATATTGTGCCCATGGAACAGTATCTTCTTACCGTGGTACCCAGTGAGATGCCGTCGTTCTATCCTTTGGAGGCATTGAAAGCACAGGCAGTTTGTGCAAGAAGTTATGCCTATCATTATGTGCTCAATGAACCGGGCTTGCCTCATGGCGCTCATATGAATGACAGTACGGATTATCAGGTATACAACAATATTCAGGAAACCGAAAATACGAATCTTGCCGTAAAAGAAACAGAAGGTATGGTTTTAACCCGTGACGGAGTGCCGGTTCAGACTTACTTTTTTTCCACATCTTGCGGCTTTACTACCAACGAGACGATTTGGAAGGAATATTTTAGCGGTGAAGAATGGATAAATGGAGAAATGCCAAAGGTTGCCCATGATGCCGGGCAAACAGCTGATGTGGGTACGGTTTGTTTTGAATCCGTGGCTGTGGCGCAGCCTAAAGTAAAAGAAGCAATTAGTACGGATTCCGGAATTGGAATTCTTTACACGGCAGATTCTTTGGTCAGGGAGGATAATTTTAGGGCTTACATCACCTCGGATATTTGTGATTTTCTGGAGGTGGAGGAGCAGTGGTATCGATGGAGCTATAGAGGTACAATTACTTCGGAGGCAATCGAAGAAAGATTAAAAGACAGATACATGGCAAGACCGGATTTGATTCTGACCTTGGATAAAATGAATAATATTTATGTAAACCAAGAAGTGAATGAGATTGGTGAAATAACCAATATAGAAGTAATAAAAAGACTTCCCGGTGGTGTGGCAGATGAGTTACTGATTGAGACAACGAAAGATACTTACCTCATAATCGGCGAGTATAATATTCGTTATGTATTATCTGATGGTATTTCGGAAGTTGTTCGTAATGATGGCTCGACCGTGACTGTATCAAATCTGCTTCCCAGTGCATACTTTATCATAGAACCTGAAATTTCGGCTTCGGGTACTGTAGAGGGCATAGTGCTGACCGGCGGAGGCTACGGACATGGCGTGGGTATGTCACAGAATGGAGCAAAACAGGCTGCATTGCAGGGAATGGACTGCGAAGATATTCTGAAACTTTTTTATAAAGGTTTGGAATTAAAAACAGCAAAATGATTTCAGGGATAAAAGATTAGAAATACGAAAGGGATAATCAGATGAAACAGATATGTAAAACCGCATTTTTAAAATTCAGAAGTTTTACAAGAAGGTTTAAAACTGCACAGGTGACTACGTATGCCTCCAGTGCGGCATTTTACATATTTTTGTCTATTATTCCCATTATTGTACTTTTATTTACCATTGTGCCTTATACACCGCTGACGGAAGAGGGAGTGTTGCGGGTTTTGTTGGAAATACTGCCGGATTCCCTGGATGGTTTTACTACGGGAATCGTAGCGGAAGTTTATGATAAAAATATTGCAATTTTGTCAGTTTCGGCGGTTGTACTTCTTTGGTCTGCGTCAAAAGGAATGCAGGCCATTACCTTAGGTTTAAATTCCATTAACGGTGTAAAAGAAACACGAAATTTCGTATTGCTTCGTTTAGAAGCCTGTCTGTATACGGTAATTTTATTGGTTCTTATGGTTGTGTCTTTGGCTTTGTTCGTGTTCGGAAGTTTTATTATGGATCATCTGGTACTTTGGATGCATATTGATAATATTTACCGGGTATTGGTGGATTGGCGTTTTCTTGTGGAGTGGATTTTTTATGCAATACCGATTATGTTCCTGTATGCGTGGGTACCGAACCGCAGAACCAAACCACATAAGCAGTGGAGAGGAGCAGCTTTCACCGGTGTGACATGGACGTTGTTTTCCTATGCATTTTCGTTGTATTTGAATTTGTTCCCGGCATTTTCAATCTATGGAAGTTTGACGACGGTGATTATTACAATGTTTTGGATTTTCGTGGCGATGAATTTGCTGTTTTTGGGTGCGTTGATTAATGTTTTTTACAAGGACGATGAAGAAAATGCCGAAAAACCTTAAAGTTTCGGGATTTTCAAGTTGACAGAATGAAAAACATTCATTAAAATATGTTTTTAGAAGTGAAAAAACAAAGGCAATGAAGGTGTTAAGTAGATTGCTTGTTTCGTACAGAGAGAGGAGGCCGTCGGCTGGAAGCCCCCTTACGTTCAGGAAGTGATTGAAGTTCCCACCGGAGCCGGTTTTCTGAAGCTTAGGTGAGTAAGGAAGCCCGTGTAAGACGCGTTAAGTTGTAATGAGTGTCCTTAATTGGAAAATTGGGTGGTACCGCGGAAAAGATTTTTCGTCCCTTGCATTTTTGCAGGGGACTTTTTTTATGCGCACCTCGCGGCAATGTAATTAATTGCTACGCAATACCGCTCGGGCGCGAAGAATGTGCATTACACATTCTTAATAAGTTTCCGATTTGCTTCGTTGTGTGTTTGCGTAAGATGAGCGTATGGATTATTTTATATTCCAACAGAACACGCTCGCGCTCGGTTGAATACGTAACAGTACTAAACTCGCAGTGCATTGCATTTCTGCTCGTTAAGTGCTGACGCATTCAAAACGGTTCTTTATGGAATAAAAATATCCATACTGCAAGTTAGTTTTTTGAAACACAATGAACCAAATCGTCGTAATAGAAATAGTAATTTGCAAAGTACATTCAGTGACGAATTAATAAATGGAGGATGAGAAATGAAAGAGACATTACAGGCAATTGAAGCCAAAGCTCTGGAGCAGATTAAGCAGGGCGACACCTTGGACAAGTTAAACGAAGTAAAAGTTGCTTATCTTGGTAAAAAAGGTGAATTAACAGCTGTTTTAAAAGGTATGAAGGACGTATCTCCGGAAGACAGACCTAAGGTTGGTCAGATGGTGAATGATACCAGAGCCGTGATTGAAGAAGCTTTGGATAAGGCGATTAAGGCATTGGAAGCTGAGCTTATGGAAGCAAAGTTAAAGGAAGAAGTAATTGACGTAACACTTCCTGCCAAGAAGCCTGAAATCGGTCACAGACATCCCAATACCATTGCATTGGAAGAAGTAGAGCGTATCTTTGTCGGTATGGGTTATGAAGTTGTGGAAGGTCCGGAAATTGAGAAGGATTACTATAACTTTGAAGCATTGAATATTCCTGCAGATCATCCTGCAAAGGACGAACAGGATACCTTTTATATCAATTCTGATATCCTTCTTCGTACACAGACTTCATCTGTTCAGGTGCACGTAATGGAGAATCAGAGGCCCCCCATTCGTATGATTGCACCCGGTAGAGTATTCCGTGCCGATGAAGTGGATGCAACCCATTCACCTTCCTTCCATCAGATTGAAGGTCTTGTAATTGACAAGAATGTTACATTTGCAGACTTAAAGGGTACACTTGCTGAGTTTGCCAAGGAATTATTCGGAGAGGAAACCAAGGTTAAGTTCAGACCTCATCATTTCCCCTTCACAGAGCCTTCTGCGGAAATGGACGTTACCTGCTTTAAGTGCGGTGGAACCGGTTGCCGTTTCTGTAAAGGTTCCGGCTGGATTGAGATTCTTGGTTGCGGTATGGTACACCCCAGAGTTCTTACCATGTGTGGCATTGACCCCAAGGAATATACCGGTTTTGCATTCGGTGTAGGTTTGGAACGTATCGCATTGTTAAAATATGAAATCGACGATATGCGTCTTTTATACGAAAATGATATCCGTTTCTTGAAGCAGTTCTAAGGAACAGCAGTTTTTTTATAAAAGACTTTAAGAAGAAATAAAGAGAAAAAGATTTTATTAGTAACAGCGGAAACCCCGCAGAAAAGAGGAAAAAGATGAATACAGCCCTTTCGTGGATTAAAGCATATGTTCCCGAGTTAGAGTGCACCGACCAGGAGTACTGCGATGCAATGACTTTAAGCGGAACCAAAGTAGAAGGTTTTGAACGTTTGGATAAGAACCTTGATAAAATTTATGTCGGTGAAATTCTTTCGATCGAAAGACATCCCGATGCAGACAAGTTGATTATTTGCCAGGTAGATTTGGGATTCGAGAAGTTGCAGATTGTAACCGGCGCCCCCAATGTAAAAGTAGGAGACAAGGTGCCTGTTGTTATCGACGGCGGTAAAGTGGCAGGCGGCCATGACGGCGGTCCTCTGCCTGAAGAAGGTATTGTGATTAAGAACGGTAAGCTTCGCGGAATCGATTCTTACGGTATGATGTGTTCCATCGAAGAACTTGGAAGCGACAGAAATATGTACCCTGAAGCACCGGAATACGGTATCTATATTTTCCCTGCCGATACTAAGGTAGGTGCAGATGCCATTGAAGAATTAGGTCTTCGTGACACTGTTTTTGAATATGAAATTACTTCAAACCGTGTAGACTGCTACAGCGTACTTGGTATTGCAAGAGAAGCGGCAGCAACTTTCAGAAAGCCTTTCGTTGCTCCTGAAGTAGTGGTAAAAGAAAACGGCGAAAAGATTGAAGATTACATTAGCGTAAAAGTAGAAGATACAGACCTTTGCCCCAGATACTGTGCGAGAGTTTGTACCAATATTAAAATCGGACCTTCACCTAAGTGGATGCAGAGAAGATTGGCAGCAAGCGGTATCCGTCCGATCAACAATTTGGTTGACATAACAAACTATGTTATGGAAGAATACGGACAGCCTATGCATGCTTTTGACTTATCGACAATCGAAGGCAACACTATCATTGTAAAAAGAGCAAAAGACGGAGATGAATTCCAGACTTTAGATGGTCAGATGAGAACTTTGGATTCAGAAATGCTTATGATTAACGATGCAAACAGAGCTATCGGTATTGCAGGTATCATGGGTGGCGAGAATTCCAAGATTTCCGATGATGTAAAGACTGTTGTATTTGAAGCGGCAGCTTTTAACGGTCCCAACATCCGTAAGTCCGCTAAGAGACTGGGCTTAAGAACCGATGCCAGCGGTAAGTTTGAAAAGGGCGTAGATCCTTACAATGCAGAAGCTGCAATTAACAGAGCATGCCAGTTGGTTCAGGAATTGGGCTGCGGTGAAGTTGTAAGCGGTATGATTGATGTAAGCGTAGAATTACCGGCTGCAAGAAGAATTGCTTTTGAGCCTGAAAGAATCAACGGATTACTTGGTACAGATGTATCCGTAGAAGAAATGAAGGAAATTTTTGCCCGCATT
>JAZNRC010000003.1:0-33886 GCA_045590555.1 Lachnospiraceae bacterium | reverse complement strand
TTGAAACGAGAAGCAAGATCTTTTGCTTTCTCTTCCCACTGAGAAGCATCTGCGTATGTATTACGAGGATCAAGAATGTTTGTATCTACACCGGGAAGCTCTGTAGGAACTTCGAAGTTGAAGATAGGAATATTCTTTGTAGCAGCCTTTTCGATTGATCCGTCAAGGATTGCATCGATGATACCACGAGTATCCTTAATAGAGATACGCTTTCCTGTACCATTCCATCCTGTGTTAACCAAGTAAGCCTTAGAACCGTTAGCTTCCATCTTCTTAACAAGTTCTTCACCGTACTTTGTAGGATGTAACTCTAAGAATGCCTGTCCGAAGCATGCTGAGAATGTAGGTGTAGGTTCTGTAATACCACGTTCTGTACCTGCAAGCTTTGCTGTAAAGCCTGATAAGAAGTAGTACTTTGTCTGCTCCGGTGTCAAAATTGATACGGGAGGAAGTACGCCGAATGCATCTGCTGATAAGAAGATTACGTTCTTAGCTGCAGGAGCTGCTGAAATGGGACGTACAATGTTGTTGATGTGATCGATAGGGTAAGATACACGAGTATTTTCTGTTACACTACCGTCATTGAAATCAATCTTGCCGTTTTCATCCAATGTAACGTTTTCAAGAAGAGCGTTTCTCTTGATTGCGTTGTAGATGTCGGGTTCAGAATCTTTATCAAGGTTGATAACCTTAGCATAGCAACCACCTTCGAAGTTGAATACACCGTTGTCATCCCAACCGTGCTCATCATCACCGATTAAGAGTCTCTTAGGATCTGTAGACAATGTTGTCTTACCTGTTCCTGAAAGACCGAAGAAGATAGCTGTGTTTTCGCCGTTCATATCTGTATTTGCTGAGCAGTGCATAGAAGCAATACCCTTAAGAGGGAGGTAGTAGTTCATCATAGAGAACATACCCTTCTTCATTTCACCGCCGTACCATGTGTTAAGGATAACCTGTTCTCTGCTTGTGATGTTGAATGCAACAGCTGTTTCAGAGTTAAGGCCTAATTCCTTGAAGTTTTCAACTTTAGCTTTAGAAGCGTTGTATACAACGAAGTCAGGCTCAAAGTTTTCAAGTTCTTCAGCTGAAGGCTGGATGAACATGTTCTTTACAAAGTGTGCCTGCCAAGCAACTTCCATGATGAAACGAACTGCCATTCTTGTATCTGCGTTAGCACCACAGAAAGCATCTACTACGAAGAGCTTCTTGTTGCAAAGTTCCTTCTGAGCAAGAGCCTTCAATTCAGCCCATACATCTTCAGAAATGGGATGATTGTCGTTCTTGTATTCGTCTGATGTCCACCATACAGTGTCCTTAGAATTTTCATCCATAACGATATACTTATCTTTAGGAGAACGTCCTGTATAAATACCAGTCATAACGTTAACAGCGCCAAGTTCACTTTCCTGACCTACTTCATAGCCTGTTAAATCAGCTCTGGTTTCTTCTTCGAATAACACTTCGAATGAAGGATTGTGCACGATTTCAGTTGTTCCGGTGATGCCGTACTTTTCCAAATTAATGTTTGCCATCTGATTAAAACCTCTTTCCTTATTATTTTTTATTTATGGGTTACTAACGACCCGCTTTTACCAGATTGTAGTAATCCGTGGTAATTATACTAGATAATTAAGGTGCTCGTCAATATGATAATTTAAAAGATTTTATGTTTTTCCTTATTATTTTTACGTTTTTTGTTTTTGACATATATACCCCTTTGGTTCGCTAAAATAACATAGAAATCCCTTTACACATTATTTTTTTTTATATATACTGAGAATAATATTATTTTTACAGAAAAGAGGAAGGAAATGAACGAAAACAGAGCTAATACATTCAGTATAATTTTTATAATTTTTTTCGTGTTTATGATGCTGTCGCCCTGTTGGCTGGGAATAATGGAAACCGTTAGTTACTCTGAGACCAGCGAAGAAAGTCTTGTAAATTATTTTCATATTACAGACGTTGAAAGCACAGCTGTGGTGGTAGACGAACCGGGTAGCGAAGGTAAAGTCGTTATTACTGAAAGATTAACCTTTGATATCCACGGGGCGGCCGGCGGTGAAGGCATCTGGGAAATATGGCGTACACTTCCCGAAGCCACGATTGACGGCGTGCCTGTATATTATAAGGTAAATTCCGTTAAACAGATTATGTCCAACGGCACGGAAGTTGTATGGGAAGAGAGCCCTCAACTCTATTGGTACGACTCAGATTATATCAGTTCCGATCTCGGCCCCGGTAAATGGTTCCATAGTGAAGGTCCCTATAACGAAAGCCAGCATCAATACGAATGTCTGATGTTGTATCTTGATGGAGTTTACAACGACGAAATGACTTTTGAAATCGAGTACGAAAGATACAATACTGCTTTAAAATACAATGATTGTTCAGACCTTTACTTTCCTCTTATAGGCGATCATGACCTCAATCATTTAGATTCATTTAAAGCTGAAATTCTCTTTCCTGACAAAGACATGCCGGCCCAAGGAGATTATTATTATGTTACATACGGCACCAATGATTACCAATTCCCGGTAACGGAATCGGCAACAGCCAATCCGGGATATTATACTTTTACCATCGATTTGGATAAAAAAGATATGAAATTTAAGCCACATACGGAATATCTTGAGTTTGACCTGGTGGCATATGGAGACAGCAAAAATATTTTTACGGAATATGCTCCCGATAATATGTGGTCTGAATGGGATTGTCTTGCAGAAATCAAGGCAGAACAGGATGCATTCTTCAAAGAAAAAACAACCTTTAACCTGGTGAAGCTTGCCATTCTTGGTCTGTCACTGATTGGTTCAGCGTTGATTATTGTATTCGCCTTATCCTCCGGTGCATTGGTTGTGAATAAGTACAATATTTGTGAACCCTCTGTAGATATTAAGCTTTTCCGCGACATCCCGAGCAACTTAGATCCCAACTTCGCGGCAGCATTGGTATTTGCAAGGCACAAAAAACCGAAGGACGACTCCGGCGTTTATTCCGCATTACTTCTGAGTCTGGCTCGTAAAAAATACATCGAATTACGATCGTTATCCGGCGGAACCGTTGAGATTGTAATCAAGAAACGTCCTAACAATGCCTCCGGAAACAGAAGTGTATCTGCTGAGCAACCGGCAAACATATCGGCAGCAGAGAACACCTACTACGAACCCCTTACCATGTGCGAAGAATATTACTATAACCTATTGATTCGCCATGCCGTAGGCGATACCATTCTTTTAAGCACTTTCCAGTACAGAGTGTCCAAAGACTATGTTAATACGGATTCCTTTGTACGAAGCATGGAACGCTCTATTGTAAATATCGGTATCAAAGAAGGTTATCTCCAGAAAGCAGATTATACGCAACCTATGAAAAAGGTAAAAGGCTTATCAACATTTATCATTGTTTGCGGCGTTCTTATGGTTTTGGCACTGAATTTATTATCCTTTAATACCCGAGTCGGTCTTGCATTTGGTGCATATTTCGTTCTGGGTATTGCATGTATTGTTGCTGCAATCATCCTGAGAATCAAATCACGTAAATATATTCTGTTAACACAGTTCGGTGTGGAAGAATATGAAAAATGGCGTGGTTTATACGACTTTTTAAACAGCGATACTTTGATGAGCGAACGTACTTTTACGGATTTGCCCGTTTGGGAAAAATATTTGGTTTATGCTACTGCTTTTGGTCTGTCCGAAAAAATCAGCAAGGCAATCAGCATTCGTTGTCCCGAAGCACCGCAAAGCGAAATGCTCAGCAACCCCTGCTATCGTTCAAGCAGTTTCCATCATGCTTCCGGACGTGCATTTCGTTCTGCAACACGTTCTGCATCCCGTATAGCCCGTTCCGGCGGTGGCTACGGCGGCGGACGTGGTGGCTATGGCGGCGGTGGCGGCCAATAAAACAGTTGTAGTATCCGACAAATCTCTTACTGCAAACACATAAATAAAAACAAAAAGATGCTACGGCTCACCGAAAGGCAAACCGTAGCATTTTATTTATACTTATATATTTTATTGCAGACAACCGATAATTTTATACCACCCGTGCTCCGCAATAGGGACAATTTCTTGTACCATCCAATAATCCCAAACAATGCGGACACTTTTGGGGATATCTGTCTTTCTCTTCATCCGTAAGTTCGTTACTGTCAAAAAGAATTGGCGCAGGGCTTACATCTTCATCCGCCATATTGAACAATTCTTCTTCCACAAAACCAAACATTCGGCCTATCATATTGCCCGGAAACATTTGTAACTTACTGTTATAGATAGTAACTGCATCATTATAGAACTGTCTTGCAAACGTTACCTTATCCTCTGTCTCTGTCAGTTCTTCCTGCAATTTCATAAAATTTTGATTGGCTTTTAATTCCGGATAATGCTCAGATACCACAAATAATGATTTCAGGGTTGAACTAAGTTGCTTATTTACCTCAATTTTATCTTTGGCATCATGTGCGCTCAAATAGCCGCTTCTTGCAGCTGCTACATTCTCAAGAATTTTTTTCTCGTGAGTGGCATATCTTTTTACCGTCTCAACCAGATTAGGCAGCAAATCAAATCTTCTCTGTAATTGAACATCTATCTGAGCAAAGGAATTCCACGCATTGTTTCTTGCTTTCACCAAACCGTTATATGTAACTACAACCAAGGCTAATACCACCAGTAAAATAAGCACCAAAACCACCAGTGCCGCAATACCTATAATCAATATCGCATCCATACAAATCCCTCCTAATATACAATTAATCGCATTATATCATTTGTTATTTTTTTTCGCAAGTTATCCTTTCTGGGCACCATATATACTTGCGCATCATAAACTTTTATCTGAGATTTATAAACTCATACTTTATTTTATGAAAATATCTTTCGCCTGCAAATCGGCAAAATTTACACCGATGGCTTCTGCCACCTCTTCTTTCGAAAAGGTCTGATATATTGTTTTGGAAATATACTTTTCCGCCATTTTAATTACATCCTTATATTCCGGAATATCATCCGGAAAATAGATCCCTCCGGCCATTTTATTTTTTAACATCCATACCACCGCTGCCAATGCAGACATAGACACCGGGGTAATGGTCGGAGTCTGCCAATAAGAATTCTTTTTATCTTTGTATAGAAAAGAAGGTTCAATACGATTGCCTACCCAGACCGGATTAAACTTCTCCCCCAACAGAAGAATACCCACATACTCCGTCCCGTTGGCAATGTGTTTCTTATACGCCACCTCAAAATTCTGAGGATATGTATATCCGTGAATCACATATGGTCCCGGTCCTTCTTCGCAATCCTGCGGCTTGTTCGGATCAGCATCAGGATAATCGTTTACCTTTGCTTCTTTAAAATAGCGGTCTGCAAAAGGACAGGGTTGATAAAGAAACATTACCGTAGGACGGTATACCACTTCCTCGCCTTCCTTCACCTCTAAATTCTTAGCAATGGAAACAGTTTCTTCATGGGGCACCAGATAGGCCTCAAACCTGCCATTTGGATAATAAGTCGCACATCGTGTATCCGCTGCAATATGCCTAAATTCCAGAAATCCCTTGTCGTATTTGACAAAATTGCATTCCTCTTCATAATCTATCTTTTCATGGGTCCCTATATTCACGGTAGCTTCACTGAGCATTTCAAACCAAAAGGATTCCATACACCAGGTACTGTATAAAAGATTCTCCTGATATGTTCCTTTCATTTCCTGCAAGTCCACATCATTGACATGAATTTGACGTACCCCCAGATATCGGGCAGCCTCGTTAAATTTCCCGGATTTAATAAACTCTTTTAGCTTTTTATCCTTTTTAAACTGCGTGTTGGCAACATACTCAATCGCCGCCTTTACAAAATGAGACACAAGCCCCGGATTATTGCCATGATGCAACACAATGGGATACCGGTTTATCTCCGGATTCATCGCAAGCTCCGCTTTTAATTTGTGTTTTAGTTCATTCTCATTAAAAATACTGTACCAATGATCCGGCCAATCCGCTTCGCCGGTATTAATATACATAATATTACGCCTTGCACACCACTCACAGATATCTCTCGTTCCTACCATATCTGCAAAATCAATCAGCAAATCTCCCTCCGACAGGTACGGCTCAAACACCTCACCCAAATTCTCTCTTGTCACTTCCCTGACAATAAAATTCGGCGCAATACCTCCCATATTGATATAATCTTCAAATTCATCCGGATTTGCGGTTATTACATAATATTTAGTTTCGTTGAATCGAATTTCTTTTGAGACTTTTTCATAAAAACTTTTACCCACTGCCCCAAATCCGAACTGAACAATACGTCCGTCGTATTTTACCATATAGTGCCTTCTTTCGCCCTCTATTCTACATCAACGGGAAGGGGCTTACGCAATTTTACTTTTTTCGGCTCCGCATAACCCTTCTGCAGATATATCACGATTTTTTTCTTCTGATATTCGTATAAAATCTTTTTTAAATCACGAGATATCCGTTCACCGATTACCACAATTTTATGAATGCCGTTCTTCAAAAAATAATCCGCCGACGGCATATCCTGCGGATAGATGTCCCAGCTGTTATCAAACACGGTCACATCAATTCGATGCATATGCAAACGGGTACTGTCCAACAAAAACGCAGGCCGCGCATCATCCTTCAAATCAATTTTTTGCAATTGCTCCGCTCCGCAAATCAATCCCATACCCACCGACTGATTATCCACTGTGGAACGGGCTCCGGGTTGTTCAATGGTGCCGTTAAAAATAGGTATCGGACGATATCCTTCTTTCGCAAGCGCAATTCCCACCTCTATGCTCTCTGCTCCCGGCAAATCTACAACCAGTGCCGCATCTGCAAATGTTTCCTCCGGAAAATCCATTGCGGGCACTTCAAACAATGTAAAATTATATTCCTTAGAATGCTCCTGTATTTCCACAAAGGGCACCGGGCGCACCCATTCAATCCATTTTTTGCCCAAAGGAGCCCAAATGCGATATAACTCTTTATCTGTCATCTGTTTATCCCCTTTCTATAATGACCGGTGTATCTGCCGCACTTGAGTCGATACGTGCCGACTTGCTGATTCGCGCATAATAACCGGCGTGTTTCCCGTCTACGGTATAGCAACCCAGACAGACATTATATTTCTCGCCGTTTTCCCCTTCCAGCGGTTCCACAAAGAAACGCTTCTGTGCCAGAAATTTCTTCGGATGTCGTCTGACATCTTTCATAATTTCTTTGTATTCATTCCCAATACATGCCTCTTTGATGGAAATACCGTCGCCTACACGTCCGCAGGCCGGCTTGTAAATATATCCTTCTTTACCCTTGGCTTTCTTTACTTCCAAGGTTTCCGGAAGCAATTCACGCCATGTCGCCATGGAAATGCCCTGCTTTTCCAGTTCATCCCAAACGAGCGGGAAGCGCTTGGTCTGGGCATACATTGCAATGGGGTGATTACAGGTGGGAACAGTAGCACCGTAATAATCTTTATAAAATTTACGACGCATCTCAATCATCCACTCCAACGGCGTATAACGATAAACCATATCCAGCTCACCCTCATTGCCGTCCAAAATACTGTATGCCTTGCCATTCTCGTATTTTACATGGTCAGCAGCACCATAAATCACCTGAAAGCCCTTTTCTTTCAAGCGGTCACCCAAGAACTGCATCACCTGGCGATCATCGCTGTAAGAAGTACAATGCACCAGCATAATTCTGCCGCCGGCTTTTACCTTGCCGCTGATGGCATTCACCAGATTCTCCCCGAAATTCATACACCAGTATTTGTCTTCCTGCCCAATGGTCTCTAATGCCAATTTCGGCATAAAAGAACCTTCCGCATAACCACCGGGCACATCACTGTTTACCTCGCTGACCGCCCACTTTCCTTCTACCGTAGGATGAAAATCATATCTTTTCAAACGGACATGTTTGTTTCTTTCATAATTGGTCAGTTTATGTATTTCCTTACGGATTCTTCGCGGAAGTGCCAAAGGCTTGGTCAGTTCCTGATGTAAATTCAAGTACTCTTCCGCCTCTGTTGTCTCCTTATCAATTGCCTCGATTAGAGACACCAACTCCTTATGCTCCTCAGGCGAAATCGCCAACACATAAGGTGCCACAGTATTGTGGTCCAAATACTGGGGGTCCCACTTGTAGCAGTCAAACATAAGCGAAAGTCTGTAGTCTTCGTATTTTTCTTTTGGAATGGGAATTAATTTCATATAAAATGCCTCTCAACTTGCTTTTATACTTCTATGATTTTAGAGTTTCTCCGTATTAAATCTAACTTGTTTGCTTTTATAAATACACATAAAAAAGTATACCACAGCCAAGCCGACTGCGGTATACTTTTACTTTGATATTTTGTGAATATTTTATTCTTCTGTTTCTTCGATATCTTCTTCCGCTTCAACATCTGCGTCGATATCTTCTTCAACTTCGAGTTCTTCCTCAACCTCTTCTTCCACTTCGTCTTCGAATTCAACATCACTTACGTCTTTACCGTCTGTGGTAACGCCTGTGATTTCATCTCTCTTTGCGCAGTATGAACACAAACGTGTACGGTTTGCTGCGATTGCCTGTTCAACAGTACCGTAGGTTAATGTATCACTCTGGTTCAAAGATGAGCAATCATCATGTGTGTGATATACCTTACCGAAAGGACTCCAGTATACGTCGTCACTGATTGCTTCCATAGCCGCCTGCTGCTGTTCTTCTGAAACAGGGTTGTAATCGATACTGCATGCACCGCCGATTAAAAGTGCAATTACTGCTACAACGGTAGCAATTACCTTTGTCTTCTTATCAGCTTCCTTGTTGGTTAACGCAAGAATAACAAAAGGAATGAAGCATACTGCACACACAATAAGACCCATGTTGTTCCATAACCAGAATAATGTTTTATTCTTCTCGCTTGCAGGCTTAATGTGGTTCGCCTTCTTCCAGAACTGTGAACCTACGATTACGCAGATTAAGTCTAAAACAAGGAAAGCAATCATCTGCCACAAGCTGGGCATAAAGTTTAAGTTAATCTTACCGATAAGTACTAAATAAGCCAATACTTCAAAAGCAAATGCTACTACCCACAATGCAATCGCACCAACGCGGAAACCGGTTGCATTTCCTACAGGAGCTGCTGCTTTTTTCTTACGTGAACCTGCTTTTACCTCTTTACCGCTGTCAGCGTCCACGATTTTCTTTTTCTTTGGTTCTGCCATTTTTAATTCCTCCTAAAATGTGTTTACAACAAGTACTTTTAATTATACTTATAATTTAATTATAAAACAAGACTTTCAACTAAAATTGTTAACTGCCTTGACTTATAAAACCAATTATCCGATAATTGTTTTATCGGCAAAAAATTATTTTTCATAAGAGGAGAGTTACAAATATGGATTTAATGAAACTTGCAGGAACTTTATTAAGTTCCGACAGCCTTGGAGGATTAAGCGAAGCTACCGGTTCATCCGACAATGATGTATCCAAAGTATTGGTAAAAGCCCTTCCCGCCCTGTTAAGCGGTGCAAATGAGCAAGCCAAAGACAAAAAAACAGCCAAAGGCTTTGCTTCGGCACTTTCAGATCACGCCAAAGATGACACCGGTAATTTATCTAAATTTCTTGGCAATGTAGATATGGAGGACGGTGCTAAAATTATTACACATCTTTTAGGTTCCGGTGAAGATGATGTTGTGGAAGAAGTTGCAGAAGAATCCGGCGTTGACAAAGCAGATGTTCTTTCTATCCTATCCGCCGCAGCTCCCTTACTTTTAAGTCTTTTGGGACAGCAGACCGAGGAAGAGGACAAGAAGGAAGCCATTGGAGATTTGGTTGGCGTATTATTGGAAAATGTCGACGTAGGAAGTATAGTAACCAATCTTTTGACAAGCAACGATTCCAAGAAAGATAACAAAAAAGCAGCTACAACCAAAAAGACAACTGCTAAGAAATCTTCTTCCGGCAGTACCGGCAAAAAGACCGCTGCCAAGAAGACCACGGCTAAAAAATCGACTTCTACCACTAAAAAGAAAGCAGCCACAACCACCAAGAAATCTTCTTCAAGTAGCTCAACCAAGAAGACAACTACTAAAAAGAAGGCTGCAACAAAGAAGAAAGCAGCTTCTGACAGCAGCACCGGCGATTTGGTATCAGGTCTTTTGAAAAATCTTTTAAAATAAATCTAATGAATACATAGGTAATGCAGAATCCCCGGATGTCGATAGACAACCCGGGGATTCTTATATATATCTTCCCTTTTCACCAAACTATTCTTCTATTTTTGTAATTAACTCTGTCATACGCTGAATTTCTTCTTCGCTTGTTGAACTTAATATAACGCTTCCGAAGAAATCATCACTTTGTACAAATAAAGTTCGTGCATATATATATTGACCGGTTTCCCGTTCAATTCCTTTCGCATCAAATCCATCGACGAAAATCTCTCCTAAAATTTCAGAAGAACAACTCTCTAACTCAACCTGTTCACAATGTGATTGAAAAGTACTTTCTGTACTTTCTTCATATACTTGTATAACACGTTCCTCGTTGCCTCTTATTATGATTACGGTTCCATCCCGAAATTCCGCATCTCTGTGAAACATACTCAAATTAATCTTTCCATTAGGAAAATAGGCACCGGCAACCTTTACCAAATGCCCCTGTTCCAAAAGTTTATTCAAAGTATCTTTATCATAAGTCACACCTTCCGCCGACTGCAGATCTTCGACAGATGCGTATTGGCATGCCTCATCACCCTCAATGCAGAAGCCAAAAACTTCATTTGTATAAACATTTTCCTCAACAGTACCTAACAAATAGTCAACTTCATACTGCACTTCCGGTTCTTCTTCAATAATCACAGCATCTTCAGCATCACCGAACCAGTCAAAAAATGATTCCGCTTCCTCATAACTTAATGAACTTATAGTCATTATTGTGAGACAATATCCATCCTTATGTATAAATATCATCTTCTGATAATTTGTTTCTCCGCCATACTCAATACTTACATCAATACTGTCTTTAATTTGATCGCCTTTAAATACGGTTTTAGATACGTTTACTTCCACATTATCCGCCCATACAGAGTGTTGTTCTTCCGTAGTCTCCGCATAATCTTCCAAAAATTTAGTATACTCTTCCGCCGTTGTCAAGCCCGTTTTTTGTACCATTATAACAAGGGCTTTATTTTTTCCTTTTGCCTCCATGAGCTGCATACCAATAGAGACGTTTTCCAAAGCATCTTTAACGTATGTATCATTCCATGATATGGCATCAACACCTTCTATAAAAGGATTCCACGAAAGAATCAATTCCTGATTCGCAAGTATCAATTCTTCTTCGCTTGAAATATCCCAGTCGTTATCCAATGCACAGTAAAAATCAAAATATTCATTGATATATGTGCGTCCCTCCATTCTTCCAATGAACTTATTATCTTCCTCCACAAATCCATTTTCGGAACTTTCCTGTACCTCATCAGATGTATACTCCGGTATTTCACTTACAGAATCGTTCTGCACTTCTGCAGACGCATGCTCCGAAATTCCACCTACAGAATCGTCCTGTGCCTGCGAAGTTACATCTCCTCCGGTCGCGCATGCTGTCATACATAAAGATGCCATACAAAGTACACCCGATAAAACAACCGCCAACAATTTCTTCATTTTTCTCCTCCATTTTTATCAAACTTTCATTTGCTTCTTGACACCTATGATATGCATATTATATTTACAATATTGACATATCATTTTATCTGTCACATAGCTTTACTTAATCAAGCCACTTTCTCTTTTTATAGTATACTTCTACCTGAAGGCGGAATAGAGCCAACAACAAAATTGCCTGCGGAATAAAAAAGGCAAATGCGGTAGCCAAAAAGTAGGAAGCAACAAGTAAAAGCACTATCCCCTCCACAATAGCTTTATAACATAAAATTTGAACCGCATAATACACAAACGATGATATCTTTAGATAAAATACAACTATCATTCCTATTGATATAAGGAAAATAGCCAAAACAGAAAAAATTCCAATATAACCGGATCCGCGTGACAGCATTATAGTATGCCAAAATACGGTGAACAGAAACGGAATTCCGGTAAACCAACCAGTACTCGTTGGTTGCATTTTCCCTTTGATTGTTAAAACAATTCCGGCAATATAAAATATAATTGCAACCACATATAAAATGAACCCCATACCCATTCCTTCTCTCAACCACAAGAATGCAACAAATAATTGCAAAATCATTAAAAGACTAAAAAACAGAATCTGCGTCCATTTTTGTTTCGGAGAAGAAAGGACGGGTTCCATGTGATGTAAAACCTTACGATACATGGTATCTTCCAATATAATTTCACGAGGGATTTTTAAAATTTCCATAATTTTCTGACATATGTGAAATTTGGGATAACCGGTTCCTTCCTCCCAGGCAGTTAATTCCTCCGTCGTTACATTCAACTGTTTTGCCAATTCTTCCCGGCTTAAGCCGCAACCTGTTCTCTCTTGTCGGATTCTTTTACCTAAAACAGTCATGTTATCCTCCTAAAATAGATTCGCCAACGTTGCCATACTTTCCGTCGATATAAATTCCACCTCATTTAACTCTGATTCCGCTTTAACATAATTATTAAATTTAAACTCAGATCTTTGGTTGTTCCAATTGGTATTTATATGCTACTAATACTATCATTCTTTTTTACAATTGTCAATATAGATTTTGTTGTATTGTTTTTTGAAACAGTTAATTTTATATATAAAAAAGTCTCAAAGTATCTATACTTCGAGACCTCTTAGTCTGACTATTTTAGATATAACGAACGCCGCTTTCTTCCCATAAATAATAATTATTTAAACCGTAATCCGGTGCCCTGCCTGCCATGAGAATTGGCATAATCACCATAACGAGAGGACAGATTACATTCAACAGAGCACCCCAGACGGCAAATTGACCGTATCCGTATGTTTTGAGTAAATCGTAGTTTTTACGCCAATAAACAATACTGCGTAAAATAAATACAATACCTCCCAACAAGAATGAAATAATATACAATATCACAAAAACAGGTTCGCTCCATATCTCAGCAAACGGTTGGGTGGTATTACTACCAATAATGCTTTGGGCATAAATAAATAATACTGCAGCACTCACTCCGGTAATCAAGTGTACTGCAAGCTCTGCAACAAAACTAATCCAGAAAACACGTTTACGACGTTTTGTCTTAAAAATGCCCAGATTGTACTCCCGATGGGGTATGGTAAATGCAAGGTAGCTTTTCCCATAAGGAAGAAATGCTATCCAGGCTTTTTTGTACCCTGCCTTTTTTGCCATTTTATAATAAAATACGGATATGATAATGCTAACCGCCAAGAACGGAATCATAATCAGTATACCAATTGCAACATAAAATAATATCATAAGCAAATATGCCACAACAAAAAACAGAATAAAAGCGATATATATGTTAATAAATCCATCCATAATAGTATTCTCCTAATATACAATTTGCTTCGCAAAAGCCCTTATAAAAAACATTCGCGCAGAAAGCTCTTTGTATGTAACACTGATTATAGAGAAAAAATGTTGCAATTTATTTTAATTTCAATCCATCTTGGAATGCCTTGCCAACCACTTCACCCATTATGCCTTGTAAACAGGACCATATAATAGTTTCGTCCCAGTTATCAAATAAGTTTATTGTTCGTTTCTTTTTCATGCGATATTTCCTTCTTATGTTTGTATAATTGTGCGAAAGCCCGTTGCACAATTACAATTCACACACCATGATATATTCTTCTTCGTTTTCATCAACAATCTCGAAACCAACATTTTTATACATCTTCACTGCGTAGTTTGCTTTCTGCACAGCCAAGGACGTTTTCTTATATCCTCTGCCTTTTAATTCTGTCAGCATCTGTTTCATCATTGCTGTTCCGATTCCGTGACCTCGGTATTTATTATATAACGAAATTGCAAAAGAAGGAACACCTTCTTCCACATGTCCATAGTCGTCCATAATACGAACCCAGACAGCGCCGACTATCTTTTCTTCTACTTCAGCAACAAAACAAATATCACCGTCCTGCTTGCCAAAATCTTGCACGTAAACCTGTAATTCCGGAGCATTGATAATCTCTCTCGGCGGTGCATCCACGCCCTCCGGAATAAAAATTGCTTCATACAGAAAATCATCCAATATAACAGTTTCCGTGTTGTTGATGGTTCTTATTTTATAACTGATTATGCGATGCTTATCTGTTGAATTATTTACATTGTACATTTCTGAAAAAGTAACAACCCTATCTTTCATACAGCCAATACCATCCTCTCTTATAATACAACCACCTTGGTTGCTATTCTTTCACAAAATTTACTATCATGTTCCACAAACAGCATGGTTGGCTGATATTCTAAAATCACTTTTTCCAGCTGCATCCGCGAGAAAATATCAATGTAGTTCAGTGGCTCATCCCAAATATAAAGGTGTGCCGGTGTAAGTAAACTTGTTGCCAACAGTACCTTCTTTTTTTGGCCTTCCGAGTAATTTTCTATGTTTTTAAAAAACTGCTCGCGACCCAAATCAAGCTGCCTGAGTATGGAACAAAACAGACTCATATCCAGGCTATGCTCTTTACAATAATCCGGAATACTGCCCTTTAATCCCGCAGTTTCCTGCCCTACATAGGAAATAACAAGACCGCTTGCCACTTCGCATAATCCTTTCTCATCAATATTGATATCTGCGATATTAACCTTACATTTCTGCAGAATTTTTCTGATAATCGTAGTCTTACCGCTTCCGTTTTTTCCGGATAGTACCACCCGCTCTCCGCCTTCAATCATAAAAGTCAGACCTTTAAATACAGGCTTTTCGGAATTTTTATATTGCAGGCTGTAATCTCTTATATTCACCAGCGTTTTTTTATGATGCGTAAGCGGAAACAGTTTTAAATCTATGGGAACTTCCATATCCTGCAAAAGTCCTTCTTTTTCTTCAATCTCCCTGTCAATTCGCTTTTCCATCTGTTTTACACGGCTCTGCATCTTCTTGGTTTTCGCCCCGATATAGCTACGTGTACTTAAGCTTCTGTCATGCTCTTTGACCGGGTCAAATCCTATTTTGGTGCACTCACTTTTATCTGCCCACTTAGAGACTTGTTCTGCCGCCTTGTGTAGCTTCTGAATCTCTTTTCGGTGCTTCTCGTTTTCTGCCATGGCGAACTTATCTTTCCGCTGCTTATTCTCCCACCAGGCAGAGAAATTACCATTCTGCACTTCGATGCTGCACCGGTTCAATACCAGGCAATGATCCGTACATGCATCCAGCAAATCCCTATCATGAGAAACCAGAATAAAACCTTTCTTAGAAGCCAGATACGACTTCACGCACTCTCTTGCATCCCCATCAAGGTGATTGGTGGGCTCATCGATTAACAGAAACTCATTTTCTTCCGAAAACAGAATCGCAAGCAGAGCCTTGGTACGCTCTCCCGGACTTAACGTACAATATGGTCTGTACAAAATTTCAGGACTTTCTGACAACTCTTCCAACTCACAAATCACCCTCCATAGTTCACATCCGGGCTTTAACTCTTCCATAAAATCCGCCACCGTCATTTCCTTCTGATGCTCAGCAATTCCGTAAGGAAAATAATCAAACTTCGTGGCTGCGGTAATCGAACCCTCATGTTGATATTTCCCAAGTAGCAGGTTTAAAAAAGTAGTCTTTCCTTTCCCATTTCTACCAATAAACCCAAGCTTCCAATTTGTATCAATAGAAAAAGAAACATTCTCAAAAACAGAATCAACACTCCCCTCATATCCGAAGGTGAGATTATTTACATTAATTTGCGACATACGCCTTCCTCCTTCCATGGTTCTATAACAAAAAAGAACCGTTCGTTGCCAAACCGTTCCATTACATACCATAACCTTATATATTCTCCGGGTAAGCAAATCTCCCCGCGTTGCTGTTTTTATGCATACAAAAAGAGAGGTTATGATAACATAATCCACTTTTGGCAACATGATATATAGTATGGGCAATAATGCTCATACCACGTAAACATTCATGCAATCAAAAGCAAATTATCTTAACATCTTTTCACCTCTCTCATAATGATACGGTCATTCTAGCACTTGAGGTAGGACTTTGTCAATTATTTCCTTAAGTCCTTCAAGCTCTCTAATTTCATAACCGGTGCAAGATTCTCAACATTGGTTTGTTCCAAATTCAGGCTCTCCAGTTTTGTCAATCCGGCTAATGAACTGATATCCTTAACCGGATTAAAATCAATACGCAAATCTTTTAGGGAAATCAAATTTCCAATGGGAGATACATCCGTAACCTGATTCATGTATACATACAATCGTTCAATATATTTTAAGTCTGCAAGCGGAGTCAAATCACTCACCATATTATAATCCAATCGTACATCCCGTAACAACGGCATGTAGGCAATCCCGCCAATGTTTGATACACGATTTTTATATAGGTTTAAAAAAGTAAGATTTTTTAAATTGGTTAATCCGCTGATATCCGTAATATAATTGTTTTCCAAAATAAGACTCTGCAGATTTGTCAATTCGTTTAGTGCATCCACATTCTCAATTCCTGATTCATTTATCTTTAGGCTGGTCAGTTTGAATACATTACTAAGCATAATGTCACCCTGCTCAATTCCGGTTAACTTACGCATTGCCGCTTCCAAGGCATCATCCTGCCAGTCCATGGCGTGATCCGCAAAACCGCTTTCTCTCCAGGAAACATACTGCGGATTCGGAGACTGGGTCAATTCTTTTTGGTCCTTGCCGGTTGTATTGGACTTCCTAAAAACAATATCTTTTTCCAGCACAAACACATTGCCGCAGTACGCACACGTACCGGTTCCTTTTTCCCAATCGGGTGTAATCTGCGCTCCACACCCGGTACAGTTCAATTTCGTAATATTCATCCGTTGTATCCTCCTGTTACTGCTCTGCCCTGTATATGCTCATATCCCCAGTCTTTGGTTTACTATATTAATATGATACACCACTTGACGCAGGCCATTCAAGCCTATAAAAATCCTCTACCGGCTCAATCGTAAATGTATCTCGGACAACTTCACCCATTTCAAAAGCGTCCGGTCCGTAACCGTTTGCAATTCCGTAAAAACGATCCTCCGTGGCCCCATAAACGGCATTTCCCTTTTTATTATCCCAGTAAGTGTCAATAGACAAATCCGCTGAAAGGATGGGTGTCCAATCATTTTGCCCATACTCTCTTACACAAATGTTGCGATACTCAAACGTTCTCGTTTCATTTGCATAATCGGAATCATAGTTTTCCATAAACTGCGACATGCCGCCCTCGAAATAAGAGTTATAAAGTCCCGTGTCAAAACAGCTAATCAACGTCCATTCTCCCGTGGAAAGATCTGCTATCCACTGTTCCACATAGGTTCTGCCTTCTTCATCCTGATAACAGTTTAAGTACATGCGATACCATTTCCCTTTTTCCCATTTATAATCGCATATATAATTACTTCCCTCCCCCTCACCGCCGAATTGGTTTGTTTCACCGCCGGAAGGATAAATACGTTCTGCTTGGATTTTCATTTCATTGCCCGACTCATCTATGTAGTTAATCTCCCAAAACGACATGATGGCCTTCGGACCGTCTGTTCTCACCTGCAGGCCTGCATACGCACCTGCGTAATCATCAATGACTTCATACTTACTCATCAAATCGTCTTTATTCATTTGCCAATTACAAAGCGACCAATACGTAGCCATTCCCGTCTCATCCGCCTTAAAATCAATGGAAAATCCGTCAAATCTCCCGGAAGTGGAACTCAAATCAGGGTCGACATACACATTATGCGCCATCCGGTTTTCCGGATTCGCTTCATTTGCTGCTTGATCCGTGGGAACATTAAGAATTTCTTCCCAATTTATATTATTTACGTTATTCGTAGCGGTTAGGCTTTCTTCTTCGCTCACCGAAAAGTTTTCTTCGCCTTCCACAGAATCGTTTTCTTCCAACATAGAGGTAACCACAGAATTGTCATACAGTTCCTGAGGCTCTACGTCTTGCTTACAGCAAGCTATCAAGCAAAAAATCATTAAATAAAACAAACCTATAAAAATAACCTTTTGTAATTTCTTCATTCTTTCCTCCACAAAATGCCTATCAAAACCACACTCTCCGGTCTGCCGTAATCATACCTAAAAATAGTATCCTATGTTACTGTTGGGACAAAAGAACCACCGTCTCACAATGCACACTTTGCCCAAACATATCCACGCAACACACTTTCTTCAATTCATATCCGCCCTCGCACAGAATCTTCAAATCCCTCGCCAGCGTCGCACTGTCACAACTTACATACACAATTCTCTTCGGCTGCATTTTCAGCATGGTGTCCAGGCACTGTACATCACAGCCCTTTCGGGGCGGGTCTACCACAATCACATCCGGATGAAGCATGTCTGTCGCACTTTCGACATCTGCACCTTTCTCACCATTCACCTTTTTTCTGTCATTCTTATTCTTGTAAGACTCAACATCATCGTTTCCCTGTACATTCGGTGCAGAATCTTCCTTGCTTGCCTTCTCATAAAACTCCGACAACACTTCTTCTGCCTTGCCCACAAAAAATTCCGCATTGCTAAAACCATTACGTTCCGCATTGCCCTTAGCATCCTCAATGGCCTCAGGAATAATCTCAACGCCGTACACCTTCCCTGCATTCTTCGCCATAAAAAGGGAAATCGTACCGATGCCGCAATATAAATCCCACACGGTTTCTTTGCCGGTCAGGTCTGCGAATTCTACAGCTTTACCGTACAGTTTCTCGGTCTGCACGGGATTTACCTGATAAAAGGACAGGGGCGAAATCCGGAACTGAATGCCTCCCAAAGTATCCTCGATGGTATCACTCCCCCACAGTGTACGGATGGTAGTACCCATAATCACATTGGTATTTTCACGGTTTATACTGAGAGAAATGCTCTTCATGCCGGGGACTTCTTTTAGACTCTCGATTAATTTACCAACCCGAGGTAATTCCCTGCCGTTGACCACAAGGCAAACCATCAGTTCCCCGCTGGCAAAACCTTTACGAATTAAGACGTGACGCACCAGCCCCTTACCTGTGGTTTCATCGTAAGCAGATACTTTACATTCTTCCATCCAAGCAAGGACTTTCTCAAGGATAACTTTGTTCTCGGACACGCCCAAGGCACAATCCGTATTAGGAATAATATCATGGGTGCGCTGGGCATAAAATCCTGCTACCGGCTTTCCGGTCTTTTTGTCCCTGCCGATAGGGTACTGTGCCTTATTACGGTAATAAAAAGGCACTTTCATGCCGATAATCGGCTGCATAGCCTCATCGATGAATTCCTCCGCGAAACCACCGATACGCACCAGGTTGTTACGCACCTTCTTCTGCTTGAAGGCAAGCTGTGCCTCATATGATAAGCACTGCAACTGGCATCCGCCGCATCTTCGATGATGCTCACACTTGGGTTCAACGCGATAAGAGGAGGGTGTTATGACCTCCTCTAATCTTGCAAAGGCGTAGTTTTTCTTCGCCTTCATAATCTTTACTTTTACCACATCGCCCACCAGGGCATCTTTGACAAACAACGTGTAGCCGTCTGCCTTTCCGATGCCTTGTCCTTCGGTGTCGATATCCTCAATTGTGACGGTTAAAACGTCACCTTTTTTATACATATCCATATTACCTTATTCCTTTGTCGATATGCGCATCTGTCATTTATATTGTCATTGCTAAATGCACGGAATTCATCCTTCCGTTTTTTGCCTGTGCAAATCCCCCTTACTCTCCCCTTGTCAGTCTCACATTACTCTCCAGCAATCGGTTATATCCCTGCCATTCATAATTGTCAGTCTTATTCACAAGCTCTGTAAACATCTGCAATTTTGCATCCGCATCATCTGCATAATTCAAAGCCACCGCTTCCATCAATGCAGGAACCTTGGGAGAACCGAATTCTAACTTTCCGTGATGTGCCACGATACAATGCTTTAACTCGCCTGCAAGAACCGCGGGAAAGCCCGGAATTTCACGAATTTTATCCGAAATCATTTCCGTACCCATTACGATATGTCCCAACAGATTTCCTTCGTCGGTATAATCATTATCGGGAAACGCCGAAAGTTCTCTGGTTTTACCGATATCATGACAAATTGCCGCAGTCAGAAGCAAATCTTTCTTCAATGCAGGATATGTATTGCAGAAATACGCACACAACTTCGTTACACTTAAAGTATGCTCCAGCAAGCCGCCTATAAATCCGTGATGTACCGTTTTGGCCGCGGAAGACTTTTTAAACTTTTCAATAAAAGCTTTATCCTCCACAAAAAATGCTTCCAACAGTTTCTTTAAAGATGCATTCTCAATCCTATCGATAATCGCCAGTAATTCAGCATACATCTCATCAATATTTTTACTGCTGACAGGGAAGTAATCCCCCTCATTATACTCACCGGAATCCGCAACTCTTGCCTGACGGATATTTACCTGTAAGGCACCGTTAAAAGATGTCACTTCGCCATTGATATAAACATAATCATGGGCAGTAAACTCCGCAATTCCAAAGCTTCCCGTATCCCAGATTTTGGCGTCAATGGTACCTGTTTTATCCTGCAAAATTACATTGTAATATTCCTTGCCATTCTTTGTAGTGGCAGCATTTTTCTGCTTGCACAAATATACATCTTTTACTGCAGATCCTTCTTTCAAATCCTGAATATATCTCATTTTTTATCTGCGGTTCGCACCGCACTCCCTTTCTTTTAATTATATTGCTATATTATATCTGCTGCCGACTATTTATCTAAACTGTCTTCTTTACGGAGAATATTAAATTTTTAGTGATTTGTACTATGTTCACAGTGATTTTCTGACACGATGTCAGAAAAAGGCATAATCGAACCACGATGGTGAGTTTATGCCGTTCACGTCCGTTTCCTCCTACCTTCCTACAAATCACATAAAAATGTTATATTCGTAGAATCGAAGACAGTTTAGATAAATAGTCGGCAGTTTATATTCAATCCCCTACTCCAACGTGCCCAGGGTAACTTTTATATCAATTTCCCGATATCCGTCCACGCTGACACGCTGAATGGTAATAGTTATTTCATCGCCCGGCTCATGGGCCTGCAACTCAGTCACATACTCCGAAACGTTGGTCACAACCGCATCCTCTACTGCTGTAACAACATCACCTTTTTGTACTCCTACCAACATAGCCGGGGAATTCAAAGCAATATCTGTAACATAGGCTCCTTTGGGAATTGACAACTGGGTTTGTGCCACTTGTGTTACGTTCGTCACATAAATTCCCATGTATGCCGTATCCTTGGCATTGGACAATGCCTCGATAGTCTTGCGCAACTCGGAAATTCCTATAACAGAAATCTGATTTTTCAAATCGTTACTGTTATAATTCTGATTAATAATACCGATAATCTGGCCCTTAGTGTTAAGCAGGGCGCCACTGGCATTACTGCTTCCGTAAATATCCGTAGTAATCAGTTTATAATTGATATCTAACATGTTAATTTCATTTCCCATGGAGGTAATATTTCCATAGCAAAGAGAATCTTTATAGCCCAACGGACTTCCTACCGCAATCACCAAATCACCTATATTGTTTCCGGTATTGGAGCTTCCAAGGCTGATGTATTTAATTTTATCCTTTGTATCATCTGATACGGCCTCCATATCCACCGCAAGAATAACCAACTCGGTATTGGCATCTGCTTTTTTAATTACTGCAGGAGCCTGAGTCCCGTCCGTAAAAGTCACCACAATTTCCGTGGCCGTAGCAATAAAACGCCGATCCGCCAACACAAGTATTTCTTTGCCGTTATCCGCCACGATAAAACCGGTGGTTTCGTTTTCGCTCTGCAAAGTATTGTTGAACCAATCCACATTGGAACTCATTGCCGTAACCGTAACCATACCCCTCTTGGCATCCTTGGCCACCTGATACAGCTTATCGTACATTTTTTCATAATCTGCAAGCTGCAAATCCACCGTAGAAACCGCGTTGGATATATTCTCATTCTGGTTTAATTCATCCTCATCCTGAACCATATCTTCGGGAAGCATTTCTTCTTCCTCTGCAGGTAAAATAACAATTTCCGTCCCCTCATCCTTTCCGGGATTCAACCAATCGCCAATAACCGGTTCCAACAGAATAAAAGTTACACAGGCAACCAAACCGAACACCACTGCAAAAATAGCCGTATTCAAACTGGTTCTTATTAACTTTTTTCTGTTAATGGGGCGTTCTTTTATCTTCTCTTGTAAAAACGAATAATCGCTGTCCTGATGCTCTTTCATTGTAATCTCCCGTATTCGCAAATCTCGTGCTTCAAGTATAACATAAATTATACCCAATAGAAAATAGCATTTTCGGGAAAACTATGCTATGATAGGAGCGAAAGGATTTACGACGATGAACGAACGCGCATTACGAATTTTAGAATATGATAAAATTATCCGTCTTTTGGTGGAGCACGCTTCCTCTCCTTTGGGTAAAAGAGAGTGCGAAGCCCTTCTCCCCGTTACGGATGTAACAGCTATAAATCAGGCACAGACAGAAACCGCAGACGCCACAGGAAGGCTCCTTCGCAAAGGAAGAATTACTTTCCAAGGCAACTATGAATTGTTCAGAAGCATTCAGAATTTAACTTTGGGCGGAAGCCTTTCCGCATCGGAGTTACTTAAAATTGCTTCTCTGGCAGAATGTGCCGCAAGAGTAAAACAATACGGGGCAAAAGAACGGGAAGAAGAACCGGACGATTCCTTAACCGCCATGTTTGATGAGCTGGTGCCTCTGGTGCAACTTTCCCGTGAAATCAGAAGATGCATCCTTTCGGAAGAAGAAATTGCCGACGATGCTTCTTCTACTTTAAAACATATTCGCAGAAGCATGGTGATTACCGGCGAGCGTATTCACAGCCAGTTGAACACCATGGTTAATTCCACCTATCGTACCTACTTACAGGACGCAGTAATTACCATGCGAAACAACCGCTACTGTATCCCCGTCAAGTCGGAATACAAGGGCATGGTACATGGTATGGTCCACGATCAGTCCAAAGCAGGCTCCACCTTTTTTATCGAGCCCGCTGCAGTAGTAGAACTCAACAACAAACTTCAGGAATTAAGCATTCAGGAGCAGGAAGAAATTGAAGTGATTCTTGCTAACTTAAGTGCTCAGGCTTCCGAATATACCGCAGAGCTGACCGCAAATCAACAGAATTTAACCAAGCTGGATTTTATCTTTGCCAAGGCAGGACTTGCTATGGATATGAATGCCTCCAGACCGGTTTATCACGATGAAAAGAGCCTTCTTTTACGACAGGCCAGACATCCGTTAATCGACAAAAAGAAAGTCGTTCCCATCGACATCCGTCTGGGCAGGGATTACGACTTGCTGATTGTGACCGGTCCCAACACCGGCGGTAAAACCGTCTCCCTGAAAACCACCGGTCTTCTCTGTGCCATGGGACAATCAGGACTTCACATTCCGGCAAGAGACAACAGCGAGCTTTGCGTTTTTAACGATATTTTTGCTGACATCGGTGATGAGCAGAGCATTGAGCAAAGCTTAAGTACTTTCTCGGCACATATGACCAATATTATATCGATTCTGAACACGGCAGATGCCGATTCCCTATGTCTGTTTGACGAATTGTGCGCAGGTACGGACCCCACCGAAGGCGCCGCCCTTGCCATCAGTATTCTTCGCCACTTACACGACCGGGGCATCCGCACCATGGCGACCACCCATTACAGTGAGTTAAAAGTATTTGCCCTCTCTACCGACTTTGTGGAAAACGCCTGTTGCGAGTTCAATGTAGAGACTTTATCTCCCACTTACCGTCTTTTAATCGGTATTCCCGGTAAAAGTAATGCCTTTGCCATCTCCCGCAAACTGGGTCTGGCAGATGATATTATCGATTCCGCGAAAGACGAAATCAGCGCAGCAGACGAAAGCTTTGAAGACCTTTTAACCGATTTGGAACAATCCCGTGTCACCATAGAAAACGAACGATTACAGATTGAAGAGTATCGTAGGGAAATCGAATCATTAAAGGCTCAGTTATCAAAAAAGCAGGAGAAGCTGGAACAGTCCAGAGAACGAATCCTGAGGGAAGCCAACGAAGAAGCAAGAGAAATCCTGCAGGAAGCCAAGGACACCGCCGACGAGGCAATCCGCGCTTATCACAAAGGTACTTCCATTCAGGAAATGGAGCAGACCAGACAGAAGCTTCGTGATAAAATCTCTGCCAAGGACAGTTCGTTAAAAGAAAACAAAAAGAAAGAGCAACATGAAATTCTGAAACCCGAACAATTATTGATTGGGGAAAACGTAGAAATTGTTTCCATGCAGATGAAGGGAACCGTCAGTACCAAACCCGATAACAAGGGAGATCTTTTTATCCAGTGCGGTATTATGCGTGTCAAAGCCAATATCAAAGATTTGCGACTTGTGCAGGAAAAGCCTGCCTCCAAGGAGAAAAACAAACGCACCAACTATAGTGGTTCCTTTTCCAAGTCTGCATCCATTTCTCCGGAAATTAATCTTCTGGGTAAAACCGTGGACGAAGCATTGGCCGCTTTGGATAAGTATTTAGACGATGCTTATATGTCACACTTAACCAGTGTCCGTGTGGTACACGGCAAAGGTACCGGTGCATTACGAACCGGTGTGCATCGATACCTAAAAGGTGTTCGCTACGTCAAAGCCTTCCGTTTGGGAGAATTCGGCGAGGGTGACGCCGGTGTAACAATAGTGGAATTCAAGTAGAAGGAGGATTTTATGGTATCCAAACAAAAAATTTTAATTGTAGATGACGACAATAATATTGCGGAGTTAATCTCCCTTTATCTTACCAAAGAATGCTTTGAAACCATGATTGTCAATGATGGCGAATCTGCACTGACAGCGGTGGAGGCTTTTGACCCCAATTTAATTCTTTTGGATCTTATGCTTCCGGGCATTGACGGCTATCAGGTATGCCGTGAGGTGCGCACCAAGCATCAGACTCCCATCATTATGCTCTCTGCTAAAGGCGAGATTTTTGATAAGGTTTTGGGGCTTGAATTAGGTGCTGATGACTATATGGAAAAGCCCTTTGATTCCAAAGAGCTTGTTGCCCGTGTCAAGGCTGTTTTACGTCGTTATAAAATGATTGCGACCCCGACGCCTGCTTCACCTTCCGGTGAAAAGCTGGTAGAGTATCCCGATTTAAAAATCAGTCTCTCCAACTACTCTGTTATTTACAAAGGCACATCCATTGATATGCCTCCCAAGGAACTGGAATTGCTGTACTTTCTTGCAGCTTCACCTAATCAGGTGTTTACAAGAGAACAGCTTCTTGACCAGATTTGGGGCTATGAATACGCCGGTGATACCAGAACCGTAGACGTACATATCAAACGTCTCCGCGAGAAATTAAGCGACCATCCCGTATGGCATATTGATACGGTTTGGGGTGTGGGTTATAAATTTGAGGTTTTGAAATAATTACCTTATAATTGACCTATATTTTAATTAACTATTTGAGTAATTTAGGAACAGCTTTATGAAAAAAACACTTTACCTTAAATTCCTAATTGCATATTTGATTTTCGGTTTCTTCGGTTTTATCGTTGTGGCTACTTTCGTATCCAATATGACGCGAAATATGCTGACACAAGACAAGGCCGAGAGCTTATACACCGAGGCGACTCTGATTGCGGACACTTACGCTACCGACCTTTATAACAGCAAAACATCTCTGGATATTGTTAAAAGGGAAATCGACATGTTGGATGCATATTTGTCCTCCACCATCTGGATTATTAGCCCCTCAGGATCCATTATTCTGGATTCCTCCGTACCGGTTGCCATCGAAAATCCTGTTGTCGTGGAAGGATTTGATCCTACGGAAATTGCAGGCAATTACTATACCATCGGCAACTATTTTAACAGCTTTGACGAGGAAGTCCTGAGTGTTACCGCACCCATTATTATCAATTATAAAGTCCAGGGATATGTAGTCATCCATTCCACCATGAAAAGCATTGATGACTTTACCAACCAGTTGTTAAATATTTCATATATTATGCTGGTGATTCTGTTCCTTTTATCATTGATTATTTTAATCTTTTTTACCAACCTGGTATACAGACCTTTGCGTAAAATCACCAAGGCAACGGAGGAATACGCAACCGGTAACTTACATTATCAGTTCCAGGTAGACAGTGGCGACGAAATCGGTTATCTGGCCGCCTCCCTCTCCTACATGGCAAGCGAACTTGCCCGTGGTGAAGATGACCAGAAGAAGCTTGTGGCCAACGTATCCCACGACTTCCGCTCACCCTTAACTTCCATCAAAGGATACTCGGAAGCCATGCTGGATGGTACGATTCCGCCGGAACTGTATGAGAAATATTTAACCATCGTCCGCGACGAATCCGACCGTCTGATCAAACTGACCAACAGCCTTTTGACCTTAAATAACTTAAATACCGACGGTATGATTCTGGATAAAAGTGATTTTGACATTAACGAAATCATCCGTAAAACCGCGGCTACTTTTGAAGGAAGCTGCCGCCAGAAACGTATCAGCCTGAAGTTGGTTTTGACCGGCGATAAACTGTTCGTCCATGCGGATGTAACCAAAATCCAGCAGGTTCTTTATAACCTCCTGGATAACGCCATTAAGTTCAGCCACAAAGATTCGGATATTAAGATTGAGACCGTTGAGAAGCACAACAAGGTATTTGTCAGCGTGAAAGATTCCGGCATCGGTATCCCCAAAGAGAGCATCCGCCAGATTTGGGACCGCTTTTATAAAACGGACCTCTCCCGCGGTAAAGACAAAAAAGGCACCGGCCTGGGTCTTTCCATCACCCGTGAAATCATCCGTTCCCACGGCGAAAATATTAATGTTATCAGTACCGAAGGCGAAGGCAGCGAATTTATTTTCAGTTTACCCATTTCGGATATTGAAGAAAATGATGAAGAGAATACTTGATTTTATAAAAAGCCATAAAACAAACGGCAGACAGACCGCATCAATTAAATTTGATTCAAATAAAAAACAGCTACGACAATCCCCAAACGGAATATCGTAGCTGTTTTTTATTTTAGGAAATATATTTTTTATACGCCTGAATATGCTGAGAAGCCTGCATCTACCGGCAATACAACGCCGGTGATAGCGCTTGCACTCTTATCATCGCAAAGGAAGAGAGTTGCGCCTAACAGTTCATCAGCATCCACGAAACGATGGGTGGGTGTGCTGTTAAGAATCTTCTTGCTTCGCTCTGTAGGTGTGCCGTCTTCATTGAATAACAATGCCTTGTTCTGGGCAGATACCAGGAATCCGGGAGCAATTGCATTACATCTGATGCCTGTGCCTGCAAAGTGAGTAGCAAGCCACTGGGTAAAGTTAGAAATACCTGCCTTCGCTGCAGAGTATGCGGGAATCTTGGTCAACGGCGTGTATGCATTCATGGAAGAAATGTTTAAAATACAACCCTTCTGATTTTCAACCATATCTTTTGCAAAAGCCTGAGTAGGAAGAAGTGTTCCCTGAAAGTTTAGCTTGAACACGAAATCCACGCCGTCTGCGCCTAAGTCGAAGAATGACTTTCCGCCTTCTTTGGCTTCATGCTGATACTCGTTATCTGTTGTAGCTCTGGGATTGTTTCCGCCTGCGCCGTTTACAAGAATATCACATTTACCTAAGTCAGCAAGTACCTGCTGGTGAACTTCTTCCAATGCATCCGCATCCAATACGTTTGCCTTGTAGCCTTCGCAGATAAAGCCTTCTGCTTTTAATTCGTCTGCAAGTTTCTTCACTGCTTCTTCATTTAAATCAAGAGCTGCAACCTTTGCTCCGCACTGTGCAAAAGCTCTTGCCATTGTGCCGCAGATTACACCGCCTGCACCGGTAACAACTACTACTTTATCCTTAAAATCAATCTGAATGGGAATATTAATCATTTTTGCGTCCTCCTATCTTTTTCCATCGAGTCTGTCAAGCATGTCCCACACGCCCAACATATACATAACACCTAATGCTCTGTCGTATAAACCATAACCGGGACGTACGTTTCCGGGACCTTCATCCCACAAATGTCTGCCGTGGTCAGGACGGATATATCCTTCATAACCGCAATCATGGTATGCTTTTAAAATTTCAAGAATGCCGGTGTCACCGTCACAATCACGATGGCTTGCTTCTGAGAAATCACCGTTCTCGAAATGTTTTACGTTACGGATGTGCGCAAAGGCAATACGGTCGCAATGCTTGCGAACGATGGCTGCCACATCATTATCAGGGTCAGCACCCAAAGAACCGGAACACAAGGTTAAGCAGTTGCAAGGGTGGTCAACCATTTTAAGGAAGCGGTCAATGTTTGCCTCGTTAATCAGTAGTCTCGGCAAACCGAAAATATCCCATGGGGGATCATCCATATGAATTGCCATCTTAATATTACACTCTTCACAGGTAGGCATAATTGCCTCAAGGAAGTACTTCAAATTCGCCCACAAAGTCTCATGGTCCACATCTTTATAATCCTTGAAAAGCTGGTCTAATTTGGCCATTCTTTCAGGCTCCCAGCCGGGGAAGGACATATCATACTTCTCTGTGAAATCCAGAATGTATTTTGCCATGGCATTGTAATCATCCTGAATCATATTTTTCTGATAAAAGAGAGCTGTCGAACCATCTCCTACCGGATGGAACAAATCACTTCTGGTCCAGTCAAAAATTGGCATAAAATTATAGCAAATTACCTTAACTCCAAATTCAGAGAGATTACGAATACACTGCTTGTAATTCTCGATATACATATCTCTCGTGGGTTTACCGATTTTGATATCATCATGTACATTTACGGATTCTACCACGTCCATATTAAAGCCGTACTTGTCCAACTGTGCTTTTACTTCTGCGATTTCTTCTTTTTCCCAGATTTCGCCGGGCATTTTATGATGTAATGCCCAAACAATACTTGTTACGCCGGGAATCTGTTTGATATCAGAAAGCTTAATTTTGTCGTTGCCTTCGCCATACCAGCGAAAACCCATCTGCATTGGCATATTGTTACCTCCCTATCCACACATTTTTACTACATCACTACATCCATTATAAAAAAGAATCTCCATTGTCGGTAGTAAAATTTCATGTTAATGTAGTATAATTTTTAGGTTTTTGTCTGTTTCATTATAAAAAAACAAAAACATTGATACTTTCACATAAAAAGTATCTTTTTAACATATTAAAACCGACAAGATTTTTTCCTGCCGGTTTTATTTTTGCCAATTAGTTTCGCTATTATTTCATTATTTTTAAGTTTCTAATATACTTTCTTATCCAGTCCCATTCGACTGATAATACGATTGATTTCGTAATAGATCTTCTCTTCGTCCATAGTCAGCACCTGACGGTTTTCCATGGTGATTTTACCGTCGATAATCACAGTCTCAACCTCGGAGCCGTTAGCTGAATATGCCAAGCCTGCAATCAGGTTATTATTAGGCATCAAAGACGGTGTGTTCGTATTAAGAATTACCAAATCCGCTTTCTTTCCGGCCTCAATAGAACCGATGGAAGATTCCATACGAAGAGCCCTCGCACCGTTCATCGTCGCAATCTTAAAACCGTCTTTAGCGCTAATGCACTGTGCGGTCTCGCCCACACCCTTATGAATCAGGGTCAAAAGGCTTAATTCATGGAACATATTCAAGGTATTGTTGCTGGCTGCACCGTCGGTACCAAGGCAGACATTCACGCCTGCATCAAGCATCTTGGGCACAGGAGCAAAACCATTACCAAGCTTCATATTGCTGGCAGGATTGGTTACCACGCTGACCTTTTTATCTTTTAAAATGGCGATGTCTTCATCGGTTATATGCACGCAATGTGCCGCAATAGTGGGGCGGTCAAAAATACCGCTTCTGCGTGCAAGTTCAATGGGTGTGCAACCGTACTGGTTCTGACAATTTTCAATTTCGGTACGGCTTTCGGACAAGTGAATATGGATACCCATATCATTCTTTGCCGCTTCTTCCGCTACAATATTTAAGAAGGCCTCATCACAGGTATAAGGCGCGTGGGGTCCTAAGAAGAAGGAAAGTCTGTCGCAATCCTTGGCCGCATCACGTTCTTCATAGGCCTGACGCAGACGCATCGCCCCTGCTTCGTCATTGCCGCTTCCCACAAGGCCTCTTGAAATCACGGCACGCATGCCGGATTCTTTGACCGCACGGGTAGTCTGATGAATGTTCATCTGCATATCGTTAAAACAGGTAGTTCCGCTTTTCATCATTTCTAAGATAGCAAGATTTGCACCCCAGTACGCATCCTCATCGGTCATGGCATCTTCAATGGGAGAAATGGTTCCAAACAACCAGTCACCGAAAGCCAAATCGTCTGCCACATTACGCATAAAAGCCATATACGAATGAGTGTGACAATTGATAAAACCCGGCATCAAAAGCTTACCGGCACCGTCGATGATTTTATCTGCCGTACGTACTGTCTCGGCAAGATAAGCGTCCTTTTCGATGCAGAGTTTCTCGCTGTTTACGTAGTTGGTTGCAGCATCTTTGACATCTGCAATAACACAATTTTCATCAGTGATTACTGCCTCAATCACGCCCTGATTCACAACCACGCTTGCCTTCTCGATTTTATTTAAACCCTCTCCATCGGGTAAAATAGCTTGAATATTTTTGATTACGATTTTCACTACTGTTTCTTCTCCTCTTCTTCCATATACTCTTTTACAGCCTTGTCCACATTTTTACCGATTTTGGAAGTGATAAAAACCAGGGCATAATATAGGGGAATCCCCAAGAAAATCATCCAACCCGGATGCCAGAATCCGCCTGCTACGCCAAGGAAAATATAGATGATAATGCACAAAACAGGAAAAACAAGATGTGTAAGAATGCTTGCTTTTTGTCCGGACATACTTGTAGCATCTGCATTTTTATCGATTTCCTTTTGCACCGCATCCGCATCAGTATCCTTCGGTTTTACGTTAGCATACACTGCCTTGCTTTCGTCATATTTAGGCATTTCACTGCCGGAATATAAAATACGGTCAATAGACATTTCATAGGTCTTAGATAACTGCATAAGGGCAGTCACATCAGGAAGTTTGCTCCCCTCTTCAAATGCCTCTAAATCTTCAATCAAAATGCCGCTTTTTTCAGCTACCGCTTCTATGGTAAAATTCTTTTCTTCTCGTACTTCTTTTAAACGTTTAGCAACCTGACTCACGTCTACCTCCTAACTTTTATAAAACATATATATTCAACCTTAATTTACAGTTATTATTGTAAGTTCTGTATTTATACGATGCCCTGCACATGTTTCGCTATAGGTTGCACCCGGCGTTAAAAACTTATCATCTTCTGCCCATATGCAAAGTCCAAAATCCCCTGCATTAAATGCCCATAAACAATATGGAGCATCCATTGATTTACAAGTTTCCGTAACCATTTTATAATACTCTATCTGTTGTTCTTGTGGTATATACGTTGAACATCCGTACTCCTGAAGCATCCATCTTACATTATTTTCTTCGGCCCATGAATTGTAATAATTGAGTCTGTCTGAACTTTCTGTTCGACAAGCCTCTAAATCAAGAACTGCCCCGGGCTCTGTCCATGTAGTTTCGTTAACATACATATGAAATCCTATAACAAGATTATTCGCTCTAAGTTCGCTTACTTTGTCTATTCCTATAGTACTATAACCAAGCGCATCAACAACAATAAGTCTGTTTGGTGTTACCGCCTGAATTTCATCAATAGCCTTATTCATAAGGTCAATATAAACTTCTTGGCTATCCGTTACTATGTTCGGCGGCTCGTTATACAGATTAAAACTAAGGGCATTGGTGTCAATATCTGCATATCTGTTTGCGATAGTCTGCCAAAACTTTATAAAAAGTTTTTGTTCATCAGAATCAGGAGTGAAGAGATTCACTCTTGTGGATTCTTCGTCTCCGCCTATCATAAGTCCACCAACAGTTGAATGGCAATCCAGACACACATGAATATTATTTTCAATACACCATTCTATAAGTCTATCAAGTTCTTCATACTGCTTTAAATTTACAGTGTCTATGCTTCCGTAAAAATTCTGTCCCGCATATTCAGGAGATTGATATTTATCTTCCGTAAAAAAGTATCTTGTGTCTATGGAAACACGGACATAATTATAACCTGCTTCCGCTATTTCAAGAACTGTTTCTTCATCATATTCAGTTATTTTTAAATGTTCCGGCGTAACATTTTCAGGATTAGTTTCAACAATAACCCAAGGCCATGCAAACTCGGCTTTATCTACAATATGCGTTCCTTTCCAGTCAGGCAGCTCTCCGCTTACATCAGGAAAAGTTTTTGCTTTTTCCTTTGCTTCTGCGGAAATTGTATTGATATAAATATTGTTTACCGTCTCGTCCTCTTTCGAATCTTCAATCACGGTCATTGGTTCTGAATGAAGTGTTTCCTGTTCGCTTAAAACAACCGTATCATTATCACATCCATTCATAACAACCACCATTATTGCCAACAATACCAACGCCAAAATCTTATTATGTTTTTTCATAAAAATCTCCTTTAAAATTCAATTGGACAAATCGTTAATTTTGATTTAAATGTTATCACACTGACATGAACAAGAGCAATATGTATTTCATCCGTTTAAATCTCAATCCTTCATAAAACTTCTCATCGGATTTAACTCTTTTGCCACCTGAAATAAATGATCCTGCTCACACTCAAGGTACTCTTTGATTTCCGCAAGCTCTTTTTCATCAAATCCCTTGTTGCTTATCAGCTCTCCTCCCGGAATGACGAACTCCGCACTGGCACTTTTATCCGTAAATAAAACATATGCTACTCTTTTATCACCAAGTCTCGTCACAGGCGAAACATTAATCTTCATCTCACTATTCATAGGTAGCTCCTAATCTGTATAATATTCGGCCTTGAAGGCTGCATTGCACTCCGCAATCTCTTTGGTTCCGTTGATGTAATCGGCATACATATCCCACAAGTCAATATCGCATCCGTCCGCCACTTCATCTTCCGGAATCCAGGACTTGATTAATGCGATTCTTTCTTCTTTGGTAGTGTCGGATATAAGATAGCTTTTTGCCTGCATAAGGTTTGTCTCCTTGTATGTTTGAAATTATATAAAATTTATTTTTATGTGTAAGTGCTTCGTGAAACTGAAAGTTATCTTTCTCTTTCTGTTTTTGCAATTTGATGAACAATCTCAGAAAATCCATCTGAATCCGATTCTAATAAACCATGTGTCATATTTTCCATTATAAACATCTGCTTATATGGTGCGTTTACTTCTTCAAAATATTCCTGCGCCAATTTATAATTCGTTTGATAATCCATATCTCCATTTATGTTATAATAAGGCACTTGATAATCAGCTCTTCCTATTAAAGAGAATGAAGCAAATTCTTCGGAAGCAAAGAAATCTAAATATACACTCATATCTCTTTTAAAATAATTTATCCAATCAACAATTGAATAGTTCGGATTAAATATTATGGTTGCAACTAAATTGTAATCAGATCCATTCACCATCATGTCATAGCCATATTTTTGCATAATCGTATTTCTTGCAGTAATATGTTCCATCGTAACATTGTTAGGTGTTAATTGATTTACTAATTCTAGTGTTTCTTCATCACCATCAGCCCATAACGTTGCCTCTTGTTTAAAAGCTTCCTCATTTTCCAAATAATCAACAAGCTGTCCTGTTCCAATAAAGCATTCATAATATTCTGGGTATTCAAGTACCAGATTTGCTCC
>JAZNRC010000002.1:0-31355 GCA_045590555.1 Lachnospiraceae bacterium | reverse complement strand
TGGACGACGAAAGAGCAGTTGAAATGAAGAAGGATATGGCTATCCAGAAGGCTGTTGAATTCGTTGTAGCTAATGCAAAAGAAAAATAATTCAGTGAAGTAACTGAGAATGAAATCTAGAAACAGGAGGAATTCAAATGAGCTTAGTACCCGTAGTAGTTGAACAGACAGGCCGTGGAGAAAGATCCTATGATATTTATTCCAGACTTTTAAAAGATCGTATTATCTTCCTTGGCGAAGAAGTAAATGAAGTGACCGCAGGACTTGTGGTTGCACAGTTATTGTTTTTGGAAGCGGAAGATCCGGACAAGGATATCCAGCTTTATATTAACAGCCCCGGTGGTTCGGTAACTGCAGGATGGGCAATTTATGACACTATGCAGTACATTAAATGTGATGTTTCCACAATTTGTATCGGTATGGCGGCATCTATGGGAGCATTTTTACTTGCCGGAGGAACCAAAGGCAAGAGATATGCGCTTCCCAATGCTGAAATTATGATTCATCAGCCTCTTGGCGGTGCCCAGGGCCAGGCTACAGAAATTGAAATTGCGGCAAAGCATATTTTACAGACAAAAGAACGTTTGAATAAGGTTCTTGCAGCAAATACGGGTCAACCTTTGGATGTTATTGCTGCAGATACGGATCGTGACAATTGGAAAACGGCAGAAGAAGCAAAAGAATATGGTTTGATTGATTGCGTAATTACTTCAAGAAACGAACAGGAAGCATCAAAGTAATTTTTCTATTATAATTTGGAGGCTTAGAATGGCAGGAAAGCGTTCGGACGACAAAATCAGATGCTCCTTCTGTAAAAAAACTCAGGATCAGGTTCGTAAAATGGTTGCAGGTCCCGACGGACTCTATATTTGTGATGAGTGCGTGGAAGTATGTAGCGAGATTGTAACGGAAGAAATGGATGATTTTGAGTATGAAGCAGCGGATTTTGATTTTAATCTTTTAAAACCTATAGAAATTAAGAACTTTTTGGATGATTATGTAATTGGACAGGAAGAGGCCAAAAAGGTTCTTTCGGTTGCGGTATACAATCATTATAAAAGAATTATGGCACCCGGAGATTTGGGTGTGGAATTGCAGAAGAGCAATATTATTATGATAGGTCCTACCGGTTCCGGTAAGACGTATCTTGCTCAGACTTTGGCTAAAATCATTAATGTACCATTTGCAATTGCGGATGCAACAACATTAACGGAAGCCGGTTACGTAGGTGAAGACGTAGAAAATATTCTGCTTAAATTGATTCAGGCGGCAGATTATGAAGTGGAACGTGCTCAGTACGGTATCGTATACATTGATGAAATTGATAAAATTACCAAAAAGAGCGAAAACGTATCCATTACCAGAGATGTTTCCGGAGAAGGTGTGCAGCAGGCGCTTCTTAAGATTATTGAAGGAACGGTTGCTTCCGTACCTCCACAGGGAGGAAGAAAGCATCCCCATCAGGAATTGATTCAGATTGATACAAGTAATATTTTATTTATCTGCGGCGGTGCATTTGATGGGCTGGAAAAAATCATAGAGAAGCGATTAAATCGTAAATCCATTGGTTTTAATTCTACGATTACACAGAATACAGACAAAGAATTAAGTGAACTTCTGAAGGAAGTAACACCTCAGGATCTTGTGAAATTTGGTTTGATTCCGGAATTTATCGGACGTGTTCCCATCAATATTTCTTTGGAAGGTTTAGATGAGGACGCACTGGTACGAATTATGACGGAACCGAAAAATGCGTTGGTGAAGCAGTACAAGGCATTGTTTGCACTGGATAATGTGCAGCTGGAGTTTGAAGAGGATGCCATCCGTGAAATTGCACGAGAGGCACATGAGCGCAAGACCGGTGCGCGCGGACTTCGTTCCATCATGGAAAAAACAATGATGGATTTAATGTTCCGTATTCCTTCGGATGAAACAATGACGGACTGTGTTATAACCAAGGAATCGGTACTTGGAGAAAGTGAACCCATTGAAAAGCATGTGGAGTCGCAGGAGACCAAGAAAAAAGCTACGAAAAAGAAATCTTAAGGGAAACGCCGCCATTCTTGGCGGCGTTTTTTGGAGTGGTTGGATTGTGAAAAAGTATATTCACGTCGGGCACGTTTGCACTACGTGTCGTACGTAGCGGTACATAGAGTTCTAAAGAACAGAACTCAAGTACCGACGACTCCCCAGTACCCGCCTTTTGAATATATTTTTTCACAATCCTATCATGATAAAGAACAGTGTCAAGAATGGAGGCGTATTTATAGATGAGTAATACAAATAATATCGAAATGACAGATTGGATGCCGGCGATACCGTTGAGAGGTATGGTGATTTTGCCGGGAACGATTGCGCATATAGATTTAAACAGAAAGAAGTCGATTACGGCATTGGAAAGAGCAACAAAAGGTACCAACCGGTTGTTTTTGGTATGCCAGAAGCAGATAGATATTGAAGATCCGGGCATCGATGAATTGCAAGAGATGGGGTGCATTGCCAGAGTAAAGCAGGTGATTACGCTACCAAATAAGGTTTTGCGTGTTTTGGTGCAGGGAGAATCACGCGGAAGACTTTTACAATTGGATGAGGAGCAGGAGAAATATCTTCTTTCGGAAGTGGAAGTACAGTTTTTGCAGCGTGGTTCATGGGAAGGTGCAGAAGAAGAGGCAAGAGTTCGTATTTTAAAAGAGCGTATGCAGGAATATCTTTTATACCAGCCTAATGTACCTAAAATTGTTTCTATTACTGCGGTTGAGTCTAAGAATCTTTCAGAGTTGATGCAGGTATGCATGAATCATTTAAACTTTTCCTATCAGATAAGACAGGAATTTTTGGATAATTTTGAAGAAGAAAAATTGTTTGATGTCGTAATGGAACGTCTGACGGAAGAGGTGGAAGTTCAGCGTATTCGCCAGGATTTAAACGGTAAATTAAAACAACAGGTAAATAAGCACCAGAAGGATTATATGCTACGTGAACAGATGCATATGATTAAAAAAGAACTGGGAGAAGATGATTCGGTATCAGATGCAGACAGTTTTGCGGAAGGTTTGGAGAAACTGGATGCAGATGATGCTATAAAAGAGAAGATTCGTAAGGAGATCACTCGATTTAAAAGTGTGCACGGAAGCAGTTCCGAAAGCGCGGTGCAGAGAGCGTATATAGAAACACTTTTAGAATTACCTTGGAATAAGGCGTCCAAAGACAATGCGGATATTTATCGGGCAGAAAAGATTTTAAATCGAGACCATTATGGTCTGGCACAGGTGAAGGAAAGAATTCTGGAATTTCTTGCAGTACGAACTTTGACCGGAGAAGGTGAAAGTCCTATTGTGTGTCTTGTAGGACCGCCCGGTACCGGTAAGACTTCCATTGCACGTTCCGTGGCAGAGTCTTTGGAAAAAGAATATGTCAGAATCTGCCTGGGTGGTGTTCGGGATGAAGCGGAAATTCGCGGTCACAGAAGAACCTATGTGGGTGCCATGCCGGGACGTATTGCCACAGCTCTGAAGAATGCGGGTGTGAACAATCCTCTGATTCTCTTGGACGAAATTGATAAATTAAGCAACGATTATAAAGGTGATCCGTCTTCTGCACTGTTGGAGGTGTTGGATTCCAAGCAGAACCAGGCTTTTCGTGACCATTATGTGGAGATACCCTTGGATTTATCGAAGGTATTGTTCTTGGCAACCGCTAACTCTGTATCAGATATTCCAAGACCTTTACTTGATCGTATGGAGATTATTGAATTAAACAGTTATACCGTGCAGGAAAAGTTCCATATTGCTAAAGAACATCTTTGGAGCAGAGCTTTAAAAAATAATGGTTTGACCGGCAAAAATTTGCGAATTACGCCGGAAGGCCTGACAAACTTGATTCTTTTATATACCAGAGAAGCCGGTGTGCGTGAATTGGAGCGTAAAATAGGTGAGCTTTGTCGCAAGGTAGCTAAATTAATTGTCAAAGGTGAAAAGACAAGCGTTCGCGTTACGGAGAAGAATCTGGAGAAGTATTTAGGCAAACCCAAATATCGTCCGGATGAAAAGAATGAGAAAGACGAAATTGGGATTGTTCGCGGACTTGCATGGACGGCAGTGGGCGGTGACACCTTACAGATTGAAGTTAATGTTATGCCGGGAAAAGGCGCAGTTGAATTGACAGGACGTCTGGGCGATGTCATGAAGGAATCCGCAGCAGCCGGTATCAGTTATATCCGTTCTGTGGCAGATAATTACAAAATCAGTGCAGACTTTTTTAAGAAAAAAGATATTCACATTCACATTCCCGAAGGTGCAGTGCCCAAGGACGGTCCGTCTGCCGGCATTACCATGGCGACAGCGGTACTATCTGCCATTACGGGAATTCCGGTTTATGCCAATCTGGCAATGACAGGTGAGATCACCTTGCGCGGTCGGGTACTTCCTATCGGCGGTGTAAAAGAAAAGATTCTTGCTGCCAAGATGGCAGGCATTACCAAGGTGATTGTGCCTAAAGAGAATGAACGGGATGTAATCAAATTAGAAGATGAGATTACAGAAGGTATGGAAGTGGTTTATGCCGAAACCATGGAAGATGTATTAGGTCATGCTTTTACTAAGAGCATTGAGAAAGGAAAGAAGTCAGGTGAAAATAAAAAGCGTTAACTTGGAAACTGTTATCGGTATTACAAGCAAATTGCCGGAAAATACTTTGCCGGAATTTGCGTTTGCGGGCAAAAGTAATGTGGGTAAGTCATCGTTAATTAATGCCATTATGAACCGCAAATCCTATGCAAGAACCAGTTCGCAACCCGGTAAAACACAGACAATTAACTTTTATAATATTAACGAAGAGCTGTATCTGGTTGACTTGCCCGGTTACGGTTATGCCAAGGTGTCGCAGGAAACAAAGGCGAAGTGGGGCAAAATGATTGAGAAATATTTGCAACGCTCACAGCAGTTAAAAGCAGTGTTTCTTTTGATTGATATCCGCCATGATCCGTCTGCGAATGACAGGGATATGTATGAGTGGATTGTGCACAACGGATTCGAACCGATTATCATTGCAACCAAGTCTGATAAAATCAGTCGCGGTCAGATTGATAAGCATTTAAAAGCGATTCGTGTTGGCTTAAAGACAAGACCGGGTACCGTTATGATACCTTTTTCAGCACAGAATAAGAATGGACTGGATAAGGTGTATGAGATTTTGGATGGATATTTGAATCCGACCGTGGAAGAAATTGCAGCAGAAGAAACAGATGTCGAAGAGTAATATTTGAGTAGTAAAGAAAGAACTTGAATTATGAAGAATTATAAAATCACAATTCAATATGAGGGTACCCGTTTTCAGGGTTGGCAACGCCAGACTTCCACGGACAATACCATTCAGGGAAAAATCGAAGCAATTTTATCCAAGATGTGTGGTGTGCCCGTAGAGATTAACGGAGCAGGACGTACCGATGCCGGAGTGCATGCCAGGGGGCAGATTGCCAATTTTAAAATTGATACGGATAAAAGTCCGGCAGAGATTATGGAGTATCTTAATCTGTACCTGCCTGAGGATATTGCGGTCATTGATATTGCGGAAGCGGAAGATAGATTTCATGCAAGGTTAAATGCCAAGGGCAAACATTATCAGTATCGTTTGAGGATGGCGGATACACCGGATGTGTTTAGCAGGAGATATGTGTGTGCTTATACAGAGATTCCGAAGGTCGGTGAAAACGTGAACAAGGCAAGAACTCTTGATGTAGACGCTATGCAAAAGGCAGCAGAATTGCTTAGCGGAAAACATGATTTCAAGGCTTTTACATCCAATCACCGAACCAAGAAGTCAACGGTGCGAACCATTGATATCCGGATAAAAGAAACTCCGGAAGAGATTATTTTTGACTATACCGGTGATGGTTTCCTGTATCATATGGTGCGTATTCTAACAGGAACACTGATTGAAGTTGGTGAAGGGAATCGAACCCCTGAAAGCATGATGGATATTCTTGCCAGCGAGGAGCGTGCCAACGCAGGTGCACTGGTGCCTGCCAAAGGTCTGACGCTTTTTGAAGTGTATTACAAATAAGAATGAAGTAAATATGCAGCAGAAATAAATATCATCAACCAACAGGTACTGGGGAACCGCCGGTACTTAGGTTCTGTTTTTAGAACCTTATGTACCGTTGCGTGTGACACGTAGCGAGAGCGTGCCTGTGTTGATATATTTATTTCTGCTGTTTCTATATACTGACCGCTTATTTTTAACACACCCAAGTCGTGCAGCATATTTTAATGTATGTTGCACGATTTTTTTATGTGGAGGAAAGAATGAAAGCATACCTGATTGGTGGAGACAGCAGAGAAAAGTATTTGGCGTACCAATTGGAGCGAAAAGGCATTGAAATCATACATCCGGAGCAGGTTGACCGACTAAAGGATAAAAAGGCCGATATTATTTTATTGCCCACACCGGTCAGTATGGATCGTTTCACGGTAAAAGCAACAGAGGGACAGCGTAAAGTAAATTTAAAAGAAGTACTGGAAGTTGCAGAAAAAGGACAGTTGATTTTCGGAGGTGTATTCCCGACGGATTTTCGGGGGGCACTGGAAGAAAAGGGTGCAATCGTTTATGATTTTATGAAGATGGATGACATTGCAATTCAGAACGCGGTTGCTACTGCGGAAGGCGCCATTGCAGAAGCTGTTTTTATGAGTAATGAAATTCTTCACGGTCAGGAGGTGCTGGTGCTTGGATACGGACGATGTGCAGAAGTGTTAGCCAATAAATTAAAAGGAATGTCTGTAAGAGTTACAGTGATGGCAAGACGTGAGGAAGCAAGATCCAGGGCATGGACATTTGGCAATGATATTCTGGAATTTGGTGATGTAGAAAATATTGAGAAATTTCATTATATTTTCAATACAATACCATCCATGTGTATCACAAGAGAATGGATTGACCGCTTGAATCGCTACTGCTGTATCATTGATATTGCCAGCAAACCCGGCGGTACGGATTTTGACTATTGCAGTAAAAAAGGCATTCGCGCAAAACTATGCGGTTCGCTGCCGGGACGGTATGCGCCGAAAACTTCCGGTGAACTTCTGGCACAAAAGATTGAAAGCATCTTAAAAGAATCAAAAGACTACGGATATGAAGATATATCGTTTTCCTAAATTGGTGGCCTTGTGGCAGAAGGAGTAGTATGGATTTTAAAGATATGAAAATCGGTTTTGCCCTGACGGGCTCTTTTTGTACTTTTACAAGAATATTAGAAGTGATGCACGGTTTAGTAGATGAGGGGGCGGACATCCATCCGATTTTTTCGAAGAACGTTTCGGAGATGGATAATCGTTTTTGGAAATCAAGGGAGTTTATTGCTAAGGTGCAGGAAATTACGGGACGGCAGGGAATTTTTACCATTCAGGAGGCAGAGCCTATCGGACCCAAAGGCTATCTGGATGTGCTGGTAATTGCTCCCTGTACCGGTAATACCATGGCGAAGCTTGCGGCAGGGATTACGGATACGCCGGTGCTTATGGCGGCAAAGGCCCATCTTCGAAATGAGAAGCCATTAATTATTGCGATATCGACCAATGATGCGCTTGGGATGAATTTAAAGAATATCGGCTTACTTATGAATACCAAAAATATATATTTTGTACCTTTTGGGCAGGATGATTGCGTGAAGAAACCGCTGTCACTTGTAGCACATATGGAAGAGATACCGGAGACGATAGAGGCTGCTTTGAATCGGAAGCAGGTACAACCGGTGGTGAGGGAGTATAAGAAATAATAAAAAAGAGCTTTTGCGTAGAAAAATTGCTACTTTCTATGCAAAAGCTTTTTTATAATTTGTACATAGGATTTTATTCATCCTCAAATATTGTTTCGTTCATTTCCGGAAAATCTAATAATTCCGACACTGTCATGTTTAAACCCACGGCTAATTTATGCAACGTTTTTAATTTTGGATTCTTTGTTTTACCTGATATTATGTTTTCTACCGTGCTTTGTGTTATTCCACTTAATGTACTTAACTTATTAATGGTTATTTCCCGCTCATCACATAAATCATTTAACCGTTTAATAATAACATCCGAATAAGTCATATTATCACCTGCATTCTCTTTTTAATCAAAGATTATATAGATATAGGATATAAGATTTTTATGATTATTATTAATGGTGTACGGTTGACTTTTGCTGTTGCATATGTTACCTTTGTTAACGGTACGCCGTTAATATTATTTTACAACGAGGAGAGGTAGAACAAATGAATAAAAAGATGATATTGTGCTTTATGATGCTTTTTACAGTTGCATTGATGTCCGGTTGTTGTCTGGTTCATAATTGGAAACCGGCAACTTGTACAACTGCACAAATATGTAGTAAATGCGGAGAAACGGAAGGAGAGGCTTTAGGGCATAGTTGGATGGATGCTGCGTGTATTAATGAATGTGCCAATGAGAATACGCTATATTTTAGAATAAATGGTGATGCATATAGTGGTACTAATGTACAGTCGTCAGAAGAACAGGATTCTTCAAGCGAGGAAGCAGAAGACGAAAGTGGCTGTAGTATTCCTGACGCTGTATTTATTGAAGAAGGTGTGTACTATGTTGAAGGGCTTGGATATGTAGATGCGGAGGGACAACTGATTTATTATGAAGATCCTAATCAGTATGCGCAAATTGAGGAAGGAATCGGTAATGATAGAGAAGACGTTCCTCGTATAGATGAAGCAGATGATGAATTTTATAAAGAAGTAATTATCACGGAATTGCAGAAGTATAATAATCATATTGCATCGCATTGCGGGTTCCCTGAAAGTGAGTATCCGCCTGCTTACTATATAGGTACGACTTTATTCATTGATGACATTATTTTGTATGGAGAAATTGGAGAATTTATTAATTATAATGGTACAGGAGTGAGTAATGATACTTTACTTGCGGAAGTCAGATATTCAATATTTAATAAAACTCAATATAATGCTTATTCGAATCCCAGACCATTAAGTTACGATGATATTTTAAAAAATTGGATATCACAGGGGCATTTTAATATTGACAGCATTGATGAAGTTGAAGTGGTATGGCTTAATGAATCGGAGTGGGTTTATTTTGATGGAATAGCTGCGAATGTTGTGGTGACAGTTACTTCCGGTGAGAATACATATACTGTTTGGATTGCCACTGTATATGTGGAGGGAGATGGCATCGATGATGACCAATATTGGGTTTTGGATGTAAAGAAGGAGCAGTAAAATAAGTAAAAAAGAATAATAAAAAGGTAGTTATTCAGTGCAAAAGGTATCGCAGAAGCGATACCTTTTTGCATTTCTTACCGTTTAGGACGCTGCACAATCTGACATTAGAGATTCAATGAAATCTGGTATTCCCGTATCCAGAAATCAATCTGAATCAGATAAGCCATCATCTGGGGGCCCGCCATCAACTGGCCGTACCAGGGTGAACCTAAGTCTTTCTTTTCATCCATAAATGTAAGGACTGCATTTTTTTCCACAAAGTTATGAAGAGGGCTTGCAGTATCCGTAATAATTTCCAATAGTGAATTTTTAAGAAGTTTTTCATAAGCAGGATGGTAAGTCTTAGGGTAGGGCGATTTTTTACGGAAGAGAACTTCGTCGGGTACAATATCGCGAAAGCTTTCCCTCAGCAGATTTTTTACTATGCCACCCCGTAATTTCATATCCCAGGGAGTGTTATATATATATTCTGCCAAAGCACGGTCGGCGAATGGAACTCTTGCAATTAAGTCTGCCTGCGCACTGCAACGCTCCATGCGATTCAGTAGGGTAACCATGAACCAACGTAAGCTTAAATAGCCACTACGTCGTTTTGCCTTGCTGTCATTGCTTTCGCTTGGAAGATAATCAATTTCTTGCAAAGTATGGTGGTAGGCGTTTGCTACGTAGTCATCCATCTTCAGGAATTCAGCGAAGTCGGGTTTTAACAGGTTTTTACGGGGCGCCAGTGAGGGCGTCCAAGGAAATGTGTTCATGGATAACATATCTTCTCGGTGGAACCAGGGATAGCCACCGAAAACTTCGTCTGCACATTCACCGGTCAATACAATGTCGGTATCTTTTTTTACCTGATGACAAAAATATAAAAGAGAGGAATCTACATCTGCCATAGCAGGTAAGTCGTGGGCACGAACTGAGGCTTTCAGTCCGTCAAACAGGGTTTCCTGAGTGCATTCAAGGTACTTGTGGGCGGTCTTTAAGGTATTGGCCATAATATCCACGTAGGGGCGGTCTAAAGAAGGTTGGAAGCTGTTTGACTTGAAGTATTCTTTGTTATCTGTGTAGTCAAAAGAAAAGGTTCTTAATTTTTCATTTTCAGACAGATTGTTTGCACCAAGAGCGGTCACCACGCTGGAGTCTACTCCGCCGGACAGAAGTGCACCGAGGGATTTGTCATGTATGCACTGCTTTTTAACAGCGTTTTTTACTAAATTTGCAGTTTTAGCGATGGTTGTTTCATAGGAATCTTCATGAGGACGGGCTTTTATCTGCCAGTATTTTTCGTGATAAAGTCCGTAAGGAGAAGCGCAAATCCATTCTCCGGGTTTTACTTCATTTACATGCTCAAACACGCCGTTTCCAAGGGTTCTTGCAGGTCCCAGACTAAAGATTTCATTCAGCCCGTTAGCGGTAAGTATGGGTTTGACATAAGGATGTGCAAGAATTGCCTTTAATTCCGTGGCAAAAATCAGTGTGTTATCTAAGTAGGTATAAAAGAGGGGTTTGCAGCCGAAACCGTCTCTTACGAGATAGAGGCGACGGTCCTCTTCCTGTAAAAGTGCAAAAGAAAATACACCGTCCAACTGTTTGAAAAATTCTGTTCCGTAGTGAATAAAACCGTAAAGAATTACTTCCTCATACGTTTCGGTATCAAAGGTATATTGAAGACTTGACAGTTCATTTCGTAATTCTTTGGTATTATACAGTTCGCCGGCAAATGCAAGTTGAAAATTTTTACCATACATTTTTCTTGTGAAAGGCAGACAGACTGTCTTATAGGTCATTTTATTTGTAAAATGATTATGTGCGAGACCGCAATTGGCGGTAAGAAGCATGGAATCCTCGGCATCTCCGCGGTGCAGCTGTGTGCAACGCATTTTATCCAACAGGGAATAGTAGTAATCGTAATTGTTCAAGAATGAAGATTGGGTTTGATAAAATCCTGAAAAACCGCTCATGGTTTGATTCTCCCAAAATGAATTGTCGATTTATTGTATGCAAAACGAAAGAATATGTTGCTTTTACATTATACGAGTGACATTTGCAAAGTTTAAGTACATATATCATTTGAAAATGTACATACTAATGGCAGGAGCCTTTCGCATACCAAAAGGAGGAACTTTCTATGAGCAAAAGAGTAAGTTTTATAATGGAAATTATTGTGGCGTTAGCAATATTTTGGATTGGTATTTCCGGTGCAAATGTAATGTTTATTTCCGGCACAAGATCTGCAGCAATTACTTTAGGAACGATAGGTTTATTGTTTTATATAACAAGTACAATGGGATATGTTTTGAGAAATCCCATTCATCCGATATCTTTAATGGGAAGTATATTTGCCATTATAGGAGTTGTTTTATTAGTAATTCAGATTTTTGGAATCCCACTCCGGATTCTGGGGAATCCGCTATTTGCTTTGACATATTTTGCGCTGGCAATGTCGGCAAAAGCAGTGGTGGGATTGTTTATTCCCATGTCCGATGCATATTAAACTACCATATAAAAAGGTCCTGTACTTTAAAGCACAGGACCTATGTATGATTATGTTATTCCTTATAGTTTACGATATCATCAATCAATGCTTTGATATTTTCATCCATTACTTCATCCGTAAACTGGCAGGTCCCAACAGCTTTGTGACCGCCACCGCCATATTTTAACATAAGGCTTCCGACATTTACGTTAGAAGTTCTGTTTAAGATACTGTAGCCTACGGCACAAGAGCAACCCTTGCCACCCTTACCGTTTACAATCCACATGGAAATATTCTGTTCAGGGTACATACTGTAAATCATAAAACGGTTACCGGAGTAAATGGGATCTACACCGCGCAAGTCGGAAACAATTAAATCGCCAACGATTTTAGTATGTGCGGTTACCATTTCTTTGAATTTATCAGCTTGCTCGAAATATACCTCAATACGTTCTTTTACATCGGGCAGGGCAAGAATCTCTTCTGTTGTCATGGTGCGACATGCTTCAATCAATTTCTCCATTAACTGATAGTTTGAAATTGTGAATTCACGCCAACGTCCAAGACCGGTTCTGGGGTCCATCAAGAATCCGATTAAAACCCATCCCTTGGGATTCTGGATATCATCAATGGTTAAGTTGCCGGAATCAACCTTGTCCACCGCTTCCATCATATCATCAAAATGAGCAAATCTTTCTTTGCCACCGTAGTAATCATAGATAATACGTGCGCAGGAAGGCGTAATACGGCTTTCTCCTTTATACTTACCTGCCAATTCATTTCTTTCATGTTCACTGGAATGATGATCAAACCATAATCCGCAACCTTCCACATAAGGAACATTTGCCAAACAGTCATTCTCGGTAACTTCTACCAGACCATCCTGCAAATCCTTCGGATGTGCAAACTTCCAGCAGTCAATAATTCCGGCCTCTTTTAAAAGAGCGCCGCAAGCCAGACCGTCAAAGTCCGAACGTGTAATAAGTCTCATATTCTGTCCCCCTTAGCTATCATTTTTATAAAAGCTATACCATCTCAAATTATACTTCATTTCCACCCAATACGCAAGGCATATCCCACCTATATTTGTAACTTTCCGTCGCCTTTTTCGGGACTACATAGCAGGGGAGAGGGGCTTTTCATAAGAGGAATTGCTTTTTGTACGTTTCTTAAAAATTGCATATGTTTTCTATTTGCGATGAGGCGCTGCTTTTTCGTTGTTTGAACCGATTGTTTCTATTGAACAAGCGGGGCTGTTTTCTACTTCACAAATGCAGATTTTCTAAAAATGTACGGCAGACAATTGTCTTTCGCCCGGCAATCTGGATAAGGCATTGTCTGCCGTACATTAAGAAAATCTTGCATTTGCTTGTAAAGAATCCCGCCCCTGCTTGTCAATGAAACAATTGGTGAGTTTAGAAAAGGCAGCGGCAATCAAACATCGCAAAAGAAACATATAGCAATTTGTTGAAATGTACAACTGCAAGACGATATGAAAAGCCCCTCTCCCCCCTGTTATGCGGCCGCTGTAGGTAACCATGGAAAGTTACAAATATGGGTGGCTAAATTTTTTTGTGGGAAGTCTTTATTATTTGAGGGGTTTGTGATATTATGGAAATGCTGAGAAAATGAGAAGGGTAGGAGCGCACCCTTTTAGAATGGAGTTAGTGTTATGGAAAAGAATGAAATGCTTAACGGCGTGGAAAATGAAGAAAAGGAAGTTGTTTCCCGCAATTTTATTGAGCAGATTATAGACAAGGATTTGGAAGAAGGTGTTTATGATACCGTTCATACACGTTTTCCGCCTGAACCCAATGGATATTTGCATATCGGGCATGCCAAGAGTATTCTTTTAAACTATGGTTTGGCTGAGAAGTATAACGGTTTGTTTAATATGCGTTTTGATGATACCAATCCTACGAAGGAGAAGGTAGAGTTTGTGAATTCGCAGTTAGAGGATATTAAGTGGCTCGGTGCTAAGTGGGATGACCGTTTATTCTTTGCTTCTGACTACTTTGGTCAGATGTATGAGGCGGCTGTGAAGTTGATTAAAAAGGGCAAGGCGTATGTGTCTGATTTGACCGCAGATGAAATCAGAGAATATCGAGGAACTCTTACAGAACCCGGTAAAGAAGATCCTTATGCAAACAGAAGTGTAGAAGAGAACTTAGAGCTTTTTGAAAATATGAAGAACGGCATGTATAAGGATGGTGAAAAGGTTCTCCGTGCAAGAATTGATATGGCATCGCCCAACATGAACATGAGAGACCCGGTTATTTATCGTGTGGCACACATGACACATCACCGTACAGGAGATACATGGTGTATCTATCCCATGTATGATTTTGCACATCCTATTGAGGATGCGATTGAAGGTATTACACATTCTATCTGTACCTTGGAATTCGAGGACCACAGACCCTTGTATGACTGGGTTGTAAAAGAATTGGAATATCCTCATCCACCCAAGCAGATTGAATTTGCAAAACTTTATTTAAAGAACGTTGTTACCGGTAAAAGATATATTAAGAAGCTGGTAGAAGATGGTATTGCAGACGGTTGGGATGACCCTCGTTTGGTATCCGTAGCTGCGCTTCGAAGAAGAGGTTATACACCTGAGTCAATCAAGAAGTTCGTAGAACTTTGCGGGGTATCTAAGGCACAGTCGACAGCAGACATGGCAATGCTTGAATATTGTATCCGTGAGGATTTGAAGTTAAAACGTCCCCGTATGATGGCGATTTTAGATCCTGTGAAATTAGTAATTGATAACTGGGAAGAAGGTAAAATCGAAATGCTTGATGCACCCAACAACCTGGAGAACGAGTCTTTGGGAAGCAGACAGTTGCCTTTCGGTAAGGAACTTTGGATTGAAAGAGAAGACTTTATGGAAGAACCGCCTAAGAAATACTTTAGATTGTTCCCCGGTAATGAAGTGCGTTTGATGAATGCATACTTTGTAACCTGCACAGGTTGTGTAAAAGATGAGACCGGTAAGGTAGTTGAAATTCACTGTACTTACGATCCTGAGACTAAGTCAGGTTCAGGTTTCAGTGCACGTAAGGTAAAAGGAACCATTCACTGGGTAAATGCGTCTACCGCAGTTCAGGCAGAGGTTCGTTTGTTTGAGAACATCATTGATGAAGAAAAGGGTGTATACAACGAGGAAGACGGAAGTATCAATGTAAATTCGAACTCCAAGACTGTAATCACAGCTTATTTGGAGCCGGCATTAAAAGATGCAAAAGCATACGAGAGCTTCCAGTTTGTCAGAAACGGATTCTTCTGCGTGGATTACAAGGATTCTAAGGAAGGCGAGCCTGTATTTAACAGAATTGTATCACTTAAGAGTTCTTTCGTATTGCCGAAGAATGATTAGTTGTAGTATAATGGTATAAGAAACAGCAGAATGCAGTTTCGGGCAACACCGGAACTGCATTTTTGACAATAATAAAAGAATGGGGTAGCATTGTGGATTTATTTGCAGGATTGGAAAGTTTGGGGATTGAAGGTTTAGGTGATTTGGATATTTATGCCGAAGATAATGCCAAAGCGGATGCGGATAGTGCAACGGCAAATGCTAAGACTGTTAAAGTCAAAACACCGGAGGAATTGGAAGAAGAGTATATTTTTGATAAAACATATACCTGTCCGGTTTGTGACAAGTCTTTTAAAAGTAAGACGATGAAGTCTAACAAGGCAAAGCTTATCAGTACCGATATGGATTTGCGTCCGGTGCATCAGAATGTGGATATTGTAAAATATGACGTGGTGGCATGTCCCTGTTGCGGATATGCGGTTCTGAACAGATATTTTGCACCGCTGACCACGATGCAGATTAAAAAGATTAAAGAGACAATCAGTAAGAATTATAAGATAAAAGATGAAAAAAAGAAAAAAATTTATTCTTATGATGAAGCTATTGAGCGTAGCAAGCTGGCCCTTTTATCTTCTGTAGTCAAAAGCGGCAAAGATAGCGAGAAGGCATATGTATGTTTGAAAACTGCCTGGTTGTTCCGCGGTAAGGCAGAACATTTGCCTGAAACGGAGGAAGAGGAAATCAAAAGATGTCACAAGGAAGAGGAAGCTTTTCTCGCTAAGGCATATGACGGACTGGTTTCTGCAAGGCAGAAGGAATTATTTCCGATTTGCGGTATGGATGAGATGACCTTGGACTACCTGATTGCAGCATTGGCACATCGTTTGGGACATTTAGAAGTGAGTGCGAGATTGGTAGGAGAGATTATGGCGAAGCCTACGGCGAACCGGCGAATGAAAGAGAAGACTCAAATATTGAAAGAAGCCTTAAAGAAGGATATTCAAGAAAAGCGACAAAATTGATTTATAAAAATATTTTTAAAGGAAAATAAAGAAAACCGGACATTACTGTCCGGTTTTCTTGGATTATAAATGATAATTTATCTTACTCTTCTGTAGCTTCCTCTACAACTTCTTCCACAGCTTCCACGGTTTCTTCTACTGCAGTTTCCGCAACGTCTACTGCATCTTCTACAATTTCTGTGGCGTCAGCAACAACTTCTTTTTTACTGTCTTTCATTTCTTCAATTTTATCTTCGACTTTTTCCCAAGTTTCCTTAGCCTTGTCAACGGTTTTCTTATATGCTTCGCTAACTTTTGCTTTGGCATTGTCCATATCAAGAGGCACATAAGTACGTTTAATTTCTGTGGTTCCGTCAGGATTTACCACTTCTTCGGTCTTAACAAATTTTTCTTTGTTCTTGTATACGTAATATGCGCCTGCAGCTGCAGCTGCTACACCAATACCAAGTAAAAAGCCTTTGGTCTGTTTTTTCATGTTAATGATACTCCTTTCAAAATAGCCGTTCCTAAAATGATATCTCTATTTTAATACTATTTTGGGAAAATGAAAAGAGAATATGCAAAAAAACACAAAAAAACCATTTTGTTAATCCCAAAAATTAAGATTTGCCATTGAATTGACCGTGAAGCTGTGATATGCTGATGAATAGACCCAATAAGTCAATTGCTTTTATGGGAGGGGATTTGGAAATGAATGAGAAGTTTTTTGAATTAAAGAAGGACAAACAGGATCGAATGATAAATGGTGCAATGAAGGTATTTGCACGTAACGGATACAAAAGAGCGAGTACGGACGATATGGTCAAAGAGGCAGGTGTCAGTAAAGGATTGTGGTTCCATTATTTCGGGAATAAGCTTGGCCTATATGCTTTTGTGGCAGATTATGCGGTAAAGTATATGAATATGGAACTTCTTGCAATGTCAAACCGTCATCCGGAGGATTATTTTGAAACTACGTTGGCGGTGGAATTAACCAAGCTGTCCGTAAGAAAATCCTATCCATACATACCTTTATTTTTATCATCCATGGAAAGAGAAAAGGATGAAGAGGCTTTGACTGTAATCGGAGAATATAAGGATGCTTATCGTAAGGCAAGAATGAAGGCATACGAGAAAGTACAGATGGAGAATTTCCGCGATGAAGTATCTATGTCTGTGCTGGCAAGAACTTTAGGCTTGACATTGGATGGATTTTTAAGAGAAGAATACGAAGAAGATAATTTTTCGGAAGAGAATTATAAGCAGGAAGTAGAACAGTATCTAAAAATGATGTCTGCTTTGGCTACAAATAAAGAATAAAGCATAGAATTCTTAAGAAAAGGGCTTGCAAAAGCCCTTTTATCATGTTACAATATCTTTCGCTGGAAGACATATGTACGCGATAGAAAGACATAAAAGTATAAAATCCACCAGAGAAAGACAAATGTCCGACAAGAGTGGAAGAAAACGGTGCGCGGAAAGCATGCGGAGGCACAAGATGAGCGAGAACAGTGGATATTTTGTTGTAAAAAAGAAAGCTCTGCCGGAAGTTCTTTTAAAAGTAGTAGAAACCCAGGCGCTTTTACGAACCGGTAAAGCAGCCACCATTCAGGAGGCGGTAGACAGGACCGGCATCAGCCGCAGTTCTTTCTATAAATATAAGGACGACATCTTTCCCTTCCACGACAGTACAGAGGGTAAGACACTTACCTTTACTTGTGAAATGGAAGATGAGCCGGGAATTTTATCCGATGTATTAAAAATCATTGCGGATTTTGGTGCCAATGTTTTGACCATACATCAGAGTATTCCGATTAACAATATGGCATCGCTGAGCATCAGTTTACAAATTTTGCCTTCTACAAGGGATGTGGGAGAGATGGTGCAGGCAATCGAAGGCAAACCCGGTGTAAAATATGTAAAGATTGTTGCGAAAGAATAGCCAAAACGCTTTTATAATAAAATGATAAAAGGAAAACAGGGAGGAAAAGACATGATTCAGATTGCAGTATTAGGGTATGGTACCGTAGGTAGCGGTGTGGTTGAGGTCATCAACAAAAATCAGAATGAAGTAAGTAAGAAGGCAGGCGTGGGTATTGCCGTAAAATACATATTGGATTTAAGAGATTTTCCCGGAGATCCCATGGAAAAGCACGTGGTACATGATTTTGACGTGATTTTAAACGATCCTGAGGTAAAGATTATTTGCGAAACCATGGGTGGTGTAGAACCTGCATACACATTCTCTAAGAAGGCGCTTTTAGCAGGTAAGAGTGTATGTACTTCCAACAAGGAATTGGTTGCAAATCACGGTCCTGAATTAATTCAGATTGCGAAAGACAATAACTGTAACTACTTATTTGAAGCAAGTGTTGGTGGCGGTATTCCTATTATCCGTCCGTTGAATGCTTCATTGACTCCGGAGAAAATTGACGGTATTACAGGTATTTTAAATGGTACTACAAACTATATGTTGACCAAGATGGACGATGAAGGCATGGATTATGCGGAAGTTCTTGCGCAGGCACAGGCAAAAGGCTACGCAGAGCGTAATCCCGAGGCAGACGTGGAAGGTTATGATGCCTGCCGTAAAATTGCAATCCTTTCTTCCCTTGTATACGGTAAGACCGTTCGTTACGAAGATATTTATACAGAAGGTATTACCAAGATTTCCAAGGAAGATTTCAAGTATGCCAAGGCAATGAAGAGAAGCATTAAGCTTCTTGCCATGAGCAAGGATATGGATGGAAAGTGTTTCGCTATGGTTGCACCTTTCATGATTCGTTCCGATAATCCTTTGTATTGTGTAAAAGATGTATTCAATGCAGTTTGTGTACACGGTAATATGCTTGGAAGCACAATGTATTACGGTAGAGGCGCAGGTAAGCTTCCTACCGCTTCCGCAGTAGTATCCGACATCATTGACTGTGCTAAGCATCAGGGCAAGTTTATCTTCTGTTTCTGGGACCAGGAGAAGGTAGAGCTTTCTTCTAAAGACGAAATGAGCTGGAAGTTCTTCGTAAGAGTAAAAGGTACTCTTGAAGAATCCGGAGTAAAAGAAGTATTCGGCGAAACTGAAATTATCAAGTTGCCTGAGTGTGCAGATGAATTTGCTTTTATTACAGATGAAGTAAGTGAAAAAGAATTCGATGAAATGATTAAAGGCGTAAAGAACGTAATTACAAGAATTCGTTTGGAGGGCTAAAAAATGAAATATGTTGTTGTTTTATGCGACGGCATGGCAGATGAACCTATAGAGCAGTTAGGTGGTAAAACACCTTTAGCATATGCCAAGACACCTAATATGGATGCTTTGGCACCGATGTCAGAAATCGGTATGGTGCATACCATTCCCGAAGGAATGTCACCGGGAAGCGATACTGCCAATTTATCGGTTCTTGGATATGACCCCAAAAAGTATTATTCAGGACGTTCACCGTTAGAAGCTTTAAGCATCGGTGTAGATATGGAAGATGACGATATCGCAATCCGTTGCAATATCGTTACCATTTCCGATGACGATGTGCCTTTTGAAGAAAAGACGATTATCGACCACAGTTCTTCCGAAATCAGTACGGAAGATGCAGCAGTGCTTTTAAATGCGGTAAGAGAAGCGGTAGAGACTGATGAATATAAGTTTTATGTAGGAACCAGTTATCGCCACTGCCTGATTTGGAAAGGCGGTAAGGTAGAGAAGCTTACACCGCCCCATGATGTGCTTGAAAGCGTGATTAAACCGCATTTACCGGCCAATGAAGTTTTCCTTGCGATGATGAAGAAGAGCTATGAAATTTTAAAAGATCACCCCATTAACGCAGCACGTAAGGCGGCAGGCTTAAATCCCGCAAACTGTGTGTGGTTCTGGGGCGCAGGAACTAAGCCCATGTTGTCTGATTTTACGGAAAAGACGGGCAAAAAGGGCGCCATGATTTCGGCCGTGGACCTTTTAAAAGGAATTGCCATCGGTGCTAATATGAAGGTAATTGAGGTGGAAGGCGCCAACGGCGGACTTCACACCAATTATACAGGTAAAATGGAAGCTGCAGTCAAAGCAGTGACCGAAGACGGCAATGACTTTGTGTACATCCATGTGGAGGCACCTGATGAGATGGGTCATCAGGGTAGCTTTGAACGCAAAGTCAAAGCTATTGAAAATATTGATGAAATGATTGTGGGACCTTTTATAAAAAAGATGGAAGAAAAAGGCGAAGACTTTAGAATGTTGATTCTTCCCGACCATCCCACGCCGGTACGCATCAGAACCCATACGGCAGACAGCGTACCCTATCTTTTATACGACAGTACAAAGAAGACCGGAGACGGTGTACTTTATTGTGAGAAATGTGCCGCACAGACAGGACATTTTACGGTGCAGGGTCATAATATAATCGAGAAGCTTTTTGAAGCTTAAATTTAGGAGGCAGAAAGAATGTTAGTAGTTAAGAAATTTGGTGGAACATCGGTTGCCAACAAAGAACGAATTTATAACGTGGCAAGACGATGCATTGAAGAGTACCAGAAGGGAAATGATGTTGTGGTTGTTTTATCTGCTATGGGTAAAATGACTGACGAACTGATTGAACTTGCAAAGAGTATTAATCCTAATCCGTCCAAAAGAGAAATGGATATGCTTTTTACAACCGGTGAGCAGACTTCCGTAGCACTTATGGCTATGGCTATGGCAGCTCTTGGTGTACCTGCAATTTCTCTGAATGCATTTCAGGTGGGAAGGCATAGAACTTCCAATTACGCAAATGCAAGATTAAAAAGAATTGATACCGAGCGTATTCGTCACGAATTGGAATCTAAGAAAATTGTTATCGTGACAGGTTTCCAGGGTATCAACAAGTATGATGATTATACAACACTTGGCCGCGGCGGTTCCGATACTACTGCGGTGGCATTGGCAGCAGCTCTTCGTGCCGACAAGTGTGAAATCTACACCGACGTTGACGGTGTTTACACAGCAGATCCCCGTATCGTTAAGACAGCAAAGAAATTGGATGAAATCACTTATGATGAAATGCTTGACCTTGCAACTTTAGGTGCCGGCGTTTTGCATAACCGCTCAGTAGAAATGGCGAAAAAATACGGAGTTCAGTTAGTGGTACGTTCCAGTCTTACAAACGAAGAAGGAACAACAGTGAAGGAGGATGTGAAAGTGGAAAGAATGTTAGTAAGCGGTGTAGCCGTAGATAAGAGTGCAGAAAGAATTTCAGTAGTAGGTCTGGCAGATAAGCCCGGTACCGCATTCCGTCTTTTTGACGCACTTGCAAAAGCAAATATTAATGTAGATATGATTTTACAGTCTGTTGGTCGTGACAACAGCAAGGATATTACTTTTACCGTTGACGGTAACTGTGGTGAAGAAGCATTGAAGGTGATTGAAGAAGCTAAGGCAAGACTTAACTACCAGCATGTAGAGATCGAAAAGAATGTATGTAAGGTATCCGTAGTAGGTGCAGGTATGATGTCTAACCCCGGTGTTGCTGCGAAGATGTTTGAATGTCTCTACAACGAGCATATTAACATTAAGATGATTTCTACCTCAGAAATCCGCGTAACCGTTCTTATCGATGTAAACGAAGCAGAACGTGCGGCAAATGCAATTCATGACATTTTTGGATTGGCTGAATAAGATTTCGTATCCCTGTATGTTTATCAGAGTATAAAATAAGCCGTTGAAAACACTGTATAAATCAGATTGTTTTTGACGGCTTCTTATATTATAATCAAACGTAGAGAAAAAACAGGAGAAAAAGCTATGAGTAAAATATTTGAAAAAAATATATGGTTTCGAAGAATCTTTGTGTGTATATGCTCTTATCTGTGTATTTTATCATTTAATAAAATATCTTCGTTGCACGGAGATCCTTATATTTACTGGGGCGGAAAGTACTTTGGATATAATATGTTGTCCATTATTCTTTTTGGGGTCTGCATATGGTTTTTTAACCGTTATCTTCTGTTGCAGGATAAGCGGTTAAAAGCAGTATCTGCAGCAGGCGGACTGCTCCTGTCCATGAGCATCGTGTACGGCGCGTACGCTCACTATGTAAATGATATTTTCATAAGTACGGGTGTAATCATTCTGCAGGTTGGAATGGTTGTGGCACTGGGGGTTCTGACTACATCCCTTATGGTGCAAATTTTTCAGTGGATTATGTGTGCCGGAGAATGGTTTGCAAAGAAGGAAGAAGAAAAAGCGCGAAAGGAGCCTGTTTTTATCGGTAAGATGAAAGCCTGTTTCCGTAAGCGTCCGTGGACTTATTTCTTTTTCATATGGGCAACAATTTTTGTATGTTATTTACCGGTGTTTCTTGCCAATTGGCCGGGGAACTTCGTATTTGATGCCAAATACCAGCTACAGAATGTGAATATGGATTGGTATACCACTCATCATCCGCTGCTTCATACACTGATGATGGGCTTGCCATACAAGTTTGGTGAAAAAATTGGTAATGTTTCTTTCGGCTACCAGTTTTATACTCTGGCGCAGATGCTTATTTTATCAAGCTCTTTTGCGTATACCATGTTTTATTTGTATAAGAAAGAAGTAAAAACAAGTGTGTTAACTGTATGTTGGGTGTTTTTTGCTTTGTTTCCCATGAATGCGGTGTTTAGCATCTCGTCCACCAAAGATGTATTGTGTGCGGCATTTTTCTTGTATTTTATGGTGTTTTTGTTACGTTATATTACCGATAAGCAGAGTTTTAGAGTGGTTTCCTATGTGGGAATGATCGGAAGCGGTGTTTTACTGGCACTGTTTCGTAATAACGCTTTGTATGCGGTTCTGGCAACCGGGGTTGTCATTGTTTTAATGTTAAAAGGATGGAAAGAAAAAGGTAAATTACTTCTTATTTTTCTGGCAATTCTAGTATTGAGCAAAGTGGCTGATATGGGACTGATTGCTTCCGTTCATGCGGAAGATAATGACAGCTATCGTGAGACTATGTGTGTCCCGTTGCAGTCTCTGGGCAGAGTTGCCTGCTATCGGGGTGATGAACTGGATGCGGCTCTGTATGATGAAATATGTAATTATATTCCTTCCGGATATATTTCGGGATATAATCCGTACAATGCGGATGGTGTGAAGAACAATGCCAACGAGAGGTTGTTGCGGGACAATACGGTGAACTTCTTTAAGTTGTGGGTTAAAGTCGGTTTGCAGTATCCGGATGAATATATTGAAGGATTGGTAACCAACACCATGGGTTATTGGTACCCGCTGAATCAGGGACATTATGTTTCAGCTGATATAGCCATATATCACAGCTTAATCGGTATAGGAGCGGAAATAGAGAAAGCCAATTTGTGTCCTGTGGTTACCCCCATATATGATTGGTTCTTTTATGACCTGAAATATCGGGAGACTCCGATACTGGGTTATTTGTTCCGTAATGCACCCTATGTCTGGGCTTGTGTTATTTTTATGTTATTTTCCGTATATAAAAAGGATAAGAAGCTGGCGATGTTCGGAATGCTTCCCATTGTATACATTCTGACTTGTATGTGCGGTCCCATGGCAGCTTTACGGTATATTTATTGTATTATTGTGTGTATGCCTTTGATGATATGTACATTGCTGGCATCAGCGCGAAAGAAGAAAGAATAAAGAAATAAAGGGAAATACCTCAATGGAAGTATTTCCCTTTTTGTTTGTTATAAAAGAATGTTTAAAGTGAACCGCCGGATAAAAAGGTGTTTTAATATCCTAAAGGCTCAGCTACCAGAATAACCTTAATTCGCTTGGGCTGGGTACTGCGTCTGGTTACTACAATCTGGCTGCAAATGCTGTCCTGAGAATAGCAGTCACCGCACTTGCCGGTAACGGAGCAGGGGGTCTTGCGGTTTAAGCGAAGCGTATTGGCAGGGCAGGCAACGTTTCTGATGCGTCCTATAGCAGCAGGGACGTCGCTAACCAGTTTGTTCATACCTGCAATCACAAATACGTTTTGAGGGCCGTGTAAAAGACAGGAGAGACGATTAGAGGCTCCGTCAATGTTTACCAGCTCGCCATTCTCTGTAATGGCGTTGGTACTCATAAGAAATGCGTCTGCCATAACTACTTTGGAATAGAATTCGCGGTATTCTTCAGGACTTACGGTAGCGCGGTCCAAAAGATTGTAGTCACCGGCTTTGATGGCATCCATAAGACCGCATTCTTTGATGGTTTCGCTTCCGCCCCAGCTGATGGTGGCTTTTTCAGGAAGCAGAGAGAGAACCAGTTTTACGGCTTCCTCGCTATTTTCACAGAAGTATCCTTCCATATTTCTTTTATCCAGTTCTTTGATGATGGATTTTGCGGTTAAAGCAAATCCTTCCTGTTGTTTAGTCATGGTATATCCTCCGTAATAGAAATGATTTTATAATAATAATCTGTTTTTATTATAGCATTTTGACAATGATAATTGAAGTTTTTTCTTGTTCTTTATAGATAGGAGGATAAAAATATCATATTCATGCCATACAAACAACAATAATCTGATAAAATGCAGAAAAATGCTAAAATATTCTGAAAAATATAAAATATTTTGCAAAATTGTATTGACAAATTGGGCAGGCCGCGTTATACTCAATACATAATAAAACTTCAGATAGATATCCTAAAGAAAAGGAGGTACGGACCACCCGAAACGTAAGTTAAATTCCCTGAAGTTTCAGGTACAAGACAAACAAGAACGAAGTATTCCGAGACACATCTGATGAGTAGTGAGAGAGCATCGAAGGAAATGCCCGCTACAGTATAATCAATACGAAGGAAAGAGTGGAAGGGATGCAGAAGAGAATTGGAGGTATGGTCCAATGGATCAAATAGTTGAGTAGGAAGCCCTGTGATCGAAATCGCGACGCAGGGCTTCTTACATGTAAAAAAAGACTGCGAAGCATTTGCTTCACAGCCCTTTTATAAGAGTAGTATTATTTCTTCTTAATTAATTTTACAACGAAGATAATTAAGCAGGCACCAACAACGCCGGAAATAATGCTTCCGAGAATACCGTTGATGTTAATCGGAAGAAGACCAAAGATGAATCCGCCGACAACACCACCAACGATACCAAGAATGATGTTCAGAAGCAATCCGTGATTACTCTTCATAATGATACCTGCCAACCAGCCACATAATGCACCGATTGCCAGTGAAATTAATAAGTTAACTAAACTTCCCATGTGTAAACCCTCCAGTTTTTTAATTATTGTATATATTTATTATATGATAATAAATTATATCTGTAAATTAGTAAGATTATTAATTATTAGAAATAAAATAATAAAAAATATTTTTTAAAAAAGTTGTTGACATTTCATTTTACTTATAGTAATATAACTATTGTTCGCGGCGGACAGCACGAACGAAAACAGAATATGCGATAGTGGCGTAGTTGGTAACGCGCGACCTTGCCAAGGTCGAGACCGCGGGTTCGAGCCCCGTCTATCGCTCTAAAGAAACCCTTGAGATTCAAGGGTTTTTCTTTTTGTAAAATAATATTTAAAAATACCGATGCATGGGACATCGGTATTTTTTAGTTTTCGTATTTTTTAAGAGCTGTCTTACTGGCAATCAAAATATCCATCAAAATATGTGCCTCTTGAACGGAACAGGAATCCGGAAGCTCAGAAATTTCCTGTTTAATTGAAGTTTTGGTGTCGTGATGGGAGTCATAAATGATTTCATCCGTTTGCACATGTAGGAAGAAATTTTTAACGAATAATAGTGCGGCGAAGCGAAGAGGTTCATTAAGGAACCTCTTTTTTGAATTGTATGATCATGAAAAAGAATATATAATATAGACATATTGTTTATTTGCGAAGGCAAGAAAAAAAGACTACTCAAATATTTAAATCAAAGGAACACAATTATGTCACAAGAAAACAAAAAGAATAAAAACTTAAAAAGAAAGCCAAATATAATTCGCATTGCAACCTGTTGCATTGGCGGAGTTATTGTGCTTGTTTTGGCAGTAACAATTATAACTTTTTTTATAAAGAAATCCGGACAAGAATCAAGTGAAGAACAAGTAAATATTAATACCGGGTTTGTGGAAAATGAGAATATTTTAGAAGATAATTTGTCAAATATAAATGATGAGCCCGAAGAAGTTTCAGAAGAACCCACAGAGTTTGTGGAGGAAGAATCAATTACAGACAGTGAAAACGTGGAAGAGGAATCAATTTCTGACAATGAAAGCATTGAAGGGGAGACAACGGAAGATTCAGACAGCAGCCTTGAAGAAGCCGAAATTTCTGCCGAAACAACTTCGGATGCACAGCTTGATTTATCCGATCCAGCCTCCATCGTCACTAATTGGGAAACTATCCCTGCGGGGACTGTGATTGATGCGGCAAGCATTGATTTTAACAATTTATCACAGTACTTTGTGGCATACGAAATTTCAGATGAAGTTTACAATTATATTAATGGTAAGTCTTATCAGGAGAATCCGGATGTAGGACTGGGCGATTTGCGATACTTTAAATTGTTGCATTATAATTTTAATCATGAGTTGCAGGTGGGAGAATTAATTGTGGCAGCGGATTTGCAGTCAGATTATATTGGTATTTTTACGGAATTGTTCGCCGCCGAGTATGAGATACAGTCTATGTATCTGCCGGACAGATACTGGACGGGAGATCCTACTACCACGGACTCGGCATCCATTGATGTGAATAACACTTCTTGTTTTATGTATCGTCCGGCAACCGGTTCGGGTAAGTTGTCCCGGCACTCGTACGGAAGAGCTATTGATATTAATCCTCAACAGAATCCCTATGTAAGTTATACGTCCGGCAGTCCTGTATGGAGCCATGAGAACGCCAACGATTATATTGATCGAACCACCGGACTTCCTCATGTCATTACGGAGGAGGATATCTGTTATCAGATTTTTATGAAGTATGGTTTTACCTGGGGTGGTGCTTGGACTAATATAAAAGATTATCAGCATTTTCAGAAATAAAAGCAGAATAACAAACGCCCTTTTGAAAATATGATTTCAAAAGGGCGTCTTTCATGTCCATTAGGGGTTATTACGGATTAGTAAGTTACATGATAAGTATCTTCTACCATTTCAAATAAATCAAATTGATCCGAAACAAATTCTACGGCAACGTAGTGGATGTATTCATCGTCATAAGGGCTGTCCAGAATCCAGATAACCAGGAACATGTCGTCATCGGGAATATATCCGTAAATCTGGTATGCTTCACAACCGTCCAATTCTACCATGGCACCGGTGATGGTTTCTTCGCTGATATCCTCATCGTTAAAAAATTGTTCTACTAAGTAATCTGCAATGGATTCTGCATCAAATTCATCTTTATCGTAGTGCGCCAAAGTTACAATGTTAGTCATGGAAGGATCCATATACTGAATCATGTCCGTGGTATCTTCCAATACAATATAATCAGCAGGTACATCCACATATCCGTTCTCAACTGAGCCGATACGCTGCACATCATCGGAAACGGCAGATGTTGTATCTTCCTCTAAATAGGTATAGAAGGACAAAATATCACCGGTATTCATGTTAAGAATATCATAATATGCAATATCATCTTCCACATATGTATAACCAAGGTAAGGAATGATATCTTCATCGGCAAAACCTTCGTATTCGTTATCTGTGAATACTTCTATATTAGTAAATGCCACGCAGAAGTAATCTTCTTCGCCGGAAAGTTCTTCTAAGGCATCGCGCTGTTCTTCTTCGGTCAAGCCATATTCGGAAAGGTCATTTGCGATGTAATCAATGGCATCTTCGTTATAGTACATTTCGTAGTCTGCATAGCTGTAATTATATCCGTCTTCGTAAAGGATGGCGTAATCAGAGAAGAAGAGCCACATAGCTTCTTCGTCGTTGGAGTCAAACCATGCCACGGGCATTTCGTCCAAATCCAGTTCATCACCGTCATCGTCGTCTTCATCATCATCAACTAAATCGTCGAAGTTAAAGTCATCAAAGTAAGAATCGCTACTTTCTTCGCTCTTTTCTTCACTCTCTTCTTCACTTTCTTCTTCAGATTCTTCTTCAGATTCTTCCTCGGAAATTTCCTCCGATTCTTCTTCTGTATCGTCATCATCGGCTACAATGACAGAAGTAGGACCATCGGCACCGCCGATTTGATTATTTTGCAAAATGTTTTCCAGAATATTGAAAGGAAAACAACCTGTCAGAGTTGTTACAACCAGTAGCATGCAACAAAGCAGTGCAATTTTTTTCGTATTTTTCATTTTTTTCTCCTTTTACATGTGTTAAAATTATACTATCGTTACAATTTTAACAGAACATGTACAAAAATGAAAGTATTATTTCTGTAAGTATATATAATTTAAAATTAGAAGAAACAGCATAGGGAAAGCGTTGTTTTCAAGAAGAAAAAATTATAAAACATAAGGGAGGTTCAATATGGTAGATGTAAAAGGAAGATGGGCGCTCATTACAGGTGCGGCAAGAGGAATCGGCTATTTGTCGGCACTTTTTATGGCAGAGAGAGGATGCAACTTAATTCTTCACAGCAGGGATTTGGAACATACCCAAAAAGTTGTTGCAGAATGTGAGGCTATGGGTGTAAAGGCAGTAGCAGTTTCGGCAGAACTGGTAAGTCCCGACAGTGTAAAAGCAATGCTTGCAGAAATTGATAAGCTTGGCGTGGACGTGGATATCGTTTTAAACAATGCCGGAATGCAGATTGCATACCGCACTGAATATTTTGAAACTCCGGTATCGGATTATACAGACAGTTTTTTGATTAATACCATTGCTCCGGCACTGATTTGTTATCATTTTATGCCGAAGATGAAAGAAAAAGGCTTTGGCCGTATTGTAAATACTACAAGCGGTATCCGTCTTGATCCTTATCAGGCCGGATATTCTGCAAGTAAGGCAGCTTTAAATAAAATCACCGTAGATTTAGGTTTTACAGCGGACGGAACCGACGTTATTTTAAGTTTGGCAGATCCCGGTTGGTGCCGTACCGACCTTGGCGGTGATAAGGCTCCCAATTCTCCCGAAAGTGCATTGCCGGGCGTTCTGGTTGGTGCTTTCGTAGATGATAAAAAATCCGGCAGATTATTCTCGGCTCAGGACTTTGCAGCCATGACTTTAGAAGAGGCTGTAAAAATGGCCGAGGAGAAGGTTCAGCCTTTAGAGTCGTACGCTGATTAGACGTAATCTTTGATTTTAAAATTGCGTAAATGATGTAATGTGTAGATATTATTGTTCTGTTGGAATATATAATAATCTACACATTATTTTTTATATAAAAATCAAAGATTACGTACCTGAAAACATTGACCGAAACCGCTTTTAATGTTATATTAATAGTTGGACGCTTTAAAGCGTTAAATTGACAAAAGCAAGATTTGGAAGGGGATTAACATGCCTATTACAGAATTTTTAGAGAGAAATGCGAGAGAGTTTCCCAATGACGTATGTCTTGTGGAAATGAATCCCGAGATAAAAGAAGACCGCCGTGTAACTTGGAAGGAATACGAGCTGATTGAACCCAGTGCCAAAACCAGTTACAGACGTGAAATTACCTGGAGCGTGTTCAATGAGAAGGCGAACCGTTTTGCAAACCTTTTGATTCAGCGAGGAATCCAAAAGGGTGATAAGGTAGCAATTCTTATGATGAACTGCCTTGAATGGTTACCGATTTACTTTGGTATATTGAAAACCGGTGCCTTGGCAGTGCCTTTGAACTTCCGTTACTCTTCTGATGAAATTGAGTACTGTGTCAATTTGGCGGAAGTTGACATTCTGGTATTCGGACCTTCTTTTATCGGTCGTGTGGAAGAAATTGCAGACCGCATCAGCAAGGGAAGATTGTTAATGTATGTTGGTGAAGGCTGCCCCAGCTTTGCGGATGATTATAATTCACTTGCGGCAAACTGTTCCAGCCAGAGTCCGGATATTGCAATCGACGATCAGGACTATGCAGCAATTTATTTCTCTTCGGGAACTACAGGCTTCCCCAAAGCGATTTTACATAAACACGAAAGTCTGGTGCATTCCTGCAAGGTAGAGCAGAATCACCACGGACAGCAGAAGGATGATGTATTTTTATGCATACCGCCTTTGTATCATACCGGTGCGAAGATGCACTGGTTCGGAAGCCTTTTATCGGGAAGCAAGGCAGTCCTTTTAAAAGGAACCAAGCCGGAATTTATCCTTGATGCGGTTTCCAAAGAAAAATGTACCATCGTATGGTTGTTAGTGCCTTGGGCGCAGGAAATCTTAGAGGCAATCGAGAGTGGTAAGGTGAATTTGGATGATTACGATTTATCACAGTGGCGTTTGATGCACATCGGTGCACAGCCCGTACCTCAGAGCTTGATTAAGAAGTGGAAGAGCATCTTCCCGAACCATGATTACGACACTAACTACGGTTTATCAGAGTCTATCGGACCGGGTTGCGTACATCTTGGTGTTGAGAATATACATAAAGTAGGTGCCATCGGTAAGGCAGGCTACGGCTGGGAAGTCAAAATTGTGGATGAGAACCGCAATACTGTTGCCAAGGGCGAAGTTGGTGAGTTGGCGGTAAAAGGCCCCGGCGTTATGACCTGTTACTACAGAGATGAAAAAGCAACCAATGAAGTATTGGCAGACGGCTGGTTATTTACCGGCGATATGGCGCAGGAAGACGAAGACGGTTTTATCTTCCTTGTAGACCGTAAGAAAGACGTTATTATCAGTGGTGGTGAGAATCTTTACCCTGTGCAGATTGAAGATTTTATCCGTACCAACGATAAGGTACATGACGTAGCGGTAATCGGCTTACCCGATAAGCGTCTTGGTGAAATTGCAGCTGCCATCATTGAATTAAAAGAAGGTATGGAAATGACCACGGAAGAAATGGACGAATTCTGCTTAGGCCTTCCCAGATATAAGAGACCCAAAACCATTATTTTTGCAGATATCCCGAGAAATCCGACGGGTAAAATCGAGAAGCCGAAGCTTCGCGAGAAGTATGGTGCAGGCAAGTTGATTGCAGACCAAAATAATGGTTAATTGTTTGGATAGCAGAAATGCCGGTGTCCAAACAATTATTACAGTACAGAAAGGAAATATACAATGAGCGAAGTAAAAATTATGTTAGGTAATGAGGCCATTGCCAGAGGTGCTTTTGAAGCAGGCGTGAAAGTGTCTGCGGCATATCCCGGCACACCCAGTACCGAAATCAGTGAAAATATCGTAAAATATCCCGAAATTTATGCAGAATGGTCACCCAATGAGAAGGTAGCAATGGAAGTTGCCATCGGTGCCTCCATCAGCGGTGTAAGAGCTATGGCATCCATGAAGCACGTTGGTGT
>JAZNRC010000001.1:0-67500 GCA_045590555.1 Lachnospiraceae bacterium | reverse complement strand
ATTATCATAGACTTTTATCAGAAAAAAATATATAATAGAAGCGAAGTGTATACACACTTCCTTTTACATACGCAAATAATCAAAAAGTAATAGACTTTTAGGAGGAAAATGTAAAATGGGTTTAATTAAATCAACTTTAAGTTCGATGGGTAATTCCGTAAAAGGTACTTTTGGCAACGTATTAGGCGGTGTCAGCAGCGGTGTTAACACAGTTTTAGGCGACGTGGCTGCAAGAGAATTCTTCTACTGCGATGCATTCCCCAATGATATTTTAATTCAGAAGGGACGCAAACGTGACCAGAAGGGCAATAATAAAGGTAGTGATAACATTATCTCTAACGGTTCCATCGTAATCGTTAACGAAGGTCAGTGTATGATTCTTGTAGATCAGGGTAAAATTACCGAAGTCTGCGCGGAACCCGGCGAATTCGTATATGATGCTTCTACCGAACCTTCCATCTTCTACGGAAACTTAGGTGAGAATATTAAGAATTCTTTCATTCAGCTCGGAAAACGTATTTCTTTTGGTGGTGAAATTCCCAAGGATCAGCGCGTTTACTACGTAAACTTACTTGAAATCCGTAATAACCTTTGGGGTACTGCAGGAACCTTCCCCTTCTTCATTCATGATAAGGTAACAGGTTTCCAGGGTGATATCAACATTATGTGTAACGGTGAATTTACATATACCATCGTTGACCCCGTTCGTTTCTATACATTCCATGCAGGTAATGTCAGAGACGAATTCAACAAAAAAGAAATTCACAGCATTCTCCGCTCTGAATTTATGACAGCGTTCCAGCCTGCTTTGGGAACATTCTCAGAAGTTGGTTTGCGCTACAGCCAAATTACAACACTTACAGATAAATTAACCGATCAGTTAAACGTTCAGTTATCTGAAAAATGGGGTGAACTCCGTGGTATTAAGGTAGCTTCCGTTACCATCAACACCATCAAGGCGACTCCCGAAGACGAAGAAAGAATCAAGAAGTTCCAGGATGTTGCTGTTTACACTAACGTTAACATGGCAGCTGCCCGTATGGCTACTGCTCAGGCTAACGCTATGGAAGCTGCAGCAAGCAACGAAGCAACCGGGCCTATGATGGCTTTCGCAGGTATGAACATGGCACAGATGACAGGCGGTATGAATGCCAACAGCTTGTTCGCTATGGGTCAGCAGCAGGCTCCTCAGGCTCCTGCACAGCCCGCAGCCGTTGTTGGTGCAGCAGCCGCTCCCGCAGGTTGGGCATGCGGATGTGGAACAGCCGGCAATACCGGTAAGTTCTGTATGAACTGTGGTCAACCCAAGCCCGCTGACGAATCCGGTTGGACCTGTGCATGTGGTGCAGTAAACAAAGGTAAATTCTGTCAGGAATGCGGTGCTAAGAAACCCGCAGGTGCTCCTCTTTACAAGTGTGACAAGTGCGGTTGGGAACCCGAGGATCCTACCAATCCTCCTAAGTTCTGTCCTGAATGCGGCGATGTGTTTGATGACAATGATGTTCAGAAATAATATTAGCCGAATCGTGGTATTAGGTTGAATCAGATGGCGGTTTGTGCTTAGGTGCAAACCGCCGTTTTTACTTGTACAATATTTATATTTAGAAGTTTTTTAACTTATATTTTGTTAAAATATATTTGATGACACTTCCTTTTACAATAATCAAACATTAATATTTTACAAAATGGGAGGATACTATGGATACAAACGATATGATGAACAATCAGCCTAACATTGTGGAAACCAAGGAAGAAACCGACCGAAAGTGTCCGCAATGTGCCGGTGTTATGAGCTATGAGCCCACAACCGGAGGTACTTCATGTCCTTACTGCGGTTATGTGGAAGAAATTGAAGCAGACGAAGAACTCCCCGAATCTGCCGAAGAACTGGATTTTGAAAGTGCAGAAGCTACCGCTAACTGTAACTGGGGCGTAGAAAAGAAAACCGTTCTGTGTAAAAGCTGTGGTGCCGAATCCATCTATGATGCACTGGAAGTCTCCAGTGAATGCCCCTACTGCGGTTCTAATCAGGTAATGGAAGCTCAAGGTAAGGATACGTTAGCGCCTAACGGAGTAGTTCCATTTAAAATTTCAGACGATGAAGCATCCAAGCTGTTTAAAGCATGGATTGGAAAGAAATTCTTCTGTCCCAAGCTTGCCAAGGAGTCCGCTCGCGCAGAATCATTCAAAGGAATTTATCTGCCTTATTGGACCTATGATGCACAAACTACAACACATTACAGAGCACAATATGGCAAAGACCGTCGCGTACGCAACAGCCAGGGAGAAACGAAAATCGTAACCGACTGGTATAAAACCAATGGTGCATATCAAGAGTTTATTGACGACCAGCTTGTTTTGGCATCGAACCGACACAATAATTGGATATTGAAAGGCATTGAACCTTTTAACACTGCAGATAACAAAACTTATAAACCGGAATATGTTGCCGGTTTCGGTGCAGAACGTTACTCCGTAGGTCTAAAAGAAGGTTGGGAAAAAGCGAAAGCTGCCATTCAGATTCGCTTACGTAGCAATATTACCAAAAAAATCCGTCATGAGAAAAATGCAGACCATGTAAAAGATTTACGCATGAGCACCATTTATTCCAAAATTACATACAAATATTTGATGTTACCGATTTGGGTTTCATCTTTTAAATATAATGATAAAGTGTATCAGTTTATGGTAAACGGTCAAACCGGTAAGGTTTCCGGTAAAGCTCCCGTATCTGCAATTAAGGTTATCATTACCATTCTTGCAGTATTGGCCGCCCTCGGTATGCTTGTATTAATCGGTTCTATTATGGGGGAATTTTAATATGGAAGGTATATTAGCTTTGGGGTCTGTATTTTCCATTATTGTTTTAATTACAGCTATTATCATTTTTATTGCTTTTATTATTTTATTAGTAATCGTAATTAAAAAAATCACTGCGGTAAGCCGTAAAGCGAAGCAAGTGACCAATTCGGTCAAACAGGTTTCAAAGGCAGTTTACGGTACGGAAAACCTTGCCGAAGGTATTAAACGCCAACAATTTGAGCATTCTATAACACCGCGCACTATTTCTAATATGTCGAGTGTATATTTGCCCCAAATCCAAAAAGATTTTCCGGAATTTCACTATGATGAAATGCGGGAACGGGCCAAAAATGTGCTTACTTCTTATCTTTACAGTATTAGCGAAAATGATCCGTCTAAATTATCAGAAGGCTCACAGGAACTTAAAGATGCCCTTGTAATGCACTTACAGCTTTTAAGCGACCGCAATTACGAGGAACATTATGAACGTATGAAAATTCACAAATGTGAACTTTCGAAATATGTTAAAAAAGATGGTAGATGTACTGTGACCTTCCAAGCTTCCATTCAATACTACCATTATATTACGGAAGGCAACACCATCAAAACCGGGCGCAAAGACCAGTTAACACAGTCAAAGTATGAAATTAATCTGGTTTATATTCAGGATCGGGATCTTATTGAAAATGCCGGTGAAACTTCCTTGGGGCTTACATGTCCCAATTGTGCCGCACCCATCTCCAATTTAGGCGCCAAACATTGTATCTATTGCGGTACACCGGTCGTAGAATTTAATATCCACGCATGGAGCTTTGCTTCCATAAAAGAATTAAAATAATTTAAAATATAATTTATTAAAAAAAGAGTCTTACATGGTAAATTTTACCGGTAGGGCTCTTTATATTTTAAGAATATCTTCGTTTCAAAAAAGGTATATTAAGTATAGGCATCTTTTTAACGAAAGGAGAAAAATAATATGCCATTTAGAATTATAAACGCAATTGCATTAACCATTGTAATTATCGGTGCAGTAAACTGGGGCTTAATCGGCTTTTTCGGTTTTGACCTGGTTGCAGCACTGTTTGGTGATATGAGCGGCTTTTCCAGGATTGTATATGCATTGGTAGGTCTTGCCGGTTTATACTCCATTCTCTTTTATAAAAGACTTACTTTTGATGAAGCGTAAGGTGGCTCACGAAAGCTACGCCTTATCCAAAGAAAGTTAAATTACAATGATCAAAGGCAACCCCATAAGGAGTTGCCTTTCAACATGCTTATTTGGCTCAATATTCATTTTATTGTTCAGGTTCGATTAAACCGTAGGTATTTCCTTTTCTCTTATAAACAACACTGATTAAATCCGTTTCTGCGTTGTTAAACACATAAAAGTTATGTCCTAAAAGTTCCATCTGAATACATGCATCTTCCGGATACATAGGCTTAATGTCAAATTTCTTAGAACGGATAATCTTAATTTCTTCATCATCCTCAAATTCTTTTTCAATATAATCACTTTTAAAGAAATCAGAATTGTGCTTTTGGTCAACAATTTTATTCTTATATTTCTTTAACTGTCTTTCGATAATTTCTTCTACCAAATCGATAGAAACATACATATCGTTGCTTACCTGCTCAGAACGGATAATCTTACCTTTCACGGGAATGGTAACTTCAATCTTCTGACGATCTTTCTCTACACTAAGTGTTACATGCACTTCCGTATCCTGCGTAAAATACTTCTCCAATTTACCGATTTTGTCTTCTACTGCACTGCGAAGTCCCGGCGTAACATCAATGTTTTTCCCAATAATAATAAATTTCATACTGATCACCCTTTCGTTGGTTTATCGTATCCATAAACACTTTTGCATGTATATGGCATGCCCGAAAATAAGAATTACATATCTCACTCGTGCACAGGTATATTATACCATATTTGTCCATACATTTGCAATATTTTCTCAAATTGTACTGAAAATTTATCCAATTGTTTTGTTCTTTTTTGACATTAAAAAAGTCAATAACAATCTCTGTTTTTTTTACACAATTCGACAATTTCTACGTAATGAACAAAACGAATGTTTTAATGGTTTCCATAAAATTTTTACTTTTTTCGGCATTTTATCGGTGGATAATGTGCATAACTCAGTGTATAAGTGATTTTTCGGCATTTTCCGACATTTTTTATTGTGGATATCTTTTTTTGACTTTTTTTCATTTTTTGCTTGCATTCATTCAATTTGTGCAACTTGTACAAAAAAGCGGCTCTCATACGAGAGCCGCCAAAAATCGTTTTTAAAATATTCTTCGAACTGCAAGAATCGTCTTATAATCAGCATTTGAAATAATGATACCGGTTTTACTTGAACTTGCATGAACAATCTGTCCATTACCGATATAAATCGCTACATGACCGGAATAACAAATCAAATCACCGGGCTGTGCATTGGCAAGACCGTCTACCGCATATCCCTGATTACGATCTGCCGTTGAAGAGTGAGGTAATGATACGCCGAAATTGGAGTATACACTCATTACAAAACCGGAACAGTCTGCACCGTTTGTAAGACTTGTTCCACCTTATACATAAGGGTTGCCCACAAACTGGCAAGCGTACTCCGCAACCGCAACACCCATTTCACTGTCACCCACAATGGTAGGAACCGCCGTGGTTGAATTCATGTTATTAGACATAGCCTGCTGTGCTGCGCGCTGTGCCTCCTGTCTTGCAGCAGCTTCCGCTGCCAAACGCTGTTCTTCCTCTTCCTTTGATTCTGCTTTTACAAAATCAGTACGCAAACTTACATATTCTGTAGAAACGTAGCCCTCGCCTTCTTCGATGGAAATCTTAACCCAGCCTTCCGTTTCTTCTTCCTCTTTTACCACTACCAGTTCTTCACCTAAAGGAACCAATCCAATTACAGATGATTCAATATTTGCCTCAGAACGAACCTTTAACGTAGTCGTATTAACGGTAGCAATTTCGGTACCCACTTCTTCTGCCAAGGCAATGGCATCGTCGCCGGTAACACAGAATTCTGCTTTTACGTATCCTGTAACATTTCCCGATGTAATTTGATACCAGCCATCTTCTTCCTTAACAAGAGTTCCCACAGAATCGTCATACAATTTACCTACAATCTCAGATTCCGTATTGGCTTCTGCTCTTACATTTACATAGTCATTTACCTGTGCAATTACCAAATTCTTGAATTCAGCCGGAACTTCTTCTTTTACAGCTACATTAGCACCGGGAATATCTAATTCCTCCGTGGGAATAATCTGCACTTCTTCAACGATTTCCTCACCGGTTTCAGCCTCTGCTTCAGCAGTTTCAGAAGTCTGCATCGGCTCGCTTGCTATCTCTGCCACCGATACTTCTGCCTCTACGCTCTCAGATGTTTCCACGGGAACCGTATCTGCCTTGACAACCTCTGATACGACATTGCTTGAAACCTCAGAAGTACTTTCACTGACAGTTTCCTGTATACTTACTGCAGTTACAGGTTCAATGGTTTTCACTTCATTTTCTGCATAAGCAGCTTCCGAAGAAACAACTGAGTTCTCTGAACTCTGAACCGCAACACTGTCTGCGCGAACTACAGATACATTATTCTGAATCGTCTGCAAGCCTACCGAACTGGTATTACTTGCATACGCCGATGACTTTTGTACAATTGATTCTATGGATGTCTGCACGTCAATATAAGAAGAACCGTCTCCCATATCCACCGCAGCTCCGGCAGCAGGTAATTCAGTGAACTTTCCGTTTGCTTCTGTCGAAATGGAAATCCCTGTAACAGCAATGCTGATTGCCAAAGCGCACACACCTGCCATCAGTTTTTTACGTCTCATAAAATATACACCGTAAAACCTTTCTCATCTTCTGAGTTGATGCTTAAATATTACAAAATTGTTACATCCAAGAAATAATATAACAGTTTTTGTAACAATTGTCAACACATTTTATGTTTACCAATCTCTGGAAAGGCTTATTTTTCGGGCATTTTATTCTTCGAGCACCAAAATATTATTGAAATTATTTCGTAACATTTATTGTAATATATCTTTCTGATATGCAGTTACCGCATTAGCACCGTCTGCCACAGCGGTAACAACCTGACGCAGAGGCTTCGTTCTAACATCACCTACCGCATAAATAAAAGGTCGGCTGGTCTTACAATCCTCCCCGGCAACAATATATCCGCCTTGATCTTTTTCTAAACTATCTCCCAACCATTCCGAATTAGGCAGAATTCCTACTGCTATAAAAATACCGGACACTGCTACATCCTGCACCTGACCTGTAATTTTATTACGGGTAGTTACAGCCGTTACCATCTCTTCTCCTTTGATTTCCTCTACTGTGGTATTCCAAAGTATTTCAATATTATTATAGGTCTTTAATGCTTCCTGTAGTGTTTTGGCTGCTCTCAATTCATCTCTTCTGTGAATCAAATATACCTTACGACAATTTCTGGCAAGAAAAATGGCATCTTCCACTGCAACATCTCCACCACCTACCACTGCAACATCTTTACCGGTAAAAAACGCACCGTCACAGGTAGCACAATAAGAAACTCCCATACCTGCCAGTTTTTCCTCACCCGGTACATTTAAATGAGCATGCTTCGCACCGGTGGCAATAATAATACCTTTTGTCTCATAGGTACCGTTTTCTCCCCGGATAATGTATTTGTCCTGCTCTGCGCACAATTCCATTACATCATCTTCCACAGTTTTTGCACCTAATTTAACCGCATGTTCGCTCATTTTCTGTGCCAACTCAAATCCGCTTATGCCCGGAAGACCGGGATAATTATCCACTTCGTAAGTATTCAAAACCTGACCTCCGCCAAAACCTGTGCGTTCAAGAACCAAGGTTTCCAAGCATGCCCGTTTTGCATATATGGCAGCTGCCATTCCGGCAGGTCCGGAACCTATAATCACCAAATCGTACATTTTTATTCCTCCGTATTCATCCTTTAGTTTTTATATCAATTACTATTTACAAGGCCTCTCACTCCTACTATCTACTGTACCAGTTTTCAGCATAAAATTCAACGGCATGCCCACGAAAACCTTGCAGATGCCAAAGGAATGAACTATACTGATAAAGAATCTGTATAAAATATTTTATACCTTAAACTATATATAAAGGAGTATCCGATATGAATCGCTACGCACTTGTTACAGGAGCATCCAGAGGCATTGGACAAAGCATAGCCGAGGCATTGGCACAAAAAGGCTTTCAACTGATTATAACCTGTAACAATTCCATGGACAGTCTCATTCAGTTCGCAAATTACCTTGAATCACAATACAAAATCATCTGTACACCCATACAATGCGACATGAAAAATGCCGAAGATGTACGTAGGCTTTTTGAACACATTACCAATCTGGATGTTGTAATTAACAATGCCGGCATCTCTTATGTAGGCTTGTTACAGGATATGAGTACAGATGAGTGGAACAATGTCATTGCCACCAATCTGTCCTCTGCCTTTTATACATCAAAATATGCAATTCCCATTATGTTAAATAAACACAACGGACACATTATTAATATCTCATCCGTTTGGGGAAATACCGGCGCTTCCATGGAAGTTGCCTATTCAGCATCCAAAGGCGGATTAAACAGTTTTACGCGGGCACTAAGCAAAGAGCTTGCTCCCAGTGGCATCCGGGTGAATGCCCTTGCGTGCGGTCTGATTGATACACAAATGAATGCGCACCTGACCCAAGAAGATTTGGATACATTAAAAGAGGAAATTCCTCTGGGTCGTCAAGGCAAATGCGAAGAGGTCGCTCAGGCAGTGGTTGGTATACTCGACATGCCTTCATATTTTACCGGACAAATTATTACCTTGGATGGCGGATGGACATAAGCCTTCACCCTACTTTTTGACATATACTTTTCTCATAAAAAGTCCGGTGCACCATGTCTTCTTCCGGCATCTTTTCCTTACAGCCAAATAAACAAAGGCATGCAATTAAAATAATAAATGCAATGCCTAATTTTTCTTTCATAAAAAAAGCCTCCTTTTATAAAACTACTTCTAGTTTTTGATAAAAAGAGGCTTTTTATACTATCTTATTTTTTTCTGCCGGTTCCATTTTCCAATGGTATGTAAAACTCTTCTCCGTCCTCCAAACGCAAACAGGAAAGCTGACTGGATTTATTTTTTAAAGCCATGCCGCAATCGATATTATATACGTGATAACCGTAATAATCCGAATTGTGATAAATCAACCCTCTTCCGAGTTCGTCTATGCAATCCAATCTCTGCGTAAAAGTATGACCGGAAATATATATATTCTTTTTGTTGGGATACAGCTTGTCTTTATTTTCACGGATAAAAGCCCGATCATATATATTCATCCAAACCACATCCCAAATCTCATCATGGGTTAAGTCACTATAACGAAAACCATCTTTTGTTTTCTTATTACTTGTGTATGCATGAGACAAATGATATATTTTGTTATTCACTTGTATCTTCTTGATAATCCACGCTTCTTCCAGATATTGAAGAATTGCCTTTCGCTTGGCCGGTGTCAGATTCTGATAGGCATCGTATGTTTTCTCTCCACCATTGCACGGATCCAACCACAAATCAATATCATCTGTATCATGTCTGTCTTTGCTTTTTATTTCATCGAAATTTTTAAGGGCATCCATCATTAACAGTTCGTGATTACCCAATATCATAACCACGTTAGGCCGCTTCATCATATCCGTTATAATCTTGATTCCGTCAGGACCTCTGTCAATCACATCCCCTAAAACATATAAAGTATCTTCTGCCTTCAGGTCAATTTTCTTAAGCATTTTCATGTATGACTTATATTGACCATGGACATCACTCATTACGTAACTGCTCATCTCCATAGTCCTCTACACTTCTACAATATCACTGACATCAACCTGAATAATCGGTCTGATACCCATAGGTATACTCAATTTCCACTGTTTCATCTTTCCGTTTTGGATTGAATGACCATCACAATTTTCCCCATAGGTAAATGTCGCACTCTCAGTATTGATGGTTCCTCTGGTTCTTAATGCATATCCCATAGGAAGACTTTCGTCTACTTTTTTAGCCGCTGCATACTGCGAAAACAAAATCTGACTCTGATTTACGGGAGTTTTCAACGCATTTCCACCCCTTACGGCACGATTTTCAAATCCGTTCATAACTTCCTCAACAGAAGGCAGAAATACACGGTCATAGGTAATCTGATCCGTAAAAGAAGAAATCGGAGTCTTTACTTCCTTGATAATAATCTTCTCCTGCTCTTCCCTTGTAAAAGCTTCCCGGAAAAAGTCACGATTCAACCATTCACGAATTTTACTAAATTCCCAGCTGATACCTGTACGTACTTTGGTCACTTCTCTATCCGTCATGTCAAGATAGGATTTCTCATCGAACAGCTGATAATCCAATACATACTCCGACTGAAGAATCATTTTATTTCCGCTCTGATGCAAGATAACCCAAGGAATATCCGTATATTCAAAAATACGATACATTCTGCTTTCATCTTTAATTTTTTGCTTATTCACCATACGGTAATCCTTAGACATCAACGCATCTTTCGCTGCAAAACGCTTAAAACTGCCATTCTCCAAAACTGCCTTATCATTGCCGTCATAATTTGCATAAATGATATCGGTAGTAAGACGCGAACCGGTCACCTCATTCATGGGATAATGACCAAACCAAACTCGCCTATTCTTTTTATCATACATCATCAAGGCATTGCTGTGAGGGTACTGAATCTCGTAAGTCTCCGCAAATTCCTTGTTGATCTTTTGACCGTACAAATGGCGCTTAAGCTGTCCCATATCCTGTTGTCTGTCTTTACATTCCATGGAAAGTCCGCGCATAATCGCATCCGCAATACGACGTTCCATGGGAATCCCGTAATCCGCAATATGCATGAGCGGTTCGTTTTGGCTACGCTCAAAAGCATCCGTGGGGATATCTCCCGTAATCATACAATACATGGTCGCGCAGATTCCGTATACATCGGTCCAAGGCCCCTGACCTTCACCAACCATCTGCTCCAATGGTGCATATCCGAACTTACCGAAGTAAATCTGAGCCGTCTTATTGCTTAATTTCTTGGTAGCACCAAAGTCAATCACCTTGATGCTTCCATCTTTATCCAACATAATATTCTCAGGGCTGATATCTCTGTGAATCAAACCGCTTTTATGTATTTCTTCCATAGAAGTGATAACCGGTTCCATAAGCGCAAGGGTATGCTCCACATCCAGTTTGCCACCATGATTATCAATATATCTTCTCAGCGTACCGCCTTCTAAATATTCCATAACCATATAGGCTGTGTTATTTTCATAAAAAAGTTCTTTGATGGAAACAATACCGGGATACTTAGAAAACTGAGCCAGAGTCTTAGCCTCGCGCTGATATGCCTTCAACTCCTCATAATATTCCTCCGGTGTGGTTCCTTCCGCAACATACAATGCATCATTGGTATCGCGTTCTACCATTTCATCAGGAAAGAACTCTTTTACAGCCACACGATACTCCAAAAGCAAATCAAAACCAATATAGGTAATACCAAAATTACCCATACCTAAAATATTACCTATTAAAATTTTTCCATTCAAAATAGTTCCGGGTTCCAATGCACGCCCGAAACTCTTCAATCCCCTCTTTGCCTTACCACAGACAGGACAGAACTCATCTTCCTTACTCATATGCATACAGTTCATACATAATTTGCGGATTTCAGATAATTCCATTTCACCAATCTCCAATCCCTATACTTATTGTACACTCCACATCTGTATCTTTATCGGAGCGCACCTTCCCCTATTACACATTATACTAAACTTTCTACAATTTTTCCATTAAAATTTATGTATAAACTAAGATTTTTGCATATTATAAAATATTAGTCTATAACAAATTATCATATTTTATGAAATATTTAACATTTTATTAAAATTTAGGCGTTATATTTAAAATTAAGGGAGTTTTTTACAATTATTTTAATCAATGCTTTTGTGTAAGAGGTGATTTATTTGAACATACGAAAAAAAAATGGAGTAAAAGAATATAACTATGCAAAAACTTTCCTGCGTTTTCTGCTGATTTTTTTACTGTTTTTGACAGATTTGGCAATCATTCTGGTTGTATCATACTTCTTAAACCGCTATACAGTCTACCTGTATGCCGTTTTTGAATTATTAAGTATTATTGTGATGATACCGTTAATTGCCAGCGACAGAAATGCAGCCTACAAACTATATTGGCTGGGAGTTGCCCTTGTACTTCCCGTTGCCGGCCACGTTATGTATCTCTTTTGGGGCCGTTCCGTAATAAATCGCAAAGCGCACCGTGAAATACAACGTGCCATTGATAAAGCCAACGAAGATCAGATTATGAACAAAGCACTGGTAGAAAAATTATCTGCCGAAGATGCAGACAAGGGCAAAATTGCCACCTATCTGTTCAATCAAAACTACCCCTTATATGAAAATACTGCCATAACATATTTCGAGCTGGGAGAACTTTTTTTCGAGGATGTGGAAGCGAAATTAAAAACTGCACAAAAATATGTTTTTATCAGCTTTTTTATCATTGCTGACGGTTCCATCTGGGAACGCTATACACAGATTCTGGAAGAAAAACTGGCGCAAGGCGTTAAAATCTATATTATGTTTGATGATACCGGTTCTTTTATGCAGATGTCGGATACCTCCATAAAAGCATTAAAAGAAAAAGGCTTTAAGGTATTGATTTTTAACCCTGTGGAACGAAGCTATCACAGATTGTTTTTCAACTATCGTAATCACCAGAAAATCCTGGTGATAGACGGCAAATATGCTTATACAGGCGGCATCAACATCAGTGACCGCTACGCCAATATCATATCTCCGTACGGTCATTGGAAAGATACCGGCCTGCGTTTGGAAGGAGATGCCATTTACGGGATGCAGTTGATTTTTATCGGTATGTGGAATGCATCGGGAGGTCATATTCACATAAGTAATTTTCCCGTACCCGAACATATTATTCCTGACGGAACCTATTGCCAGCCTTTTGCCGACGGTCCCTCCAACAATCCCGCCAATCCCGCTATGGATATGTTTATGCATATTATCAGCAATGCCCGAAAACAGGTTAATATCATGACACCTTATCTGATTCTCGATGATACCATGCAGGATTTATTGTGCTTAACTGCCAAATCCGGCGTCAAAGTACGCATCATCGTTCCGGGCATTCCTGACAAAAAAATTGTCCACCATCTAACGGTAAAACACTATGGCCCTCTGTTACGGGACGGAGTGGAAATCTACGAATACACTCCCGGATTTATTCACGCAAAGCATTGTACCAATGAATCCTCAGCCATTGTTGGCACCATTAATATGGATTTTAGAAGCTTTTATACGCATTTCGAAAACGGTGTGTGGATTCCTGCAGGTGATGTCTTGACAAAAATAGATGAAGACTTTGAAAGAACCATACAATCATGTCAAAAAGTCACTTATGAACAATGGCTCAAACGCCCCTACCGTGAACAATTTATTCAGGAAGTATTATACTTTTTTAAATGTCATTTTTAAAAAAACCGGGCATCGCCCGGTTTTTAATATTCTTATTTATTTTTTTTACATTCTTTACATGTACCGTACAAAAAGGTCTTCTCCTGATTCAATTCAAATCCGGTAGCCCCCTGCATCCACTGTCTGGCTTCACTTGTAGCTTCATGACTTAAATGCACCAGTTTTCCGCACTCCGTACATTGTAAATGCAAATGAGAATGGCACTCTTCACTCTCTATAATCTGATACACATATTGTCTGGAATCTTCTTTGGCATGACGGCGAACCACTCCCTCATCTACCAGCTTCTTCATCAAGCGGTAAACAGAGCTTTGCGGCACATTTCTGCCCTCATCCTTAAGACCTTCCATAATCTCTTCAATCGTCAACTGCCTGTCATGACTGTCCACAAGAAAGCTGATTAAAATTTTACGTTGCTGTGTTTGGTAAGTACTTTTCATATCAAACCTTCTGTCCTTTGTATCAACCTAATAATACTCTTGCTTAAATAATTCATTAGTGTTTTTCCTGTTGAATCAAATTACCTCTACAACGGGGACATTTCTCCGGTTCTCTATGAAAACCCAGCGACAGCATTTTTTTACAATGAGGGCATCTCCAATAAAGAATCCTCATTATAATTGCTGCAATTATCAATAATATGCCAATCACAAGACAAACCAACTGCACAATCCCATTCTGCATCGACAACGTTCCTCCAAACATCGCCATTGCCGAAATTAACATTGCATTCGATACCGAATTCGCTTTTTTATAATCCATTTGTATACCTCTATCCTTTCATCGCACCAATCAGTGCAAAAATTCCAAACACCACCATATCCGAAGCTACCACCGTTGCTCCCACCGGTGTCGAAAATAATATGGAAACCAACATACCGCTTAAAGCACAAACTACGGAAATGACCGCGGAGCAGACAATTACATTTTTAAAACTTTTAAAAATCCGCATGGCCGACATGGTAGGAAAAATAATCAACGCCGAAATCAACAGCGAGCCAACCAGCTTCATGGCAAGCACAATTACCACCGCAATCACGGTAGCAAGCAGAATATGATACATCTGCACTTTAACGCCTGTTGCCGCAGCAAAATCTTCATCAAACGTAATGGCAAACAGTTTGTGATAAAAAAATACAAAGACACCGATTACAAAAACAGATAACACAATACATAACCATACATCCTTGGAAGATAACGTCAAGAGAGACGCACTGCCAAATAATGTACTGCATACATCACCGGCTACATTCCCTGACTTTACCGACTCCGGAAAAATATTCAATACCAGATAGCCCATTGCCAAGGCTCCAACAGAAAGCATGGCAATAGCCGAATCACCTTTTATTCTGGTATGCTTACCGGTACATAAAAGCAATATTGCCACCAATACCGTAACCGGAAGAATCAAAAGCAACTGATTGCTGAAATTGAGTACTACAGCAAAGGCCATGGCACCAAAAGCCACATGCGACAATCCGTCTCCGATGAATGACAGCCTTTTTAATACCAACGTTACTCCCAACAAAGAAGAGCACAAGGCAATCAACACCCCCACCACCAATGCATACTGAACCAGCGGATAGGATAAATAGTAAATGAGTTTATCAAACAGCTCCATTTTTATCCTCCTGCTCTTTTTGTTTTAAAGATAAATATTCTTCCTTGGTGCCAAAAAATACCGGTTCTTTTACAAGGTTTAAAATATGACTTGCATATTGTGATACCGCATGCATATCGTGAGAAACCATAATAATGGTTACATTTTCTTCTTTGTTCAGTTTCTTAATCAGTTCATAAAACTCTTCCGTAGTCTCCGGGTCTAAGCCGGCTACCGGTTCGTCTAGCAGCAACATCTTTCGCGTCGCACACAAAGCCCTTGCCAACAACACTCTTTGTTGCTGTCCTCCGGACAATTCCCGATAACTTCTTTTCTTCAAATCGAGAATTTCCATTTTTGCCAGCATCTCGTCCACCAGCATTTTATCCTGCTTGGAAAAGAAGGGACGCAAACCGCTCCTACTTAAACATCCCGATATAACAATTTCCTCCACCGATGCGGGAAAATCCTTCTGTACAACGGTTTGTTGAGGCATATAACCGATTTCATTTTGTTTTAAATCATCGCCAAAAGTAATTTTACCCTCCATGGGTTTACGCAGTCCCAGTATACCCTTCATCAAAGTAGACTTTCCGGAACCGTTATCGCCGATAATATAGAGATAATCCCCTTTGTTCAGGCTAAAATTAATACATCCCGTCACGGCAGTCTTCTCGTATCCCAGTATTACATTTTCACATGTTAACTGTGCCATTCTATTCTCCTAAAACCTTCTTTAACACCTCTAAATTCGCTTCCATATATCCGATATACGAGCATCCGGCCTCAATATCACTTTGGTATACCACCTGCATGGAATGAAGCACTGCCGTTTCTCCATAAGTTCCCGCGTTCTCATATACCGCATTTGCCAAAGTGTCATTACCACTCTCCGTAATCAATAACACATCTGTTTTATACTCTTTTACTTTCTCGGCCAAAAAAACCACGGTTTCGAAATCTGCTTCAGATTCCGTGGAACACCCCGGAAACGCTGCGTAGTACTCCAACGCATAATCCTCCATCATATACACAAACGGAAAACGATCCGCCATAATTACCACACAGTTTGGTTTGCCGGCCATAATCACATCTGTATATTTCTGATCCAAGGCTACCAATTCGCCATAATATTCTCTGCCATTTTCCCGAATCTGATCTGCATCTGCAGGCAACACTTGACACAATGCATCTTCAATGGCCTCACAGGATTTTACTGCCATACGCAAAGACAACCACACATGTTCATCGCTAACATTCTCATGAGTATGCTCATGTCCCGCGTGCACATCCTCCTCACAATCCTCCACGCATACATCATCTTCCAAAACTTCCATCAGATTAACTACAACTCTGGTTTCGCTGGGATTAGCCTCCAAAGCGTCGGTCAGCCACCCATCCGATTCCCCGCCGACATGTACCAGCATCTCACAGTCTGCAATCTGAATCAATTCCTCTGCGGAAGGTTGAAAACTGTGCATATCCGCCCCGTTACCGGGAATCAAAATCACTTCCGCATCACTGTTGCCAAGCAATTGACTTGTCCAGTCATACAATGCAAAATTAGTGCATACAATTGTTATTTTATCCTCTGCGTACCCGTTAGTCTTGCAACCGGTTACCACCCCAGCAAAACACAAAACGCAGCACACCATTAACCACTTTAATTTTTTCATACTATCTCTCCGGCCTGTCTTTTTAGCCATTTTATTACATTGCCATAACTCCCGCCAAATCTTAAAAACGAAAAGCGAGCATGCCAATTTGAGAATAATTCTCATTTTAGTATACTCGCTTTGCTCCGAATGTCAATATTCAATTACAACAAAAGCATTACCTCTCATTTTTATTATAAAATTTCAGAGCTTTTAATCCTCCACAATCAACGCCTTAATTGCATCAGCCGAAGGATTATACTGGAATAAATATATGGTGTAATTCTTATCCCTCTGTAAATACAGCGCAGACTGTAACAATGTGGTACTGCCCCAAACCGGATACATCGTATTATTGGTACGACTTACCGTGTATGAATATTCTCCGGGAAAAATAGTAGCAAAATCCGTAATTTCACCGGAATTTACATTTCGAAATGTAACATAACGATTGCCGATTATCACATTCAACGGACCACCGCTGTACGTCAGATTCCCAACCCTTACACAAGAATTATTTCTGCTTCTGTCACAATTGGTATCCTGAATTACTTTTAATCCCAAACCGGAATCAGTGTTTACAATCGCCATGGTCAAGATACTTCCGCTTTTTATTTCCACCGGTTGCTGCAAATATACATAGCCGTTCTCACCCATCAATGTAATTACCGGTCGTCCTGTTGCCACTTCAACGTATTCCGTTAAATCCGCAAATCCAAAGTCATTTGCCAACAGCTTATCATTGATATACACCCAAAACGGATTATATCCGTTGGCTGCGTTCATAAAGCGCACCATGCCGTTCTGATCACTTCCCGGATTACAAAATGAGCAATTCTCGTTAGGTCTCGGATAAGTAATGATTACCGTACCGGGAATGCTTGGAATAAAATTATTTCCCGGACGATTATTAATGTTATTTCCGGGAAATACCGCTCCGCCCTCTCCGGGATTCGGTAACGGAATTACCGGTGTTGCTCCACCACCCATATTATTTCCGCTGTTATTACCCGGAAATACTGCTCCTCCTTCTCCCGGATTCGGTAACGGGATTACCGGTGTTGCTCCGGTATCATTTAACTGTGCGTCCGTTTCACCGTTTACATCATTACCGGGATACACTGCGCCCCCCTCCCCGGGATTTGGCAAAGGAATCGCGGGTGTCGCTTCCCTTACATTTCTTAAATTCATACCGGACTGGGGTAAATTATTAATTACTCTCATTTTGCCTCCATACTTTTATATTAATAATTACTGTTTTAATATCATATGCATGGAATCAAAAAATGCACCTTAGCAGACCATTTACTCCATCTTCTAAAATGCATTTTAGTATCATTTTCTTTAATTATATTAAATTTATTTTTTTTCGATATCCCGGTCCTCGGAACTCGTACATGCTTTTTTAAACCGCAACGTGTTCCAAACAATAATACCAATACCGATTGCCACAATAAAAATAGAAATAAACTGTGACGTAGACAGCGCCCCCACGGTTCCCCTACGGTCATTTCTTAAAAACTCAATTGCAAATCTTCCGATACCATATAAAACAAGATAACCGGCTCCCACATTTCCCGGCACTTTATTCTTGCGGGAATAAAGAATTAAAATTAATGCAATGAGAAAATCTCCCGCAGACATGAACAACTGGGTAGGTAGCAACTTAACTCCGGCCGGTGCCAGACTCCCCTGCGGGAAAACTACACCCAAAAAAGAATCCGTTTGTGCACCGTAACAGCAACCTGCCAAAAAACAACCGATACGTCCAAATCCTTGAGCCAAAGCAATTTCCGGCATAACAAGATCAAAATATCGAACAAATGATATTTTCTTAATTCTGGTGTATAAATATCCCACAAGTACACCTATAATAATTCCGCCATATACCACAAAACCGGCACTTCCCAACACCCTCCACGGATCTTGTATAAACTGTTTCCATTCTACAATCACATAAAGAAGTTTGCCCCCGAGAAAACCGGATATGATACAATATATTGCTATATCCAGTATGGCTTCCTGATCCAATCCCTGTTTCTTTGCACGGTACATTCCCACCAGTACCGCTACCAAAAATCCAATCCCAATCATTAAACCATAACCATGAATGGTTATTTTTCCAATTGTCAAAAGGTCATTATACATTGTTTACTCCTACCATTATTTCTGTAAAGCCACCAAAGCTTTTTTGCGATTTTTCTCTTCGTACATCTTCTTATCCGTTACACGAATGCAGTCTTCCAGATAAGTTTTATGGTCAATTACAAAAGTATCATAACCGAAACTCATGGATAAGTCAGCATGTTTTTTGTGATTTTTATTGTAATCATCAATATCTGCCTGAACCTTCTTCCAATAATTCTCGACCTCACGCTCACTCTGCACCGTACCCATAACAATGAATTCATCACCGCCGTAACGAACCACGCAATGCTTACCTGCATTCTTCATAAGAATTTCTGCCGCAGCATTGATGATACGATCGCCTTCTTCATGTCCGTACTCATCATTAATTTTTTTCAAACCATCCAAATCCATAAAAGAAATCTGAATCTTACTCTTAGACATCATGGACTTCATCTTAATCTCTACGAAGAAACGTTCCATACCAAAACGATTATATGCACCTGTCAAAGAATCTTTAATGTACATCTCATCCAAACGTGCCATGGCATTGCGAAGAAGATTCTGTCTGCGGATATTTTCTATGGAATGGCCCATGGAAAGCAACCAATAGGCAAACAGCTGATTGCCCATAACATAATCACTGTCCACAAACACCATATAGCCGTAATTTCGTTCCAGACAATGCACCGGTGAAAAGAAATATAACTTACCCTTGTCCTTATCCATGAACAAATCATCTAACGCATACTTGGAATAAAAGGATTCTTTCGCCTTAAACACGCCGTTCTGATAAGCAATGAGAACTATGCTCTTTTCGGTATAAGCAAGTTTCTCTTCCTCACTCATGCGTTCCTGCTCCATGGAACTGCTTTCGAATATATTTTCCACAAAATCTTCATTGGCACAGAAATAAAATTCCGGCGGATTCACCAACGCAATATACTCTTTCATTGCCGCAAGCCAGCCTTCATAATCTTCCGCTACCATGATGTTCTTTTCAAGATCTATCATTTCGTGAATCATTTTTCGGTGAAAAACTTCATCGTGTTGCTCTTCCAGCTTGGCAGTACTTTCATTACGATCTGCACAACCGCAACTGTTACCGTAAACCACCTCGTCCACTAACAAGGTTTCTTCCGGCACATTTTTACCCGCAAGCGCCTCTAAAAGAATGCGGCACGCATCGGCACCCAATTCTTCAAAATTTGTTCTAACTGTAGTCAATGTAGGATTGTAATGTTGTCCCTCAAAAGAATAATCATAACCGGATACCGCAACATCTTCCGGAATGCGGTAACCACTTCTCTTCAGGCAATCGCACATGGTAAGTGCCATGGTATCATTTGCGCAAATAATCACCTCCGGAAAAGGAAGTTTGGAACTTAATATTTCCCTTGCCGCCTGCTCCGCACCGGTCACATAAAAATCCCCCTGGCTGATACGCTCCGATATTACCGGAATCCCATGCTCGGACAATACATCTACATATGCCTTATATCTTGCTTCGGCATCGGGATTGCCCAAAACACCTTTTACGAAATGCAAGCGTTTCATCCCATGATCTATTACATAATGTTCCACCAGTTTACGCATAGCCGCATAGCTGTCTGTCATGATACTGTAATAGTTTTCCATTTTTCCGCCCACACATACAATGGGACAGGTAAGATTCTGTAATATTTCCTGTATTCTCTTCCGATTTATCTCTATGTGCCCGGTATTTGCAAACACAATAACGCCGTCAAACAGACTCAAATCCGGAAGATTGGCAATATTAATTTCTCCTATATTGTGCGGTCCTTTTTCGTATGCGCCGGTAAACCAGTTAAAAGCGGCAAGGTTACAATTATTCTCTTTACCGTACTTCTCTATTCCTTTTAACATACGTGCCTGAATATCCGAATCCACACCCGTAATCAGCACCGCAATATTCTTATGTTTTAATTCCATACGTTTCCCCCCAAGATGAACGCCTATATAGAAGTATTATAACACTCTTACCCCAATACTTCAAATGCTTTGTTACTATAACAAAAATGCCAACCGCATCAATTTGACACAGTCGGCATTTTTATCTTTTTATTTTAAAAAATGTAACTATCTCTGAACACGTCCTGAGCCATCGCCTTCCGCAAGTTTCTTCACTTCATCAACGGTTACCATATTGAAGTCGCCTTCGATGGTGTGCTTTAAGCAGCTTGCTGCAACCGCAAATTCAATCTTCTTCTGTGATTCGTAATTGCTTAAAAATGCGTAGATTAAACCTGCGCCGAAGGAATCTCCGCCGCCTACACGGTCAACAATATGAACATCGTAGCTCTTGCTGAAGAAATATTCACCGTTTTCGTAAAGCATTGCAGCCCACTTATTATCATTTGCAGAAATTGAAGTTCTTAAAGTAATTGCAACTGCCTTGAACCCAAAACGTTCCTGTAATTTGGCAGCAACCTCTTTGTAGCCTTCATGATTTACCTTACCGCCGGTTACGTCTGTACCTTCGGAACGGATACCAAACACATCAGATGCATCTTCTTCGTTTGCAATGCAAACATCCACAAACTTACAAAGTTCGCCCATTACTCTGCCGGCTTCTTCCTTGCTCCAAAGCTTGTTTCTGTAGTTTAAATCACAACTTACGGTAATGTTTCTTTCCTTTGCCGCCTTACAAGCTGCCATACAAAGTTCTGCCACTGTAGGATTCAATGCCGGTGTAATACCTGTAAAATGGAACCAGTCTGCACCGTCAAAAATCTTGTCCCAGTCAAAGTCTTCTGCTGTCGCTTCGTAAATTGCAGAACCTGCTCTGTCATAAATAACCTTGGAAGCTCTCTGGCTTGCGCCCTTTTCAAGGAAATAGATTCCCACTCTGCTTCCGCCTCTGGCAATATAAGAAGTATCCACACCAAATTTTCTCAAAGAATTCACTGCTGCCTGACCGATTTCATGCTTGGGAAGCTTTGTTACAAAAGCCGCATCCAAACCAAAGTTTGCAAGAGAAACGGCAACGTTTGCTTCACCACCGCCGTATGTTGCAAGATACTTCTCAGCCTGTAAAATGCGATTGTATCCTTCCGGTTCCAGTCTTAACATAATTTCTCCAAATGTGATTACCTTCATTTTTTACCCCAACCTTTCTTTGTTCTAAAATAACCGTGAATACATAATATTTATTTTTCTTATCATTCCCCTGAATCCGTGCTTTTATAAAAGTAAACTCTAATGAATCAAGAAAATGTAAGTGCTTACATTTTGATATTACAATGGTTTGCACTGTTCGTCAAGTGGAATTCTTTAGAATTTTTCAGTTTTTTACTTATTTTTCCAATGTTTACAAAAGATTTGCATTTTATCCATAAAATACGCAATTTTAGGACTTGCATAATTTTTATATAAAATGTATACTCATATATGTAAGCACTTACATTTGTTTGTGTATCAGTTTTAACATATCAGATGTACTGCTTATGAAACAAACCTTATACAATAAAGATAAGTCACGGAGGATGACTATGGGACTGACAATTTATGATATATCCGAAAAAGCCGGCGTTTCCATTGCAACGGTTTCCCGTGTTTTAAATAACAGTAATAATGTGAGCGAGAAAACGCGGCAAAAGGTTTTGGATGTAATGGAAGCCAACGGCTACACTCCTAACGCATTCGCAAGAGGCTTGGGCCTCGATACCATGAAAACCATTGGCATTCTTTGCGCGGATTCTTCCGATTTATATTTGGCCAAAGCGGTATACTACTTGGAACGTTTTCTGCGTCAGAATTCCTACGATACCATTCTCTGCTGTACCGGCTATGAGCCGGAACATAAAAAGAACAGCATGGAACTGCTTCTATCCAAGCGCGTGGACGGGGTTATTCTCTGCGGCTCCAACTTTTTACACGAAAAAGACGAAGACAACGAGTACATCAGACAGGCAGCAAAACACCTTCCGGTAATGATGCTTAACGCAGATTTCGATTACAAGAACGTCTACTCCTGCTTCTGTGACGATCACCGTTCTATGGTAAATGCCACCAGAACCATGATTACCTCAGGACACAAAGATATCTTATATTTGTACAACTCTGATACCGCAAGCGGAAAACGTAAATTAAGCGGCGTAATTGCAGGGCTTGAAATGGCAGGGCTTCCGGTTCGCACGGAATATCAGCAGTTTTATGGCGGAAGCCACGAAAACATCGATGAAATGATGACTTTTATTCAGAAACTTGCCGATGGCGGACTTAATTTTAACGGTATCATCGCCGCCGACGATGCCTTAGGTCTTGCCGCAGTAAAATATGCCCGCAGCGCAGGTCTTTGCATTCCAAAAGATTTAGCTGTAATCGGATATAATAATTCCCTGCTTGCCAAATGCTGTGACCCGGAATTATCAAGCGTCGACAATCAGCTTGAAAATTTGTGCCAAACCTTAATCCACAACCTTATTCAGGTTTTAAACGGCGAAACTACGCCGCAGAAATCTATTTTTAACGGTGAACTGATCGAACGGGGCACTACCTTTTCAATGAAAACAGACTCATAGTTTTTTATGAATTTCACATACTACTATACATCTACAATGAAAACGGAGGCATGCTATGAAAACTTTTATGGACAAGGATTTCTTATTATCCAATCCTACCGCTGCAAAACTCTACCACGAGTACGCAGAAGTTACACCCATTCTTGATTATCACTGTCACATCAACCCCAAGGAAATTGCCGAAGACCGTAAGTTTGATAATATTACTCAGGTCTGGCTTGGGGGCGACCACTATAAATGGCGTTTTATGCGTTCTTGCGGTGTGGACGAGAAATACATCACCGGCGATGCAAGTGACAAAGAGAAGTTTTTAAAATGGGCAGAAGTCCTTGGCAAGGCCATCGGCAATCCGCTCTACCACTGGAGTCATTTGGAGTTGCAACGCTACTTTGATTTTCATAAACCTTTAAATAAAAATACTGCTGAAGAAGCCTGGGAAGTATGTAACAAGGCTTTGGCAGGCGATGATATGAGTGCCCGCAACATTATCCGCCGTTCCAATGTAACTTTGCTTTGCACCACGGACGACCCTGTGGATGATTTGCAGTATCATAAAGCAATCGCTGAGGATGAAACCTTTGATGTGCAGGTTCTTCCCGCATGGCGTCCTGACAAAGCCATGAATTTAGAGAAAGAAAGCTATCTTGACTATTTAAGTCAATTATCTGCGGTGAGTGGAATCACCATAAAATCTTTCAAAGATTTAAAAGACGCACTTATAAAAAGAATGGATTACTTCGTTTCCATGGGCTGCAGCGTTTCCGACCATGGTTTGGAATATGTAATGTATCAGCCCGGAACAGAAGAACAGATTGAGAAGATTTTTACAAAACGTCTTGCCGGCCAACTTCCGAGCCGCGGCGAAGAACTTACTTTTAAAACAGAATTTCTTTTATTTGTTTGCCGCGAATACGCGAAACGAAACTGGGTATTACAGCTTCACTACGGCGTTAAACGCGATAACAATGTGAAGATGTTCAACCGCTTAGGTCCCGATACCGGTTACGATTGCATTAAGAACGAAACTTCCGCCGCAGAACTTGCTGATTTCTTGAACGCACTGGAAATCACGGACTCACTGCCAAAGACCATTATTTACAGTTTAAATCCCGTAGATAACGCATACATCGGAACCATTTTAGGATGTTTCCAGAATTCCGAAGCCGTTGCCAAAATCCAGCAGGGTTCTGCCTGGTGGTTTAACGACCACAAAATCGGTATGCAGGACCAAATGGCTTCCCTTGCAAGCTTAGGCAATCTCTCAGGCTTTGTAGGAATGCTGACAGACTCAAGAAGCTTCCTCTCCTACACCCGCCACGAGTATTTCCGCAGAATCCTCTGCAATTACATCGGCACGCTGGTGGAGAACGGCGAATTCCCCGAAGATTATGAAATCCTCGGCGAAATTGTCAAAGACATCTCATATTACAACGCAGTAAGATATTTTAAATTTTCATTATAAAAATTACCAGTAAAACACCAAATAACAAACGGAGGTATCCCATGAACAAAATTGTTGAAGAACTCAGTAAAATCGGTATTGTACCCGTAATCGCAATTGACGACGCTGCTGACGCAGTGCCTTTAGCCAAAGCTTTAATCGCAGGCGGACTTCCCTGCGCAGAAATTACTTTCCGAACAGCCGCTGCAGAAAAAAGCATCCGTTTAATGGCAGAAGCCTGCCCCGATATGCTGGTTGGCGCCGGCACCGTTCTTACTACAGAACAGGTAGACAAAGCAATTAATGCAGGCTCCAAATTCATCGTAAGCCCCGGCTTAAATCCCGAAATCGTAAAATACTGCCAGTCAAAGGGTGTGCCCGTACTTCCCGGTTGCAGCAATCCTTCCGATATCGAAATGGCACTTTCTTTAGGTTTAACAGAAGTGAAATTCTTCCCCGCTGAGGCAGCAGGCGGTCTTAACATGATTAAGGCAATGTCCGCGCCTTACGGCAATGTAAAATTTATGCCCACCGGCGGTATTAACGCTAAGAATCTTACCGATTACCTTGATTTTGATAAAATCCTTGCCTGCGGCGGTACCTATATGGTAACCAAGGATATGATTGCCAACAAAGAATTTGATAAAATCGAACAGCTGACCCGTGAAGCGGTAAAAGCAATGTTAGGCTTTGAAATCCGTCACGTTGGCATCAATGCAGAAAATGAAGAAGAAGCCATCGGCATCGCAACCTTAATTGCAAATATGTTCAGCTTCCCCGTAAAGAACGGCAACTCTTCCGTATTCGCAGGAACTGCCGTAGAAGTTATGAAAGAAAAATATCTTGGAACCCACGGTCATATCGCCATCGGTACCAGATACATCGAACGTGCCATTTATCATTTGGAACGCCAGGGTGTTGTTTTCGATTACGATACGGTTAAAACAGACGCCAAGGGCAAGAAAACTGCAATTTATATGAAGGGTGAATTCGGCGGTTTTGCACTTCACCTTGTTCAGAAATAAATAATAAAAAGCTTTTATTTCTTTTATATTTCTCAAACGAAGAAGCAGGCGGTCACAATGACTACCTGCTTCTTTTTATAATAATTGAATCAACTCTTCAAACGAATAAACAGGTGCTTCATACAAAGTATTGTCGCCTCGTAAATACACCTTATTCTGTTCCAAATCCAAACCTACCATTCCCGGAATATGCATAGCAAAACGATTATCACTCGAAAGAATATAACCACCCTTCATCCCCTGTAAATATATATTTCCGTCCATATCTGTTCCCAGGTATCCGCACATGGTATCACAATCTTCCAGTGTCGCAACCATATTATGATTTATGCTGTCATAAATGATAAAATCTCCATTCCAGTAACTTGCAAAAACCAGCATTTTATTCTCATCAAAGAAAAGTGTTTTCACAAATTCAGCCTTATCCAGACCGTATTTTGTTGCAAATTCAATGGCAGTCTCATCATAATAGCAAAACGGCTGTTCAATTTCTTTTACATCAGAAATCGTCACCTCTTCATATTTGTTTGCTTCATACACGGTAATCTGATTGCTCTGTAACGGCAAAACAACAACTCCGGATTCCACAAGCATATAGTCCAGATTATTATCAGTTCTGCAATCAAAATATTTCGTAAGGGGCACATCATAATTCATTTCGGAAGTTAATAAAATGACCGAACCGTCTTCACAGAAAAATTCAAAACTGTTTTCAGCAGCATTCCGAAATGCCGCAACGGGTCTTGAATCCAACGGGATTTGAAAACATGTTTCACCGGTTTTCATATCGACCAACCTTGCAGTCTGCCTTGTAAGTACTAACAGTTCTTCCTTCACTTCACAACCCGGTATGGACATTAATTCAGCCGTATAGCCATACTGGCTGTTTTCCCAAACAACCTCTCCCGTAGTAATGTCAATTCCGTACACACTGCATCTGCTTTCTGCCGAAACATTACCGTAATGACTTGCCATCACATAAGCTTGATTTCCGGCTATAGAAATTTCTTCCATATCAACACCTTCCAACACAACAGAAGATATTTCCTGCATGGTTTCCAAATCAATAAAATGAATTTGATATTTCTCTATTCCTCCATAAAGATGTACATACGCCATAATTCCGTCTTCGCTGATATAACTGCTGTAAAAACTATCATTTGACACATCCGGTGTGGTGCCGATATACTCCAATGTTTGGGCATCATACACAGCATATTCCGCTGAAATATCCTGAATTGCCAAAATGCTGCCTTCACGGTCCGCAAGTATTCCAAATGCATATACATCCGCAAATCTATGTTCTACGTTATCCGTTTCATAGTTATAGACACAGACTCTGGAATTCTCATCCAAATATGCCAAACGATTCCCCTGTAAAAATGCATATCCTCCGTCTGCAGAAATCATATGTTTGTCTGTATACAGTTCCAGAAGCACTTCCCTTGTAGTAGTATCAAACAGTGTTACGGTACCGCTGTCATCAAATAGTATGATAGTCTTCTTATCCTGTGCCACATCCATATGAGTAATGACACCCATGGTCTCAAATCTATACTCGGCTTTTAGAATTTCTCCGGTATTATACACACCGAGACATTCCGCTAATGCATATCTTGCTTCCGGTGTTTCGGGCATTGTCAAAACATCATATTGAGTGCTTGCCCAAGTGGCATACTGTAAAGCAGTTTCCTTATCTCCGTCTTCCAAATAGTTCAATGCTTTTTCTGCAAGAGTTACTGCCTGTTCTTCTTTCATGATTCCATTCTGTATATCAACCTGATCCAAGAGCCCCTGTATAACCTGATTTTTATGATTCATCTGTACGGCAACCCCTATGGAAACAGCGGCAACCAAAACAGATGCACATATTGCCAAGGTCATGTAGCGCATTTTTCGCTTATGCGCCTGCTCTTTATGTCTCTGACGCAAATCATCATAGTTCATACCAAACATCGCTGCAAGAATGCGAAGCAGTTCCGCTTTGATTTTTTGAAGAACTTCTTTTTTATTCTTGCCGCGCACATCTGCTGCCAAAGGCTCTACCGGAATCTTTACTTCTTCCGTACTGCCATCCGGTTTCGTCACCACTTCTGTTTTAAATAAGAGTTCATCCGGAAAAGATTCCGTCGGCTCACCTTCAATCAACACTGCCAGTACTTTTTCCCTGCCATGCAAACTTATAAAAGTCTCAATCTCTTTTTTACACCATACAGATTCCCTAAGTCTCGGTGAACAAATCACAATCAGCCAGTCACTATTATGTAATGCTTCCATAATCGGGTCATTCAAATTACTAACCAGCGGTAGTTCTTCCTGATCACGAAAGACCCTCTCAATATGGTTCTTCATCCCCTGACGTTTCTTCACTATGTCAGCAGGCATGCGATATGCCTCCAACTGTTTATGAATATTCTCTGCTACAAATTTGTCCAAATCACAATGTCTGTAGCTGATAAAAGCATCGTAGTGTAATGTTGTTTTGTTTTCACTGTTTTTCGACGTTATTTTCTTATCTTCCATTTTTACCGTTTCCTACTCTAATATATTTCTTCCGATTACATCACCATATAATTTTTTATAATCCACACGCCCTTACTGCTCTTTTGCAACCTCAAGCAACTCATCTAAAGTATATAGCGGTGCTTCATACATATCGTCATACCAACTGAGATATATTTTGCCGTTTTCCAAATCAATATGGCGGACATTATCAATATACATAATGGGTTTCATGTTTTCACTTAGTACGTAGCAACCATCATATCCGTAGATGTAGGTATTATTTTCCCCATCCGTTCCCACATACCATTCCAAAAGAGGCATATCCGGAATTGTCTGAAGGACTCTGTCCTCCGTTACATCATATACCACCATATCATGATTCGCATAAAAGACAAAACACTTGGATTCATCCGTACTGTACATTACTCTTTTTACCAGTTCAGGATTCTGCAGACCATAAGAACGGGCTATCTTTTCTTCATCCATTCCGTCATCAACGCTCAGATAAATATTTTCAGGGAGTTCATATTCCACATCTGTAGCCACAATATCCGGACCTATTTCCTGTGTATAAATAACCAATCTGTTTCCTACCGCAGGATACACCTCCGGATAAATCACGATTCCATAATCCGTATACAATCCGTCTCTGTTTTCAATGGTCATACAATTCAAAGCAAAACTGGTATCAATCAATGCACTGTATTTTGTACCAATGTTAAGTATTTCCCCGTCACTGCACAACATTCGCCATGTATTCTCTTCCGGAAATGCATTCACTGCCAGAACTTTACTCTGTATCGGAAGAGTGTTGGTATCAGCTCCGGTTTTCATGTTATAAAGTGTTGCCGTACCGTCTGTTATAAAAAGCAAATCCGTAGCATCGGTATTTTCCGGCAATTCTATACGTTCAGCACGGAAACTCTTATGCTCCTTCTTCCAAATCGCTTCTCCCGTAGAGATATCAATTGCAACAATATACGCATCTGAATAATCGGTTCCGTCAGCTCCCAAAACGGTAGATGCCACATAACCGATTCCGTCCATAGTTGCTACATCGCTCACCGTAGCGTTTCCGACTTCATAAGAACATAACATGCTTGCCGTATTCAAATCTGCAAAATGTACCTTGCGTATCATATCCCCGCTCTCATCCGTTTCATATGACGCAAACGTAAAAATTCCCTCTTCGCTGATATGAATCTGCCCTGAAATATATGTGCCGGGCATTTTATCAATCTGCCCTTTTTTCTCCAGAGTTACACCATCATAAACAATAAAATTTTTACTGTAATCCCGCAATACTATCCACTTGCCGTCAGCACTGCAATATACGGAACCTACGCCTTCCGTATCCAAATCCGCTATGGTTTCCTGCTTTTGTATGTCATACACACAGGCCTTTGTTAAATACTCCTGATACTTTGCACAATAAACCAAATAATTCTCACCCAGGAAATCGTAACATTCCCTTGATGTGGTTTTATTCAGAACCGTATCCCAGATTTCCAACATCTCCCGATTCTTCATATCATACAGGTAAAAGATTCCCACATTATCACAAATGGCAATGGTGTCTCTGTCCGGACTCATGGAAATACTGTCTATGGTGCCCACCGTATGCAACTCATATTCAACCTTATAAACCTCGCCGATATCGTATACTCTTAAACTGTTCATCAGGGCAAATTGGCCCTCTTCCGTAACAGGCATGGTCATATCCTCATATTCCGTCAGCGACATGACAGCCGTTTCCCTTGCTTTCTCCCTGTTACCCATAGTCATGTACTGCTCTGACAAGTCTGCCAGCAAAAGAGCCTGATGATATGCCAGTCTGTCATTCTTCACTTCCAATTCCGAAGACTGTTCCATAATCTCCATAGCCTGAACTTCAATCTGTTCTTTTTGCTCACGAATCTGCAATGCAGTCAACATACAATATACACCGAAAAACAGACCTAAAACAGCAACAATGACCGAAAAAGCCATTATCCTTTTCATTCTTTGCTCTCTGTGCCTTCTGCGCAATTCATCATAAGGCACACCGAACATCGCTGCTAAAAGACGTATTTTTTCAGTCTTCATTTTACGGAGAATTTCTTTACGATTGGTTCCCCTCACATCCGCCGCCAAAGGTTCGATGGGAATTCTGACTTCTTCCGCACTTCCGTCCGGCAACTCTCTGGTTATCGTTTTATATAATAACTGTTTCGGAAAACTTTCCTTAGGTTCCCCTTCCACTAACACGGTCAGAACATGTTCTCTGTCATGATAACGAAGAAATGTTTCCACTTCTTTCAAACAAAACGCAGATTCTTGAAATCCGAGAGAACATATCACTATCAGCCAATCAGAATTTTTTAAAGCTTCCACAAGGGCATCTTCCAAATCATCCGTCAACGGAAGTTCTTCCTCATCACGAAAAACTCTCTCTATTTTGTATTTTAATTTTTCGTTCTTTTTTAATGCATCTTTTGGCATACGAAAAGCTTCCAGCTGCTTATGAATATTCTCTGCAACAAATTTGTCAGGTTCCGTATGCCTGTAACTTATAAATGCATCATAATGATATTGCTTTTTATCCATCCTCTTTCCCCGATAGAATTTCTCAATTGTAATTTTCCGCCAGTTCCAGCAAATCTTCCACATTGTAAAGCGGTGCTTCGTAGTTACTGTCTATCCAGCTAAGATACACCTTCTTTTCATCCAAATCCACATTAACGGCATGCTCAATCCACATGACGGGTTTCATCTCTCCGTTCAATACATAGATACCGTAAATTCCCGCAAGATACGTGTTTCCTTCCGCATCCGTACCCAGGCATTGATGCGTCGGATGGGCAAATTCCATGCTATGAACAATCTGTTTATTTGCTACATCATAGATTTCAAATCTCTGATCTCCGTACAAAATGAAACAATACTTTTCGTCCGAGCTGTAGTATAAGGTCTGTATAAAATCGGAATCTTCCAGTCCATATGATTGTGCTATGGTTGCAGCCTCTTTATCTTCATACACATCTCCCGGAGCAGGCAGTGTAATCTCATCCTGAATTTCCACCACTCCCGGTCCCGACTTATAGGTATATACCGTTATTTTATTATCCTTATACTCTGTTACCGCAATACCCGAATCGGAATTACAGATAAAAGCATTCCCTGTTGTTTTGCATTCAAATCGGTAACCGGCATCAAGCACCAATTCCATATCGCGACTTATGAAATACATTTCACCGTTAACCGTAAACAAAAGAAAATTATTCTCATTCGGATAAGTCATACTTTCCAATACCTGTTCTCCCACAATTTCAGAAAACGAAACCTCTCCCGTCTCCATATCAATCATACTGATGGTTTCCGTTGTCGCAAATAACAAGTCCGTCGCTCCCGGATTTTGAGGTAATTCAATTCTATCTGCCGGGTATCCTGTCTGTACATGTTCCCATAGAACCTCACCGCTTTGAATATCTATTGCCATAGCAACGGCATCCGCCTTAGTATACGCATCTGTATATTCACTTAATGCCAAATATACAATACCGTCCTGCAATCCCATGTCACAGACCTGCTTATTTTTCAGATCCATATCCAATACCATTTCCATGGTATTCATATTGATAATTTTTAACTGATATTGATTAGCGACATTAATCTGCTCTGTATTTTCGCAATATACCAATGCCATAATGTCATCTGCGAACAAATAGGTAGCATCAAGACGCGAACCGTTTCCATAATCCGCAACAACACCCAGTTCTTCATACGTGGAACCATCTAAAATCACATATGTATCGTCCCATTGTTTCACAGCCAAATACTTTCCTTCTGCATCTGAAACTACTCCTTCTGCCATTTCAACGGATAATTCCCTGATCAGACTGTGATTTTCCAAATCCAGAATACATACCGCACTCATGTTATTAATATAAGCAACGCTGTCATTCCCAATAAAAGCAAAATTCTCCTTATTTCCCAATTTTTGCAGTACGGGAGAAATTACAGCCAACATTTTACGCTGTTTTAAATCAAATAAAGTGATGGCACCTGTATCATCAAAAATAGCCAAAATTTCACCGTTCGGTGACTGTCTGACATCTTGAATGGCTCCTGCAACTTCTATCCGGTATTCCGCCTTCGCGGCAATTCCTATATCATATGCCCGGACACTTTCATTTAATGCATATTGTCCCTCCGGAGTATACGGCAATCCTATCCCATCACTTCCCGTTAAGGACTCCGCCGCCGCTGAAATTGCAGCCGGACGATTTCCTTCCTCCAGATACCCGGCCGACAATTGAGCCAGCGATAGCGCTTGTTTTCTTGCAAGTTCCTCATTCTGTTGTGCTATCTGTTCTGCCTGCATCTGAATCTCTGCAGCCCTTGCTTCCAATTCAACATTCTGGTTTCGTATATGAACCGCCATTATCGTACTGTAAATTCCAAAAAGCAAAAAAACAATTCCCGCAACAAAGGATGCAGTCAATATCCGTCGCAGTTTCTGCTCCCGATGACGTCGACGAATATCTTCGAAGTCAATATGAAACATTCCCGCACATATACGCTGCACTTCCCTTGGAATCAGTTTTTTCACTTCTCTTCTGTTTTTACCGCGTACATCTGCCGCAAAATGCTCTACCGGAATCTTGATTTCTTCCACCGTACCATCAGCGTTTTCCTTACGCTCCATACGATATAATAGTTGTGGCGGAAAAGACTCCAAAGGTTCTCCTTCCACCAGAACCGCCAGGATATGTTCCCGTCCGCGCAATTCCACAAAGGTCTCAACTTCTTTTTTGCACCACATGGATTCCTTTAATCTGGGAGAGCAAATCACAATCAAAAATTCACTGTCATTCAATGCAGACATAATCGGATCATTTAAATTGCTGGTCAAAGGCAATTCATCCTTATCCCGGAACACTCTTTGAATTCGATTCTTCATTCCCGGACGCTTCTTGGCCAAAGACTTTGGCAAGCGGAATTTCTCTAATTCCTTATGAAGATTTTCTGCTACAAACTTATCCAAGTCTGCATGTCTGTAGCTGATAAAAGCATCGTACTTATATTTCTTTTCCATTTCTTCTCCTCGGATGTTTTCATTCATCCGGCTTTTAAAATATCTCTTATTGACACTTCTGCATAATTAACTTTTATTCACACTTTGCATATGTCCTTGCAAATATATTGTTGTTAATCAAGTACACATCATGCAAATCATCACATCTGACAGCCAGATAATCCCCGGGCTGTCCGAGATAATATTTACCCCACTGGGTAAAAACCTTCACATCACAGTCTACAGGCTTTGCATAAATACGTGCCTGCCCCGTTGCAACACAACATTTTGCGAAGGGTGTAATCGGCGTATTCTCTCCGGAAAGACAATTACGGATGGTGGGAATATACTGTGCATCGATTACATCTTCTTCAAAACAATATTCCCGATTGGCCTTCTCATAAGAGCGCATAAACTTCTCTTCCTTAATGGGATATACTTCACCATCCACGCCTATCATAATGTAGTCCTTCTCAGTTACCCAAATCATGTCCGTATCACCTTCCATGGTTCTCACGATAATGGGCGTTCCCACAGGAACCACTTCATCTGCTTTTACATAACCGATAGGCACTTTTACCTTTTCGTACAATTTGAATTCAGACAAATCTGCTTCATAATCGGAAGCATAAATCATTTCAAAGCAGTTGTAGTACTCTTTCATCCGCTTTTTAAAATATTCCTCGGGCAACATGTCGCCATATTTTAATCCGTATTTTTTCTTACTGATAAAGCCGCCGGCTTTCTCATAATGACCGCCGCCGGAACCGATATCCTCCGTCAAAAAACCTGCCAGTTCACTGGCATTTACTTCTCTCACACAACTGCGTACGGAAATTTTATACCCTTCCGGTGTTTCATTAAAAACTATACTGGTTTCCATTTTATCCACCTGTAGAAGGAAATCGTTAATCAAACCTAAAATATTCGGGTCGCAGGGTTTTGCCCGCACTACGCCAAAAGCATATTCCTCATCAAAATAATAGTCACGCATGGCTTCCGCCGTAATCTCTAACTCCTCCAATGAAATATTGGAATTACGGAAGGTCGTAACCAGGGACTGGTTAAAAGGAAGCGTATCTCTTGCGTCGCGATCCATGGGATTAAAAATTTCGGCGAACTGGTTCGTATCGGTATATAACCCGTAATACAGTGCCGTGCCCAGACTGTTCTCGTCTGTCACTTCGAATTCTGCCTCCTGAAGCATTTTCCAAACCAGAGTTGAACACGCCCCCAATCCGGGATGAATCATGCTAAGTTCCACATTCTCAATTTCTACCTGATGGTGGTCAATGATGGCAACCTGATCTGCACTGATTCCCGTTACATTGCCGGCCCCGTACTGGCAGTCCACCGTAATCAGAAGCCCCGGCCTGTGCTCTCCGGCTTTTTCCGGCGGAATATGGGTAAGAGGTATATTAATCAGTTTCAGCATTAATTTTAAATTCGCTTTTTTTACAATATTTCTGCCGCTGTAAACAAGAGAAACTTCTTTTCCTTTACTTTTAAAATAACAATACAAACCGTAACCCGATGCAATGGCATCCGCATCCGGATTGTCATGACACTGAATGGTAATGGGATTATAATTCTCCAATTCCGCCAATGTGAGTTTTTTGTTAATATCCTGCATCTTACCGATTCCCCTTTTTATTCCTCACAATTTGGATTCTTTACATAATACTTACTGGGTCTGTGAGCATCTCCCGAGGTAGATTCATCCGTCTCCAAAACCATAGGACTGATTTTTTTACGGAAGTTTGCTTTGTATAAAGGTTTATCCAAAAGAATCTCATATACTTTTTGTAATCTCGGAAGGGTGAATTTCTCCGGCATAAAATTAAAAGCAATGTCCGAGTAATCCACTTTATTTTTGATACGTTCTCTGGCATAAGCAATAATCTTCTGGTGGTCAAATGCAATTTCATCAGCCTTCAATACTTCCTCTACCGGATGCAAATATTGACGAACATTACCGTTCGTAGCTTTTTTGCATAACTGATCGATGGATACCAAAGCCATGTAAGATACCGAAATAATACGCATACGAGGATCACGTTTTACCTCACCCCATGTATACAACTGTTCAAAGTAAATATCCTTTAATCCGGTTTCTGCTTTCACGCCACGTTTTACCGCATCTTCAAGACTTTCATCAATACCCACGAAAACACCGGGCAAAGCAAGACAACCCTTATACGGGAATTCCTCACGCTCTATCATAACCACTTTTAAAACATCGTCTTCAATGGTGAAAATAAGCACATCCACTGCTACGGAAGGCTTCTCAAACATGGAACTGTCATACTTCTGCAAAAATTCTTTTTCTTCTAAATTTGTCTTTTTCATATACTCTCCCATCTCTTAGTACATTTGCAATACTTTACTATTCTTATGATAGTATTTTGACCATACCTTGTCAACAAAAAGCAGGTCTTTTTTACGTATTTTTAGGGTTCTTTTATCAAATTATCATATCAGAATATCGGTATTTTTATTGCTTCCGTATATAACACATTTATCAGTCCCAAAAGGTTGCACGTATGTTAAAAAAACTCACGGAATTGTGATAGCTTTCTTACTGTTTTTATATTAAAATACAAATATATCCTGTGGTTTCTGATATATTTGTAATGTTGTCAATATATTACTTTCATTAAGCCGCAAAAAACAGAAATAAAATTTAAATTACGGAGAATGGAATGAGCAAACTAAAATTAACCCCCGAAGAAATTCTTGCACAAATGACTTTGGAAGAAAAAGCTGCACTTGTAAACGGCGCTTCTTTCTTCGGTATGGCGGGATTGGAACGCTTTGATATTCCTGCGGTACAATTGTTAGACGGCGGTACCGGCATGAACTTCGAGCAGTTATTCGGAGATATGTATTCCCGCGCTGAAAAAGAAACCAACAGCACCAACGGAATGGTTGGTTCCACTGTGCTGACCCACGTAATCGATTGGTATTATGAACCGGAAAAATTAACGGAAGAAGAACTGGAAGTCCGCGGTTGGATTGAAGAACAGTTGCGTAATCGCATCGGTAAAGATTATGCACCGGGCTGTTTCCCGCCGGGCATTTTACTTGGGGCAACTTTTAACCCTGATGTGGTAAAAACCGTAGGTGAAGCCTTGGGGGCAGAAGCACGTCTCTTTGGGGTACAAATCCTTCTCGGAAGCCCCAATGTAAATATTCACAGAGACCCTTTAAACGGTCGCCTTTTTGAAGGCTATTCGGAAGACCCCTGTCTGGTATCCGCTCTTGCACCGGAACTGGTAAAAGGTGTACAAAAATTCAAGGTAGCTGCCAATGTAAAACACTTTGCAGCCAACAATCAGGAAACCAATCGCGTGGGTATTAATGAGACCATTTCGGAACGTGCCTTGCAGGAAATCTATTATCCCGGTTTTAAGGCCTGCGTACAGGAAGGCAAGGTAGAAACCGTTATGAGTGCCTACAACCGTATTAACGGCATTCCCTGCACGGAAAGTTATAAATTATTGACGGAAGAATTGCGTGAGAAATGGGGCTTTGAGGGCACGGTTTTATCAGACTGGGGCGCGGTTTATCATCCGATAGAAGCACTTAAGGCCGGAAATGATTTGGCAATGCCGGGACCTTTGCCTGCGGAGCCAATTATAGACGCCGTAAAAGAAGGTCGTCTGTCTATGGAAGTTTTGGACAAGGCAGTGCTTCGTTTGTTGAAAACCATTGCTTATTGTTTGGAAAATCCGTATAAAAATGTGCACTCCGTAAGCATCGGCCAAATGAACGTACCTATGTGGGCAGTAAACTCCTGTGGTGATGGTGCTCCGGATTTAGATGCGATGTATGAGGCAACCACTGCTGCCGCATATGAAAGTGCATCGGAAGGTATTGTTCTTTTAAAAAATGATGGGGTATATCCGCTGGCAACAAACAATTGCAATTCAGAAAGTAATGCCGGCGAACAGAATATTTCCGCAGATTCCGGCAATGCAGCTTCTCACAATATCCTTGTAACCGGCAGTCGCGACTTCCTAACCTGCGGCACCGGCAGTGCGGGAATCACCACAAACCGCAATGCATCCTTTGTTGATTGCATCGGCGGAACCTATGTAGGATATGATTGTGATTTTGAATCCTTTTGCAAGGAAAATCAAGGCTTTCACATTATTTTGACTGCGACGGTCAGTGGCATGGAGGGCAACGACAGACCCCATATGAGAGTGTCTGATGCAGACGATATGCTACTTCGCAAGCTGATTGCTTTGAAGAAAGAAAACGATTTTACATTGACACTTGTATTAAATGTTTGCGGTCCCGTAGACCTTCGTGATTATGAGGCAGATTTGGATGCCATCTGGTGTGTATTCCTTCCCGGTATGGAAGGTGCACATGCACTGGCCGATTTAATGCTTGGCAAAAAAACACCCTCCGGCAAGCTTCCCATCACCTTCCCGAAGCGTTATGAAGATACGCCTACCTTCTTAAACTTCCCCGGTGAAGGCTATGAAGTCAACTACGGCGAAGGAATTTATGTAGGCTACCGCTATTATGATAAAAAGAAAGTGGCACCCGCCTACCCGTTTGGCTACGGACTTTCCTATACTACTTTTAACATTGAAAATTGTAAGGCCGATAAAGAAGAATTTGAAGATGAATTGAAGGTAAGCCTGACCCTTACCAATACAGGCAACTTTCCCGGTGCGGAAGTTATTCAGTTATATATCTCTGATGAAACTTCCATGTTACCGAAGCCTGTGAAAGAATTGAAGAAATTCAGAAAAGTATTTTTACAGCCCGGTGAAAGCAAGGATGTTACATTTGAATTATGCTTAAAAGATTTCATGTCTTACGATATGGATTATAACGAATGGTTGGCAGAAGAAGGTTACTATCACATTCTGATTGCAACCTCAAGTGCAGAGAATGATATCAAGAGCGATATCCGGGTTTATTTGGATATCCGCTCACCCTACTCCTATGGTTTCACTTCTACCGTTAAAACCATTTTTGAGAAGGAGGCGTTAAAAGAAGCGTTGTTTACACTGTGGAAAGAAAATGATTGGGATATGCAGATTATTGCAAGTAACTATCAATACACCCCCAACCGCACCATAGAACAAATAATGCCCGCCGCTCCCGGTGAGAGCAGCAGGCAAAGTTTCTTAGCAAAGGTTGAAAAAGTGCGCCATTAAATATTCTTTAACTTCAATCAGGGATGGAAGGATGTACTCAGACAGTTCTTCCATCTCTTTTTTTGGCGGTAACATATCAGGCACCATCAGAGGTCTCATATTGGCACTGTGAGCCGCTTTGATTCCATTGTAGGAATCTTCTATGACATAGCACATCTCAGGTTCAACTCGCAGCCCTTTTGCAGCTTTTAAGAAGATGTCCGGTGCAGGCTTACTTCTGCTAACCATATCACCGCATATTACCACATCGAAATAATCCAATAATCCTGCATCCTTAAGCTCCTGCGTTACCACCTCTCTTCTGGTGGATGATGCAATGGCAATACGGATGTTATTCTCTTTTAAAAATTCCAGCAGTTCTTTGATACCCTTTTTCATGGGGAGTCTGCCTTCTCCGTAACGGGTATGGAACAATGCCGACATCTCTGCCTTATACTCATCATAAGGGAAGTCCTGACCGTAGCGAAGTTTCATCTTCTCTCTGGTGGCTGTAGCATTAATGCCTACACACTCCGCACAGGCCTCTTCAATATTCGGAATATTATACTTGGCGGCAGTTTCCACCCAGCATTCCACAACTAATTTCTCAGAATCAAAAATGACTCCGTCCATATCAAAAATCACTGCATCAAAATCACGTTGGATCATAGGGCACTCCTTTTTGTTACTTTTTACTATTGTTCATTCTAAAAATTGTCCTTATACTTTTTATATGGGTACTACCATTCGCGGTAGGCGGTTAGTCTCTCACCAGAGGGACTGTGACCCTCTGTTTACAGCCTTTGGCCTTGGTTATTCGCTAGGCTCTAATAAATCACAAAAATAATCGCCTTCAGTGGTCCAGACTTAGGCGATTATTTTAATCAAATATACTTGGACTAACCGTCTATCGGTAGTACCTTTTTATGTCTTCATTTTAGCATAATATGCTTAGAAGTCAATGTACAAAGTGCACAAAGATAATTCCATAGAAATACTTACTTAATCCCTGTCACTTCATAACCTTCATCTTCTACAGTCTTCTTCAAAACATCATCTGCCACTTCCGCATTCAATGTTAAAACCGCAGTTCCTTCTTCGTGACTTACAACAGCTTCATCCACTTCCGCCATTGCTTCCAAAACCTTTTTTACGCGTCCGGAACAATGTCCGCACATCATACCTGTTATTTTCATTGTTTTGTTCATATTATCTGTTTCCTTTCTTATTTCAGTTTCACTATTGTTTACAATCTCACAAACATTTCCGTCGCAGGTACGTTTTTCTACTTCGTCATTCTCTGCCTCCGTACCCACTGCTAACGCAGGCTTCACTCTTTTATCTCTCTTGGCATTATACACCTTAACCAAGTTCAAACGCAAGGCATTGGATACCACACAAAAGCTTGACAAACTCATTGCTGCCGCACCAAACATCGGATTCAATTCCCAGCCTAATACTGCAATAAAAGCACCTGCTGCCAGCGGAATTCCCACGCAGTTATAAAAGAATGCCCAGAACAAATTCTGATGAATATTTCTTAACACAGCACGGCTTAAACGAATTGCCGCAGGTACATCTAAAAGGCTGCTCTTCATCAATACCACATCCGCCGCATCAATGGCTACATCTGCACCGGCACCGATGGCAATTCCCATATCCGCTTTTACAAGGGCCGGAGCATCGTTAATTCCGTCACCTACCATGGCAACCTTACCAAGCTTCATCAATTCGGTTACTGCCGCTTCTTTGCCGTCAGGAAGCACACCTGCAATCACCTGATCTACTCCTGCTTCTTTACCAATGGCATTGGCAGTTTTCTCGTTATCGCCGGTAATCATTACAACACGTATACCCATATTCTGAAGCTGTGTAATGGCTTCCTTGCTGTCAGGCTTCATTACATCCGCCACTGCAATCATACCAAGAAGTTCATTTCCCTTGGTAAAAAATAACGGTGTTTTTCCTTGCATCGCAAGGGCTTCTGCCTGAGCTTCCATTTCCTTGGAAACCGTAACCTGACCTTTGATATATTTAAGGCTTCCGCCTACCAAATCATCACCTTCAAACTTTGCTTTTAAACCGTTTCCGGGTAAAATCTCAAAGTCCAAGACTTCCGCTTCTTTTACATCTTTTTCATGTGCATATTCCACAATCGCACCGGCCAAAGGGTGTTCACTTTTACATTCCAATGCATAAGCCAATTTTAGAAGTTCTTCTTCCGAAACTTCGCCTTCCGCTACTACGTCAGTCACCTTCGGTGTGCCGGCTGTAATCGTGCCCGTTTTATCCAAAGCAACAATTTGCACCTTACCGGTCTCTTCCAACGAAACCGCTGTTTTAAAAAGAATACCGTTCTTGGCCCCTACACCATTACCCACCATAATTGCCACAGGCGTTGCAAGTCCCAGTGCACAGGGACAACTGATAACTAATACCGAAATACCACGTGCCAACGCGAAACCGATACCCTCACCAAGGAAAAGCCAAATCAGCGTTGTAATCACTGCAATGGTAATTACCACAGGTACAAAAACACCGGACACCTTGTCCGCCACTTTGGCAATGGGTGCTTTGGTTGCCGCTGCATCGCTTACCATCTGAATGATTTGAGAAAGCGTAGTATCTTCACCTACACGGGTTGCCTCACATTTTAAGAAACCGGAACGGTTGATGGTTGCTGCCGATACCAAATCGCCCGGATTCTTATCCACCGGAATACTCTCACCTGTCAGAGCCGACTCATCAATGGCACTACTGCCTTCCAACACAACGCCGTCCACGGGAATGCTCTCACCGGGACGCACCACGAAAATGTCGCCTTTTAAAACCTCTTCCACCGCAACTGTTTTTTCTTCGTCATTACGAACTACCGTCGCTGTTTTCGGCGCAAGATTCATCAAAGACTTCAATGCATCCGTGGTTTTACCCTTTGAGCGAGCCTCTAACATTTTTCCCACGGTAATCAGGGTTAAAATCATTGCCGCTGACTCAAAGTAGAACTCATGCATCAGCTCGTGGGCACCTTCCATATTGCCGGCATTTACTTCGGCGGTCATGGCAAAAAGTGCGTAAGTGCTGTACAAAAACGCCGCACCGGAACCCAGAGCCACCAAGGTATCCATATTGGGTGCTTTGTGAAGAACACCTTTCCAACCGCTGATAAAAAACTTCTGATTTATCACCATGACTATCACGGTCAATAACAATTGCAAAAGCCCTAAAGCCAAAGGATTATGGGCAAAAAATGCCGGTACGGGCCAGCCCCACATGGAATGTCCCATAGAAAAATACATCAACACCACAAGAAAGCCCACTGACGCAATCAGACGCTTTTTCATTTTCGGTGTTTCGGTATCTTCTAAAATATCCGCACTTTTATTCTTTTTATTTGTAGCAGTTGCAGGCGCATCATTTAAAACACTTGCCCCATATCCCGCATCGGTCACTGCTTTGATAATATCGGCCTCGTTTGCGTTACCCTCCACACCCATGGAATTGGTTAGAAGGTTTACGGTGCAACTTGTAACGCCTTCCACAGCAGATACCGCTTTTTCCACTCTGGCACTGCAGGCTGCACAGCTCATGCCGGTTACTGTATATTTCGTCATAATTGCTCCACTCCATATTTTCATCATTACTTTATAATGTTATCAATATCTGTGTTTTATTACGCTTATATTTTAATTTTATCCTTTAGTTAGCATAAACTAATTCCTGTAAAAAATCAACATTTATCACCACCATAAAAGGCAGCAAAAAAACAGAACGAATGACTGTCACATCATCCGCTCTGCTTTTTATGTTCTTGAATTCCAACCTATAGCAAATATATTTTCATGCGTTATATTTTAATACGATTTCATAATCTCAAACTCATCCGCCAGATAATAGGCGTCAAAATCTCCCGGTGCTCGCCAGTCCTGAATTGAAATTACGATACGATATTCCCCGGTTGGTAACTCACCATATAAATACTCCCACGTAACAGGTAAAACAGTCGTTTCTCCGGCAGATATTTCATAAGCAATCTCTTCCCATGCCACTTCGGCAATAGGCGCCAGGTCATACCAGACTCCGTCAATCTCACGTTGAATGGTAAACCATGCACCGGTCTGCAATATCTTTCCTACATCATCGGAAGACTGATAATTCAAACGTATAAGATTATTAATCTCTAAATCTCCGTTCGTATCAGTGTATTTCTCCATGGAAAGTGTCACACCTTCCAATGTATTCACTTCCGCGGTCCAGGGGGTATCCACCACAGCCGGCAAATCCATCCCTGTCATCGCATCTCCCTCCTCAGTTAAAGTTCCTGCATCCGGGTAATGAACTCTGAGAATCAATGCCGTATATAAAGGCAAATGTTCATCATACATTTTTCCGGTATCCCACATGGATATTACAATTTGCTGACCGCCTTTTAACTCGTCAATCGGATAAACATATTCCGGAATCTGCACCACAAAAGCGCCAGGATAATTCTCCGTCTCGGAAGTAATACAGATTTTATCTTTAGCATCTGCCATAACTTCTTTTATGGTTGCCTGAATAAGCACCGGTTGCTCTTCACCTTCTGCCACAGTACTGCCCACCGCGTAATTATCCGTGGCAAAAATATAAGATGCTTCTCCGTAAAAACCGTTGCCGTTACTACCTTCATCCCACTGGGCAATCACTTCGTAAATGCGTCTCGGGCGCAATTCCAGAAAATAAACATCCTCTAAGGTATATTCGTCTAACACCAACGGCTCCATATCACCCAAATCCAGTAAATCATACTCCACCACCCGGATACGATCCGGGTCAATCCCCCAGCTCAACATATACGGGGCATAATCAATGCCGTTATAGTCGCGTACCTCTATCCATTCATCTTCCTTACCTTTTACCGCTACCGTCGGAAAGGCTCCGCAGGCCTCGATTGTTATCATTTCATCCGGATTTCCTGTCGGATAGGTCCACCCATAGGTCCCGCTCTCCACATAAGTAAAATTTATGGCACTGGATAAGGCATCCTGCATAGTCAAAGCAGGCGGTTCTTTTAAAATACCCACTACAGGCATATCATCAAATAGCGATGGCTCTGATGTTGCCTGCTCCGCTGGCATCTGCTCCGACTCCGTCTCCGCCTGCGAACTTTCTTCCACAGGTGAATTCTTTTCCCCTTCCGTCTTGGGCTTTGTCATAAAACAAACCGCCACAACCACACACAATATCAAGGACACAATGATAATCCAAAACGCAGGCTTTTTATAATTTAAAACATTCACAATACGCTTCTTCACACCCACCTCACCAAATGCCAGTGGGCAGGCTGAAATCATACGCCCCGGTGTACTGCATTTTAAAAGTGCTTCCGAGTAGGCTTTTTTGTGGTTCTCTCCCATTTCTTTGATTACTTTCTCATCGCAGGCAAGTTCGATATCCCGACACAATAAAATATACGCAACCCATACCAGGGGATTAAACCAATAAAAACTTAAAAGCAGAAAAGCAATCGGCTTAATCCAATGGTCTTTCCTTGCAATATGTGCCTTTTCATGAGCGATTACACATTCCATATCCTTCTCAGTCATTTGAAACGGTACATAAATTCTCGGTTTGAAAAACCCTAGCACAAAGGGCGATGTCACTTTCTCACTCTGATAAATTGCACACTTTTTACGACGTTTTTCAGAAGCATCCTCTTTACAACCATCAACACACAGACCACCGTTATAAATTACCGCATCCGCCATACGACGCTTCAACCGAAGGTAAGATATAATGCAATACGCAAGCATAACAATCATACCCACCAACCAAACAATAGCCAGAATATCTGTCCAAGAAACACCGCCTGTTTGTAGTGTTTCTTCCACGGGTGCAAACGTTCCTGCCACATCCGTACTTTGTGGTGCAGCGCCTGCGCTCGTACTGAAATCCGGCATTACAGGTGGTGTTCCTACATCCGTACCTGTTGCCGTACTCTGTAGTGTGTCCGCAGGAATAGGACTTTTACCCGGCAGCAGACTAAACATACTCTCGAAAGAAAACGGCACCACAAGCCTTATTCCAACCAATCCCCAGAGAATACCTCGAATCCACTTCGGTGCCTTCGTTAAAACCAGTCGCAATACAATCACTGCCATAATCAAATAACTTGCCGTAATACTCATATTTGCAATTTCAAGAAAGAAGTTTGCCATATGCTATTCCTCCTCATATGAATCAATTAAGTTACGAAGTTCTTTCACTTCTTTGGCGGATAATTTTTTATGCTTGCTAAAAGCTGCGATAAAAGCAGGGAGTGACCCTTCAAAGGTCTTCTCCACCAATTCATCAATTTCAGCCGCCTGAACGTCTTCCTTCGATATCAAGGAAGTCACTACCGCATCTTCACTTTTCAACACGCCGCGCTCCGCAAGTCTTTTAATCACGGTATATGTAGTAGCCTTTTTCCAGCCCAACTCCTCCTGACATAATTTCACAAGTTCTGTACTTTTAACAGGCTCGTGCTCCCAGAGGATTAAACAAAAACGATACTCACTTTCAAATACTTTCGGTGTCTCCATATATGTACTTCCTTTCAAAAGAAATAGGTCGAATGCATTAAACCTTTTCTTTAGTCTAACGCGTTCGACCTGCATTGTCAATATGTTTTCTATAAACTTCTGATACTTTTATACACAAAAGAAACATCCCACTTTCGCAGGATGTTCCTTGTATGTCACAATTTATTCTTCTGCCACAATTTACTCGCTCTCGTCCACCGCCGTCTCATCATACTCCAGAATATCCCCCGGCTGACAATGCAGTGCCTCACAAATCGCCTCTAACGTGGAGAAACGGATTGCACTGATTTTACCGGTTTTCATCTTCGATAAGTTGACATTGGTGACGCCAACCATCTCCGATAATTCATTCAAACTGATTTTACGGTCCGCCATCACACGGTCCAGTCGCAGTACAATTTTACCCATAATCGCGTCCCCCTTTTATAATGTCTCATCAGATTCCTGCTGTAACATTGCACCATATTGGAAAATATATGCCAATACCAAAACAACAAGCACCATAATAATCATACCGATATCAATGCTGATATTCAAGTTATTTGATACCATAAAATTCGCAGCTGCTTCTGCTGTAGGGTACACAATACACCAAGGGATTAAAGAAAATCCAACCTGCTTGATACGCTTAATTACGCCTTCCGAAAAAGGTGTCTCGCAAGTTTTAAATTCTTTACAAAGCTTCACAATAAATGTAATTGTAATAAAATTAACTACCATTAAAAGCAACTGCAACAAGATAAAAATCACAATTTTGGTTGCATTAAACATATTCGTAGGTTCAGATGCAAATTTAACATTTAATGTATTTGCTTCCGCATCTGCTTCAACATCTACTATAACCATTTCTGTATCCGATGTCGTAACGGTATACGCATCCGCCTCAAGTTCCGCCATATCATCTTCCGTAATGGTTTCACCTACGGCGTCCAAATCCACCATCATATCCATACCGACATAATAATCCATGGCAATAAAATCCTTCGGCACTGCCAGCATAAAAATCCCTGCTGCCAATAAAATGACTGCACCCAAAATCACGAAAATACGACTAATCTGTGCTATGACTTCACCAATTTTACCAAACTTATTAATCTTTGCTACAACTTCCTGTTTCATTTTAAATCCTCCGTTTTTAATCTTCTTAATAGTTGCTATGTTACATTTTAGATAAGGAAAAATGCCGCGCAGATTCCTGCAAATATATTTGAAATAGTGTGTATTATCCAACTCGGAATAATGGACCCTTCGCACTTTTTCTCATTGATATAACCCATTAACCACGCAACAACACCCGTAAATATAATCACAATCAATGCTTTGACAACTCCTACCACTCCAAAAAACATAACTCCATGTACGAATCCGAATATTAACGCCTGAACAACATTGGCTACACCAAATCCGAATTTATTTTGTATTCTTTTTAACAAAAATCCTCTGAATAAAATTTCTTCCGGTAAAGCAGTATTAAATGTTGCATAGATTACAATTGCCGGAATCGCCGGTAATCCAAGTCCTGCAAATTCAGAAGTTGCAATTTCAACATCTTTCAGCATATATAATGTCAACATTCCCAGGAACATAAAAGCAACGGTTACCATAAAAATGGCTATAACTACCTTCTTATTCCATTTCGTCTTTTTTAATCCAATCCACTGCGGAAAGCTTTGCTTTTTTCTTGCAGTAACGAGCCACCAGATAAAAGGTATGATTGCAAATAAAATAATCTGTAATATACTGCTTACAATTTTACTGATAAATAAATTCATCATCCTCTCCTTTTTATCATTATGTTTGCGCAAAAAGTTAAATATTTAACGTTTATCGATAAATCTATAATACCACATTATTTTCGTTTGTCAACAACTTTTTATCGTTTTTCGATAATTTTTTTATGTTTTTAGTTTTATATAATAAAAGAGCCCCGAAATTTACTCCTTCAGGGCTCTCTTAATCCTGTTTCTCTAAAAAAATTTATTCCCAAATCACATATTCATCCAATTCATCCAAGCTTCCGTAAAACACATTCAAATCAATATGCTCTTCCGCCCCGGAATATCCGTCAAGCACTGCCTGGTCCGTATACTGCCAAAATGTCCATTCCCCACGCATATCCAAATTGGGACTGAAATAGACATTTCGAATCCACAAAGGATACCCGTCAATTTCACCATCCAGATACTTATAATAAAATGTATAGGTAGTGTATACCATAGGCTTCACGCCGTATTCTTCTTCCAATAATGCCAGCATGGTTTTTAATTCTGCCACAAGTTCCTCTTCTTCCGGAGGATTGCTGAACTTATCGCCATAAAATTCAATGTCCACCACAGGAATAAGATTTCCTGACAAATCTCCTACGGTTTCAATATACAGCTGTGCCTGGGTTTCTGCCGGACTGTCAAAACTAAAGAAGTGATATGCGCCAATCTTCAAATCAGTAGCATCTGCACCTTCCCAGTTTTCATAAAATCTGGTATCTACATGGCCACTACCTTCCGTAGCTTTAATGAAGGCAAAATCAATATCCTCACCGGCAAGAACATTCCAATTGATATCACCCTGATAATGGGATACGTCCACACCTCGCACCCCATAGCTTTCTGCCAGTTTACAGGCAAGATAATTTGTCTTAGCTGATGCATACAAAATAATTACTGTCAGCAATACAAGAATGATTCCTATTTGCATGAATCTATATTTATGCTTCTTTTCCATTTTTCCCTTTCCTAAAATATCATATTCAATCTTTGGACATTATCGCGTGTGCTCTTATATTTGTAAAGTAAATTTTTATAAAAAAGAAGCCATATCTAATGACTTCTTTTGGTTTTTATTGCTCATATGCAATTCTTCCCGATGCCCTTACATCCACCGGCTCTTCATCTAATCTTCTTGACAAATCCTTCTTCGTGCCACCGTTTGCTTTAATCATTTTACGCCAGCTGTTCTGAGCCGCAATCTTATAAATAAATCTGGGAAAAGCTACCGTAGCATACTTATTCACTTCCCCTTCTTTCTTCACAATACGCTCTGCAAACTTCTTCATTGCCTTATAAATATTCGCTCTGGGGCCTGCTTTCGCAGACATGTTACCACTTACCGCAATGGCTCCGCCTCCGCCGATTCCAAGACTGCCCTTATATGCACAACCGGCCTTTGCACACCAGTTTTTTAACACATTTAAAGCAGGTTCTGCCTGATTGCCCTCATAGAAACCACAGTTTGCAATTCCGTAAATATTCAAATTCGGCTTCTTCCAAGTCATCTTCTCCAACTGTTTTAAACAAGCTAAAAGATGGGAAGGCAGTGAATCCACGTACAAAGGAAATGCCACAACCCAGGTATCTGCCTTTTTTAACTTCTCGATAATCTCCGTGGTCAGTTTACTTGTCCGTAAGCAGATTTCTTCCACATCAACCTTGCTTCCCAGACACTCTTTTAAATCATTTAAAAGGATTCCGCTGGAGCTTCCCTTTATCTTAGGACTTGCGTTAATCAATGCAACCGTCATAATTCTAACCCCTTTAACTCATCTTTGCTTTTATAAAAATAAATTCCGTTAAATTCTCCGTGAAAATTCTCCGCATTTCCCTCAATAATATCTCTTGCGGTCTTCTTCTCTTCTTCCGTAATATCTTCTCCATAAAAATGAGCAGACAACTTAATGGTATTGGTATAACGATGCTTATGATGCATCTCTCCATTCTTGATAATAAAATCACCCTGTACGTAAGAAATTGCTCTATCCTGTGCCGCTTTCACAAAAGGGCTCACGGTACCGTAATAACACTCACTGACGATAATCATTTCATCACAAAGCCCCATATCCAAAGATGTGCGCTCGTAGCCGTCATGAATCACACACTCTCCCGGCGTCTTCGCCCAGCAGCCGAAACAACCGATACAATGCTTAATATTTCCTTGGGGATTGATAACCTTATGCTCACCCTCTATTTTAAAATCAAAATCTTCGATATCCGTAAGAATAAGTTTCATGCTTGCCTCACAAGTAGATATAGTATCTAAAACTACTTACATTATTGTATCACAGTTTTGTCAAAACGATTCTTAAAAGAAAATAGTAATTTTATTAAAAAAGAATAAAAACTGCGAGAACAGCTTAAGCAATTCCCACAGTTTTATTACAAATAATCCGACAATCAAATATCTACTACAATGTCAATATCTCCTCCATAATCTCATAAGCATACTTATTAGCACCGAGATTCCAATATTCACCTTCTATCAGATAAGCATCATACTCCTCTTTGGTTATCTCCTCATCATTGTAATAATATTTTATAACATTATCTTCTTCATTCTCATAATCTCCTTCAAATTCTCGTTTACAGATATCATATACCTTTTCCAAACCATATCTGTCTTCCGACGTTGTGCCATACCAAAACTCCCTGTAAGACGCATCATACTCATCGTCATATCCGTAGTATTCAAAACAGAAAAGATTCTCATACGGCAGATAGCATCTGGGACCTATATAACTCCTTGAAAGTCCCCAACTATACATAATCGTACTGATATTCTGCACCCCTTGATATTCTGCTCCCGGGGTATAAGCATATAAGGAAGTAAATTGATTCTCCATCACCATTACCAGTTCCGGAATGTCGTCATCATCAATATACACAAGAGAAAACCACATACGCTCCGTGTACCATCCGTAATCCTTGAATTCTTCCAACATAAAATACTGAAACAAATCCAAATATGCCAGTTGCCACTCCTCCGGTTCTGCTCCTGCAATCATCTCCTCTAACGGAAATTTATGATAATTATACCATTCCCCCTCTTCCGTATATTCTATCGTCTTATGCACAACCACCGGAAGACAATCCGTATTGGTTTCCTTAAGACTCGGTGTCACCACATCAGCCTCTGCCGTATAGATAAGCCATGGTTCAAATCCGTCTTCCCGTAAAGAAAATGCATACGCCTCTGCACTACTGTCTGCTAAGTTGTATATTATCCTTATCCCCTGCGCAGTCTGCTTATAAGCGTTTTCTTCCGTAAACTCACATAAGATTAATTCATGTCCCTGCTTTTCATACCCAAAAGAAAAGGCTGTATAATCTTGCGGCGCACCATATTGTGAAATATATAATTTACCGTCAACGATTTCTACCTCATCACCGTATCCCGTAATATTCTCATTAAAATCCGTAAGTACATACCTGCCCTCTCTCTGACTGAAAAGTAACAATACGCAATTATAATAGTCAGAGTTCTCAGGATTTACATACACAATTACTGCAATATCCTGAGTTCTGTCATTTCCCACATCTCCCACACAGTAATCCTGTAATTCAACATAATAAGGTAACCATACATCTATGTTATCTGTTGCCGGCAGATTCTGTTCAAAACATCGAATGGTTTCTATCAATTGTTCATCAGGCATAATGTCCTGCTTGTTCTCTGCCTGTACATTACCTTCTGTCCATATGCAATCTTCTTCGCACACACTGTCTTCCGACTTCGCACTATCTTCTTCGCAGACACTGTCTTCCAACATCTCACTGTCTGTTCCGATTCCTATATTCGGCAAATCTAATTCACTAAATGGTATAATGGCAGGTTCCGAAGATGCTTCCGTATTATTCCCGCTACAGGAACACATACCTAACAAAAAGAAAGCAGAAAATATAATAATCAATGTCTTTTTTATCTTTCGCATTTGCTTTATTCCTTTTATATTTTTAAAAATTATATTATTCGCTTTTTGGATACATTTTAATAATATTCTAAAAAAATATATATATCAATAGGCCAAAATAGTATCCTTCCTCTTTCCCAAAACATATTCTGCAAATCTTCTAAAATCTTTTACTTAATTCTTGAAAATCGGACAGAATATAGTACAATAAAATTAATGAAGAACAAAAGAAAGGAAGCAGCATTATGTACAACGGAAATGAAAATGTAATGATTTGTGATCATCCTTTGATCAAACACAAAATCTCCATGCTCCGAAACAAAAATACCGGAACCAATGAATTCCGCGCCATTGTGGAAGAAATCGCAATGTTAATCGGCTATGAAGCCTTAAGAGATTTGGAAATTGAAGAAGTGGACGTTGAAACACCCTTAGAAGTTGCCAAATGTCCCGTAATTGCAGGTAAAAAGCAGGCAATCGTACCTATTTTGCGTGCAGGCTTAGGTTTAGTAGGCGGCTTATTAAAATTAATGCCCACAGCCAAAGTCGGACATATCGGTTTGTATCGCGACGAAGAAACCTTCGAACCTCAGGAATATTACTGTAAGCTTCCTTCTGCTATAGACCAGCGTAAAATCTTCGTAGTAGACCCCATGCTTGCAACCGGCGGTTCTGCCATTGCAGCCATTGATTTTATCAAACAGCGCGGTGGCAAAGACATTAACTTCCTTTGTGTAATCGCGGCTCCCGAAGGTCTTGAAAAGTTGATGGCCGCCCATCCTGATGTAAAAATTTATGTTGGCAACTTAGACCGTGAATTAAACGAAAAAGCTTATATTCTTCCCGGCTTGGGCGATGCCGGTGACAGAATTTTCGGCACGAAATAATACAACATTCAAAAGACTCTGTCATGCATAAGTATAACAGAGTCTTTTTATTTTCTATTATTATAATTTATTCTGCCGTTGTATTTTGATATGTAGCATAGGGGTTTTCCATTACTTCACCATAAGCAAGTGTATACGCAAAATTAACAATCGTATGCTCACCACTGGTTACATACTCAGTATCCCTTATCTCACCTAATGCCGTTCGCGCATCACTGTCAAGCTGAGCAGTTAAACGCGCATTTTCATCAAAAGATGCTGCAAATTGTTTATCACTTTCATTCAACATCACATCAGATAATGCAATTCTTTTTGTATAGTCTTGTTCCGGTAAAATACTATCTGTAACTCCACTATAATATGAAAGTGTGTTACCCATAGAAAGATTACCGTCCATAGCACATTCATCATATAAAACAGACAAATCTTCCATTGTGTATCCATATGTAGCTAAAATGGTATCCAGCTCTTCCGCTTTAATGTAATCTAAATTGGCAGCTATCACCAACGCTTTGATATGCTCCGGATCATTGTATTGATATTTACGGGTTAATTCGTCTATCAAAGCCATTACATCTTGCGCTGAATAGAATTCTTCTTCCACAACTTCTTCACTCTCAACCTCAGATACTTCTTCGGATTCACTTGTTTCAGATGCATTTACTTCAGAATTAACATCTTCTGCTACAGATGAAATCTCTGATTGAACCTCTTCATTCACTGCTTCATCTCCGCCGCATCCCACAAGTAGGCTTAGCGACATGCACAACATTAAAATCATTGCTACTAAACTTCTTTTACTCATTTCTTATTCTCCTCTTCCTTATCCGTCGAAGGACTTATGACAATGTAAATTCCGACAGGTTGTATTTTGATTCTCACATCTTTAAAACACAAAAAACTCCGCCATGCTTACGCATGACAGAGTCTGCCTATTGTCCTTTATTAAATTCATCCAAAATACATACCAAAGAAAGCTCAAAAAAAGAGCCTACTTCATGTTCTTTCTTTCTTTCTTTCTTTCTTTAATGATTATATTCTGGGGCATTATATATGCAAGTCCTTTCGACTTATTTTTATGATAAAAATATAGCACTTTTTGAGCTAGTAAGCAAGGAAAATGTGATGCATACTGTACATTATTAACATACTTTATTCTCTCTGCTTTTTGTTACTTTTTACCATTGTGCAATATAAAAGTCACTCTTATACTTTTTATATGGGTACTACCATTCGCGGTAGGCGGTTAGTCTCTCATCAGGGAGACTGTGACTCCCTGTTTACATAGAAATCTGTATAATTTGCAGAAATTCTTACGAGAGGGATGATGTTATGGTGACAATCGAAGGTATCATCGCAGTTGTAAGCCTTGTGCTTACAGCCTTTGGCCTTGGGTATTCGCTTGGCAGTAATAAATAATAGAAGGTGCGTTCCGCACACTATCTATTATCATGAATCACAAAAATAATCGCCTCAGTCCGAACCACTAGGCGAATATTTTAATCAACTATAATTGGTCTAACCGTCTATCGGTAGTACCTTTTTATGTCTTCATTCTAACACAATATGCCTAGAAGTCAATGTACAAAATTCACAAAAGAATTCTATCTTACTCCGGTACAAAAAGGAGTGTTACTTCTATAATTTACTCACTCTTCATGGAGCGTGTCTGTCCAACTTCAAAATTCACACCTGTGTCATCAGGTTTCTCTTCATCAAAATTGTAATCCTTGCCTGGAAGAATTGCATTTAAGATAATACCTGTTAAGGCACCGACTGCAAGACCGGAAAGGCTGATATTAATATCGCCGATTGCAAATGCAATAGAACCTGCACTACTGTAGTTGATACCGATGGAAAGTACCAGAATCAACGCTGCGATAATAACGTTACGTGACTTCGCAAAGTCAACCTTATTCTCTACTACATTACGCACTCCGACAGCTGAAATCATACCGTAAAGGATTAAGGAAATACCACCAACCGTTGCGGTAGGCATTGCCTGAATCACTGCTGCAAATTTCGGGCAGAAAGAGAAGAAAATCGCAAAGACTGCTGCCAGTCTTACAACCATAGGATCATAAACCTTAGAAAGATTTAAAACACCTGTGTTTTCTCCGTAAGTTGTATTTGCGGGTGCACCAAAAAGGGATGCAACAATGGTTGCAAGACCATCACCCAGTAAAGTTCTGTGAAGTCCCGGGTCCTTAATGAAATTCTTGCCAACCGTAGAAGAAATAGCAGATACGTCACCAATATGTTCTACAATGGTTGCCAATGCGATAGGCATAATGGTAATGATTGCTGTAATCATTAAAGATGCATCAAAATTTTCACCAAACATTGCAAAAACTGTAGTATCCATATTGATGGGAAGTCCAATCCATGCGGCATCTTTAACACCGCTAAAATCTACCTGTCCCATGCAGATACCTACCAAATAGGATGCAACTACACCAATTAAGATAGGAATAATTTTAATCATACCCTTACCAAAAATATTACAAATAATAACTGCAAGAATTGCTACCAGCGCAATAATCCAGTTGGAAGAACAACTGTCAATAGCCGACTTGGATAATGTCAAACCGATGGCAATAATAATCGGACCTGTTACGATAGGCGGGAAGAATTTCATAATTCTCGTTGCGGAGAATAACTTAATCAATAACGCCATTACTAAATAAAGAGCACCCGCACATGCCACACCAAAGCAGGCATAGGGAATCATTTCAATATTACTCTTACCGTCAATCATAGGCGCAATTGCAAAATATCCACCCAAAAATGCAAAGGACGAACCTAAGAAAGCCGGAACTTTTCCTTTGGTTAACAAGTGAAATAAAAGTGTTCCGATTCCGGCAAATAAAAGTGTGGTCGATACATTCAAACCGGTCAAAATCGGTACTAAAACTGTGGAACCAAACATGGCAAACATATGCTGAAGTCCTAAAACCGTGACTTTACCAACGCCAAGTTCTTTTGCATTATAAACTGCATCTTGTGTTTTGTTGCTCATTGTAAACCTCCTTGGTGTTTTGATACGATACCTCGTATGTATAGTTTTTTGCTATTCAAAATTATAACGCTTTTTAAATCAATTGAGAATAGGACATGTAAAAATTATTTCACAAGTTTTATATCAAATGCGTATCGGGAATCAGATAAATAAAACTGCCCGAAGGTTGCACACACAGCAGGCAATTCACAAAAATCTTCCACGGAATAATCACCGCACTCACACAGTACACAGTTCCCGGTTTCATTCAAATGTGTAATCATAAGTGAACATGCAGGCATAGGCAAATTGTATTCCTGCAGGTTCTGCAAATCTTGTGATACCGCGCTGACAAAACCTCCTGTATTTTCGTGTCTTGCATACCTAAGACTTCCCTGCCATGGATTGTCCAAATTCGTTTGGTCCTCATCTTTTATGCCTAACGCTTCTCTACTGCTTTCATTCGGTAAAGGTCCGGCCCCATGCCTTGTAACATAACTTCTTGTGACATACACCACCTCATCCAAAGTAAACTGCCAATACGAAAGAAATTCACAAGGATTGGTAAGACCTGTCTTGGACGCAGTTACATGGGGACTGTATTCAGCATTGTCTGTATCCAACAACAACCCCTGTCCATTCTCAAAAATAACCCTGTCATAGCTGTTAAGAAAAGATGCAACATCTTTTATGGGGGTGATGTACTGCAAGTTGCGGTATATTTCTTTTACCGCATTCTCAAGCACTGCATCGCTTTGTAAAAGCTCCGCATACTCTTCCGGTAAGATTTGGGACAGCTCTGATTCTTTTAACTGCTCCGGCAATTCTTCCCGTAACTCCTGTAGCCGGCGTGGCAAATAGACACTACGAATCTCCCGCAGTCGCTTCACACATTTTTCTTCCGACCATTCTAAAAGTTCTTTTATTGTGATGGCAAAGCCTGCTTCACTTCGGCACTTTGCCTCATATATCCCCATACCGCAGCTACCATGCCTAAGGCTCCCTCTGGCACTTTCTGCTGCCATATTTAACAACACATCATCAATGATGGTAATCTTAGCATTAATATCCGCAAATATGACAGGTCTAAAACCTGCCACATCATAAAACGCTTCCATCTCCTCACCCAGCTTATAAATGTCCGGATAATAGGTATCTGCCCAAAACGTATCCGCATGGCGAAAAGACCCTGAAGACAGTTCATGAAAAATAAAACGCTTATCCGGATACTCCACCGTATGCCCTGACTGTGCCCCGCCGTTGTGGCGTATCACCAGAACCTTACCGGAAACATCCGATAAATAATCCACCGCCAGGCCTTTTCCTTCATCGCCGAAATTTTTACCGATTACAGCACAAAAATATGGTTTTTTCAAAAGAATAATCCTTTCTTCTTTTTGATGACAAGATCCTTAACTGCATTGCGGACAATAGGCTGTACAAGCTCCGGCCACTGTGCAATTACCTTCTCTTCTTCCTCGCCGTTTGTAAGCTGCATTACCGTAATAATCAGTTCCGGAATCACATGCACCGCAGACTTGGGAATGCACAGAATCCTTCCCGGCAGACACTTATGTAACTGAGGCGGTTCTTTCGGGAAAAGCCCTGTAATGTGGATATGGAACAACTCGAATTTCTCACTTGCCATTTCTGCCAACTTGGTAGAACGAATGGTATAGGATTGATCATCAAATATTTTACGGATATTTATACCCGTAAGGTCCGGGTGGCAATCCGAATCACCGATGGTAAAAAGAAAGCCTTTTTTACCATGCTTCTCATAAGCGTCCGTATGCACATGTTTTGCTGCAAAATACCACAGAAGTTCATAATCTTCCGGGAAATCACCACCCTTGGATTCAAGCCAGAGTTCCAGTAACTGCTCCGCGATACGGATATCAGACTCAAACTGGGTTACCTGCAAGGGCGCATCATCTTCCACATCCCCTATGGCTGCAAATAACATCTGCGGATCTTCGATGGGTTTTGTGGAATATATTTTCATCATAGTTTCATTCAAACCGTTTTTCGCAATTTCCGCAGACAAATATCCCATGGAACCGGTCACATCCAAACCAATCATAATCGGTGTGGAATTAGGATGGTCTTCCGAATCTCTGGACTCTCTTTTCTCAATAAACTTCGGATTGAATTTCTCCGGCATTTTCTTGGAAACAAACAACTGGTCTGCCGTAGAAGTTGCCGTAATTTTAGAACTGTTTTTTAATTTACTCCAATCCGAACTGGTATAACTTCCTCTTCCCATTTATGAACCCTCCGTATTTAAAATATGTTATCACCTGTTATTTTTTATATCATTTGCAACTCATCTTATATCTCAAACTTTGTAAAATGTCTTCCGCCCAGTTCTTCCTCAATGACGCGGTCCCACATGGCAAAATCATCGTAAGCATTTTTCGCCGGTTTCTTTTGTATAAAAGAAATCAACGGTCTGGGTGCATCCCCATAATTTTCGCCTAACATCTTTTCTGCTACCTTGCGGATATCCTGCAAATCCTTTACGGTTGCGCCAACAGCAGTTTTGCTGTTGTACCATCCTCCAAACAATGCCGCCTCATGGGTTAAAGGATTAATAAAAACCGAATCCGTAGTCATTGCACCATGCTCCATCTCATTAAAAGTAAGAACGCAGGCAATGTTCTCCAGTCTTGAAATAATCCATTCTACATGCTTTGCGGGTAGACTTCCGAACATGGCAAGAGGATACATATTTTCATCCTTGGAATACACCAGCATGATACTCTCATCCTCTAACTCAAACCTCCCTGCGAGTGTAGGAAAACACCTGTCAAGTCCTCTCATATCCGCCTGGGGATAGGCAATACTCTGGAATGCATCCATGCTTTTATCTGCCATCCAAATTTTATCTTGGGGATAAATGTAAATGACATTCTTACGGGCAGAATACATCCAAATACCGTCTTCCATGCTTTTATATATGTATTGAATCGTAATATCCGTTCCATCCTTGGCACGAAAAACACAAGTTTCCGCATCGTCCCACAAACGTTCCAATCCGCGGGAAGACTCTCCCTCCTCTGCCAACGCACGCAAATACTCCAGCATTCTCATACGAAACGTCCGATACTCCTGCAATTCGCGGTCACTGAAAAAATTACGGGATGCACAATAGGGACACGCCAAATCGCCGATACGGCTTACTGCCATCTCTCCGCCACAGTTTGTACATTTAAAACTAATCATGGAAGCCTCCTTATAGATGATATCTCCAACAGTATAACATATCTGTGCAAATGGAACTATATAATTGGCAGTTTCTCTTGTAAAAAACTGCGATTTTCCCCATTTCAATGGTTTACTTTACTTCTAAAATATATTAGAATGAAACTTGAGTAAAAAATTAAATATTACATAAAGGAGACGTAGTTATGAAAATTTCATCATTACAGAAAGCAAGATACGAGTATTCTCCCAAGCTTCCCGCAATGTTAAGAAACGGTATTGCTGACATTTGCGTAAACGAAGGTGCAGAAACTCAGAGCGTAGCTGATCAGGAAAAGATCAAAGAACTTTTCCCCAATACCTATGGTAAGAAAGAAATCACTTTCCAGAAGGGTCAGAACACATCTGTTGCGAAGAAGCAGATTGTAGGTGTTATCCTTTCCGGTGGACAGGCTCCCGGCGGACACAACGTTATCTGTGGTTTATATGACGCTTTAAAGGCTACAAACCCTGAAAACGAATTATACGGCTTCAAGGGCGGCCCCAGCGGTCTTATCGAAGATGACTACTTAATCTTTGATGACGAATACATCAACAAGTTCAGAAACACAGGTGGTTTCGATATCATCGGTTCCGGTAGAACCAAACTTGAAACCAAAGAACAGTTCGCTATCGTTGCAGAAGTTTGCAAGAAGCACGGCATCACAGCTGTTGTTATCATCGGTGGTGATGACTCTAACACAAACGCTGCTGTTCTTGCTGAATACTTTGCAGCTAACAACACAGGCGTACAGGTTATCGGATGTCCTAAAACAATCGACGGTGACTTAAAGAACGAAGACATCGAATGCTCATTCGGTTTCGATACAGCTACTAAGACATACAGCGAAATCATCGGTAACATCGAAAGAGATGCTAACTCAGCTAAGAAGTACTGGCACTTCGTTAAGGTTATGGGACGTTCTGCTTCTCACGTAGCTTTGGAATGTGCTCTTGAAACACAGCCTAACATCTGTTTAGTATCAGAAGAAGTTGCTGCTAAGAAGATGTCTCTTTCTCAGATCGCTGATTACATTGCTGATTCAGTTGAAAAGAGAGCAGCTAAGGGCTGGAACTTCGGTGTTGCTATTATCCCCGAAGGTGTTGTAGAATTCGTTCCCGAATTCTCAGTATTGATTCACGAAATCAACGAACTTCTTGCAGGCAGCAAGGCAGATGCATTCAACGCTCTTCCTACATGGGATGAGAAGTATGCATTTATCCAGAATGGTTTAACCAAGGAATCTATGGAAGTATTTGCAATCCTTCCTCAGGCTATCCAGCAGCAGTTATTCTTAGAAAGAGATCCTCACGGAAACGTACAGGTATCCCTTATCGAATCTGAGAAATTATTCTCTGCTATGGTTGCTGATAAGTTGGCAGCTCGTAAGGCAGCAGGCACATACAAGGGCAAGTTCAGCGCACTTCACCACTTCTTAGGATACGAAGGAAGATGTGCATTCCCTTCAAACTTCGACTCAGACTACTGCTACTCACTTGGATACAACGCATTCATGTTGATTCAGTACGGCTACAACGGATACTTATCTAAGATTTCCAACCTTTCTAAACCCGCTAACGAATGGGTTGCAGGTGGTATGCCTATCACAAAGATGATGAACATCGAAAGAAGACATGGCGAAGATAAGCCCGTTATCAAGAAAGCTCTTGTAGAATTAGATGGTGCTCCTTTCAAATTCTTCGAAGCGAACCGTGACGAATGGGCAGTTGAAACATGCTTCGTATATCCCGGTGCTATCCAGTACTACGGACCCGCAGAAGTATGCGACATCACAACTGTAACACTTGCTCTTGAACAGGCGAAATAAGAAATTCTGCATTTTTAAGTAAATCAAAAACTAGGGAGTATCGCAAAATAACTAAATTCCGGTTATAGCGTGATACTCCCTTTTAATATATAAACATCATAGATATCTTTTATTTTTTAATTTTATAAACACTATTAATACTTAAGAATTACCATACTTGATGTAAGTCCGGCTGCAGTACCAATCAGCATTACAGTATTTCCGCGAACAATCTGTCCATCGTGTATCGCATCGCACAAAGCATAAGGGATTGACGCAGAAATCATATTTCCCAATTCTTTTACACGATTAATATATTTACTCTTATCAATCCCTAATCGTGGCATTATCATGTCCAAAGCCTTACTTGCCTGATGCGGTACAATGATATCAATATCATCCAACGACATTTCCGCCTTTTCCAAAGATTCTTTCAGAAATCCCGGAAGCTTATAGGCCGATAATTTCAATACTTTAATTCCCTTCATATCAAAATAATAATCTTCTTTATTATCTTCACTGAATTTAAACGCTGACAACAAACCGCAGCCGCCCCTGATTTCAGTATCATGCGCGCCCTCTGACCATGTTTTCTGCGCCGCAAACAGTACTCCTGAATCGGTGTCGGATTTACCTACAATAAATGCAGTAGCGACATCAGAAAATAACTCGTAACTTTCGCGCTGATTCGGATTAAGTGCAGCGGACGCAGTATCTCCTGAAACAATTAATATCCTGTTGTATCTTCCACAATCTGTCATATATGCTGCCATATCCAATGCCGTAACAAAACTTGTGCATGTTGTATTGATATCCATTGCCGGAATATCCATCCCAATTGCTACACGTTCATGGATCAATGCTGCATTACAGGGAATTGCTTGCAGCGGTGTTGCCATACCACCAATAATACAATCAATATCCGACATTTTCATTCCTGCATCTTCCAATGCTTTTTTAATAGCCATCTCTGCGAGATCAAGTATTGTCTGCCCATCTCCCAGACGGTATCGGGTCTGATCCCCAAACATGATTTTTTTTGACGGCAAAGCACTACCACATCCGTAAATTTTAAGATTCCTCATTTTTATCCTCCTTTGTAACACAACATTCCACACGTTTAAGTTTTCGTTTCTTATCATAATAATAATGCTCAAACTGTATCCTTGGCATTATAAAATTCATATCCTCTGCAAGCTTTTGAAATTCCTCGCTCACTCTTTCCTTCAATGATTGTTCGATATCAGCATAAACCGTAATATTACCGTCTTGCATCTGTAAAACTCTATAATCCGTTATATTTCCGGCAAACAAAATGCATCTTCTGATAAAATCCGGAAAAACACAAACAATTTCTCCATTAAAATCTTCAAACTGAAAAACATCATCCTCCCTGCCCTCAATTTTTTCAAGTGCCGTAAAAACAGAACCGCAGGGGCACTTTTCTCTTTTCTCTACCAAAACATCATTTAAACGATATCTTATAATCGGCTGTGATGTCCTCTCCAAATCGCTGATGATCGGTACAAATCTATTATCATCCAGATATTCTTTTTCAATATAAGCAATATCTTCATTTAAATGAAGCGTGCCGCATTTACAGGTTGTTGCCAGACATCCTTCCGTACATTGATATACCTGATGAATGACATCCAAACCAAATATCTCTTTTATGTAAGCCTCATCTTCCTTTTCCAGTACTTCCGCTATGGAAATTACTTTTTGTGGAGAAACAGTAAGGGTATTATTTTTAATTTCATTGGCAATCATAAGAAGCATTGACGGCTGTGCTACAATGATATCAGCCTGAAATGCCTGAAGCTTCTTAAGATTGTGATTCACATCTGCATATATATCAAAAAATTCAAATTGTATGTTCTTGGAACCTACTGATTCATATAAATTGCTGTTAGCTCTCATAAAAAAAGCAATTTTACATTTTGCAAGAATTCCTTTAGGCAGAAATTTTGCAAGTACATATCCGGCCCACTTATCCTTCTCGGAGTTTTCCACAAGAAAAATTCCTCTGCTGTGAGACGTTCCCGAACTTAATCCAACTGTAATATTATGTAGTCTGTCGCTAAATTCTCTTGTACGTTCTGAGCCTATTGCAAAATCCATAGCCTCATCCCTATCAATTCCAACTGTATTAATACGATTAAAATTGTCCATCATAATCTTTTTATCTATAATAGGAAATTCCTCTAATGACTTCCCTTTATAGTCTTTATAAAAGTCCGAATACTGCGTCACAAACTCTAACTGCTTTTTTATTTTTTTACTTTGAAATTTTTCAAGCTTTTCTACCGTCCCAAACTTTCTGTTTTTATATTTCAAATAATATTTTAAAACCCTTAATTTGTTACTCATACCGAATTTCCTCCATCGTATCGTGTGAAAAGATCACTTTTATTTCAGGATTTTCTTTTATAAACCGTTCCAGCCTTCCGACAGTATCTACATACATTATATAATCGTTCTGAATCCATTGTGCCACCTTGCGCATGTCTTTTACTTTACAAAGCAAGTCAGCTCCCCAACATGCGTCTGCCGCAAAAAACATCTGATATTCCGGCAGATAAATTCCAAGTTGTCCGTCGGCATGTCCGTTTAATTCCACACCCAGTATGGAACCATCTCCCAATACATCATATATCTTCTCAAAATAACCATTTAAAACCGAATCCGTCATGCCGACAACCGGTAGCCTATATTTTACACTTCCATCCGGTTTCATGTTTTGAAACACAAGCTCAAAAGCTCCTCCGTTCTGCAATGTATCAATTACTTTTTCTGTGGAAATAATCTCATAATTTTGCAACAATCTTAATCCGCCAATATGATCCGGATGAGCATGGGAAAGTATAATTTGATTAATGTGTTCCGTCGCTATTCCATCTCTTTTAAGCTTTGAAACAATCGTATCTTCTTCATTCACATAACTTTTATTTAATGCATTGTACAAAAAAGACAAAATATGATTTCGGTAAATTAATTTGGAATATCCCGTATCATATAAAATATCCCCTAATTGACTGTGTCGAATCAAAACCACCCGCGCCGGGAAGAACCGAATTTCCTTACTATGATGTTTAAAAACATGCCTAAGATTATTCTTGCAACACCCACAATTATATAATCTAACTTCTGTTATTTTCTTTCCACCATTTTCCATAATTTGTAATTCCCTCTGCAATCGTTATCTTTGGTTCATAACCCAACAGTTTCTTTGCTTTAGATATATTAAGCGTTTGGGAAAATGCCAGTGTGCAGACCGTGTATCTGGTTAATGCCGGCTCTCCATTTATATGAAAAATTCTATATATGGTCTCTAAGAAAGAAGCAATACCATATACCAAATTAAAGGGTAATTTAAGATACCTTGCCTTCCCCTCAATTGATTTCATAAACAATTCCAGAATTTCCTTAAACTGCATAGGCTCACCATTTGATATATTAAAAACTTGCCCGTTTATATTCTCAGCCTGCACACATAACATAGCCGCATATGCCACATTTTCCACACATGTGATATCAACATAATTCTTGCCTTTATTAAAAAGAGGAATTCCAATTTTTTGATTTGCTTTTAAAATACGGGGAATCAAACTTGTATCACCAATTCCAAAAAGACCTCTTGGACGAAGCACTACCGTATATAGTCCTTCTTCCTGAAATTTTTGCACAATTTCTTCTGACATGATTTTGGATTTAATATAGTAATTCAATTCATTTCTGCTATCATATTCGTTCTCTCTAATATCAAAACGATGAACTTTACCGGAATAAATACTGGGTGACGAAATATACACCATACGTTTAATATTTTTTTCCATACATAACTCACAGATATTCCTTGTCCCAATTACATTGGTATTGTAAAAACTATCCCAACTTCCCCATACTGTAGATAATGCACCTGCATGAATAACATAATCCACGTTATCAAAATATACAGAACAACCTTCCTTATCCGTAAAATCTCCTTTACAAAAGGAGGCTCCCATCTCCGCAAGCTTTCGGCCTGCTTCTTCATTTCTTCCAAGTGCTAGGACTTCATATCCTCCTGATAAAAGCTGTTCAACCAAATATTTTCCCAGAAATCCGGTTGCACCTGTCACAAGAATTTTAGTCATCCTTAATTCTCCTTTTCACTAATATATATCATCAGCCTCTCTATTAATTCATTCATATACACCGTCGAAAATTCACGAATCAATTCAGGTTCCGGGCAATAATGCTCCAATAAGTTCTCCGCGGCTTTCATTAATTCACATTCTTTTTTTAATATATCGCCCAATCCCAACTTTTTTAAATATTTTGCATTAATCGCCTGTTCCCCTTGTTGTGGATAGCATAAACATGGAACACGATTTGAGACCGCTTCACATATACTATTCATCCCACCGGCCGTAATAAATAAAATAGCATTTTTAAATATTTTCTTTTGGTTTACATACGATTTTAAAATAATATTGCCTGGTAAATTTTCTTTTATAAGTTTGTTATATGAATTTCCACAAGAAATAACAACCACATACTTTGTATTAGCAAATGCTGAAAAAATTGTTTTGTAAAACTTTATATTATCATTAAAAATCGTTCCCAACGACACATAGATAAGATTATCGTACTCATACTCTTCTTCCCCTTGATATAAATCATTCCTGTGAATAACTGCCGGTCCAAGAAAAAAACAATTATTTTTTAATTTATCAGCATCCGGATGAATCAGTCGTGGATATGTATAAATATTTAATCTCTCTTCATTCATTAAAAGTCCTAATACTTTATGATTTTTTATGGGATATCTTTTATAAATTTTATTCTGGTATTTAATGATATTTCTAATCGCCTTATATTCAAATATAAGTTTCCCAATGAAGTGTGTCGTATACATCCAAAATGTTTTACTTGTATATTGGTATGTAGTAATAATTGCATTCACTGATGCTGCTTTTATTCCCATTGCATCTGCCACAACTCTTCCCCAAAAAGCAAGAGTATCATGCATAATTAAAACCGGTTGTAATTCTTTTACTTGGACAATCAATGTTTTTAATTGCTCGTTACTGAACCTTAATATCAACTCCGTCAATTGGAGAATTTGGCTTCCGATTTGCGGATTCCATTCGACATTTTGAAAATTGTATGCTCTAAATTCAGCCCCGTGACCTTCTATTTCAGTTCTATATTCCTCCGATGCATAGTAAATCACTCTATAATTACAACGTACAAGCTCATTTATTAGCGATAATGTAGGGTTAATATGTCCATATGCAGGAAGCCCAAAGAAAACAATATTCTGATATTTTTCATACGGATTCATCGCATTACCATACATGATAAATTTCCTCTTATACATACAGAAATTCCTTTTACCCTATGATACTTTATAATTCATCTTATTGCAATGATTACAAAAATAAAAACCCCCACAAGCTTTTGCTTGTGGGGATGAATATAGAATACAGATTATCTCTTTGCGTACTACATCCCGTATAATATAAGGCATTTCCGTGCATCTGTGTGATTTCTTTCATAGAAGTTAAAACAATTTCTTCACTACGGTAAGCATCCAAATCAACATCCAAAGTGCCCCAAGCACTTGCAGGAATTACATAGTTATCTGTAACATTATTAAAATAATAACTGTTAAAAAGTGAAGGATATTCACTGAAAAGAACCGTTACCTGCTGTCTTCCGTCAGCATAAGTTCCAATCTCATAACTTCCGAAATAGAATGTGACTCCATTGTAATCCAATGTCCATGTCAATGTGAGTTCCGGATTAATATACATATCAATGGTTTCTTCCAAGGTCGGTGTAAAATATGTAATGTCCGGATACAGTTCCAACACTTCAGTTGCAATAATTCCTGACAATGCATTCATATCGGTAACTACATCATTCAATGCAATTATATCTCCGGTTTGGGTATCCACATTAAAGCATCCGAAACCGTCAGAACCATGTGCACCGCCCTGATACAAATTCCCCTGCTCTAAAATGGATACAGCAGTTGCATCTGCACGTTTTACCGTCATGCTCTCGTCGATGGTGTAATATCCCATCCAGCTTTCTGCACCAAATTCAGCGTAATCCTGCTCTGCAGCAGCTGCCAATTCGTCTCTTGCTGCCTCTATGTTTCTGACATAATTCATTCTGTAATCCTGGATTGCCATAGACAATTCCGGATAGCGTTCATCGTCTAATATAGGTATTCGTAACTTACCGACCATAAAAACGGATTATCATTGCTTTCGTACACTGATTCAAAATCGATTTGGATAGCCTGTGATGTTTCAACAGCAGTTCCGCTGTTGTTTCCGGAATTCTGTGTTGCTTCGCTTTCGGAATTCTGTGCAGATCCACTTTCGTTTTCTGTCACCTTAATGTCTTCCGATTCCGCTTCAGAAACCATTCCTGACGCCGGCTCATCCGGTGTGAAACTTACATTTAAATTACATCCCGTCAAACATGCTGTGGCCAAAATTGCCATCGCTAACAATACTTTCTTTTTCATTTCGCTTCTCCTTTTATACAAAATGCTTATTATCATTTCAATCAGCAGTTCGTTTCGTTTTGCTACTTACTTTTTGTATATTAGTATATTTTTGCTGCTTTGCCAATGCTTTTTATAAGAAAATTTTTGATTACATCCTTATTTGCCCTAAAAAAGCCCCGATAAAAATCGAGGCATTTGGTAGTTTGGAATTTGTTGCTTCCACAAACTGAAATTTCTACTTGGGTTTAACTTCGTAATTGCGAATAAAATGAATTCCAAACATAATGATTCCGATTATTACAAGCAATAATCCAACACCCGTTCCGCTATTATTGGGATAGTAGTAATTTATCGCCAAATGCACAGGTACAAGAAGAATTGCAATTACAATGAATACCAGTTCTGTTCGAAACAGGCTTTTCTGTGCCTTGACCTTTTTTTCCTGTAACTCGAGTAAATTCTCTTCTGCCTTTTCTTTATAGTTTTCCATAGCAATATGTTCCCCTGTTAAAAGTTCATTGACACTGATTTTTAATAAATTACATAGTTCAAGCATTATGGACGCATCAGGTATACTTTTTCCAGTCTCCCACTTTGAAACTGCTCTATCAGTTATCCCAAGCTTTTCGCCAAGTGATGCCTGGGTATACCCACATTCTTTTCTACAAGATGCAATAAACTTTCCTATTTTTTCTTGATTCATTTTCGGGAACCCTCCTTTCGCTACTGATGCTACAATATAAGTCTAAATAATACCACACACCAACAGTTGATATTCCAAAAAAACAGTACACTAATGCACCCAACTACCAGTTGATAATAAAATACTGCAAGAAATACGCCTTTTTCACAAACTAAAAGTTATCTTTTCTTATATGTTGCTACAATTCCAACCACAGAAGCCAAAAAAGCAATCGGTGCGAGTCTTACAAATAAGAATTCAAACCCGTGCATTATTGTTCCTGCCACAGCTAACTCAGGATCATTGTAATTCCAATCCAGATAAGGACTATTCATAAATACAAGTGCGATAAATATAATCACTATAACCGCACACAATAAAATAAGAATCCATCGAATCGTTTTCACCGTTGTCCTACTTCTTTTAGCAAGTTGTAAATTAATAACTTCCAACTTTTCAGAAATGGTCTTTAAATCATCGGTAGTCGGTTCAGCCACAGTTTCTCCAAGCAGCTCACTTACCGTAGTACCCAATTCATCCGCCAATATAATCAACATACCGGAATCCGGAACTGACATACCGTTCTCCCATTTTGATACAGTCTGTCT